>JBARRT010000208.1:0-10653 GCA_049644365.1 Candidatus Acidiferrum sp. | reverse complement strand
AATTCAACAAGGAAAAAGGAAAGTATCACGCGAACCTGAACGTCCTGGGCATCGCTTACCGGCCGGATGGGACCATCGGCGCGCGATTTAGCGACACCGTGAACATGGACCTCGAGAAAGATGAATGGAAGGATTTCACCAAGACACCGTATCACTACGAAAACCAATTCGATGCCGCACCAGGAACGTACAAGCTCACCGTGGTCCTGAGCGCCGGCGGCGACACGTTCGGTAAGTTCGAGAAGCCGCTGACGATCGATGAGTACGACGGAAAGCACTTCAGCCTGAGCGGGCTGGTGCTGGCGAGTTCCGTGCAAAGGCTAACCGACATTCCTACCGGGCTGGATTCCGCGCTGCTCGAAGATCGCGCGCCACTGGTCGTGAAGGGCGTGCAGATTACTCCTTCCGGCAGCAACCGTTTCAAGAATACGGACAACGTGGTGGTCTACACGGAGATTTATGAGCCACTGCTGGCCTCCGCGAACCCTCCGCTGGTCGGCATGGCGTACACGATTCTCGAACGAGAGAGCAATAAGAAACTGTTCTTCACGGATGTTCAGCGCGCTGATGAGTTCGTCCAGAAAGGAAATCCAGTGATCCCCATCGGGCTGAAGGTCAAAGTGAACGATCTAAAGCCTGGCTCGTACCGCTTGCTGATGCAGGCGGTCGATAGCGAAAAGAACAATGCACCGGGCCGAATCGTGGATTTTGACATCGCGGAATAGGGAATTCCTGGCCGATCTGCGCGTGCCTTGCCATCTTCGCAGCGTTGAAGCGCCGTCAGGCATCGGCGTTAGTCCTTTCCTGAATGCATGTGGATGAGCGTTTTTTCCGGCACACCCGCCGGACTTCCGCAACTTATTTTCCACGCCAGGGTTATCCTATGGATGAAGGCCCTGCCCCCGAACACGCCGACAGGAGAGTGTCATGAGGCTGCAACAACGCCCTGCCTCGCCGTTTTTCCCGGAAATTGCCGCGATGACGAGATCTTTCCTTGCCACGGTTCTTTCTTTCGCACTTGTGTTTTCGCTTGGCTTCGACGTCTCGGCGGCCGCCGCGACTCCCGCGGCTGCAAAAGACAAAAAGCCAAAGCAGGACCCCTCGCTGAAGGGATTGCCGATTTCCGAACTCAGTCCGGATGAAGCGATTCTTCATGCGCTGAATCGCCTCGCCTATGGCCCGCGGCCCAGGGACGTGGAACGCGTCCGGCAGATGGGCTTGTCCAAGTGGATCGAAGAACAACTGAATCCCGGTGCGATTGACGACAAGGCGCTGGAAGCGCGGCTTCAGAACTACCCCACGCTCCGGCTGTCCACCGCCAAATTGATCGATGAATATCCGCAGCCCAAGCAGGCCGCGAAGCTTGCCGGGTTGACGAAAGAGGAGTTTAAAGCTCAGCAGACAGAGAAGCGCCGCGCGGATTCTGCCGCAGAGACGGTTGCCAGGGATATGAGGCAAGCACCGGCTCGCGGCGATGGTGAAGCGCCGCAGCAGAATGCCGAAGGCGCTCCAGCAAAACAAGAAATGGACGATGCGCCGGCGCCCATGAAGATGGATCAGCCGCATGGGAATCTTGCGACCAACGGCGGAGGCGCACGCAGCGCGCTTGGAGGAGGCGATCCAAACAACGTGCCGCGGGCGATCGCCGACGACAGCAAAAGGCCGCAGCGCATCGTGGCTGAACTGGGGATGGCCAAAGTGACGCGCGCCATTTACAGCAACCGCCAGTTGCAGCAGGTGATGGACGATTTCTGGTTCAATCACTTCAACGTATTTGCAGGCAAGGGCGAGGATCGCTACTACCTGACTTCTTACGAACGCGATGTGATCCAGCCGCACGCGCTGGGGAAATTCAAAGATCTTCTGACTGCGACAGCGAAAAGTCCGGCGATGCTTTTTTACCTGGACAACTTCCTGAGCGCCGATCCGAAGGCCGCGCAGCGGCTGGCCGCGGAGCGCGCTGCGCGGCAGCAGAGGCGCCGCGGACGATTCGGCGGTCCTTGGCCACCGCGTCCGGCGCCAAATCCGCAGCAAGCCGCGAAGAAAAATGAGCGCGGGCTCAACGAAAATTACGGGCGCGAATTGATGGAACTGCACACGCTCGGTGTGGACGGCGGCTATACGCAGAAAGACGTCACCGAAGTCGCGCGCTGCTTCACCGGCTGGACGATGGACAAGCCGAGGCAGTACGCGGATTTCAAATTCGATGAGAGGCTGCATGATCCAGACCCGAAGTATGTGCTCGGGAAAAAGATTCACGCCGGCGGCATGAAAGACGGTGAGCAGGTTATCGAGCTGCTCGTGCGTCATCCGAGCACGGCGAAATTCATTTCCACAAAATTGGCGCGCCGTTTTGTTTCGGACACTCCGCCGCCGTCGCTCGTGAATCGCATGGCGGAGACCTTCAAATCCGGCGATGGCGACATTCGCGCGGTGCTGAAGACCATGATCTGGTCGCCGGAATTCTGGTCGCGCGATGCGTACCGCGCGAAGATCAAGACGCCGTTCGAACTCGTGGTGTCCGCGGCGCGCGCCACCGGCTCGGATGTGGACTCTCCGCTGCCGCTGGTGCAATGGATTGGACGAATCGGCGAGCCGCTTTATCAATGCCAGCCGCCGACCGGCTACGCGGACAAGGCTGAAGCGTGGGTGAATACCGGCGCGCTGCTGAACCGCTTGAATTATTCCCTGGCTCTCGCTGGAAACAAAATGCGCGGCACTCGCACGGATGTGGCTTCGCTGCTGGGCATGGATTCGTCAGCGGAAGCAAAAGTGGCGCTCGACCGTGCCGTGCAGGTTTTCCTCGGCGGGCACGCGGCGCCGACGACGGTCGAGACGCTCCAGAAACAGTTGGAAAACCCGCAGGTTCTCCAGGCCAAGCTCGATGATCCGCAAAAACAAGTGGACCTCGGCGTGGTTGCGGGGCTGGTGCTGGGCGCGCCGGAATTTCAGAGAAGGTGATAAAGACGCCATGAGCTACAAATGTTGCGAAGGTGTACGCGACCTGAAATTTTCCCGGCGCTATTTCTTAAAGCAGGGCGGCGTGGCCATGGTGGGCCTGAGCGCGATGCCGGCCTTCTTACAGCGCGCGGTTGCGGCAACGCCCATGCCGAACAAGAAGCAGCTCGTCGTTCTGTTTCAGCGCGGCGCTGCAGATGGCCTGAATATTGTCGTGCCGTTCGGCGAGCCAAACTACTACCGGCTGCGTCCTTCGATTGCGATCCCTCAGCCCAAGCGCGGCGGGGGAGACACGGCCATCGACCTTGACGGATTTTTTGGTCTGCACCCGAGCCTTGCGCCGCTGGAGCCGCTGTTTCACAAGAACCAGCTCGCGATCGTCCACGCGGCAGGCTCACCCGATCCGACGCGCTCGCATTTCGATGCGCAGGATTTCATGGAATCGGGCACGCCCGGCTTGAAATCGACGGAAGACGGCTGGCTCAATCGCGCGCTCGAAACCGTCCCGGAAGAAAATGCTTCGCCGTTCCGCGCCGTGGCGATGGGGCCGAATCTTCCGCGCATCTTGCACGGCAATGCGCCGGCCATTGCGCTGCCGGACCTGAAGCAATTCAAAGTGATGGCGCAAGCGTCGGGAACCGGCCAAATCGTGGAAGGCGGCTTTGAAGCCATGTACGCGCAGACCGTGGATCACGCGCTGCACGGCACGGGCACGGAGACATTTGAAGCGATCGATCTTCTGCGCAAAGCGGATCCCGCGAAGTATCAGCCGGAAAACGGCGCGCAGTATCCTGCGAGCCGCCTGGGACAGAGCTTGCAGCAGATCGGGCAGCTCCTCAAAGCCAACATCGGCGTGGAAATTCTGTTTGTCGATTGCGGCGGCTGGGACAATCACGTCAACGAAGGCGGCGTGCAAGGCCAACTTTCCAATTTGCTGAAAGATTTGGGTTCCGGCCTGGCGGCGTTTCACCAGGACATGGGCGACCGCATGCAGGACGTGGTCGTTGTGACCCTGAGCGAGTTTGGCCGCACGGCGAAAGAAAACGGCAACCGCGGCACGGACCACGGCCACGCGAACTGCATATTCCTGATGGGCGGCGATGTGAAAGGCGGGCAAGTCTACGGGAAATGGCCCGGGCTGAATGATCACCAGCTCAACGAAGGACGCGACCTCGCGCTCACCACGGATTTTCGCTCCGCGGTCGGCGAGGTTCTTTCCAAACACATTGGTGTGAAAGAACTGACGCCGGTCTTCCCCGGCTTCGACAACAATCCCCGCAAATTCCCGGGATTGATAAAGACTTAGGGCAGAGACGAAAATTCTCCAAAGCGGGATGAGGTCTTCTAGAGTTTTCCTCCCTCGCCATGCCCATTTGTGCTTTGACACTTCTGCACGTCATGGGTAGTCTTGCCCCAGCGATTGCTGGAGGCGCGGCTCCATGAGAACGACGCGGCGAGAATTCGCGAAGAGGCTCTCCGGCGCGGTGATGGCCGCCACATTTGCGCCCGCCGGGGAACCCGCGCGTCTGCCGATTGCGTTTTCAACTCTGGGCTGCCCTGCCTGGGATCTGCAAAAAATTCTGAACTTCGCGGGGGAGCACGGTTTCGCCGCTATCGAATTGCGCGGATTGCAAGGCAACCTCAACTTGCCTTCTCACCCGGCATTTGCGGCGGAACGCATCGCTCAGACGAAGCGCGATATTCTCTCTCGCAACCTTCGGGTCGCCTGCGTCAGCAGCTCCGCCAGCCTGCACGAGACCGACCCTGAGAAACGTTCCAAAATTTTGGCGGACGCCCGGCGATTCATCGACCTGGCTTCTTCGCTCGATGTGCCCTACGTGCGCGTGTTCGGTGACAGCCCTGATTCCGGGCATCCCGTTGTTCCGAGTGACGATTTGAAGGCGCGTGTTGCGGCTGGGTTGCGCGAATTGGGCGACTATGCGGGCCCGCGCAAAGTTACCGTGATCATCGAATCGCATGATGATTTTACCGCTTCGGCGTCGCTCGCTGACGTCCTGCATCGTGCCGATTCCAAGTCGGTCGGACTCTTGTGGGACGCGCACCACACGTTTGCGGAGTCAAACGAGGACCCGAAATTCACCGTGCAGCAGCTCGGGCCGTGGATCCGGCACACGCACCTGAAGGACTCGGTGGGCAAAGGCGGTGATCGCAAGTATGTGTTGACCGGCCGCGGAGACATCCCGATCAAGAAGCAAATCGATGCCTTGCGCTCTATGGATTACAAGGGCTTCTACTGTTTCGAGTGGGAAAAGGTCTGGCATCCCGAGCTGGAAGATCCCGAGATTGCCATTGCGGACTATGCCCGCGTCGTCACCGACCATCTACGCTAGAAACGTGCCGGCAGGGGAGCGCGGCGCATTCGAGCGATGGCGGTAAGAGAGTAAGACGGCAAGACCGGGGCGTTTCTGCCTTTCTGTTCAATCCGTTGTTTTCAATTCCCGAATCCAAATATTGCGGAAGCGAATCGGGTTGCTGTGATCCTGAAGCGCGAGCGGCAGTTTCTCGGGCTGCGGCGAATAGGGGGGACGCGCCTTATGCGCCGTCGGGCCAGAGAGTTCCACGTTGTCCTGCACCAGTACGCCGTTATGCAGCACGGTCACGCGCGCGGGGCGAAGTAATTTTCCAGCGTTGTCGAAGCGCGGGCCATGAAAAACGATGTCGTAACTCTGCCATTGGCCCGGAGGACGCGCGGCGTTCACCAGCGGCGGATACTGGCCGTAAACGGCGGCCGCTTGACCATCCGCGTAGGTCTTGTTTTCGTAGGAATCCAGGACTTGAATTTCATAGAGGCCCATCAGAAAAACACCACTGTTGCCGCGCTCTTGGCTTTCGCCCTTGGGCGGGACCGGCTCGGCAAATTCGACGTGTAACTGGCAGTCGCCGAACGCCTCCCGCGTGTAGATGTAGCCGGTCTTCGGAACGGTCTCGAGATAGCCGCTCTCGACTTTCCATTTCGCGGGGCTGCCGTCCTTGTGCGCCCATTTCGAGAGGTCCTTTCCGTCAAAAAGCATGACGGCATCGGAGGGAGGACGGCCCGGCGAGTCCTGGGTGCTCGATGTTCCCGGATCAACGATTGCAGGCAGCGGGCGATCGGGATCGTGAATTTTCCATTTCGGATCCACTTGCGCGTTGCAGAACGTTGAGATGCACGACAGAAGAAGAGTGCCGATCGAAGGGAATAGAAGTTTTCTCATGGTTTCACCCCGTCTCGAAAGCGGTGGGATTCTACCGCAAATTGAAACAATAGAGGGCCGCCTGGAGGCCGCCCCACTTTCGTTTTCTTCAACTTCCGACTTTAGACCGCCGACCATCGATTCTCGAACATGTTCTACTACGCGGCCGAACCCCGGATGCGCATGCCGTAGAACGAGCGGTAGACGAAGATGAAGGAAACCGCGAAGAAAGCGGCCGCGAGGACGTGCGTCAAGTTGGAGCCTTGGGTGGCCGTCATTTGCACGGCGAGCTCGACGGCGAGCAGGCCGAAGAGGGTGGTGAACTTGATGACGGGGTTGAGCGCGACGGAAGAGGTATCTTTGAAGGGATCGCCCACAGTGTCGCCGATGACTGTGGCGTCGTGGAGCGGCGTGCCCTTCTGCTTCATCTCGACTTCGACGATTTTCTTGGCGTTGTCCCAGGCGCCGCCGGCGTTGGCCATGAAGATGGCTTGATACAAGCCGAAGATGGCGATGGAGAAAAGATAACCGATGAAGAAGAACGGCTCGACGAAGGCGAAGGCCAGCGTGGCGAAGAAAACGGCGATGAAAATATTGAGCATGCCCTTCTGCGCGTACTTGGTGCAAATCTCGACGACTTTTTTGCTGTCGGCAATGCTGGCCGCTGCGGCACTTTCCAGCTTGATGTTGGCTTTGATGAATTCCACTGCGCGGTAAGCGCCCGTGGTGACGGCCTGCGTCGAGGCGCCTGTGAACCAGTAAATCATGGCGCCGCCGGTAACGAGTCCGAGCACGAAAGGCGCGTGGAGGAGCGAGAGGTTGTTCACGTTTTCAGAGAGACCTTTGGTGAGCGCCATGATGATGGAGAAAATCATCGTTGTGGCACCAACAACGGCAGTACCGATGAGCACTGGTTTGGCCGTAGCCTTGAAAGTGTTGCCGGCGCCATCATTGGCCTCGAGCATTTCCTTGGCGCGCTCGAAGTTCACGTCGATGTTGTAATCCTTTTTCAATTCCTGCTTGATGCCGGGGATTTGCTCAATTAAAGATAACTCGTAGACCGATTGCGCGTTGTCCGTCACCGGGCCGTAGGAATCCACGGCGATGGTGACCGGTCCCATGCCGAGAAACCCGAAAGCAACCAACCCGAAGGCGAACACTGCCGGTGCGAGCATCTGTCTTTCGAGTCCCATGGTGCTGATCAGGTAGCCGGCGGACATCAGCAGCACCATCGCCAGGCCGATGTAGTATGCAGAAAAGTTTCCGGCAACAAAGCCGGACAAAATCCCAAGCGATGCGCCGCCTTCTTCGGCAGAGGTGACCACTTCCTTGACGTGGCGGGACTCCGTGGAGGTAAAGACTTTGACCAATTCCGGGATGAGTGCCCCTGCGAGCGTGCCGCAGGAGATGATTGTCGCCAGCTTCCACCACTGCGAAGCGTCACCGCCTAGGGTGGGTATGATCAGTGAAGAGATCACGTAGGTGAGGGCGATCGAAACGAAAGACGTGATCCAAACCAGAGAAGTGAGTGGCGCCTCATAGTTCATCTTGTCGGCGTTGCCGTATCTCGCTTTGGCGATGAAGCCGTTGATGAAATAGGCCGCGGCGCTGGCGATGAGCATCACGATGCGCATCACGAAAATCCACACGAGCAACTGGATTTGCAAGGTCGGATTCTTGACCGCGAGCAAGATGAAAGTGATCAACGCGACACCGGTGACGCCATAAGTTTCAAAGCCGTCGGCGCTGGGCCCGACCGAATCGCCAGCGTTGTCGCCGGTGCAGTCCGCGATGACCCCGGGGTTGCGCGCGTCGTCCTCCTTGATCTTGAAGACGATTTTCATCAGGTCGGAGCCGATGTCGGCGATCTTCGTGAATATGCCGCCCGCGATGCGCAGCGCAGCCGCGCCGAGCGATTCGCCAATCGCGAAGCCGATGAAGCACGGGCCCGCGTAGTCGCCCGGAACAGAAAGAAGAATGAACAGCATCATCAGCAGCTCGACGCTGATGAGCATCATGCCGATGCTCATGCCGGCTTCGAGCGGCGTGTGATAAATCGGATAGGGCTTGCCGCGCAGCGACGCGAAGGCGGTGCGGGAATTTGCAAAGGTGTTCACGCGAATGCCGAACCATGCGACGCCGTAACTGCCTGCGATGCCAACCAGACTGAAGACGAGAATGATGGGAAGAGTAACTGCCGTCGGATGGACAGGAGCCAGCCAGCCGAAGTAGAGAACGATCACGACGGCGATGAAAACCCACAAGACCATGAGGAACTTGCCTTGCGTAATCAGATAAGTTTTGCAGGTTTCGTAGATAAGCTCCGAAATGTCGCGCATGGATTTATGCACGGGCAGATTTTTCAGCCGCGTGTAAATCACGAGCCCAAAAATCAAACCGAACACGCAAATGACGATTCCGAAGAGCAAAAGCTTGTGGCCTTCAATTCCGAGAAACGTCACCTGAGAGAGGTCCGGGAGCTTCAGGCCCGCTTCTCCGCCAGCTTCTTGAGCGAGGGACGAAGCCGCGGTGATCAGCGTGAAGACGGCGGCAGCCAGGCCAAACTTAGTGAGTCTACAGCCGAGAGACCAGGCATTTGAAAGCCAGGTGCGCATTCGCAATCCTCCGTGCATCAGTTGTTTGTGGGGCAAGAATTTCCCCGGTGAGTCCATTCCGGCACACTCTCTCGACCGAGCGCCCTGCAGCGCAACCGCATATCGAATTGTTCTCATTCCACCGGGAAGAAGCCGCCGCACGCCGGTCTGAGATTACCCCTAAAACCGCCGGCGAAGCACCCTGAACACAGGGTGCAAGGGCTGGCACAGGACGCAGATTTATAACATTTCGCGGAGCGGCAGGTCAAACGGGCCACCAGGCGTGGGCAGACCTTTACAGTATCGCCTCGGATACGATGCCATCGCGTTCCTGCAAAGCGATGGTAACATTCCAAAGTCCTTAGGGGCCGAGCGATCCATTCCAGACGGGGGTCCATGGGTAACATGCAATTGGTAGAAACGGCGCCGAGCGCGTCAGCAGCCGAGTGCGCATGAGGCACCACTTTTTCATCACCGGCACGGACGCGGGGGTCGGTAAGACGACGTTATCGGCTCTGCTATGCGCTGCGCTGGACGCCGTTTATTGGAAACCGATCCAGACAGGCACGCTCGAAGGCTCAGACCGTGTGACGGTGATGCGGCTGGCGGGAATCGGCACGGATCGAACGCTCGATGAAGTGTATAAATTCGTTCCGCCGGTTTCCCCGGACCTGGCGGCGCGTTGGGCAGGGGTTGAGATTGACCTCGGGCGCATCAATATGCCCAGCAGTTTGATCAATGACTGGCTCATCGTCGAGGGCGCGGGCGGGGTGCTGGTGCCCATTAATCAGAAACAGTTCATGCTGGATCTGATGGTGAAATTCAAGTTGCCGGTGATTGTGGCGGCGCGGAGCGCGCTGGGCACAGTGAATCACACGCTGCTGACGCTGGCCGCCCTTCACGCTGCGGAACTGCCGGTGCATGGCGTGGTGCTGATCGGCGATCAGAACCGGGAGAACCGCGAAACGATCGAGCGCTTTGGCCATGTTCGAGTGATCGGAGAAATTCCCAAGCTGCCGAATCTCCATCGGACGGCGCTGATGCAGGTTTTCATGAATCACTTCGATCGCGCGGCCTTCTCGCAGTAATTGCACGCGCGATTTTCTTCGGCTTCACCGAAGGCAAATGCTACTCCCCCACAAGTTTTGAGAAACGAATTGGAGAAAATATCTTTGCCATCGAACTTGAGCGGATGGAAGCAGAAAGTTGTGGCGTTTGCGACTGGGCTGGGGGCGCCGGGGCTTTTTCTTATTTCTTTCCTGGATTCTTCCGTTCTGACATTTCCTGTGATCAACGATTTGCTACTGATCGAGCTGTCCATCCAGCGTCCGGCGCGGATGCCGCTCTACGCGTCGATGGCGGCGCTGGGGTCGGTACTTGGATGCGTACTGCTTTTTTTCATTGCGGAAAAGGGCGGGGAAGCGCTCTTTCACAAGCATGCAGGGAAGAGAGCGCAGGCCATCCACAACTGGGTGGTGCACAATGGATTTGCCGGGATGCTGGTCGCAGCGCTCCTGCCCCCCCCGACGCCGTTCAAGATTTTTGTGGTCGCGGCGGGCGTGTTTGAGGTGCCGCTGCTCAGCTTTATCTCAGCCATCACGTTGGCGCGGCTGATCCGGTACTTCGGCATTGGTTACCTAGCGATCCGGTATGGAGCGAATGCGCTACCCTATCTGGCGGCACACAAATGGCAGGTGACGGCGGTCGCGATTGGGCTAGTTGTAGCCAGCTACGTGCTTTCCCGTCTGATACTTCGGCACCGGCCGAAGGATGTAAGGCTGGATTGAAGGTGGCCCCCCCTATGTTTTTTGTAAGTGATGATTCTAAAGAACTTAGAGTTTCTGTAAGTTATTTATTTTTAACACTTACGAGAGGTTCTATAAGTGTTGATTCTAACGGATTTACAT
>JBARRT010000207.1:0-9900 GCA_049644365.1 Candidatus Acidiferrum sp. | reverse complement strand
CCGGGTGGCCGATGGGATTCCTCCTGGTTGTGCCTGCCTGCCGCAGGCAGGCGCGACCGCTTTGTGGCCTATTCAGGGAGAAACTAGTTCCACCCTAACCCAGCCCTCCGTCGCGGTCAAGTTGGCGGTTCGTAACGGTTCTCGGACAGGAAGATACCCTGCATCTCCAGTCACGTCGTCTGCGCTAGAGGATGACCGCATGTCCAAAATGAATTTTCTTCCTTTGCACGATGCGCGAGTTTCGCTTTTCCGTTAGTACTCCGGAAAGATAGGGCACATCAGGGACGATGTCGACCTCTTCACGCCCAAACTTGCCATGGAACGAATATTCGATCCCATTAACGCGGACCGTGCGGAACGCAAAGCCCTGGGGCGTAAACTGGGACCACGCAAACTTGAAATGTCGCCCATTGACGTGTAGGCCTGGCTCCGTTGGCGCGTCCGAGTCATTCAGCTTGGGCGGGATCGGCTTTCCATCCGCACTGATCACAAGTCCTGTTTCGCCGGTTCCCTTTTCACCGAAATCCGGCTCCGGATAATAGAGGCCGTAAAGGTCGCCCACCTGTTCTTATGCGGTTTGTTCCGGGACAGAAACTCCTGGTCGAACCAAATAGCCCGTTGCTGGTAGCTCCCGCAAAGCGGAATGGATTGCTTTTTCCGCCAGCGGCGCCATCACCGCATATCCAGCCGCATTCGGGTGCAGCCCATCTTCGCTCAGATCTTTCTTGAGCAAACCGTGTTCATCCACCATGGCTGAGAAATAATCGAGATACAGGTGGTCGTTCACCGCTGCGTACTTCTTAATCCAGGCGTTTAATTCCAGAATCTTGTCCGGTGGACGCTTGATTCGCATGTCCAGAGGATTGCCTTCGCGATCGCGCCCGTAATTGCTCACAGGCATCACCGAGGACAACACCACGCGAATTCCATTCGCGCGCGCCAGCTCCGCCATTGAGGCAAGATTTCCTTCCGTCTCCCTCAGCGTAATCGGCCCAGTATTTCCCGCAATGTCGTTGGTTCCCGCCAGAACCACGACAACGCTGGGTTGCAGCGCAATCACATCTGCGCGAAAACGCAGCAGCATTTGTGGTGTCGTCTGGCCGCTAATCCCTCGGCCGATATACGGCTTACCTGGAAAGAACGCGCCGAATCGCGGCTGCACCCACATCTCCGTAATCGAATCGCCCATGAACACCACGCGCTGCTCGTTCTCAGCGGGAGATGGCACTTGTTTATTTTCATCGCGATATCGCGCAAGATTTGGCCAATCGTTTAGACGCTTCTCTGCCGATTCCAACTTCGCTTTCGCTTCCTTCAGCTCCGCGCAGTTTCCCGCGGATTTCGGCCGCGCCTCCGTCTGAGCTTGCGCGCGCAAACAGCCAGCGCTTGCAAACAAGACAAGAACGACATGGACGGCGTTTCTACGAAAAGCTTTCATGGCCACGCCTTCGCTCTGCATTAGGATTTCAACTTAACAGGAAATGCCTTGCAGGGGCACCTTAGTCCGCAGGCACCGCACGCGTTTTCGCCCACTCGCGAATCGCCTCGACTTCTTCCGCGCGGGTCACGCTGAGCGGACGCGTGCGCTGAATTTCAGCGATCAGAATTTCCGTCGTGAGCTGCTGCTTCGCGCTGAACGCTGAGTACAAGCCGGCGATGATGGCTTGCTCGATCTCCGCGCCGGAAAATCCGTCGCTCGCCGCCGCCAGCTTCGCAAGATCGAACACCCCAGCATCCCGACCGCGCTTCTTCAAATGCAGTCCGAAGAGCGCCGCGCGAATCTCCGCATTCGGCAAATCCACGAAGAAAATTTCATCGAACCGCCCTTTGCGCAGCATCTCCGGAGGCAGGATGGTGATGTTGTTCGACGTGGCCGCGAGGAACACGCCGCTTTCGCGGTCCTGCATCCAGGTCAGCAGCGTGGCCAGCAAGCGCTGCGACAATCCCGCATCCGCGTCCCCGCTCGATCCCGCCGAAGCAAACGCCTTCTCGATCTCATCGATCCACAGCACCATGGGCGCAAGCTTCTGCGCCAGCTCCAACGCCTTGTGCAATCTCCGTTCGCTCTCGCCCACATATTTGTCGTACAACGCGCCCGCATCCAGCCGCGCCAGCTCGTAGCCCCACTCTCCCGCCACAGCGCGCGCCGCCAAACTTTTTCCGCAGCCCTGCACGCCGGTGATGAGCACGCCCTTCGGCGGCACCAGCCCGAATCGCTGGCCTTCCGCGGTCAGCGCGCTCTTTCTCTTTCCAATCCATTCACGCAAGCTCCGCAATCCCGCCACGTCGCTAAAGGATGCGTCGCGCCGCACGGTTTCAATCAATCCTTCGGTCTTCAACACTTCGCGCTTTGCATCCATCACTGCATCGAGCAAACTCGCATCAGCTTTGCCGCGCGCCATCACCGCTTTGCGCAGCGCCCGCATTGCTTCTTCCTCGGGCAAGCCGACGAGATTCTTCGCCAGCTGCGTCATCGCCGCGACGTCCAGCGCGATCGGAATGCGCTGCTCGCGATTCAGCTCCGCCAGTACCTGCTTCACACCGGGAAGCAAATCCTCCATCGCCGGCAAACCCAGGTTGAATGGGACCGCATCGCCTTCGAGGTCCGGCGGCAATTGCAGCGAAGCCGCTGTCACCACGATGGACCGCCGCGCCGTTCGAAACTTTTCCGCCAGTTCGCGCAGCCGCCGGCAAATCTTGTCGTTCTCGCAATAGCGCGCAAAATCTTTCAGCAGAAAAATTCCATCGCCCTGAATCAGCGCGATATTCGAAACTGCCTGCTCCGGATCGTCCGTGTTGTACATTGGCGCGCCGTGAACTTTCGCGAGGCCCGTCGTGACGCTCCACTCATACAGCGGCACGCTTAATTCCGTCGCGATGTCCAGCAGCATCACTTCGAGCCGCTCCTCTTCCGGCGTTTCCACGGTGATAATTGGGTGCCGCGAATTGATGAGCAGCCGCAGCTCGTCATGCTTATTCGGCTGATTCGGACGGCCGGGTACGTCTGCCCCGACGCTGGCCGAAACCGGCGGTTTCAACGGCTGGGGCGGCACTTGCGCCCCGGAAGGACCTTTCGCCTCGTTTGACAAAGCCGTGAGCCTCGTTTAACGTTAGAAGTTTGAGCGGTACACAAAAGGAGCAATAGATGGCCCAGGGACAGGCTACCAAAGTTAAGAAGAAGAAAAAGTCGGTTTTGAAGCGGGCGGCGCAATCTCGTCAACGCGCCGAAGTGAACCGCGCCAACCGCACCCGGGTCCGCACGCTGATGCGCCGTCTGCGCACCGCCATCACCGCCGGCGACGCCACCGCGTCGGGCAATCTCCTTCACCCCACGATGTCAGCAATCGACCAGGCCATCACCAAGGGTGTCCTCCACGAAAACACCGGCAACCGCTACAAATCGCGCCTCACCGTCGCCTACAATGGAATCAAAGTCAAAGCCGCCAAGTAGTCCCACTTTCGGCTTCCACTAAGCGCAGCCTTCAGGGCGGACCTCCATCCGCCCCGTTTCATTCCCGCTAACCAAGCCGCCCGTGCCTCTCTCCACTAGTCTTCGCTCCCCGTTCATGCTGCCGATACATTCCCATTATTCGCAATTCATGCCCGATCAATCTCCTTGTAACTCAACCGGTGCAATGTCTTTCCCGCTGGTTGAAGCACTCGGCCCCAATGTTGAGAAAAGGAGATTGCATGTCCCTGAAGCAAACCGTTTCAAAGACTCTCCACAGTCTGCGCGTTGGATTCATCGCGTTGACCGTGTTCCAATTCAGTCTCGGCGGCCCGCTCGCAACTTCGCTGCAGGCCAATGAGAAGGATCATACTCGGACCCCAATCAAGCACGTCATCGTCATCATCGGCGAGAACCGTTCCTTCGATCACGTTTTCGCGACCTATGTGCCAAAGAGCGAGGATTCGGTTTCGAATCTTCTATCCAAAGGAATCATTAAGGCCGACGGCACGCCCGGCACGCATTTCTCTAAAGCCGCGCAGTTCCAAGCGGTTGCCCCGTTCAAGACCAAGTTTTTCATCAGCCTGGACAAGGATGAGAAGGCTCCCTACACGACACTGCCGGCGCCGACCTTGAATTTCTCGCCCAGCCCCGACGCCTCGATCATCGGTTTTGCCACAGAGCCACCTCCATTTCCCCCGGCCACTCCCACCGCTTTTTTGGCGGCCATCGAGCCGTCTTTGGAAACAGCCGATCTCGGCCTGCTGAAAACCGGGGCTCCTGGCGTTAACAATACGTTCGTACTCACCCCTGTTCCCGATTTTGATACGCGCGTCGCGAATTTCAGCAACTTACCGAACGGACCATTCCCGTTGCGGGGGCCGAACCTTCCGTACGATTCCTACACGGGTGATACGACGCACCGGCTCTTCGAGATGTGGCAGCAATCGGATTGCAATATCAAGAATGCCACCAAGCACAATCCTTCCGGCTGCCTGAGCGATCTCTATCCATTCGTCATCACCAACTACACGAACCAGATCGATCCTTTCGACACCCCTCCGGCGATCGACGACAACGGCGGCGGCAATTCCATGGCCTTCTACAACGTCCAGCAAGGGGACGCTCCGGTCCTCAAGAACCTCGCGGATGAATTCTCCATGAGCGACAATTTTCATCAATCGTTCATGGGCGGCACCGGCGCCAACCACGTCATGCTCGGCACGGGCGACGCGATCTTCTGGTCCGATAACACGGGCAATCCCGCCACCGACAAGGGCAATCCCATCAAACCGCCGTCGCACATCGCCAATCCCGATCCGATAACAGGCACGAACGACGTTTATACCGTGGACCTTTTCTTCGACGGCAACTTCACCGAGTGCGGGGATCCCGCCCAGCCTGGCATTGCGCCAATCCGCAACTACCTGGCGACTCTCCCGTACCATCCCGATCCCAAGTGCCAACCCGGACACTTCTATATGATCAACAACGACTCGCCTGGCTTCCTTCCGAACGGTGACGTCGACACAAAGGGCATTGCCAAAGGTGCCTCCATCCCACCGATTAATACCCGCACAATCGGAGAGGCACTCAATGAAAAGGGCATCTCTTGGGCCTATTACGGTGGGGCTTACAGCGCCGCGGTAAAGCTCCAGGAGAATCCGAACAATCCCGATCCGGCGGTTCAGGTTGGCAGGGCTTACTGCAACATCTGCAACTTCGAGTCTTACGCTACGGCCATCATGGGCGACGCGAATCAGCGCGCCGCGCACATCAAGGACACCATCGATTTCTTTAACGCCATCGACTCCGAGAGCTTGCCTGCCGTCTCCTTCGTTAAGCCCGACGGATTGCTCGATGGTCACCCGGCCTCTTCCAAGCTCGACCTCTTCGAAGCCATGCTGAAGAAGATCGTCAACCACCTGCAAGCTCGGCCCGAACTCTTCGCGGACACCGCGTTGATCGTCACCTTCGATGAAGGCGGCGGCTACTACGACTCCGGCTACATCCAGCCGCTGGATTTCTTCGGCGACGGCCCGCGCATTCCGCTAATCGTCGTCTCGCCCTTCAGCCGTGGAGGCCACATCAGCCACACATATACCGACCACGTCTCGATCCTGAAATTCATCGAGCGCAATTGGGACTTGAAGCCGTTAACTCATCGCAGCCGTGATAATTTCCCGAACCCCATCGTCGACGACGATGATCCCTATGTGCCGCTCAACAGCCCGGCGCTCGGCGATCTCTTCGACCTGTTCGACTTCAGCCATCACGGCGGCGACAACTGAAAATCCTTCTGACCTCAGCAACAAGAAAGGGCGGCCAACTGGCCGCCCTTTCTTCATCCACCGGCAAACTCTCCGTGAACTCTGTGTTCTCTGCGTCCTTTGTGTTAATTGCTTTTCCCGGTTTTCTTACCCGCGCGCCGCTTTTGCTTCCCCGCCCGTCAACTCCGCAACCAAAAACTCCATCACCGCCCGTGCATCTTCCCCGCCCCGCTTCAACCGATCATCCGCTTTCTGCAGCGCGCGCAATCCGCTCAGCAATCTGGGCCTCGAAATCTTCCGCGCATTCTGCAAAGCCAGCTCTGCCTGCTCCGGCCGCATTCCCAGCGCCCGTGCCGCCTGCCAGCCGTTCACTGCGCCTTTCACTTCGCTCGCCTCGATCAGCTTGCGGTACATCCACGTCATCGCGCCAAGCATCGGCAGCGGCTCTTCCCCATCGCGCAGCAGCCGGTCGAGAAACTCCAGCGCCTTCTTCGGCTCGCGCGATGCCAGCATGTCCGCCAATTCCCAAACCGTCGTGGTCTTCTCCGAAACCACCAGCGCGCTGACGTCTTCACGCCGGATCATTTTTCTCTCCGCCGCGTATGTCGCCAGCTTCTCAATCTCCGTTTTCAACCGCATCAAATCCGCAGACACAAACTCCGCCAAGTCCTCCGCCGCACCCTTCTCGAACTCTACGCCTTGTTCTTTCCCAATCGCCCGAGCCAGCGCCACCGCAGCGGTTTGCCGCTCGCCCGGGTTCTCGCCAAGCCCGCATTCCACCACCAGCGTCTTCTCCGCCAGCAGCTTCCCCAATTTCATGCGCTGGTCCAAACTAGTCGCTTCCACCACCAGCACGGTAAACGGCGCCGGATTCCCCAGATACGCATCGAGGCTCGCCATCGCCTCTTCGCGGTTCTTCTCTCCCATCTTTTCAATGGTCTCTGCATCTTCGAGAAACACCAACTGCTGCGGCGAAAGCATGGCCATCGTTTGCGCCTGGTCCATCGCCGCCTGTGTCTCGCCGCGCCCCGCCGAATAGCGCGACACCGCCCACTCCCGCGATGCTTCCGCCACAAATCGCTCGATTAATTCCGCGCGGCAGCAATCCCGAAGATACGGCTCCTCGCCCAGCAACAAGATGGCCGGAATCGCCTTCCCTTTCTCCAGCCGCGCCAGCAAGTCTTCCGCTGAAATCCTCGCCATCAATAATTCTCCGTCACCACGGCGACCAGCCGCGCCGCAAAATCCTGCGCCAGCCGGTCCAGCGCCGGGTCCTGCTCTTCAAAAAAGCTTTTCACGTCCGTGGAAATCTCATACTGATTACGAAACAAAAAATTATCCTCATGATACAGAATTTTCCCCGTCTCGCGCTCTTCCAACGTGATCTCGCATTTCAGGGTAACCAGCATGGTCGTCGCCCGCCCGGTGGCCGTATCAAACAGCAGCGGCGCAACCTCCACGCTCAATACCTTTCCGCGCAGCACCGCATCGCCGTTCGCCGGTTCGGGCACCACGCGGTACGAAGTCTTCGCCAGAAACTCATGCACGGTTGCGGTGGTCAATCTCTGCTCGATCCGGTAGCTCGCCGTCTTATTCTCCAGCGCCGGCACCGCAATCACGCGAATGCTCTTCGGCAGCGAATTGCTCCGCCCCGCAACGCGGTACCCACAGCCGCTCGCGTTCGCAGCCAGAATCATCACACCGCACAAAACCTTCCGCGCTGTCACGCCAGCATCTCCGCCAATTTCACCGCATTCGCCGCCGGCAATCGAATATTGTCTGCCGCTCCCCAAAACCACCAACCACCCGGCTGTGAAGGGTCCTCTTCCGGCTTCGCCAACACAATGCTCTTCTCTCCCGTGGCACCCACGTTGCTCGGCCCTCCGTCGCCTTCCGCGGGCAGCATAATGCCCGCATCACTGCAGGACCTCGCAATCTTCGCGGCATCGGCGCCGGGTTCCAGCTCCGCCCACGCGGAAAACGCTGTTCCGTAAAACACCGGCGCATGCACGACCTGAATGGCCGGCATTGCCGCCTTCTTCCCGAGGGTCGCTTGCGTTTCCACGCGCACCCGCTCCCGGATCGCCTCCAACTTCTGCGCGCTCCCCGGCCCAAAACGGCCCAGCATATTGAAAGCTACCTGCACGTCGAACACCGGCCGCCCCACCCCCTGAAACGAGAGCAACTGCCCAGTTTGGCTTTCCAGTTCTTCGATGCCCGCGCGTCCTGCCTCCGACACCGGCTGAAAGAAAACGATAGCCAGCCTCCGCATTCCGTTTTTTGAGAGCGCGAGCACCAACGTGGCTGCCGTCGTCGCTGCCGCCGAAGGAATGGCATACGCCGCGGCATCTTTCTTGAATTCCCGCTCCAGCAGCCCATCCAGCTTAGGGAACCACGCTACAGTCTTCGATTCGCCGGCAATCCCGCCGGAAAGATCGATAACGGTAGCGCCACCACCGCTGGCCGCTTTCCAATTCCTCCGCGTGAATTCCGGAGAGCCCGCGAAAAACACTAATCGCGCCTTTTCGAAACTACCTTCCTCCACCGGCTGAATCACCACGGGTTCCCCGCCTGCCTCCGTAAGTGTTCCTGCCACGATCTCTTCATCCACGAGCCGAAAATCCCACCCCGCAAACCGGCTTTCTTCCAGCAAAGACTTCAGCTCCGCCCCGAGAAGCGAAGACGCACCCGCAATCACCATCCGGTTGGATTCCCGTTCAAGCCCAGGCATGAATCACGCGGTCCGCGATACCATTCGCTGGCGGATGAACCGCACGAGATGCAGGATGACCCCGGCCACCGCATATGTGCCAGCGAACGTAACCAGCACTACCTCCGAAAACGCCCATATCAGCGCGCCAATGATGATCAGAAAAAGTATCAGGAAGGCGGGTTGCTTCCGGGTCCAGGGGAGATCCTTAAAACTGTAATACCGAATCGTGCTGACCATCAGCCCGCCCAGCGCTGCCGCCATCAACAGCCAGACCACCGACCATCGCCAATCTTGTAGCGGCCCGGCGCGATGCAAGGCATGCACCACCGCCGCAATCATTCCGGCGGCAGCCGGAGTCGGCATTCCCACAAAATACTTCGATCCTCCCGGCGCCATTCCCTTTACGTTAAACCGCGCGAGCCGCCACGCGCAGCAAATCAGGAAGAACAGGCAGCACACCCAGGCAAACAGTCCGAGCTGGTGCAACGCCTCCAGGCTCATGGCCGTCACGCTTCGAATGCCCCACGCATACGCAAGAATCGCTGGCGCCACCCCAAAGCTGACGACATCCGCCAGCGAGTCGAACTGCACTCCAAACTCCGTGTTCGTCCCCGTCATTCGAGCGACTCTGCCGTCCAGAGAATCAAACAAAATCGCAAGTCCAATCGCCTTCGCTGCATGGTTAAGATCATCCGGCGCTCCCGCCAGTGACGCCACGATGGCGTAATAACCGCACAGGAGATTCGCGGACGTGAACGCCGCGGGAATCAGAAAAATCCCTCGCCGTAATTTCGGGTTCTTGATGCGCCGCTGCTGAAATGGCATTTCGTGTTGTTCGCCGTCGGGCATGGTTACGATCGCCTTCCACTCGCTGTCAGATTTGTATCCGTCTCTGCCGAGCTTGCTTCCGCGGAACAGCGGATCGCCGCTTGCCCCGTCCACCGCGCCAGCACGCTCGCTCCGCCCTTCACGTTCTGCCCCAGCTTCACCAGGATCTCCGCATCCTTTGGCAGCCACACATCCACGCGCGAGCCAAACCGCACCAATCCAATCCGCTCTCCGCGAAGCACCCGATCACCCTGCTTCTTCCACGAGACTACTCTTCGCGCAATCAGCCCCGCAATCTGCTTGAACACCATTTCCCCCGCGTCGGTCGAAAGCGTAAACACGTTCTGCTCGTTTTCCACTGAAGCCCGCTCGCGCATCGCCGCCAAAAATTTCCCCGGCCGGTACTCCATTTTCGTAATGGTGCCCTCGGCCGGCGCCCGATTCACATGCACGTTCCAAACCGCGAGAAAGATGCTGATGCGCTTCCCGGGACGCCCCGCGTACTCCTCCTCCGTCACCACCACCACGCGGCCATCACCGGGTGACACCACCGCGCCCGTCTCGGCTGGAATGACTCGCTCTGGATTACGAAAGAAGGAAAAAACGAATAGCGCCAGAAGCACCAGGACAACCGCCGCCGC
>JBARRT010000206.1:0-33660 GCA_049644365.1 Candidatus Acidiferrum sp. | reverse complement strand
AGCGGACTTCCTGGTGGTCGGAGAGATTTATCCGGATGAAACCAGCGAGTTCTGGAAGTCGCCAGGGATTACCCAGGACGAGATGAAACAGATTCAAACCACGGTATACCGTTTGCCTTGCGCAGGTTTCGCTGAAAAGGACGGCTCGTTCACCAATTCCGCGCGGTGGCTGCTGTGGAAGAATACGGCTTTGCCGACGCCCGGAGATTGCCGGCTGGACCAGGCGATCGTGGCGCAAATTTTCTTGAAAATCCGCGAGCTGTACAAGAAGGAAGGCGGCAAGTTCCCCGATCCCGTCTTGAACCTGACTTGGAACTACACCGTCCCATCGAGTCCGTCCCTGGCCGAGGTGTTGAAGGAAATCAACGGCAAGGCGCTGGCAGATCTTGAGGATCCGGCGACGAAGCAGCAAATCAAGGCGGGCCAACAGCTCCCCGGCTTCGCGTGGCTCAAGGACGATGGCACGACGTCCTGCGGCAACTGGATTTACTCCGGCTCGTTCACAGAAGGGGGAAACCAGACGGCACGGCGCGATCCTTCGGACCCCTCAAATTTGGGAATACATCCTGGCTGGGGCTGGTCCTGGCCGGCGAATCGCCGGGTGCTGTATAACCGCGCGTCGTGCGACGCCGACGGCAAGCCCTGGGACCCAACGCGGAAGCAAGTCTGGTGGAACGAAGGCCAGCAAAAATGGGTGGGCAACGACGTGGTGGACTTCAAGATCGATTCCAAGCCCAAGGATCACATGGGCCCGTTCATCATGAATCCGGAAGGCGTCGGGCGAATCTTTGCACCGCTGGGCGCTTTTGCCGATGGGCCATTCCCCGAGCACTACGAGCCAATCGAGAGCCCGATTGACAACCCGCTCCATCCGGCGCAGACACACAATCCGGTAGTGAAGCGCTTCAAGACGCCGGACGACAAATACGCCACACCGAAAGACGGCTACACCGTCGTCTGCACGACCTATCGCCTAACCGAGCTATACCACTACTGGACGAAGAACAATCCGATGAACGTGCAGCTGGTGCCGGAGCCGTTTGTGGAAATTTCCGCGGAGATGGCGCAAGAAATGGGGCTCGCGGGCGGGGAAAAAGTGAAAGTCTCCAGCATCCGCGGGGAGTACATCGCAAAAGCGATGGTCACAAAACGGATTAAGGCGATGACGATCGACGGAAAAAAGGTCTATCAAATCGGCATTCCCATTCATCAGGGATACCGGGGAATCGCCGAAGACGAGGGCAAGGACGCGAGGACGCTGGCGAATCTGCTGACGCCGACGGTATTTGATCCCAACGCTTACACACCGGAATTCAAGGGCTTCCTCGTGAAGCTGGAGAAGGCGTAGGAACTCGATGAGCCAAGCCACACTGCGCGTCCAGAAAATTTCCGGACACGCTGGAAGCGTGCCTGGAGAAGACACCCAGCGCGGATTTACAGCCTGCAAGCTCATTGACACTACGACGTGCATCGGGTGCAAGGCTTGCGAAGTGGCGTGCATGGAGTGGAACGACCTGCCCTTTGGCGAAACGGTTTTTAACAATACCTATCAAACGATGCCGGAGACGCGGTGGAATTATTGGAACTTGATCCTCTTCAACGAGCACGTGCGCGAAGACGACGGCTCGCTGATGTGGCTGATGCGCAAGAACCAGTGCATGCATTGCGCGGAGCCGGGATGCTTGGCGGCGTGTCCCGCGGATGGAGCCATCGTCCAGTACACGAACGGCATCGTGGATTTTCAGCAGGCGAACTGCATCGGCTGCGGATACTGCATCACGGGATGTCCCTTCGATATCCCGAAGATGAACCCCAAGACCAATCGCGTATTCAAGTGCACGCTGTGTTCGGACCGCGTGAGCGAGGGGCTCGAACCGGCGTGCATCAAGTCCTGTCCGACGGGATGCCTCCACTTCGGCACCAAGGAAGACATGCTGGACCTGGCGGGAAAGCGCGCGAAGCAGCTACAGGATCACTCGAACTTTCCGAAGGCCGGCGTGTATGACCCGCAAGGAGTCGGCGGCACCGGCGTGATTTACGTGTTGCATGACGCCAGCCAGCCTGAACTCTATGGGGGATTGCCGGCCAATCCTCGCGTTCCGTGGACCGTCAAGCTCTGGAAAGGTCCGCTGAAGTGGCTGGGCAACGTCGCCATGGTCGGCGGATTAATCGGGCTGTTCGTGCACTATCTACGGTTCGGCCCCAAGGATCGCGACGATGAAGGTACGAACGAGGGGGGAGCGAAATCGTGAGCCAATCCGGACAAATGCTTCCTCACGGCCGTATTCTCCGGTACGAGCTTCATGAACGCCTGACGCACTGGACCGCGGCTTTTTCCTACATCTATCTTCTATTGACGGGGCTGGCGTTTTACTCGCCGTGGTGTTTCTGGATTGCCATCGCCCTGGGCGGCGGGCAGATTTCGCGCATGCTGCATCCGTGGGCAGGGCTGATCTTTTTCGGCGCGGTGATCAAGATGTACAGCATGTGGGCGGCGCAGATGCGCACGACTGAAGTGGACAAGGCATGGTGGAATGCGATTGGGCATTACATGCGGAATGAAGACGATCAAATGCCCCCTGCAGGCCGCTACAATGCAGGACAAAAACTTCTATTCTGGGGCTTTTTCTGGTGCAGTCTGCTGCTCCTGCTCACCGGCGCCATTCTGTGGTTCCCCGAGTACATCCCGTGGAGTCTCCGTTTCCTTCGCTATGTCGCCGTGCTGATTCATCCCGCGGCGGCTCTATTAACCATCGGGCTCTTCCTGATCCACATCTACATGAGCGTCTTCGCGGAACGCGGGGCGTTTGGCTCCGTGATTCGCGGCGATGTGTCGGAGACGTTTGCCAAACGCTACCATCCGGGCTGGTACAAAGAGATCGCGGGCGGTTCCTCCTCGCCGCGCAAATGAACACAACACAAACCGGTGGGTCCGAGTATGGGGCGCGCATCCGGCGCGCAGAACGGTTGTCCGCAGCGCATCCCTTCGCTTCGGAATTCCTTGATTTCTACAGGCGGGTGGCGTCATTCCAAGCGGAGCTTCGCGCGAGCTTTGCCGCATCGAGCGACGTGAAGTCGAGCCACAAGTTTGCGGATGGCAGCCGGGCGCCGCTCAACCTGTCTGTGCTTTTGCCTCACTACCGGGGTTTTCTGTCCGTGATCGAACGGCACGCTCCGCCGGCGCTCCGTGAAGCCGCGCGACAAATGTCGCTGTTGGCATCCGATTCCTGGATTGCCAGCTGGCACGCCTATTGGGAGTATGCCGGGAAGTTCGACCAGCAGGTTGGCGCGTTTGCCCAATTCCTGCCTCGTGCTTTCCTCCAGCCTTATGCGGAACTCTTGGCGGGAGACCAAGTGCTGCCGCCGGCAGTAGCCACGTCGCACGTCTGCCCGATCTGCGGGGCGCGGCCGTTGCTGGGCGTGCTACGACCGGAAGGGGATGGCGGGAAACGATTTCTGCTTTGTTGCGTTTGTTCCCGAGAATGGGAATTTCGGCGAATCTTGTGCCCCACTTGCCGAGAGGAAGCAGAGGAGAAATTGCTGGTGTACGTCGCTGAGCAATTTCCGCAGGTGCGGGTCGAGGCCTGCGAGACGTGCAAGTTTTATTTGCAAACCGTCGATCTCACGAAAGATGGTCACGCGGTGCCGCTGGTGGATGACTTGGCGGCGATTCCGCTGACACTGTGGGCGCAGGAACACGGATACTCGCGGCTGCAGCCTAATCTTCTGGGTACGTGATCCTGAATCAAATTGTTGCAATCACCGTTCAAAATGCTGCAAGCTACCGAGCGCCATTTAGGAGACTCCGATGCGTCACTTGTTTGCACTTTTTCTGGCGATAACGTTCCTAAGTGCCAGTGTTGCGCACGCTCAGTCCACGCCGCAGGCCGCTGCGGCGTGGACCGTGATTCGCGCGGGGACGTTGATTGACGGAACGAGCGCTGCGCCGAGAAAAAATCAGCTCATCTTTGTGCGCGGCGACCGTATAGAAAAAGTGGCGGATGGTTCAGCGGCGATCCCCGCCGACGCCAAGGTGATCGATCTTTCGAACGCCACCGTCCTGCCGGGCTTGATCGATTCGCACACGCACATTTTCTTGTGGGGCGAGGACCCGGCGAAAGGCGGCTACGACGCAAATATTTTGAAGGCCGGCATCGCCTTGCGAGCGGCGCGCGCAACGTACGCGGCGAAACGCGCGCTGGAACAGGGTTTCACAACTTTGCGCGACGTCGAGACGGAAGGCGCAGGGTATGGAGACGTGGGAATCAAGCAGGCCATCGAGGAAGGAACCATTCCAGGACCGAGAATCTTCGCTTCAACGCGCGCTATTTCAACAACCGGCGGGTACAACCTGGAGGGCTACGCGCCGGAACTAGACATGCCCAAGGGGGCACAACTGATTGACGGCCCAGTGCAGGCGCGAAAGGCGGCGCGCGAGCAGCTCGATCACGGCGCGGACTGGTTGAAAGTCTATATGACGCACCGGTCCTGGATGGATAAGCAAGGAAACCTGGTGTCGCAGCCGACGCTGACGGTGGAAGAGCTGAAGGCCATAGTGGACGAAGCGCATGGCTGGGGAAAGAAAGTT
The DNA here is from genome assembly GCA_049644365.1 of Candidatus Acidiferrum sp. Classification (GTDB taxonomy): domain Bacteria; phylum Acidobacteriota; class Terriglobia; order Acidiferrales; family UBA7541; genus Acidiferrum. Next base: position 29,072 of record JBARRT010000206.1, on the reverse strand, counting down.
GCATGCCACGCGTACAACGGCATCGGTATGCAGCGGGCGCTGGAGGGCGGATGTGATTCGATCGAACACGGACTGGAAATAACGGATGCGCAGATCGCGCAGATGAAACGGCAAGGAACGTGGTATTGCCCGACGCTCTCGCCGTATTACAACGACTGGGCGCCGGCGAATACTCCCGAGGGAAAGCGTGACCGCGCAAGAGCGAGCTTGCACGAGACGTCGTTTCGAAAGGCGCTGCAGGCGCATTTGAAAATTGTTTATGGAACGGATATGGGTGGAATTCCTTGGACCGAGCCGCTCGCGCAGGAATTTCGCCGCATGGTGACGCTGGGGATGGCCCCCATGGATGCGATTCAATCGGCAACGTCACGCGCCGCGGAGATGCTGGAAATGAAGGGCGAGATCGGTGTTATCGCGCCCGGCGCTTATGCGGAAGTAATTGCCGTGGCAGGCGATCCGTTAAAGGATGTAGGAGAGCTGGAGCACGTGCGGTTCGTGATGCAGAACGGAGTGGTGTTCAAGAACGAGATCGCGAAATAGATGCTTTCGAATGGCGAGGGCCCTCAGGTCTCGACGCGTACGCCTTTCCAGAAGGCGACGCGATCCTTGATTTCCGCTGCAGCGGGTTTGGGCGCAGGATAAAACCACGCCGCGTTTTCGTTTTTCATGCCGTCCACTTCGACGTGGTAATAGTGAGCGGTCCCCTTCCAGGGGCAGATTGTCGTGTGCCTGCTCGGTTTCAGGAATTCTCTTTTGACCGCGTCCAGCGGGAAATACTGATTGCCCTCGACAACGACCGTGGCGTTGCTCTCCGCGATGACTTTACCGCCCCAGGATGCCCTGGCCATTTGTGAGTCTCCGCAACGAATGCAAATCGAAGTATCAGGATACTGTCGAATAGACCGAATTGTCCAAGAAGCCGGTGGATCCATTTTCTGAAATCGAAGGGAGGACGCGCGATTTGCTACAATCAGGCGCGAAATGGAGGAAAAGCAATGGCTGAGCAGAACTTCGAAAATCACGGCAGGTTTGTACCGGCCTTCCACTTTTTTGTCATACCTGTGGCCGCGATCAATTTCGGCTGGCAAATCTACCGCTGGAAGGCGGGCGAATTCACGCTGGCCGGATTCGAGTCGATGCTGCTTGCCGCCGCGCTGCTGATTGGTTTTCTCTACACGCGGCTCTTCGCGCTACGAGTGCAGGACCGCGTCATACGCCTGGAGGAACGGCTGCGGTGCCAGCAGCTGCTGCCCGCGGATCTTCAGCCGCGAATTGCGGAATTTACGCCGGGACAACTGGTCGCTCTGCGATTCGCAAGCGACGCGGAGCTGCCGGCGCTTGCACGCAAAGTGCTCGATGAGAAACTAACGGAGCGCAAGGCGATCAAGCAACTGATAAAGAACTGGAAACCGGACTACCTGCGCGCTTAGTCGCGAACTCTCCTTAGAAAATACTGCGAATCACCCCGCCTTCGGCCCGCACGGCTGACCCATTGATCGCAGCCGCTTCCGCGCTGGCGACGAAAGCAACTACGGCAGCAACTTCCTCCGGTGTTTCGAAGCGTTTGAGGAGCGAACTAGGCCGTGCGCTTTCAAAAAAGCGTTTCTCAAATTCATCTTTCGTGATTCCCTGCTGTTTCGCCATGTCGTCAATAAAGTTGACGGCGCCTTCCGAGGCCGTGGGCCCAGCAAGAATGGAATTGAACGTGACGCCGGAGTTGGGAAAGGATTCGGCAAGCCCCCGAGCGACCGCGACCTGAGCGGTTTTGGTCATGCCATAGTGAATCATTTCGGCGGGAATCTGCTGCGCGGATTCACTGGAAATGAAAATGACACGGCCCCAGTTCCGTTCCAGCATGCCCGGCAGATAGTGGCGCGTAAGCCGAACGCCGCTGAGAACGTTGACTTCAAACAGCCGCTTCCAATCCTCATCGGGAATGTGGAAAAAGGCCTTGGCCTCGAAGATGCCGAGATTATTGACGAGGATATCGACGCGGGGAATTTGGCCCGCAATCGCCTCCAGGCCGCCGGCTACGCCGAGATCCGCGGCAACCCCATGGAACTCCGCGTCCTTAACGCGCTTGCGAAGCTGACCGAGGGCAGCATCCACGCGAGCTTTGGTGCGGCCATTGATGATGACCTTTGCGCCTGCAGCAGCCAGCGCGGCGGCAATGGCCAGGCCGATGCCCGCCGTTGAGCCGGAAACAAGTGCAGTTTTGCTTTTTAGACCGAGATTCATTTTGTATCCGCCTTCCCCGGAGAGGGGAGCAGCTGCGCTTTGGTCGGCGCAAGGGCAGTTAGTTTCCCATATCCAAAACAGATGAAAAACTTAGCGTGCCGTTGCCAGGGCCGCTGCACCTTCAATTTCCACAATCTCTTCCTCTGGGAGTTTTAAGTCGCCGGCGCGCATGACGCCTTCGGCTTGCTTCGCATTGCGCGCGCCCACGATGGCGCCGGTGACCGCGGGATGGCGAAGAGTCCAGCCGATGGCGACTTCACCGGGCATACGGCCGTGGCGCGCTCCAACCTGCCGAAGACGCTCGACAAGCGCGAGATTCTTGGAAAGGCGTGGCTCGCGAAATTCGGGATTGCGGCTGCGGAAATCATCGGCCGGCAACGCCGCCGCGCGCTCGCGAGTCATAGCGCCGGTGAGTAACCCCGAAGCCATCGGCGCGTAGACGATCACGCCGATTCCACGCTGCTGGCAGTGAGGGAAAGTCTCCTTCTCGATGCTGCGGCGAATGATCGAATACGGCGGCTGAAGAGAAGTAATCGGCGCGATTTTCTCGGCGCGCTTCATCTGCTCAACGTTGAAATTGGAGACGCCGATCCAACGGACTTTCCCTTCCTTCTGCAAAGCAACGAGAGTTTGCCAGGCTTCCTCGAGACCCGGGCCATTGTCGGCAGGCGGCCAGTGAATCTGGTAGAGATCGATTGTTTCAGCCTGCAGCCGGCGAAGGCTGGTTTCGCATTCGCGGCGAATGGAAGCGGCGCTGAAGACTTGGTTGATTTTTCCCTCTTCATCCCATGCCAAAACACATTTCGTGAAGACATAGGGGCGCGGCCCGCTCCATTCCTTCAGTGCGCGAGCAACGATCTCCTCGGAATGCCCGAGCCCATAAACAGCGGCGGTGTCGATCCAATTCACTCCCAGTTCGAGTGCGCGATGAATCGCAGTGATGGAGTCGGCGTCATCCTGGGGTCCCCAGGCAAACTCCCAGCCGGAACCGCCAATGGCCCATGCCCCAAACCCCACGGGCGTGATCTTGATGTCCGAGTTTCCGAGTCTCCGAGTTTCCATTCGAATCCTTTCCACGGGCGGCACAAGCGCCAGATTTGCGTGCGCCATCATATTAATTCTTCTCGACTGGCATTGGATGAACCGCGTAAGAAAAAAGTTAGAGGAATCTCGAAAGATAAAGGGAGAAATTCCTCAGTTCACTGTGATTGCAGCATCGAGCGAAACAGATTCGCCATCAGGATTCGTGATGATGAGCTGCTGGGAACCCGCAGCAAGGCTTGGAGTGACGACGGTGAGCGTGTTCATGTCCTTGAAGGATACGGTGGCGGCCTTCCCGTTGATGGAGACGGTGGTGGCGCTCTGAAAGCCGCTGCCGCGAATGGTTAATGTTGTCCCGCCGGACGCGGAGGCAGTAGCGGACGAAATTGTGCCGATGCCAAGCGGAACGCCAGCCAATTGAATAACGGTCAACGCAGCGTGTTGCGCGCCGCCGTCGGATGAAGTGATGGCAAAAAGCCGCTGGCCATTCTCGTCGGTCGCCAGAAAGCTGCCGTGCAGTCCATCGACGTCGGTCATCAACTGCTGGGGGAGAACAATTCGCAGCCGCAGCGCGCCGGAATGTGCGTCCAGAATGTCCACCCCGCCTTTCACTCCTGCGCTTCCGGGAGCGCCCGTGAGGAATGGTTGATAGAGCAGAGCGCCCGAAGGATGCAGAGTGAGGCCAGGCACGGAAACTCGCCCGGGAATTTTCGTGAGTTCCGCGGAAGCTGGAACACTGGCAAGCGAGAGATCCGAGGAACGGATTTCGGTTCCACCGTTTGCTTGCAGGGCGAACGTCGTTCCGTCACTTGCGGCGTTGAGATCAGAAGCGGAGACATTCGCAGCCGAAGTTACAAATTGATTTGGAAAACTTGCATCCCATACAGCGAGGGGTCCGCCCGGAGCCGAACCGAACGAAACAAAAACATGATCGCCGGTAGCATCGCTCCGCACGAGAGGCACTCCGGTGAGGCTGGTGACCTCCGGCTGAGGAGCCGGCTGAATCGTTGGCGGGCTTGCTGCCAGATTCAACTGTGCTAAGGCATGTGGAGCACGTGCCGCCGGAGCCACCCTCGCCGCTTAGACCGACGAAAACTGTTTGCGCGCTCGTGACGGCAACGCGTGCGGGACCGGAGTTGGTGAAGCCGGGAACGCCGCCGACGGGCACCGTCGTGCCGGTTCCGTTCACGGGATCGATGAGATAGACACTTTGCGCGCCGAAATCAGCAACGATCAGTTGGATACCATCCGGCGTCAAAGCCAGGCCGCGCAGACCCGCGTTTGGCGGAGGACCGCCGGGCGGAGCGAATTGCAGGGCAAAGGAGTTCGATTGCAGGTCGAAAGCATCGACGTGATCAATGTTGGTGAGATAGATTCGCTGGCGCCTTTGATCGTAGAGGACAAACCGGAAAAATCCTGGTTTCGAATAGGATTGAACACTCTGCAGATATTGGAACGATTTCGCGGAGGTTGTGGACCCGGCGGGGCTCGTGACGACCACGTCCGCTTTGCCAGGAGACCCGGCGGGCGATTGAATCGTGACGCGCTCCAGCGGAAATGGATAGCTGGCGTCGAGTCCGAGAGATGGCGCGATGTCGGTGACGCTCTCAATTTTTGTAACCGTTGCGTTTGCGGCCCCAATCTTCAAAGTGATTTTTGTGGCATCGCCGCCGAATCCGTAGCCATAGATTTGTACCGAATCACCACCAGCGGTCGCGCCTGCGTTCGGAAGGATCTGCAAAATTTGCGGGCCATAGCTGAAGGCGTCGGGCGCGAGCACCAGCCAGCCGTCGTCGAAAAAGGCAGTTACATTGACGGGTCCGTTCGAAACGCTGGCAGGAGAGTTCGCCTGGATTTGTGTCGGCACCGGTACAGATAGATTCGAAGCGAGCTGAGTGCCAAGTTTCATCCGGAGAGAGGAAGAAAAGTTCAGACCGGTGAGCGTAATCGCCGTGCCGCCCGAGTTAGGACCCTCCGCGGGTTGCAGACTCGGCGCGGCAGCAAGAATTGGGCCTAGCGAAGAAAGCGTCATCGGCGTGGCGGCATCAACAAAGCTGACGCCGCGATTCGAAAGCCCAAAAAGGAGCTGCGTCTCGTCAGCGTCCTCGATTTCTGAAGATACGCCCTCAACCAATGCGTCAGAGACACGGCCAACCGGTTGCGCTGTGCGGCCATCTAGAACCGACACAATAGACCCGCTCGAAGAAGTCTCGCTGATGTAAAGATATTTCCCGTCGCGCGAGAATGTGACGCCATAGACGTTTGAAGGAGTATAGAAACCAACCTGATTCAAAGCTGCGTCGAGAATTAGAAACTGAGTGCTTCCGTTTGACGCGAAGGTGACGGCAAATCGAGTGCCGTCCTGATTCGCAGAGGCCTTTTGGATCAGACCCACGCCCAGCGTTCGCGGACCGGCGACCACGTTGCCCACCGCATCGAAGACCGCCAATTCACTGCTGGAGTCGTTCGCGGCGGCTAGAACTTTCGAATGATCCCCGGAGCGTGCAAGTACCCCGGCACCTTGCTGAAATACGACGGGGGCATTGGACGTCAGATTCGTCAATGAATTCGAAACCGGATCCCAAAGCGCCAACAAGGCTTGGGAAGAGACCGACTGACGCAGACGAATCATGGCTTTGCCATTCGAAAGAGAAAGCACTTCCACGGGGCGATTGAAACTGATTCCGGGCAGCGGGCTAAGTCCGGCGAGCAAGTAGCGCGCCTTGAGATGCAGGGTGCCGGCATCGATGGTAACGATTTCCTGCAACGAAGTACCAATCCAGACTGTGGCGCCATCGGGGGAGAGATCTGCGCTACTGGCGCCGGCAACGGAAATTTGGGCAATGCGGGATTGGTCGAGTGTGGAAAAGACCTCGACGCGATTCATGGCGCGGTTCGCAACGAACAAATGTTTGTTCACCGCATCGTAGGCCATATGCCGGTGATGCGGCTCGCCAAAGGGATCATCGGCCGCTGAAGTCGAAACCGTCCTGGCATAGGCCGTGCGCGAGAGTGTAGAACCCGCAGCGCTTTGGATCGTGAGAGCCAGATTCGTGCCATGCGACAATCCTCCACTGGTCCCCTGCGCGGAAACCGTGAAATTCCCCGTCGCTGCATTGGCTGCCGCGCCGATCAGGATTGGGACGGTCGCTCCTGCCGCCACTGCGAATGGGCTTGCGGGATTCGAAATCACCCCGGAGGGAAGCGCGCTGAGCGTGATCTGAACGGTCCCGGTGAAGCCATTCAGACCGTTCACTGTGATATTGATCGCCGAGCTCGTGGCGCCCTGCAAGACGGACACCGAACTCGGCGAAAACCCTACGGAGAAGTCGGCGGCGGGGGGAGGCGGGGGTTGGCTGAAGGACGCAGCGCCACCTCCGCAACTTGCACACTCCAACGCAAGAAGAAGAACGATCCGGGACGCCCTGCCGTAACCGTCCCATCGAACGGCCCCACTGACTTTCCGCGCGGGATGCCGGCATCAAACGGCCAGGAAAGTACGAGTGCAACTAGCGCGCTTGTCCAAGACGGATCCCCCGGGCCCACAATACTCCCCCTCTGATACTTGTCAAGTTAAGAAATATTGGATATCTATTTGCCAATTGCAAAAACAAAAGCGCCCCGATCCGATCGGGGCGCTTTCAGGAGACCACTTGGAATGGGCTAAACTTAGATCGTCTTCGTCGTCGCTGCACCCGCGGTCGCCGAAGTGCTCCTGGCAAACGCGTTCGAACTGGATTCCTTCTCCGAGCTCTTGTCAATTTCGATGGAGCCCTTAAAGTAGGCGCCGTCTTCGATCATGATTCGTGCGGTGGTCAGGTCGCCGTTCACCGAACCGTCCTTCTTGATTTCAATACGGTCTTTTGCGCGAAGATTGCCCTTCACGTTGCCGTATACTACCACCTCGCGGGCAATGATGTCGGCGGTTACTTTTGCAGTGGCCCCGACGGTCAGCTTCCGCTCATCGAGCTGGATCAGTCCTTCGACCGTACCATCGATCAGCAGATCTTCATTGCCGGAGATTTCGCCTTTCACGTGCAGGCTGGACCCGAGCCGCGCAGTCGAGCGGTCCGCGGTCGCACCCAAAGGACGCATGGCATCTGTACTCATTGCGGTTGTTCCCTCCCAAGTCGTCGAAGCGGGCTTCGACGACTGATTCGTTTGTAAATTTTTTTGCTCCGGCGGCCCGGCTTGCGGTCCATCCGGTTTCTTATTGCCCCACATCGGTCCTCCCAAAGGGACAGCACCCCACATAGATCTCCGGCTGGGGTAATGCAAACTGTATTCCCCGGAAGGGTGCGGGGCAAACAATGTGTGAAAGCGCTGTTCCAGACAGTTACTAGACTTTGGGACAGGCCGTGGCAGGGCCGGGCAGGCTCAATCCATGCAAAGTCTGAAGGAATGCGGAGGAAATGTAAAGCGTGGAAAGCTCCGCTTCCCCCTACGAGGTGGGCTTGTCCGGAACGGGCTGCGTGGCGACAAAACCTTCATGGAAGCGACGCGCGTAGGAATCCAGTAGCTGCTGGATGCGCTCGTGACTGGGCGACTTCAGAACAAATCCTGCGTGGTGATACTTCGTGACGCGATAGACGATCTCCGGATCGGTATACGCAGAAGTGTCAGGATGCTCCTGGCGGGCGAGCGATAGAATTGCGCCGGCATAGTCGCGGCGCACGGGAGGAAGCTCGTAAGGCTGCTTCCCTGCTCCCACCTCGAGCCTCGCCCATTCACGCCAGAGGTTGATGCCGCTCGCCGCCTCAATTACATCTGCAATGTACGCGCCGCCAACGCGCGCAGCGACCTCGATGAAATAAAACTTGCCGTCGGCATGCGACTTCAGGAATTCCGCGTGCGTCACGCCGCGCACGAATCCGAGGCCCGCCAGCAAATTACGATTGATCTCCCGAAGCGTTTCGGTTTCTTCCGCATCGTGCGGAAGCGTGCGCGTGGTGAAAACACCTCCGTGATGAGAGGTATCCAGCGGCGGCGTACCATACCCGTGAGCGGCGGCAAAAACGACGCCGCGTTCCGACGCGACGCTATCCACGTGATAGACCGAGCCCGGAACAAATTGCTCCAGCAAATAGAAAGACTGCTGATCGCCAAGCTGGTCCAGCCACGGCCACAATTCCTCCTGCGCATGAATCTTCTTCATTCCGATGCCGGACGCCTGCGAGCGCGGCTTGAGCAGCCACGGCCCCGGCACGCGGGTCATGAACTCGCGAAGATTGTCGTGGTTCAGAACGTGGATGAACTCGGGCACGAGCATGCCTGCTTCCTGCGCCCGCGCGCGCATTGCCAATTTGTCGCGAAAATAACGCACGGTCGTGAGCCCCATTCCGGGAATTCGAAGGTGTTCACGCAGCGCGGAGACGTTTTCCATGTCGAATTCGTCCAGCGCGACGATACGGTCGATCTGCCGGGAACGCGCGATGTAGCTGACGGAGTAGATCAGGCCCTGCAGTGGAAGCCCCTCCGGCATGGTGAAGACATCATCGAGGCATTCGAATGGCCACTCGGCATGGCGGAGTTTTTCGACCGTCAATAGCAGGACGTGGCAGCCGATGGCCTTGCAGGTGCGGATGAATTCCTGGCCCTTTTCGTAGGAACTGACGCAAAGGATGGTGAGCGGCCGGCCTTCCTGCATTCGACGCCCCCTGAAAACGGCAAGACCAGAGCGGGGATTATACAGCGGCTACCGCGAAGGATACAGGAATTGCAGGAACGGACCGACGCGTTGCGCCCAGGCCGCTTCGTTGTGCTCCGCGCCCTCGACGCGCTCGTAGTGCAAGTCCTGCCCGAGCTTCCAGCCCTTTTCGAGAAGCACATCACGAAATTTTTCGACGTCGCGCACGATGCGGGGGCCTTCACGCGTGCCGATGTCAAGCCAGATGCGTGGTCGAGCCTCCACCATGGCCATCTGAGCAAACCGGTGAATGACAAGCTGGTTCCACCACACGGACGGCGAGAGCGCGGCAATCTTGCCAAAAATGCGCGAATGTTTGAGCCCGAGATAGAGAGAGACCAAGCCGCCCAACGAAGAGCCGCCGATGCCATTATATTGAGAGCCGGTGAGCGTGCGGTATTCGCGATCGATGAAAGGCTTCACTTCTTCCAGCATGAACTTGGCATAGCGGTCGGCGCGGCCGCCACCGAGTTTGGGCACGTGGGTCGGAGTGTATTCGCGGATGCGCGCCTTCGTGTTGTACATGCCGACGATGATGAGCGGCTCGAGCTCGCCCGCATGGATGCAAAGATCTGCCGTCTGACCGACGTGCCAATCCTGCCCGGGAATGAAAGATGTCGCTCCGTCGAAAAGATTCTGCCCGTCATGAAGATAGAGGACGGGAAAATGGCGCGACAGTTGCTCCGCGTATCCCGGCGGCGTGTACACGATAAGATCCCGCTGATTGCGTAGGAAGCGCGAGCGAAATTGTTCGTGTTTGCGGAGCTGTCCGGAACTCACGGTACGATGGTCACCAAGAGGTCTTTCGCTTCGACGTGTTGGCCGGGCGTCACTTGTAGTTTCACGATGCGCCCCGCGATGGGCGCATAGATATTGGACTGCATTTTCATGGCTTCGAGTGTGAGAAGTTTTGCTCCACGTTCCACGGTGTGATTCGTCTGCACGGCGATTCCGCCGATCACACCGGCGGTAGGCGCGGCCACTTGTCCAGGATCGGCGGGATCGGCCTTCGGATGAGCACGCTCAACAACTCTGAGCGCGCGATCGCGCACATTGACCTCACGGGGCTGCCCGTTCAATTCAAAGAAGAGCGTGCGCGTGCCATCGGGGTGTGGCTCGCTGATGGTCAGAAACTTGACGATGAGCGATTTACCGGATTCAATTTCTACGTTGATTTCCTCCCCCGATTTCAAACCATAGAAAAAAGCGGGCGTCGGCAAGACGCTGACATCCGAATAGGTCTGGCGAAACTTGTCGTACTTCAAAAAAACTTCGGGATAGAGCAAATAACTAAGGAGATCGTCGCGATGGATCGGATGGCCGGCCTTTTTCTCGAGCGCTTTCTGCTCTTCGTCAAGGTTTACTGCTTCCAGGTTTGCGCTCGGCCGGCCTTTGAGCGGAGCCTGTCCACGAAGAATGATTTTCTGCAGCTTCTTTGGCCACCCGCCGGGCGGCACACCCAGAACTCCCGAAAACATTTCGACCACAGAATTGGGAAACGAAACGTCGTGTTTTTCGTCGAGCTTCAGAATATCCGCCGGCTGCATCTCCTTGGCCATGAGAAAAAGCGTCATGTCGCCAACGACTTTGCTGGATGGCGTCACTTTGACGATATCGCCGAATAGCAGGTTCACTTCCGCGTATATTTTCTCAGCTTCCCGCCACCGGTGGCCCAAGCCCATGGCCGTGGCCTGCTCGCGCAAGTTCGTGTACTGGCCGCCGGGAATTTCGTGCTGGTAGAGGCGAGCCGAGCCGGACTTGGGCGCGGAATCGAACGGCAAATAGTAGGTTCGAACCGTCTCCCAGTAGTCGGAGCACTCGTTGAGCGTCTCGACGTTGAGTTGCGTGTCCCGCGGCGTGTGCCGCAGCCCTTCCACGATAGAATTGAGATTGGGCTGGCTGGTACCGCCGCTCAGGGAGGCGACGGCCGCGTCGGCAACATCGACTCCTGCCTCCGCAGCCTTCAGCACGGAAGCAGAGTTGATGCCGCTGGTGTCGTGCGTGTGAAAGTGAATAGGAATGGCGATTTCATCGCGCAGTGCTTTCACCAATTCGAAGGCCGCATAGGGCTTGCACAGTCCAGCCATGTCTTTGATGGCGAGAAAATGTGTGCCGAGCTTTTCGAGCTGCTTGGCCATCGCGACGTAATATTTCAGCGAATATTTTGGCCTGCCTTTGTCGAGGATGTCGCCGGTATAGCAAATAGCTGCCTCACAGACGGCGCCGGTTTCAAGCGCCGCATCGATCGAAACGCGCATGTTCTCAATGGAGTTGAGCGAATCAAAAATCCGAAAGATGTCGATGCCCTGATCATGAGCTTCGCGCACGAATTCGATGATGACGTTGTCGGGATAGGAGGCGTATCCAACAGCATTGGCGCCGCGGAGAAGCATCTGGAAGCAAATATTGGGAATGCGGCGTCGAAGTTCGCGCAAGCGCTGCCAGGGATCTTCATGGAGAAAGCGCAACGAAGTGTCGAACGTCGCGCCACCCCACATCTCGAGGCTGAAAAGATTCGGCAACCGGTGGGCGACGGCGCTGGCGGTAGCCAGCAAATCGTAGGTCCGCACGCGCGTGGCCATCAGTGACTGATGCGCATCGCGAAACGTGGTGTCGGCAATCAGCAGGCGCTTTTCTTTTCGCGCCCACGCGGCAAATTTCTTCGGACCAAGCTTCTGGAGGAGTTGACGCGTTCCTGCCGGAGACGCGATGCCGGGAGCCGTGGGAACAACCGGCGGTTCGAATCCCTGCGGCGCCTGCTTCCCTTTCACCTCGGGATTGCCGTTGAGGATGACGTCGCCGATATAGGAGAGAAGTTTGGTGGCGCGATCACCGCGGCTCGGAAAACGGAAAAGTTCTGGAGACTCATCAAGAAACGACGTCGTGACTTCCCCGGCACGAAACTTCGGATGGTTCACGACGTTCTCGACGAAAGGAATATTCGTCTTTACACCTCGAATACGAAACTCGCGAAGAGCGCGGTCCATGCGCTGGCAAGCTTCGGGAAGATTCGCGCCCCAAGCCGTGACTTTGACAAGCAGCGAGTCGTAATAGGCGGCGAGCATCGCGCCTGCGTACGCGGTACCGCCATCCAGTCGAATCCCAAAACCGGCGGGAGAACGGTAAGTTGATATTTTCCCGTAGTCTGGGGCGAAATTGTTCTCCGGGTCTTCGGTGGTCACCCGGCATTGCAGAGCTGCGCCATTGAGCGGCACGCTTTCTTGTGTTGGCAACGCGAGCGGCGGCTCATGCAGCCGGTGTCCTTGCGCAATCAGAATTTGCGAACGAACGAGATCGATGCCCGTCACCATTTCCGTGACGGTATGCTCCACCTGGATGCGCGGATTGACTTCGATGAAATACCACTTCCGCGAATCGACGTCGTAAAGAAACTCCACTGTCCCGGCATTGCGATAATTCGCCTTGCGTGCAAGCTGCACCGCCGCGTCGCAGAGTTCGCCTCGAATACCGGAGGGAAGATTCGCAGCGGGAGCGACCTCGACAACCTTTTGATGCCGTCGCTGTACTGAGCAGTCGCGTTCGTACAGATGCAGCAAGTTGCCGTGATGGTCGGCTAGGATTTGAACTTCCAGATGCCGCGCCCGAGGCAGGTACTTTTCCAGAAAGACGGATGCATCGCCGAAAGCAGATCGCGCTTCGCCCTGTGCTTCCTCGAGAAGAGCATCGAGCTGCGCGGCATCATGGACAACGCGCATCCCCCGGCCACCGCCGCCCATTGCGGCTTTCACGATGACGGGATAGCCAATCTCTTGCGCAATCTTGTGTGCTTCGCTCGTGGATTTCACCGGCTTCTCGGTTCCCGGTAGAACGGGAACTCCCGCCGATGCTGCAAGCCGTCTCGCAGCAGTTTTGTCGCCTAACAGTTCCAGCAGTTCAGGCGAGGGGCCAATGAATGTGATCCCCGCTTTATCGCACGCACGAGCCAGCGCGGGATTCTCGGAAAGAAATCCGTAGCCCGGATGAATTGCATCCACGCCCTTTTCTTTCGCGAGTGCGATGATTCCCGCAATGTCCAAATAAGCCTCAACGGGGCCTTTGCCTGCGCCGATCTGGTAGGCTTCGTCGGCTTTGAAACGATGCAGTGCCAGCCGATCCTCCTGCGAATAGATGGCCACGGTCCGCAGCCCGAGTTCGTTCGCGGCGCGAAAGATGCGAATGGCGATTTCGCTGCGGTTGGCAGCGAGCAGTTTCTGGATTGGCTTGGTCTTCTTCATCACAGTGGCGAAAATGTGTTGCGCGAAATTCTACATTGTTTCACAGGCGCGGCGTCATGCTGATGCAGTTTTTTCGATGAACGGAAAGAGTTATTTTCATGAGCTATCCGTGAGAGAAACTGGGCGACTCCGGGCAAGCGAGTTAAGGTGTGGCGGTCGCGGCTTCCTGTGAAGAATCCATCCCTGCCGGCATTGCCGGCGCCGATTTCAATTGTTGCAGTTGGATCTGGACTTTCGCCCAGGCCTTGGCGTGGCGCTTTGTTGCATAGGCTGCGGAAGGGTCTGCAAAGAATTGCACGAGTTCTGCCTTTACTTCTGGCGACGCGCCAAGAAAGCTCTTCTCCGCAAGCTTGTCCAGCAGTTCGGCGTGCGCTTCGTCATTCAAACGGTATTTTCCGGGACCGGTGCTCTGGCCGACGTCGAAATTGTCGTTTGGCAAATCCAATTTGTCTTCGCGAACTTCCGTCAGCAGTTGTCGATAGCGGTCCAGCGTGGCGTTAAAGCTGGCCTCAAACATCCGTTCGGTTTCCGGCGTTGGCGTCTTGAATTGCAGAACCTTGAGCGGCCCAAACTTTGGAAGCAGTTTATATAGAAAAGCGAGAAAGCGCTCGCCTGGGCTGGGCTTATGGTAGTCCTTGCCCCATTCGCGCTCAAAATTCGACCGTGACAAGTTGTAGAGAAACTTTTTCTTCGTGGCATCGGGGATGTCATCCCTAATCTCGTCCTTCTTAAGGTGCCAGGCGATGCGTGTCGCTTTCGGAATGAACTTGCTGACGTCGCGGCGGTACGAATTGAGGGCCTTGTCCTCGTTGATCAGCACAGCTTGCAGTTCGAGTCCGTAGGTCTCCTGAAAGGCCTGCTCCAGCAGAGCGCGGGAGACTTCGAACCCGATGAAATCGTGGTAGCTGTCCGGAGCATACCGCTCACGCGCAATTTCAAGAACGTCGAATCCAAATTCGGTCTTCACGTGCGCTAGACGATCGTCTTCAAAAGACACGTTATCGCCGAATTTCTTCCGCAGGCCCGGATACAAGACGGGAACGGCTCGATTGATGCCCAGACGATGGCCGTCGTTGTCCGCAGCATAGTGCGCCAAGGCGCCGATAGCAAAAGCAAATTCGTTGATGTCTTTCGAATCGCGCAGGAGTGCCTGAATGAAGTCGCCGCTGCGAATGTAATGCGTGAGGTCGCTAAAGAAGGGCTTTCCGTAAGGATAGTAGCCCATGTCTTGAATGATGGCGCCTCCATAGGCATAGGCCTGCGCACGGCTCATATCTTCCTCGGTAGCTTGTGGAAATTTCTTGAGAAGCAGGGGCTTGATGTGAGTTTCCCAGGCCGCATCGATGATAGCCTCGTGGGAAAGGACTGCGTACGCGCGAACGGGCGCGGGCCACGCCAGCCCAACTGTGAGCAGGCAAACAACAATCAGACGCGCGCTAATGAGCATGCGAACCATGATTCCAGTGCACGCGGGAATGTGCCGCTTCAGCTCCACCTCCGAAAACAAACCAAGGCGGACCCTCATGGCTTGAGGAGCGGCTGGGCGTAGCGAATCGGAACACCGAAATTCGAACCGCCAAATCCTCTGACCACCGCGAAAGTCACTCCAATCACTTCCCCATTGCGATTGATCAGCGGTCCGCCGGAGCCTCCTGAAGTGGTCTGCGCGTCGTAAACAATCTTGTCGGCAAGTACGTCGCCGATGTGTCCTTGCGTCACCAGGGGGCGGATCAGCTTGCGGCGTTCCAGTTCATCAACGACTTTCTTGGGGTCTCCGCCGGTGGTCTTCACGATTTCGTCGACAGCTTCTTCTCCAGCACGCGCGAGAATGGCGCTGAGCCCCGTGGCGTAGCCGAGCGACAGCAAGGGTTGACCGCTGATCGCCGCCTCTTTCCTCGGATCGATTTTCAGGATCGGACGCTTCAAGCTGGAAAAATCCCCTTTCACAAGCGCGAGATCCGCCTCATCTGAAATCTGCGAAATACTCACGCTGACTCCGGCGGCGGCTTCCGGAAAATAGGCGCTCATCTCCGCAATGGCTGGAGTGAGACCCTGGCTCAAAACGGAAGCAAGTTCGTCATTCTTCCACCAGGGCTGGACGACGTGATGATTGGTCAGAATGCGTCCCTCACCAACGATAAAGCCGGTGCCAAAAAAATCAGCCCGCACCTCTGGCGCGCGGCCCTCCAGCGTGTACACCGGATTGCCGTCACTGTCCTTCAGCGGTCCTCCGTCGGGGTTGATTCCTCCGTAGCGCAGCGGCCGGCCGGACGCGCGCTCAACAAAAGAGACGGAAACGTGCAGCAGGCAAACGCTCGGCGCATAGGCGCGAATCACGTCCTCGGCAGTCTGCGATTCCGTTTCGATGCGCCGCAGACGAATGGTCGTTTCGCCAAGCTGTTTCCGCAACGAAGTAACTTCTTCGGCCTGTGCGCCCGAAATTTTCTGGCGCAGCTCCTCCGATTGCTGCTGAAGCTGCTGCTTTTGCTGAAGAACATCCGCATGCTGAAGATCGGCGCGCGCGCTGCGGGCATCTGCTACCAACTGCTCCTGGCGGTGGGCGCCGCGCTCGAGCTGCGCGATTACGGAATACGCGCGGTTTGCTTCCTTGTTCGCGCGCCGTGAATACAGGAGAAAAATCCCCGCAATCACGATAGCGATCGTAAAAAGTGCCGACACGCCGATTTTCAGCGCGCGCTCCAGTGAAAACGCATCGCGCGTCATTTTTTCGGTGACGGCCAGCGTCTGGAACGCGGTCTGCGCCATCTCTCGTCCCTGATCGGCAATACGAGTTTTCTCGGCGAGTTGATCGACGGCGTGTTTTTCGCGCAACTGCACGCGGACTCGCGCCAGCATCTCGGCAGGTTCCCACGGCAGCGTGAGAATATCGTCGGCGCCAAGGTCGAGGCCGCGAGCGCGTTCAGCCCCGCCTCCTTGCGTGATGAGTATCACTCGCGTGCCGGCCGTCGACGCATTTCCTTTGACCTCCGCGAGGGCGTCGCAGCATTGAATGTCGGCCAAGTCGGCGGTCAGCAGCAGGAGGTCCACGCCGGTATTTCGCACGAAATCAAAACCCTCGGTTTGCGAAGCCGATTCTGCAACCTCGTAGCCGGCGGATCGCAAGAGTTCGCAGAGCGCCTGTCGCGAGGCGTCATTCGAATCCACCACCAAAATACTCTCGCGCTTAGCTGGCAAATCATTTGCCTCCGCATTAATTCTGTCACAAATGATTCTGGAACGGAATTAAACGGAAGCCCTGGCGGAGCAATACCTGAAAGATTTGGATGAGCAGCAGATGATTTCAAGCGGATGCCTGGCGGCAAAGACTGTGGAGTCCGGCTTAGTACTTCCGGAGAACACCGATGACGCGGCCCTGAATTCGAACGTCGTTCGCCGCAACCAGGATGGGAGACATCTCCGAATTTGCTGGTTGCAGACGAATCTTGCCCGGTCCTTCGCGATAGAAACGCTTCAACGTCGCCTCATCCCCGCTGACCAGCGCCACCACGATGTCGCCGGCGTTCGCCACCTGCGTCTGCTCGCAGACCACGTAGTCTCCGTCCATGATGTGGTCCTCAATCATGGAACTGCCCTTCACCTGGAGCACAAACGAATTGCCGCCCCTCGCGAAATCTCCAAGCGAGAGCGTTTCCTTCTCCTCTATCGCCTCCAACGGACGCCCTGCGGCAATCCGCCCCACGAGAGGAAGTTCTTGGATCTTCCGCTCCATGACCTGGTCCTTGACCGATTTCGGCAATTGCACAATTTCGATCGAGCGGCTCTGATTGTAGCCGCGGCGAATAAAACCCTTTTTCTCCAGCGTCGTGATGTGCTTGTGCACCGTTGCGAGCGACGTCAGCTTCAGGCCCTTGCCTATTTCTTCAAAGCTCGGCGCGTATCCATGCTTGGTCTCAAACGCAACGAGGTAATCGAGTACCTCTTTTTGTCTCTTGGTCAGGGGCATGTTCACGCCTCCACTCGCAAATCTTTTCCACAAGCACTTTAGGCGAAAAGAAAGCGAACGTCAACTAGTTCTTTTCTCAGTTGGGCCCCGCCTCTCCCTCGGTAGCCCTGGCTGTTCGGGACTCACTGCATTCTGTTTCACCGCCCGTTTGTGTCCCGCACTAGGTGTGTTCTCCAATGCGAACCTGCACTTACGCCCATCCTAGCTGAAGAAGTGTTGCTCAACTGACTCCGTCGCTCCCGCATACGAACCGGTGTGATATCCTTTGCGTATCGGCTCCGGCGGGCTGTTTTTAGAAGCCATCCTTTCACTGCGCCGCCTCATCCTTTTGACTGAGCCGTGCTCCCCCGGGGGTAGTCGGGGGAGTTCATCGATGAGCGGAGGGTTCGCACCAGAATGTCTACACTCGCGGAAGTTCCACCAGTCAAGCACAAGCGCGAAGTAATCGAGCAGGCGGTCATCCGCTTCGCGGGCGATTCCGGCGACGGCATGCAGGTTACCGGCAACCAGTTCACGAATACCGTCGCGCTGTACGGCAATGACATCGCCACATTCCCGGACTATCCCGCGGAAATTCGCGCTCCTGCGGGTACCATTCCCGGCGTCAGCGGCTTCCAGCTCCATTTTTCCTCGAACGAAGTTCACACGCCCGGCGACGCGATCGACGTCCTGATCGCCATGAATCCCGCCGCGTTGAAGGTCAACGTCGCCGACTTGAAAGCCAACGGAATTCTTATCGTCAACAGCGACAGCTTCACGGAAAACGATCTGCGCAAAGCGCAAGTAACTTCCAATCCGCTGGAAGATCATTCTCTGGACAAATTCCGGCTCTTTTCCGTGGAACTCGAACGCCTCACGCGGCGTTCGCTGGAGCATCTCGGTCTCGACGCCAAGTCCATGGATCGCTGCAAGAATTTCTTCGCGCTGGGCATGTGCTACTGGCTCTACAACCGCTCCATGGAGCCGACGGTCCGATGGATCGAGGAAAAGTTTAAGAACAAGCCGCTGCTCGTCGAAGCCAACAAGCTCGCGCTCAAGGGTGGTTACTCCTACTGCGAAGCCACGGAAGCATTCCAGACTAGCTACGAAATTCCGCCAGCGCAGCTCACCCCGGGCCTGTATCGCAGCATGAGCGGCAACCAGGCGCTGGCTCTGGGATTTGTTACTGCCGCGCAGAAATCGGGTCTGACGCTCTTCCAAGGCAGTTATCCGATTACTCCGGCCTCGGATATCCTTCACGAGCTTTCCATGTACAAAGACTTCGGCGTGATGACCTTTCAGGCCGAAGACGAAATTGCCGCAATCACTTCGGCGATTGGCGCGGCCTACGGTGGCGCGCTGGCCATCACGACAACTTCCGGTCCTGGTATGGCGCTGAAAACAGAAGCCATGGGACTTGCTGTGGCCGTCGAGATTCCGCTGGTCATTTGCGACATCCAGCGCGGTGGCCCATCCACGGGATTGCCGACCAAAACCGAGCAAGCGGACTTGCTCCAGGCGCTCTTCGGCCGCAACTCCGAAGCACCCATTCCCGTTCTCGCGGCCTCCACTCCGGCCGATTGTTTTTGGGTCGCCATCGAAGCCAGCCGCATCGCCGTCAAGTACATGGTGCCGGTCATCATTCTTTCCGACGGTTACCTTGCAAACGGCGCGGAACCGTGGCGTATTCCGGAGCTGAGCGAAATCCCCGATTTTCCAGTGAAGTTTGCCAGTGACCCGCTCGGATTCCTTCCCTATAAACGCGATCCGAAAACACTGGCCCGGCCCTGGGCCGTTCCTGGAACGCCGGGGCTCGAGCATCGCATCGGCGGCCTGGAGAAACAGGACCCCACTGGAAATATCAACTACGAGCCGCTGAACCACGAAAATATGGTGCGCATCCGTGCGGCGAAAGTCGCGGCGGTCGCGCAAGAAATCCCAAACATGTTGCCGGCGGGCGATCTCGAAGGGGATTTGCTCATCGTTGCCTGGGGCTCCACGTCCGGTTCCATCACCGCGGCACTCAAAGCGCAGCGCGCCAAGGGCCGCAAGATCGGCCATTTGCACCTGCGGTATCTCAATCCGCTGCCCTCGAATCTCGGCGACATTTTCAAACGCTACAAAAGAATTCTCGTCCCTGAACTGAACATGGGCCAGCTCTTGTGGGTTCTGCGCGCGAAATATCTCGTGGACGCTGTCGGCCTGAACAAGATCCAGGGCCGCCCGTTCAAACAAGCGGAACTCGAACAAAAAATCGAAGAAATGTTGGGACTCTAGGAGAACTGATCATGGGCACCGCAACTCTGCCACCGCCTCTCACGAAAAAAGATTTTCAGACCGACCAGGAAGTGCGCTGGTGCCCGGGGTGCGGCGACTACGCCATTCTCTCCGCCGTCCAGGCCGTTTTCCCTGAGCTCGGCATTAAGAAAGAAAATTTCGTTATCATCTCCGGCATTGGCTGCTCCAGCCGCTTCCCGTATTACATGAACACCTATGGTTTCCACACGATTCACGGCCGCGCCCCCGCGGTAGCCACCGGCCTCAAAGCCATCCGGCCTGACCTGGAAGTTTGGGTGGCCACCGGCGACGGCGATGCCCTTTCCATCGG
The DNA here is from genome assembly GCA_049644365.1 of Candidatus Acidiferrum sp. GTDB lineage: Bacteria > Acidobacteriota > Terriglobia > Acidiferrales > UBA7541 > Acidiferrum. The sequence continues at coordinate 9,321 of JBARRT010000206.1, read as the reverse complement.
CGGCAATCACACCATTCACATGCTCCGCCGCAACGTCGGCATCAAGGTTCTTCTCTTCAATAATAAAATTTATGGCCTCACAAAGGGCCAGTACTCCCCGACGTCCGAACTCAACAAAAAAGCAAAATCAACGCCCTTCGGCTCGGTCGACCGTCCCTTCAATCCCGTTTCGCTGGCCATCGGCTCCGAAGCCACCTTCGTTGCTCGCTCTGTTGACGTCTTCCAGAGCCACTTGAAGGACACCCTGAGACACGCCGCCGCGCACAAAGGTTCCGCCTACGTCGAGATTCTGCAGAACTGCAACATTTTCAATGACGGCGCATGGTTCAACCTGACAGAGCGCGATGCCCGCAGCGAACACGTCCTCCAGCTGGAACACGGCCAGCCCATGATTTTCGGTAAGAATCGCGACAAGGGCATCCGCCGCAAATCCGACGGTGACTTCGAAGTCGTCCAGCTCGCCAACGGCATCACCGCATCCGATCTCATCGTCCACGACGCACACCATCCGCTCCCTTCCTACGCCTTCCAGCTCTCCCACATGGAAGGCCGCCCCAATTTTCCCACTCCCATCGGCGTCTTCCGTGCCTGGGGCGACGTCCCACGCTACGAAGATGTCATGAACGAACAGGTCCAGGCCGTCATCGCCAAGCGCGGTCCCGGCGACCTCGCCAAACTCCTTCGCGCCGGCGACACCTGGGAAGTGAAGTAGCTCTCCCTTCCTTCACAACTTAGTTTTCGAGACGTGTAGCGCCGGCTTGCCCTGAGCCCCGAAGGGCATCCCTGCCGGCTCTTTCCACCTTCTACCACACGTACCGCGTGGGGTGCGCCCGGCGTCGGCGCCCAAACTGCTCATGAGCGCCATCGTCCGCCCTGTAAGTCCTTTCCTTTCAACTCGTCCAACACGAAACGCTGCGACATCGTGCGACATCCCGCGTTTCCGGCCCCTTGGCGTTCCTTGTCGCTTGAGCTTCTCTCCCGCACTGCGTAGCTTTCTCTCACCGGAAGAAAATTCCGGAAAAATTCACAGGAGATTGCAATGCGAAAAATGATTCTGATGGCAGCAGCGATCTTGCTTCAGCAGCTGGCTCTCGCGCGCTGCGGCGGCGGAGTGGATTTCAAGCATATCGCCCTGCGGCCGCAGCTTGACTGCATCGGGACCACCTTCTCGGCCACCCATATCAACATGGTCTGCGGTTCGTTCGGAATCGCTTTTCGTTTCGGAAACCCCTAGCGCAGCAGACCGGAAGGAGTGCATCCATGTTTTACGAACGCCTGCACGTCACATTCGTCGGAGTCCTCGCAACTCTGGTGGACTCCGTCGTCGTTGCGGAATTCGTCGGCTACTGGCTGCACCGTCTTCTGCACAGCGACAAAATCCCAGCCCTCAGCCAGGGCCATCTGGTCCATCACTTTCTGGTCTATGGCCCCCGGCAACCCATGCGCGCCCACGAATACCACGACGCCACGAACCATCGGTTTTCCGTGGGTAACGTCGGGCTGGAATGGCTTGTCCCGTCGGGTGTGATTCTCCTGTTCTGCTGGGGCGTGATGGCTTTGCTTCATGTTCCGCATACTTACCAAGTGCTCGCGCTTTGTACGCTTCTCGGCTGGCCTATCCTGATGTTCAGCTATCTGCACGACCGCATGCACGTCGAGAATTTCTGGATGGCCAAAGTTCCGGGCTTGCGGACTTGGTTTCTGAAAGCCCGCAGGCTGCACGACATTCATCACAAAAGTCTGGACAGTAACGGCTTCATGGATGCCAACTTCGGCATAGGCTTCTTCCTTTTCGACCGCTTCTTCGGAACCATGACGAAGCGTCATCGTCCCTTCAATTGGTGCGGCTATAGGACGGCGGCACAGCGGTACGGTTTGGACGAAACCGAACTTGTGTCTTTGCGAAGCTGCAGCAAGGCCTTGTTCCGTAAGGGAATGAAAAGCACCGGCGAAAGTTCAAAACTTGAATTGTAGGTTGAGCTGCATGCGGCGCGCCGGGAGCGCGGAAACGGCGCGGCCGAAGTACACCGATGGAAGCGCGCCGACGTACGTAACATCATTCCGGCGATTCAGCACGTTAAACGAATTCAACCCCAAGGTTAGTGTCGGGCTATCCTTCTTCCCTCTCACCATCCGGAAATCGTGTTCAATATTGAGATCCAGACTGATCAGTCCGGGTCCGTGCAGCGAATTCCGCGCGAAGTTTGGCGGCCGGTCGTTGAAGATGCCATCTCTGTTAGGATCGGCGCCCGTCGTCACGTTCACAGGCTTCCCCGAATAGAGCGAAAGTGCCGCGCCAACCGTGAACAGCTTCGTTGCCTGCGTTGATCCGAGCAAATCGAATTTGTGCCGCCGGTCGTCGGCCGAGCGCGCCCAATCGGCGGCTGGGAAATTGCTGTTTCCCGGGAAATAGGTAATCCCGCTCGTGTTGTTGTAGGTCTTGCCGAGCGTGTATTGCACTTGCCCGGTGAAATAGCGGCTTGGCTTTCCGCGGAATGTAAGTTCGAGCGAATTGCTCTTCTGATAGCCCTCCGATTCGATCCGGCGTTCCTGGCCAAGACTTGCGTTGGGCCGCGCGAGATAGTCCGGCGGCGGCGGCGCATTGACATCGCGCGAACGAAACAGGTCGATTCCGCGTGAGCCGACATACGTCGCGCTGAACGTGCTTTTCGCGGTCACTTGCCGCTCGATGCCGATGCTATATTGCACTGTATAGGGAATGCGTGCATTCGGATCCAGAACGACCACGCTGGTCGGTGCCGCCGCCAGTTCCGCCGGCGTCGCCGGATACGAGGGATTCTCCAGAATGAAACGCAACAGGCTGACCCCATTGAAGTGCAGCAGATCGGCGATGGGGCGCGGGCCGGTGCGGTCGTAGAACACGCCAATCCCGCCGCGAAAAACGGTCTTGCCTTTTTTCAAGGGTGCCCACGCAAAACCGAGGCGCGGGGCAAAGTTGTCGGCCTTGTTATGAAAATAATTCTGCCAGTAGTAGCGCACGCCGAGAGAAACGGAAAAATTCTGTTTCAATCGCACCGTATCCTCGATGAATCCGGAAACGACTTTCTCCAGGAAAACGAGGTGGCCCTGGCCGCGCTGCACCAGGTACGTCGCCGGTTTGCCGGCCTGGAAATCGGAAAGGTTGGCGAACGTGTAGGTCCCGACCACATTCGTGAAGTCATCCATCCCGCGGCGGCTGATGTCCGGGATGTCCACGCCGAAATTCAATTGATGTTTTCCACTCACGAAGGTGAGGAACTCCGTCCCATCAAAGTGATATTCCGTTCGCCGTGCATCCGCCTGCGCGCCTCCCCCGGTGAAAAATCCTGAGACGACGATTTGCGGATTGTCATTAATGCTGAACGTCGGCGCATCATAGTGGCCGACCAGGAACTGCAGCTGGTTGATCCACCGTGGCGAAAAAATGTGGCGGTAGCTGACGTTGATCTCGTGCTCCAAAAACTTCGTATTTGTCGCCGCTTCGGGAAGGACGTTTCCCCCGGCGTTTGTGTTCTTGTTGCTTTGATGTTCGAACGAATATCCGATCCAGAAGTGGTCCTTCTCGTTGAAGTCGTGAAAGATGCGCCCTGAGCCAAAAAAATGGCGCATCGGCTGCGGTACATTTTCGTGGATGGCCGTGTTGTTTGCTCCCGTCGCGACTACCGCCGCCTGGTTGTCGTCCTTGTCCCACTCCAGCCCCAGGAGAAAAGAGGTCTTCTTGCCCCTGCCCACCGGACCAGTCAGCGATCCTTCGTAGAACTGCCTTTGTTCCGGCGGTTTCCCCGCTGCGAATGCATTCCGCGCGTCGAAGATCGCGTCGCGAAAGAGAAAATTCACGGACCCGTGATAATCCGGTGTTCCTCCCTTGGTAATGATCTCCAGCCGCGCTCGTCCCGGCCTCGCGAACCGCGCCGAGTAGGGGTTCTGATTGATTCGCACTTCCTGAATGGCCGAGGGGGGGACGCCCGGACCGTTCGCCTCAATTCCATTGACGATCAGCGAAACGCCGCTCGTTCCAATCGCGCTGTCATCGAGAAAGCGCGAAAGCGTTGAGATGTAGTCCTGATCGAAGATCGGCACTCGGTCCAACGTGGAGCGGTCTACCAAATTTGCATTTTGGTTTTCGGAAGCCTCGGTGCTTACCTGGAGGGAAGTATCGCTCTCGCCGACGGTCACCACTTCCGTTTTCGCGGCGATCGGCATCACCACACGCAATCGCCCGGCTCCCCGCGAACTCAGCTTTGCCTCCACTTGCGTTTCTCGAAACCCTGTCGCTCGCACCTCGAGCTTGTACGCGCCCGGTGCGATTTCTTCGAAGCGAAAGCTTCCTTCATTGTCCGTTGTGGTACGGCCTACCAGCGCGCCTTTGTCGGTGACCAGGATCACCTCAGCGCCCGCAATGGCCGCGCCCGAAGGATCCAGCACCACGCCGGTAATCTTGCGCCTCGTAACGGCGGCCTGCTCGTCCGGATTCCTGGCGTAGTAAGCCCCCGCCGGTCCACCCTCAAGCGCAAGCGATGCATTGGGTTCCCGCTGGGCGGGAGAACAGATGGCCTCGCTCGCAAAGGAAAACAGAAATGGAATTGCAAGGACAGCTCCGAATTTCACCAGAATCACGTTCCTGCAGCTCCGCATCACCCATCCAGAACGAATACCAATCAATGATAGTTTATTGCCTCGCGCGGAACACTTAACTTTTATGAATAAAGTTTAAGAAAATCAAGATTCTTCCGAGTGGCGAGCGGTTTGCTCAATGGGTCCTGAACGCCTCTGCCGGTCGGATGCCTGGTTGATTTAAATTGTGAAACCTCCGGCATTCTGTTACATCAAATAGGGGATATTCTCGGAGCGTCCCAGGTCATGGAAGACGTCTCGAAATTTGGAGCTTTTGCCCTTCTCGGCGATGCCGATCCGGTGCCGCAGAGCCTTTTCGCCTCGCATCCGGAACAGGCCAAGACCCTCCTGCTCCTCTACGAGGTGAGCCGCGAGCTCACCTCCATTCTGGACCGCGAGGAACTCCTGCGCCGCGTGGCCCAGCGCGTCAAGAAAATCGTTAACTATCACGTCTTCAGCGTCATGCTCTGGAACGAACAGACCCAGCTCCTCGAAAGTGCTTTTGCCATGTGCTACGAGGATTCCATCCCGGCTCGCACGCAACTCCCTCTTCATCAAGGCCTCACTGGAGCTGCTGCTGGCGAGCGCCGCGTCCTTCGCATCAATGACGTCGCCGATGATCCCCGCTACATTCGGTGCGAAAGCGGCGTGGAAACTCGCTCGGAACTCGTTGTTCCGCTCTTCTTGCAGGACCGGCTCATCGGCGTTCTCGATCTGGAAAGCGCCGTTCCTCACGCCTTCACGGCGGAGCACGAGCGTATGCTTGTCACGTTGGGCTCTTACATTGCCGTCGCACTCGAGAACGCGCGCCTCTACGAAGATTCGCGGGAGAGTGAACGCCGGCTCCGGCACGAAATGGACAGCGCGCGGGAAATCCAGCGACAGCTCCTGCCCACCGGCGCCCGCGAAGTGCCCGGTCTCGATCTCGCGGCGGCCTACGTCCCTGCTCGCGACCTCGGCGGAGATTTTTATGATTTCTTTCCCTACGGAGAAGGCCGCCTGGGCTTCGCGCTCGGCGATGTTTCCGGCAAAGGCACCGCCGCAGCTCTCTACGGCACCTTGGCGATTGGCACGGTGCGGGAACTTGTCGCCGAGCACGCCGGCGAACCGGCTAGCATGCTCGCCCTTCTAAATCAGCGGCTGCTCAGCGCGCGGCTCGAATCGAGATTCATTGCCATGTTGTTCGCGGTTTTTGACGCCTCGTCGCGCAAGCTCACCTTGGCCAACGCTGGCGGCCCCTACCCCCTCTTGGTCCGTGACGGTCAGGTGCAAATCATCCGCCTCGAGGGCGTCCCCCTCGGCTTGATTCCCGACACTCAGTACGATGAAACGACCATCGAATTGCAACCGGGTGACGTTGTTCTTTTCGCTTCCGACGGTATTCTCGAATCGGAGAATGCCGCGCTCGAGGAATTCGGCCAGCAACGTTTGAGCGCGCTTCTAGCCGGCCTCTCTCAGGAAGACTCCGCCAGCCTGATTGCCGAACAAATCTTACAGGCCACCGACGCCCATAGCGGTGCAGGGATCGCTCCCCATGACGATCGCACCCTGGTCGTGTTCCGGGTCTCCGACGCGTCGTCCAGCGACTTCACGAAACTTCCCATCATCTACTGACGGCTGCAACTCGGATTGTCGAGCATTCGTCGCCGGCCATCGCCATTAGAGACCGTTACATCAACGAGTCTCGTCAGGGCACGGCTTCAGCCGTGCCGAAAAGCGCCCCGAATTCAGGGGTTTCAACCCCTGAGGTTCGGTGGGACGCACAGCCTTATGACATAGGTTAGTGGGTTTCGCCGGCGGCGGAAGGACTAACGCTGGCCTGAAGAATTTCCGGATTTTTCAGCACAGGAAGCCACTTCTCCCGCAAAGCCGCAAACTCCGGCAGATTTTTCTTTGAAACGGAGTCCGAGGGCGGCAGCCCCAGCTTTTCGAAATTCTTATACTGGCCCTTCTGCAAAATCCGGAAGTCCAGGTGCGGCCCGGTCGAGAGTCCCGTGCTTCCTACCAATCCAATCGTCTTTCCGATTTCAATGCGCTCGCCCGGGCGCACGAACATCCGCGACAAATGCAGATACATCGTTTCGTACCCATTCGAATGCGCCACTTGCACCATATTGCCTTCCCCGCCCTTCCGCCCCGCGAATATCACCCGGCCGCTCCCAATCGTCTGCACCGGCGTCCCCACTGGCGCGCCATAGTCCGTCCCCATGTGCGGCCGGTAAGTTTTGAGAATCGGATGGAAACGCGCCCTGCTGAAATGCGACGTCACCGGCGCACCGAATTTCAGTGGCGATCGAAGAAACGCCTTCTGCAGCGACTTGCCGTCGGCCGAATAATATCCTGGCCGGCCTGCGGGATCGTGAAAGAGCAACGCTTGATACTTTTTCCCGGCATTTTCGTATTCCGCCGCCAGGATTTTTCCGTATCCCGCGGTTTGCCCGTTGGCGTATTTTTTCTTTTCGAGCACGATTCGAAACGTATCGCCTTTGCGCGGATCGGTGTAGAAATCCAGGTCGTAGCCGAAGATTTGCGCCATGCGCATCGCTAGTTCCGCGGATTCGCCCGCGTCTTCCACGGCGTTGAATAGCGAATCGTCAACCCGGCCCACAACGGCGGCAATTTCTGTTTTTGATGGAATCTCCCGGATCTCCGCCGTGAACCCGCGGTCCTCCGGTACGATTTTCAGCATGCGGTCCGCGTCGATTTTGTAGTCGATCTCCCGCAGCGCCCCCTCGACGGAACGTCCCACGGTGATCGTATTTCCCGCGCGCACCTGGCGCAGGTTGAAGGTGCGCTGGGCCGCCGCGGAGGCGTTCGCCGCTTCTTCTGCGCTCAACCCGAATTTCTGCAGCGCGGCGGCAAAATTCTCGCCCGCCGGAATTCTCTTCGCCATAGGGAGAACTAATTCTTTGCGGATGCGCGCGGCTTCTTCCTGCGCGAGCTTTACCTGGCGATCGAATTCCGTGGCCGTTTCGAGCCGCTGCTGGAAAACGTACAAACACGTGGCCGCGCCGGCGGCACACACGATCAACAACAGGAACAAAAAGCCCCGATTCACAGTTCCCCCAACCCGCCTGCTGCTCGCATTCGAAAGCGCGTAACTCGCCGGGACGAAACACCGCCCTTGCCAGGGTAACGCACCTCTCTCTTGTGTCCTAACTCTCGCCCTGGGTCAAATGCGATTCCCGAGCGTGCGCCCAATTGCCCAACGGCCTGCATTTACAAAGCCCGTCGGAACAACTGGAGTGACACATATTGTCCCCTCTTTGCGCCCGAGCGTGTCCCAACGTGGACAAACAGCAGTCCAAGTGCATTCCCAGAACGGAATTCCGGCTTTGCGTCCTTCTTTCTTGCCAAGCGTGCACTATCGCACAGTATTGAGGCTCATAAATCCTAATACTTGGGTCTCGAAGATTTCTAGAAGGAGACTCATGTTCAAGATATCCAGTATCACCCTGGCAGTCGTAATGACGCTTGGCGCCTCGGCGCAAGCGCAGGCCCAGACGCAAGTGCCGGCAGACTCCGGCAATCCAACACCAACGTATCGCATCAATGTAGTGAGCCGTACCACCCGGGCGGTCAGCTATAGACACCGCAGTGGGGCCACAAAAATCAATTTTCAAGGCACTGATTTGATGCCTGGCGCAACAGGCGAAGCCAAAGTCGAGAGCAAGCGCGGGGCGCTTGAAATCGAAGCCGAATTTTCTGGATTGGACAGGCCCACGAGTTTTGGTAACGAGTATTTGACGTATGTGTTGTGGGCCATTTCGCCGGAGGGCCGTCCCGTGAATATCGGCGAAGTATTGGTGGGCGATAATCACCGCAGCAAGCTGGACGTGACCACCGACCTTCAGGCATTCGCGCTAATCGTAACCGCGGAACCTTATTATGCCGTACGCCGTCCAAGCAATCTTGTGGTTCTCGAGAACTCCATCCGCTCCGATACTGCCGGCGCCACCGAAGCCGTGGATGCCAAGTTTGAATTGATCGATCGCGGTGGCTACATCCCCACGGGCTATAAGTTCGACCCGGTGATTCTGAACGCCAAACTACCGCTCGAATTTTTTGAAGCCCGCAATGCACTGCGCATAGCGCAATCCTCCGGCGCCGAACGATACGCCGCGGAAAGCTACGGCAAGGCCGCTCGCCAGATGAACGAAGCGGACGCGCTCGCCACCGGAAAGCACGAAAACAGGAAAGCGCTGATTTCCCTTTCCCGCGAAACCGTGCAGACGGCGGAAGACGCTCGTGAAATCGCCGTGAAGCATATCGACGAAGAACGCACCGAGGCCGAACGCCGCGCCGGGTCACACCGTGAAACTGCTGCCAAAGATCGTGCAAACGCGGAATCCCAGCGTCGTGTTAACGCCGAAGCCGACACCGCTCTCGCCGTCCGTGACCGCAATGAAGCGGATCGCAAGAACCGCGATGCGCAGGTCGCCGCCCAACAAGCCGCTGGCGCTCAAGCCGACGCCGAAAAAGCCCGTAACGACGCCCAGGCGGATTCCGACCGCAACCGAGCCGCCGCAGCCTCCTCCGACGCGCAGCTTCAGCAGGCCCTTCGTGAACGCGGCGAGCTTCGCGCCCGTCTCCTCCAGCAATTCAATCTGATCCTGGAAACTCGGGACACCGCCCGTGGTCTCGTTGTGAATATGTCGGACGTGCTCTTTGACTCCGGCAAATTCACGCTGCGCCCGCTGGCTCGCG
>JBARRT010000205.1:0-49126 GCA_049644365.1 Candidatus Acidiferrum sp. | reverse complement strand
GTCTCATGCCAGGCAAATCGCCGCGGTAACGCAGACCAAATTCATGCCGCCCTGGCTTCCGGAGCCCGGCGAATTTAAGTTTGCCGATGAGCTTCATCTCACGGACCGGCAAATTGCGCTGATCGCGAAATGGGCCGAAGGCGGCGCGATGGAAGGCGCAGCGGCCGACCTGCCGCCCACTCCCAATTTTGTGGAAGGCTGGCAGATGGGCAAGCCCGATCTGATCATCAAGGCCGAAAAGCCCTACCTGCTTCCGGCCAGGGGAACCGATCAATACTGGAATTTTATTTTCCGCACGCCCGTGAATCAGACGCGCTGGCTGAAGGCCATGGAGATCCGTCCCGGCGACAAGCACGTGGTCCATCACGCAAATGTTCTGGTGGACCGCACGCAGTCGGCTCGTTTGCAAGAGTCCTCGCCCGGCGCGGGGTTTGCCGGAATGGAAATCAAAATCGAGTCAGAAGCCTTCGATCCCGACAGCCACTTTCTTTTCTGGAAGCCGGGCACCGCTCCCTATACCGAACCGGACGGCATGGCGTTACGACTCGATGCAGGTACGGACCTGGTGCTCAACATCCACTTGCAGCCGTCCGGCAAGCCGCAGTGGATTCAACCCAGCCTGGGGCTGTATTTCACGGATCATCCCGCGACGCTGTACCCGATGCTGGTGCAACTGGAAAATGACCGGAAGATTGATATTCCAGCCGGCGCCAAAGATTTCATCGTGACGGACGAATTCACGGTGCCCGCGGACGTGGAACTCCTGGCGATTTACCCGCATGCGCACTATCTCGGGAGAAATCTGCAGGCTTTTGCAACCTATCCGGATGGAACAAAAAAATCCTTGATCCACATCCCAGAGTGGAATCTGAACTGGCAGGCGGTCTACCGGTACGCCACGCCGGTGGAACTGCCGGCGGGGACGGTCGTTTCGATGCGGTATTCCTATGACAACACCGACGGGAATCCGCTTAACCCGAATGATCCGCCCAAACGAGTGACTGCCGGCAACAGTTCGAGCGATGAGATGGCGCACCTGTGGCTGCAAGTGCTGCCGCGCGCGGCGTCCAGCGAGGCCAATGATCCACGGAGAGTTTTGCAGGAGGCGCTGGCGCGTCACAACGTGGAGAAAAATCCGGCGGACTTTGAAGCGCACTACAATCTTGCTGCGATGCTGCAGGCGCGCGGCGAATTGGCAGAGGCCATGAAGCATTACGGGCTGGCTTTGCGACTGCGGCCGGAAGATGCCACGGTCAACAATGCTTTTGCAGCCGCGAACATGGCCGCGGGGCATCCCGAGGCAGCTATCAAGTATCTGGAGGCTGCGCTGCGGTCACGGCCAGACTATTTTGATGCGCACTACAACCTGGGGACGGCGCTGGCGATGCGGGAGGACTTCGAGGGAGCGGTAGAGCATTTTCGCGCTGCCGTCCGGATCAATCCAGAGGACGCCAACGCGGAAGCAAACCTCGGAGGCGCGCTGGCCGAAACCGGGCATTGGAAGGAAGCGCGAACGCATTTAGAACGAGCCCTGGCGATCGACCCCAACAATACCCTGGCGCGTGAAAACCTCGAGCAGGTGAAGCGCGAGGCTCCTCGCGAAAACGAGTGAAGTCCCGCGCTTCGGCTTTTGCGGAAACCTCAAGCGATGTGAAGTTTCTTCTGCATTTCTTCCAGCGAAATGCCCTTGGTTTCCGGATAGAAGAAAAGGACGACGAAGAATTGCAGCACCATCATAGCGGAGAAAAATACAAACGGATAACCGCCGGAGGAAGCCGCCATTAGAGGAAAAGTCCAGGAGATCAGCGCATTCATGATCCAGTGGGAGAAACTCCCCAGACTCTGGCCCTTGGCCCGTACACGATTGGGAAACACTTCGCTGATGTAGACCCAAATTACCGCGCCCTGTGAAAACGCAAAAAAGGCGATGTAACCGACCAACATCCAAACGAGAAGGCTTTCGTGGCGCCCCGTCAGGAAGATGGCCGCCACACCGCCAAGGCAAAGAGCCGTGCCCACGGATCCGACGAGCAAGAGTTTCTTGCGCCCCACTTTGTCGATCACGGACATCGCGAGCATCGTGAAGAGCAAGTTTGTCGCACCAATAGCCACGGCCTGGAGATCACCGGAGACTTTGCTGAAGCCGGCATGCTCGAAGATGGCATTCAAGTAGTAAAGAATGGCGTTGATCCCGGACAACTGATTGAACATGCCGATGGAGATAGCCAGAAAAATCGGGACTCGGTATTTGGCAGTGAAGAGAGCGTCGCTGGTGACATGCTCGGCGTCAATGGACTCGATGATGTCCTTCAGCTCTTGTTCGTAATTCTCCTCACCGATCAGGCGCAGCACCTCGCGGGCTTCGTCGATTCTGCCTTTCTTCACCAGCCACCGCGGGCTGCGCGGAATTCCGAACAGCATCAAAAAGAAAAAGGCGGCCGGCACGGCGGTTACGCCGAGCTTCCAACGCCATTCCGCCGCGCCAAGACCCATCGTCCCGAGGACGTAGTTGGAGAAGTAGGCGAGGAGAATCCCAAACACGACATTGAACTGAAACAATCCCACCAGCCTTCCGCGCCATTTGGCCGGAGCGATTTCCGCGATGTACATCGGGCCGAGGACCGAGGATCCGCCGATGGCCAGCCCGCCGATGAACCTGAAAATCACGAGCGCAGGCCAGTTCCAAGCGAGCGCGCAACCCAGTGCGGAGACTACGTATAAAACGGCCATCCCGCGCAGACTGTCGCGCCGGCCATACCGATCCCCTGGTATCCCCGCGAGCATGGAGCCAATCACAGTTCCCACCAGCGCGCTGGCTACCGTGAATCCTTCCCCGAGCGGGGAGAGATGATAGAGGACTTTCAATGCCTGCGTCGCGCCGGCAATGACGGCGGTATCGAATCCGAATAACAAACCGCCCAACGCCGCGACCACCGTGCTTTTCAAGAGAGTCGAGTTCAGTTTCATGGTCCCCGCTTCGAATGGCTAGAGTAGCGGGATTGTACAGAAGGCAACCCGCGAATGCCCGTAAATTTCGCCCTGGAATCCGCGGCCTCAAGTGTCCCGCTTGTTCTTCTGTCCTCTGCTTGCTAATCGAACTTCCTTGGCAGGTGAGAATGCATGTAGACGGGTCAGAGTTGGCGCACGTCGTCGCTTCCAAGCATTTGGAGGAGCTAGTGTTTTTCTATTATTGCGTCCATTCGCCATTACCGCTCTAATCCTCAAAACTCGCTCCTCCACCCCGGAGGGAGCGGTCCAGGTATGCCGGTGCTGATGGTGTTGTAATGACGCGCATCTCGGACGCGTCGCGTGTGTCCTACAAGGCGGAGGTATAGTCGTGCGAAGAGCTATTCTTGCTTTCCTGTTGTGTGCCGCGCCGGCTGCGCTTGGCCAGAGCAATTATGCCGTGGTAACGGGTACGCTTACGGATCCGCAGCAAAGTCCAGTCGCGGGCTCGTCCGTACTGCTTACTGCGAAGGGAACGCGGGCCGAGCGCCGCGTCACCAGCAACACGCAAGGGATTTTCCAGATCACGGGTCTCTTGCCCGGCGACTACGAACTCGTCGTTCAGGCCGAGGGATTCGCGCAAGTCACCCGCGCGCTCCGCCTCGAAGTCGGCGAGCAGCTGGTCATCGATTTCGCCCTGAGGCTCGCGACTTCCGCGAGCAGCGTGCAAGTGGAAGCCTCCGCTGCGGACGTTCTTCACATCGTGGATGCCAGCGTCGGAGAAGTGATCGAACCAGCCGCGGTCAGCAATCTTCCTTTGAACGGGCGCATGCTCATCGATCTGGTGCTCACGGTTCCCGGCGCGCATTTGAGCCACGGCGCGCAAGCCGGTGACATGAATCCGCTCTACTGGCGGCCGGGGCAGCGCTCCGCGGTCAGCATCGGAGGCAACCGGCCGAACGCAAACTATTTTCTGCTCGACGGTACCACGAATACCGATCCTACCTTTAACACGCTCAACCTGAGCCCTTCTCCCGATGCCGTGCAGGAATTCAAAGTGCAAACCGGCAGCTACTCCGCGGAGATGGGCGGCGCGGGTGGCGGCCAAATCAATATCGTTACGCGTTCGGGCTCCAACGCGTTTCACGGCACCGCGTACGACTTTCTTCGCAATGGCGCCATGGATGCGTACACGTTTGGCGCGATGGGTTCTTCAAAATTTCTGGTGCAGAACAATTTTGGCGGTTCCTTCGGCGGCCCCATCGTCCGCAACAAGACTTTCTTCTTCCTCAATTACGAGGGCTTCCGCCATTCGCAGGCCGATTCGATGACGGAAACCGTTCCCACGCGCGATGAAATCGCCGGCAATTTTCAGATGAGCGGCGTCACCATCTACAATCCGTACAGTGTTGGTACGCCGGGCCAGCCCGCCAGCCCGACGAATCCTCGCGCTGCTTTCCCGGACAACACCATTCCTTCGCAAAACATCAACTTGGCCGCGCAGCTCTTCCTGCAAACCTATGTTCCGCAGCCCAACATGGACATGGGCATGATGGCGTGTGGCGGCTCGATGATGGGGCAGCCAGGAGTCGTCGGCGCGGGCGTGGACTGCAACAACTATCTTGATGTCCGCAATGAACGTCACGTCACCGATCAGGGCACGGTCCGCATCGATCATATTTTTTCCAATAGCGACACTCTTTCCGCGCGCTACTCACTCAGTTCCGAACACGGCTTCATACCGATCAACTTACCCGGATTTGGCACAACCCACGACGATTTCTCGCAGCAGGGAAGCTTGGCGTGGAACCGCATCATCACGCCGAACATGGTAAATATCGCGACGCTCACATTTTCCCGCCTGGCCATGAGCCATTTCACACAAAGCGCGTTCAGCAATGACATCGTTTCGCAGCTTGGAATCCTGGGCGTCGGCTTCGGCGGGCCAGGCGCCTGGGGCGCGCCGTGGTTCAACGTCCAGGGCTTTTCCGGCATGGGCGACACTTACGCTGCCACCCCTATGCGGGCCTGGGACACGACTGTTGAAGCGCGCGATTCGCTGAATTGGCAGCACGGCCGCCACAGTCTCAAGTTCGGCGGAAGTTTCCGCCGTTATATCTGGCCAATGTGGGGATTTTTCCAGAATCGCGGCTACTACCAGTTCACGAACGGCTACACTTCGCAGACGGGAACCAACGACGGCACCGGCTCTGCCCTGGCCAGTTTTCTCCTCGGGCTACCTGCCGTGAAGCAGCGCCAGGCGGGCATCCCACAAATGCAGCTTCGCGCCTGGTCAACCGACGCTTTTGTGCAAGACAGTTTTCAGATTACGCGCAACACCACGATCGAAATGGGCTTGCGGTATGAATACGCGAGCCCGCTGCACGACATCGCCTATACCAACACCAATATCATCTTTGAGAACGGCATTCCCCGGATTTTTATCGGCGGGCAGAACGGCTTCCCCAGCGGCCTGCTGTATTCCAACAAACACAATTTTGCTCCACGCTTCGGGATCTCGCACCACTTCACCAACGTAGGCCTCGTTCTTCACGCCGCGTACGGCATTTTCTTTACACCGGTGGACCTCAACACCTGGTGCAACCAGCGCCACAACGTTCCCTTTGTCTTTCCCGAAACGCAGCAGTTTGACAATTTCAACCCGCCCGCATCTTTGCTCAACGCCGCAGCGTCGCAAACCTCGCTCAACTTCAACCCCGCGGCTCTCGGCACGACTACCGTCAGCTTCACGACGTTTGATCCGCACGCTCCCGCGCAGTACGTTCAACAGTGGAGCACTTCGATTGAAAAGAGCCTCGGTCGCGAGACGACTTTCGAAGTCGGCTACCTCGGCTCGCGCGGCATTCACCTCCAGCGCGCGGACCTGATTAACAACGCGCCTCCGGGGCCCGGCGCCATCGGGCCTCGCCGTCCGTATAAATTCCTCGCCTTCGTTGACAATTCGGTGTTGCCCTCGGGCGTGACTGTTTCTCCCACGATGCCTGCGGGCTGCCCCGCGGGCGCGATCTGCACACCGGTCAGCACTATCAACCTGCTCGCCAACTCCGCGCAAAGCTGGTACGACGCGGGTTTCGTGAACGTCCGGCGCCGCTACGCGCACGGCCTCAGCTTGCTGGCCAACTATACGTTTGCCAAGAGCCTGAGCAACGCGCCGGACTTTCGCTCGCCCATGTTCGAATCCTCGATTCCGCAAAACAACAGCAACCTTGCGGCCGAAAAAGGCCTGGCCTGCAACATCAAGCATCGTTTCGCCGCCAGTCTGGTCTACAGCATCCCCGGTTACGGCGATTCGGGTTTCGTGCGCGCGCTTTCGCACAACTGGATCCTCACTTCCGTCTATCAAATCCAGACCGGCTTTCCACTGACCATCTCCGTCTTCGGCGACACGGCGAACGCCGGTACCGTCCTCGGCGAGAATCCGATTCGCGCCAACATCACCGGGCAGCCCACTTTCGGCGCCGGCACGCACACAGCGGAGCACTGGTTCAATCCGGCCGCTTTCGCTGCGCCAGCTGCGTTCACGTTTGGCAACGTCGGCCGCAACACGGTGGTCGGACCGGGAATGCAGACGCTGGATTTGGCGTTGGCGCGCGATTTCGGTCTCACGGAGCGCATGAAATTCCAGTTCCGCGCCGAGTTCTTCAACGCATTGAACAAAGTGAATCTCGGCATGCCTGACCGCTTTGTGAACACGCCGCAGTTCGGCACCATCACGGAAGCCGCGACGCCCGGCCGCGAAATTCAACTGAGCGCCCGTGTCTCGTTCTAGGTGAATAGTTTGTGAGGGGACTAGATTAGCTTAGCGTTCCTTGCAGCACTTCGCGAAGCAGTTCCTGTTTTTGCGGGGAGAGTTTTTTTCCTTGCGCGGTGAGATAAAAAACGTCGATGGCTTTCTGGCCTTCGGTGTCAATCAGCGCGACCTCAATATTGCAGCCCAGCCGTGCGAGCGCCGAGCCGATCTCGTACAGCAAGCCTGGATGATCCTGCGTGACGATTTCCATAAGGGTGCTGTGCGCGGATGACGAATCGTCAAAAGTAATGCGCGTTTCGACGGCCACCTTGGGCGTCCGCGCGCGGCTTGCCTTTTCCCGGCCCTTCAGGAGCGGCTCGAGCGCCGCTTTGCCGTTCACGACGTCCGCGAGACTCTTGCGGAATCTCTCGATTTCGCCGGGATTCAATTCCAGCGTGCGGTGCAAATCCGCGAAGTGAAACGTGTCTAGGACCACGCCAGCCGCGTTGGCAAACGCATCCGCCTTGATGATGTTCATGCCCCAGCCGGCAAGCACGCCGGAAATCGTGGCGAAGAGCGCGGGTCGGTCCGCCGTAAGCAGCGTGAGCGAGAACGCGTGGCGCGTCACGATCAATTCGGTCTGCACCGGTTCCGCGCCCAGCTTCTGGTACAGCGCGAAGTGCGCGGCGATCTCCGCCGCCGAATGCACGGCCAGATACCTTCGCGGGAATCCTTCCAGGAACCGCTCGATCTCTTCGAGGGTCGCCTCGCCAGCAAACGCCTTCACCCGCTCCAACATGGGAACTTCATCGGGTGCGTGCAGCCGGTCGCGATCCAGCGTCCGGCTGAAGTGGTTCGAAGTCGCCACAAAGAGCTGCCACAGCATTTCCGCTTTCCACGGCGTCAACGCTTCCGGATTCACGGAATGAATGTCCGCGTAGGTCAGCAGGCACAATCGTTGCAATCGTTCCTGAGTTCCCACGGACTCCGCAAAAACGGAAACCGTCGCCGGGTCAAAAATGTCCCGTCGCTGTATTGTGGCGGACATGTCCAGATGATGCTCGATGAGAAAGCGCACCTCCGCCTCCTCTTCGGGAGAAAGCTTCAGGCGCCGCGCCGCGCTATCCAGAGCCGTGAGGCTGCCGGTGACGTGATTCTCAACCGGCATCCCTTTGCCCACGTCATGCAGCAAAAGCGACAGAATGAGCAGGTCGCGCCGATCGACGGTTTTCCAGAGCGGTGCGAAATGCGCCCCGCGCGCATCGGGCGGATCGGCAAGTTCCTGCAGGTGCTCGATGGTTCGGAGAGTGTGTTCGTCCACCGTATAGCGGTGATAAAAATCGCGCACCACCAGCGAATCGATCATCCCGAATTCCGGAAGCGTCTCCGTCAGGAGGCCAAGCCGCTGCATCGGGCGCAACGCCACTCCGGGAAAGTCCGAGCCGAGAATTTCGCGCAGCGTTGCCCAGGACATCTCCGTGTTGCGCGCCCGCAGTTCCGGATGCGTCAGGATGTATCCGATGCTGCGTTCCGCCTCGCGGCTCAGCGGAGTGCCCGTACGCGCGGCCTCGCCGAACAAGGAAAAGGTGATGGCCCGGTCGGCAAGCGCAGGCGGGTCCAGCACTTCCAGCAAACCCTCACGCTCCATGCAGTACTTGCCGTGATCCGCCTCCAGCTTGGCGGCGCGCGCCGCATGAAAGAGCCGCTGCCGCAGTGTCAGGGGAACGGGGGCTTTCTGCTCCAGGTACCGCAGCAGTTGACGGTTCAGCGTTCGGGCCTGACGGAAGTACAAGCGCATCCATTCCGCCGGCGTTCTTGCGAGACCGTCTCCTACGCCCAACGCTCGCTCCGCCGCGGCTGCCTGCAGTTCATAGGTAAGCGTGTTGTCGTTCCGCCCGTTTTTGTAATGCAGGAAACATCGGATCGCTCCCAGAAAATCGACTGCCGCCGCGGAGAGCTCCTCCTCCGCCGCCGTGATTTTGCGGCTCTCTTTTTTCTCCTCCACAATCTGCCGCAGCCATACCGTCGCCTGATAATCCCGCATCCCGCCCGGCGACTCTTTTACATTTGGCTCAAGATGAAAAATCGTGTTGCCGTACCGCGTCAATCGTTCCTTGGTCAGACGGTGAAGCTCCGCCAGCAAAAACCCCCGCGCCTGTTTTTCCGAGGCCGGCAGCAGCTTGGTGTCCAGCTTGTCGTAGAGGGCGGCATCGCCCGCCAGGAATCGCCGGTCCAGCAGCGCCAGGTGAAACTCCGCGTTGTCTTCTTCAATGCGCTTGCACTCTTCCAGGGTCCGCCCCGCCGAGCTCACGCGGAATCCCAGGTCCCACAGCGTCCGTGAAAACTCCGCAATCAGCCGGCGCGACTCCTGTTCCGCTTTTTCGCTGCCGAAAAGGAAAAGGATGTCGAGATCCGAATAGGGGAACAGCATCTGCCGCCCGTACCCGCCAAGCGCGAGCAGGGCCAGCCCCTGCGGCGTGCTCTCATGGACGTGCAGCAATTCTCCGAAAACCCGCTGAACGTTCCGGTCCGCGAGCTCGCACAACGCGCGCAGCGTTTCTCGCGCACTCGTACCCGCTTCAAATTGTTGCCGTATGCGTTGCCGTTCCGCTTCGGCTTGCGGGCCGAGCACGGACAAAGGAGTCGGGGGTCCTTGCATGTTTTTAACGGGTGGGATGCCCGGATTGAAACCGGGGCGTGCGGCGGTCGTCATTTGGATCGCCCCGCAGTCACGAGCAAGCAGACCGCTCAGCGGCCCAAAATGAAGAGTTAGAGCGCGTTTTCACCGCGCTCCTCATTACGAATCCGAATGGCTTCCTCTACCCTGGATAGGAATATCTTACCGTCACCAATCTTTCCTGTCTTGGCTGTCTTCAAAATAGTGTCCACCACGCGGCTCACCAGCCCATCCGGAAGCACCATCTCCAGTTTCATCTTTGGCAGCAGGTCTACAGTGTACTCGCGTCCGCGATAAACTTCGGTGTGTCCCTTTTGCCGGCCGTGCCCGCGCACTTCCGTCACCGTCATTCCCTCGATGCCGATTTCGCGCAGGGCATCTTTCACGGATTCGAACCGCGAGGGCTGAATGATTGCCTCAAGTTTCATCATGGATGTTTCCGCTCCGCCCTGTGCCTGACACTCTCTTGCCGGATTTCTCTACGCCTCAAGGTTGTAAGCCTCTTCGCCGTGTTGCGTGACGTCCAGTCCTTGAATTTCGTGTTCTTCCGGTACGCGCACGCCTGTCAGCAAATCCACGATCTTCAGCAGCACCATCGTTCCGACCAGCGCAACCCCCCAGGCGATCAGAACGCCCACGAGTTGATTGCCAATCTGTCCCCAGTGACCGTCGAGTCCGCCCACCGCTTTGCCCGCGCCAAAAATCGGATTGATCGCCTGCTGCGCGAAAACTCCTGTGAGCAGGGCTCCAATCGTTCCGCCCGCGCCGTGCACGCCGAAGGCATCGAGCGCGTCATCATACCCGAAGATGGCCTTTACTTTCGTCACCATCCAATAGCAGCAGGCGCCGGCGAAGAATCCGATCACCAGCGCGGGCATCGGGGCGACAAATCCCGCCGCTGGCGTGATGGCCACCAGCCCCGCCACTGCGCCGGAGATCGCGCCCAGCGCGCTCGCGCGCCCGTTCTTGATCCATTCCGCGGCGCTCCAGCTCAACGCCGCCGCGGCCGCAGCGAAGTGTGTGGCGACAAACGCGCTCGTGGCCAGGGAATTCGAAGCCAGCGCGCTCCCCGCGTTAAACCCAAACCATCCGACCCACAACAGGCACGCGCCTATGAAACTGAGCACCAGGCTGTGCGGCGGCATGGGCTGTTTCGGGTACCCCGTCCGTTTTCCCAGATAAATCGCGCACACCAGCGCTGAGACTCCCGAGGAAATGTGCACCACCGTGCCCCCCGCGAAATCCAGGGTGGGAAATTTTCCGCCGAGCGCCGCGTTCAGCAGCCCGCCCTTGCCCCACACCATGTGCGCCAGCGGCGCGTAGACGACCAGGAACCACAGCGTCAGGAACAACACCGTTCCGCTGAACTTCATGCGTTCCGCCGTCGCGCCGGTGATCAGCGCCGGTGTAATAATCGCGAACATCAACTGGTACACCATGAAGGTCATCTGCGGAATCGTCCCGGCGTAATCAGGGTTCGGCTCCGCGCCAACGCCGCGCAGAAACGCGTGTTCGAATCCTCCAATCACCGGCCCATTTCCGCCGAAACACAAGCTATACCCCACCAGCGCCCACATCACCGTAATCAGCGCCATCAGCGCAAAACTTTGCATCATGATCGCCAGCGTGTTCTTCCGCCGCACCAGGCCGCCATAAAAAAGCGCCAGCCCCGGCCCGGTCATCATCAGCACCAGCGCCGCGCTCACCAGCATCCATGCGTTGTCCGCGGAGGACTGTGCCGCCGTCACGCGCTGGTCGAGCTGCGCCAGCTTTTCATCCACAGCCTTCGAAACTTCGGGCGTTGCAAGAGCCGCTGGAAGAGTTGTCGAGGAGAGCATCGGGGCGGGGGTTTGTTGCGAGGAAAGCGGAACCGCGGCGAGCAAGAGGGCCGCAAGTACCAGAACAAGATGGAAACAGCACTTTCGCCCCATGCACTTCATAGGTGTGTCCGCTCCGCTGGCTCTGGATTCAACTGCCGGGGACCCGCCACTTCGCCGCCCAGGATTATACGCGTGGCAGCCATGGCTCACAGTTTGAAATATTCATCCCCTCTATTCGTTTTTCTGATGCGACTGTCCTTCCTGGCTCCTGGGATTTTCGAGTTTCCGGGTGACGGGAGTTGTGGGCTTTGTCCATCTCCCCGGCCAGCGTATAATGCCGAGCGGCTACACGTTTGGCCTCACCAGTAGTGGGTTCAGAGACGGAAATTCAGACATGACCGAGCGTCCCCCCATGGAAATTAATGTCCGCGAGTCCGCCGGAGTGTCCATTCTCGAAGTCCATGGCCGCCTCACGATCGGGGAGCCCAGCGACCAGCTCCACGCGGCTCTTCAATCTGTGGTCCAGAAGGGCGCGAAGAAAGTCGTCGTCATCCTGAATGGTATTCCCCAGATTGACAGCTCCGGCATCTCGACGCTGGTGCGCATCTCGATTCAGCTCGCCCGTGAAGGCGGCGTGCTGCGCCTGGTCTGCGGCCCTGGCCGCGTCCGCGACGCCCTCACCGTCACCCGCCTCGTCGAAGCCATCCCCACCTTCGAATCCGAATCCGCCGCCCTCGCGAACTTCGCGTAGACACGCCACTCGCCGCATCACGTTTTTCTATTAGTCGTCGGGAATAAACTTCGGAGGGAATCTTACTCGGAAGAGCTAGCCGCCCTTTTTCAATTCCGCCAGCACCAGCTTCGCCAATTCCTTCAAGGTTTCGAATACGCCCATTCCCTGAATCGCCACGCCCTCCAGAACGGGCTCACCTTTTTTCTGAAGCTGCTTCGTCAGCTCCGGCACGGACATGGCGTTCGGCAAATCCCGCTTGTTCAACTGCAGCACGTACGGAATCGTTGCAAAATTCAGGTTGTGTTCCTTCAAATGTTCCTGCAAGTTTTCCATCGTTTCGAAATTCGCGTCTAGCCGCTCTTCCTGCGAATCCGCCACGAACGCCACGCCGTCCGCGCCCTTCAAAATCAGCTTGCGGCTGGCTTCATAGAACACCTGCCCGGGCACCGTATATAGATGAAAGCGCGTCTTAAACCCGCGCACGGTTCCCAAATCCAGGGGTAGGAAGTCGAAGAACAGCGTACGGTCCGTCTCCGTCGCTAGCGACACCATTTTCCCCTTCTGGTTTTGCCCCGTATGGTCATAAATCCACTGCAGGTTGGCGGTCTTTCCGCCCAGACCTGGACCGTAATACACAAGCTTGCAGTTTATTTCGCGCGCAGGAAAATTGATGAAAGGCACGTTGTCGTCAACCCGAACTAGGCCACAAACTTATAGCACACGCGGTGCAGGCAGGCCAATCTCTCCCCCGTCCGTCTCCCGCTCGATACTCTCTCACACAGTTTCCGTGATATTCTCCAAAACTCCACGCCCTATTTCGTGCCTTGCCACCGGGAGGTAACGTTTCCTCACCCTTCCGCTAGCCGATGCCCCTCGTTGACGCGCGTTAACTCCTCTGCTAGCATGCGCTTCATGGCAAAGGCTCATAAGCCGACTTCGCGCTCCTCCGGTCATTCCAAGGCCTCTTCCCGCGGCTTGGCTAAGTCCCGTAAAAAGAAGAGTTTACCGCCGCCGCCCCCCGCCCAGCGCGGTGGAGTCGAATTGGTAGACCCGCGCGTCCAGGCGCAGCTCAAAGTCTACGATGAAGCCTTGGGCCTCTTTCATCAGCAAAAATTCGCCAGGGCCAAGCAGGAACTCGAAGAAGTTTTGAAAGGCCCCAGCAAAGAGCTCGCCGATCGCGCCCGCATGCACCTTAAGATCGCCGAGCAGCGCATGAAGCCTTCCGCGGAACAAAATCCCAGGACTGCCGAGGAGCATTACCAGCGCGGCGTCGGCATGATGAACATCGGCCGCTGGGACGACGCGCGGGAAAGTCTCTTGAAAGCCCGCAAAGCTGCGCCCAAGGCGGATCATATTCATTATGCTCTGGCGGCGCTGGATTGCCTCACCGGCGAAGCCGATTCCGCCATGGCCAATCTCAAGGTCGCCATTCAGTTGCGGGCAGAGAATCGCTACCATGCGCGCAACGACGAGGATTTTGCTTTCCTCCAGGAAGACCCGCGCTTCACCGAACTTCTCTATCCAGAGAAAGACGGCATGGCCGGCCAGTAGACAGACTTTCCGTCTGTCCTCTACTTGCTTCTCCTTTCCGCTTATGCGTGCCCTCTCTGTGTTGAATTCTTTTCTGTACAATGAAGTGTCATCCTTGCTTGTCATCCGAAGATGAAAAAATCCTCGCCTAAACCGAAAGCTCCTCACCGCGGTTTCCGCATCGTCGCTCTCGGCGGCGGCACCGGCCTTTCAACACTTCTCCGCGGCCTCAAGGACCATGTAATCCGCCGCACCGATGAGCATGCCACACCCGAGCATCCCATCGCCGACCTTGCTGCGATCGTCACCGTCACCGATGACGGCGGCAGCTCCGGCCGCTTGCGCCGCGAGAATCGCATCCTCCCACCGGGCGACATTCGCAATTGCATGGTCGCCCTTTCGAAAGACGAAGCCCTGCTCGGCCGGCTCTTTCAATACCGCTTCAACGCTGGCCGCGGCCTCATCGGCCACAACTTCGGCAACCTTTTCTTGGCCGCGCTTACGCATGTCACCGGCGACTTTACCGAGGCCATCCGCGTGAGCAGCAAAGTCCTGGCCATCCGTGGCCGTATTTTTCCTTCAACGCTTTCGAACGTTCACCTCGTCGCCACCCTCGAGAATGGCCGCCTCGTCCACGGCGAAACGCGCATCACCGCCAGCCGCGTGCCGATCAAGACACTGCGACTCTCTCCGCGCCGCGTGCAGCCGCTTCCGCTGGTGATCGATGCCATCAAGCACGCCGACCTAATCCTCCTTGGCCCCGGCTCGCTGTACACTAGCATCTTGCCCAATCTCTTGATCCCGGAAATCGCCAATGCCATCGCCAAATCCAAAGCGCCGCGCGTTTATATCGCCAATCTCATGACCCAGCCCGGCGAAACCTCCGGCTACGCCCTCGCGGATCATCTGCGCGCGATCCAAAAACACGTTGCGCATCGCGTGATCGATTGGGTCGTCGCCAACCGGCAGCTTGTTTCCCCCGATGTCGCTCGCCGTTATCGTGCGCAAGGCGCCGAGCCGGTGGTCATCGATCTCCCGGACCTTCAGAAGCTCGGCTTCCGCGTCATCCTCGATAACCTCCTCGAAGAACACGGCGTCCTCCGCCACAACACCCGCCGCCTCTCCCGCCTCCTTCTCGAAGAATTCCTCCAGTTCTCTGTTCGAGCCTGACTTCGCGCCTTCGCTAGTCAGCCGTCGTTCTTCCTCCCAGCACCGTCACCGACGCTTTTCGAAGCGTGAACGCACCGTCGCTCTTTGCGATTATCTTCGGCGTCCATCCCGAGATGCACCGTTGTCTTAGGTCCGTTGTTGGATTCCTTCTGGCACGCGTTCCCACTTCCTGCTAACGTTTTCACCGTCTTCATCCGCCGCAATTCGGGAGAATTTATGTCCACCTTCGGCCTCATCGAATACAAAGACGCAAGCCCCGAAGTCCGCGCCGTCTACGACGACATCATGGCCACCCGTAAAACCGACTGGATCAACAATTTTTGGAAGGCCATCGCTCACGATCCTGCGCTTCTCAAGCGTACTTGGGAAAGCATCAAGCAAATCATGGCGCCCGGCGCGCTCGATTCGCTCACCAAGGAACTTCTCTACATCGCCGTCAGCGTCACCAACAACTGCCACTACTGCATCGCTTCCCACACCGCTTCCGCCTTTGGCAAGGGCATGACCGACGCCATGTTCAAGGAACTTCAGGCCGTCATCGGCATGGCCAACGAAACCAACAAGCTCGTCACCGGCTATCAGGTCGAAATTGACGAGCGCTTCACGCCGCCCTTGCCGCGCTAGTCCATCGAACGCAATTTATCCCTGTCCTAAAGGCCAGTGTTTCCATGGTAGTACGCGGGTACTATGGTTGGCCCCTCCGCCCAAGCTGAATATATAGATGTTCGCGCAGGATCCTGTCTGGACGCTGCGAACGGCAAAATCTTCCTTCGCAAGTGAGAACTTCATGGCACCCATCGCCAAAGAAAACGATCTTCTGACCGCCACGCCGGAATCCGCTTCGCGTCCCTCGGCCAGCGCCCCTGTCCCCTCTGACAACGCCGTTAAGCAGCAGCCCGTTGCGCTCGAAGTCCCCGTTTCCGTGAACGGTGCTCGCACCGTCGAAGGCAGCGCCAAGCGCGAGCCTTTCTCCGAAGCTACAAAAACCGTCCTGATTTTCGGCAGCGGCGCTGTCATTCGCCTGGCCTCTTCCGTCGCTCCGGGCCAGTTGCTTTTTCTCACCAACGAAAAAACCAAAAAGGAAGTCGTCTGCCAGGTCGTCAAGTCCAAGAATTATCGCAACATCAGCGGCTACGTCGAGCTGGAATTCACCGAGTCCGTCGTCGGTTTCTGGGGCATGCGTTTCCCGGGCGATCGCATCGGTGCGCCTTCGCAATCTTCTCTGACTCCTTCTCCCGCGGTCGGTTCACCGATTGCCGGCGGCGCCCCAGTAGCGCCCCGCCCGGTTGCGCCTGTTCTTGTGCCCCCACCGGCAAATGGTACACGCAAAATCTTTGAATCCGTGCCCGCAGTCCCTGCGGTCGTCGCAAGAGACGTAGAGCCGAGGCTCTCCGAATCCAAAATTGTCACACCGCCGGCGTCCGTGATCGAAATCCCTGCGGCCCCGAAGCCGGAAGCGCCCGTTTCGCTCGTACCGGCCACGCCTGCTTCGCTCATGCCCGAGCTCCAGGTGGATGCCGTCCCCCTCAAGCCGGCCGGCCCCATTTCTTCGACATTCGATTTGCCGCGCACACCCGAAGCGCACGCTTCCATCTTTGCGCCTTCCGCGCAAGCCTCCGCAGCTCCGCCGATAGTGGACGTCAAGAGTTTGTCCGACGAGCCTGAGCCCAGTTTTGTCGAGCCTCCTCCTCCGGACCCACTGGCGCCTCTCGCCGCGGCTGACCCGCAGACGGCAGAGCTCAAACAACAAACGGCGCGCTTGCAGGAACAGCTTTCGAGTTTGCTGTTTGCCGAGAAGACCGCGGAAAAGCACGCGTCCGCGCCGCCCCCGCCGCCCGCACCTGTCGTTGACAGCGTCAAGCCGTACGATCCCTTCGCGGAGTTTTCGCAATTTGCGGCCAAGATGGAGCCCGCTCCCGCCCCTGTAAAGCGCGCGGAGCCTGCGAAAATCGTTTCGCCTCCGGTCTCTTCGATGCTCGACGACGAAGAATTGAAAATCCCCTCGTGGCTCGAGCCGCTGGCCCGCAATGCCGCTGCTCCTTCTTCAACCCAGGAACCGATCGAAAGAGAAACAACCAAGCATTTGGCGGAACAATCTGCTTTCGAAGAAATTGCCCCCGAGACTACGGCCGACTTGGAAGACCGCCGCACCCCGGAATTGCAGGCCCCCAATTTCGGCAGTGAACTCAATTTCGAATTGACCGAGCCCTCCGTTGAAAGCAGCTCTCGCAAGTCCGGCAAAGGCCTCAAGTTCGCAGCCATTGCCGCTGGGGCTTTACTCCTGGCAGGTGGCGGCGTGTGGTATTTCCGCCAGCAATCCGGCGATGTTCAGGCGGGCGTCACGGCCCCAAGCACGCCATCGTCTGCCGTTTCTGCTCCCGCGGAGACTCTGCCAACTCAAAACAGCTCCGTCATTCCAGCCAATCCTCCGGCGCAAGGTGTGCAATCCAGTTCGTCCACGCAGAACAATGCGCCTCTGCAAACTAATTCGGGTGCCTCGAAGGCCGAATCTACCGGCGTATCGCTCTCACCCATCAGCGGCAAACCAGTCAATTCGAATTCTGCCGGTCGCGGGAACATGATGACTTTGGCTGCCTCGGAGCCTGTTCCTGCTCAGCCCAAGAAACCTTCCCTCGGCCAGGTTCACCTCGCGACTCCGAAAGTGACCAAGCGCAGAAGCACCGCGAATGACGGTGAATCCGATGCGGGTCTCGCTTTCAGCGGCGACGAATCGGATTCGAACGCAGGAGCGCTCGGCGCCGGACTGGCGGCCAACACCTCTCAGCCTGTTGCGCCTGCGGTTGCGCTTCCCGTCGGCGGCGATGTAAAGCAGGCCAGACTGATTTCTTCGGTGCCTCCGTCTTATCCGGTTCTGGCCAAGAATCAGCACGTTGCGGGTGACGTGCGCGTCGACGCCCTCATTGATGCCTCCGGCCGCGTCACCACCATGAAGGTCGTTTCCGGGCCCACGCTGCTCCATCAAGCAGCCATGGATGCGCTGCGCCAGTGGAAATACCAGCCGGCAACTTTGAATGGCAATGCCGTGCCTATGCATCTCACGGTCACAATCCAGTTTCGCTTGCAGTAATCCCTCACAACTGGCGTTGTCCCTCACCCTCAGGATGAGAGTCTGAAAACTCATTTATCCCGCCAGGGAGTTTTGATGTCCGTTAGTCCGGATAAGGAGAGCCCGGGCGCGCAATTCGAATCCGGTGATCCGTGAATGGCGCATGCATCACCGGCACCATCACTTTCGGCATGTGGCACGCAACGCAATTCTTATTCTCAACGGGACACGCGTTTCCCGGATGATCACCCCGGCCCTTTTTCGCAGGCGCCGTGACATGACAGGCTAGGCACTTTTCGTCATATGCAGCCTCATCGTGAACCAGTTGTTGGTGCGGATCGTGGCAAGTGGTGCAGGCGAGCCGCGCATCGCCTTCGCCCCAACAGCGGCTGTTCTCCAGCCGGTACGGTTGAAAGCGCGCGTTGGCCACGCCCGTCGCGCCCATCTCGTACACGTCATTCCACGTGCGGTGGCAGGCGCCGCAGAAATCCACGAGCGCGGTGGGATTCAGCCCGCGCGGATTGAAAATCGCGCGCCGCCCCTGGTCCCTTTTTTCGGCGTCCACTAGGTCCACATGTTTCGCGCCTGGCCCGTGGCACGCTTCGCATGTCACGCCAGGCAGCAGCTTCGCTGGATCGAATCCTGCAGTCGTAGTGGAAGCCGTCGTGTGGCACCCGAAGCAGCGCCCCAGAGTATCGGGATCGATCAACCGGCCGAGTGCCTCCTCCAGATCATCCGGTGTCTTGCTTGCATGGCCCGTCGTTAGCGCTAGCCCCTGAATCGTTT
Source organism: Candidatus Acidiferrum sp. (assembly GCA_049644365.1). GTDB lineage: Bacteria > Acidobacteriota > Terriglobia > Acidiferrales > UBA7541 > Acidiferrum. The sequence goes on along the minus strand of JBARRT010000205.1, from coordinate 30,646 downwards.
TATAAAAGCTCATCCGGCTTTCATAGTAGAACCCATCCCGCCGATAGATGTACGTCTGCCCCTTATTCCCGAGCCCAAAAGCCCAGAGCACTGGCTCAGAGATGGTGTTGGTTCCGTCGCCTACAGAATAGATACTCCCCGTTTCAGTCCGCGAAATCGCGTAGTTGTAGGGCCCAAGCTGTAGCGACACTTTCGGGTGCTCCCGAAGAATATCCGATTTTGCGGCGGGCATCGCGGCGTGCGCCATCGGTGTGGTGACCTGGGCGAAAGTCTTCTTGGCGTGGCACCGCGCGCACTCCGCCGTGCCAACGTAGTCTTCGCGCGATGCGGAGCGCTTCGTCGGCCACCAGCCTGGAATCTGCAATCGCTCATCCGTTGCCATCGGAGTTTCAACTCGCTGTTGAGCCTGTGGGGCGGATTGCGGCCGCGCGCGCAACGCAAGAAATACCAACACAGAAGCGCAAACCACGGTCGCGATAATGTTTCTTCGATTCAACTTTCCCACAGTGGGTCGCCCCAATTGATTCTCGCCGGAAACGGGAACAATGCAACTCTCGGCTTCCTGCTATCGCCTTGCAGTCGCATCACCTTGTTGTCCCTTTCTATTTTGCCCAGCAGGATAGGCTCGTTCCAAGCAATATGCCCTCGCTTGCAGGACACCAGAGACGTTCGTATACTGGCGCCCCGGCCAATTGGCAGGTCCGGCGGTTGGGTAGACCGCTTTCTTTCACCTTCCTTGGCCTGACATGAGCGTAGGCTGATTTAGCCGGAGAACTCAGGAGCGATTCCTTCATTCGTGCGCAATCATGTGCTTTGAGATCAGGGCGGAGCGCGGTTTTCGTTACCGGCCTTGAGCGTGAGCGAGGAAGAGCTGCTTCCCGCTCTGTTTCCGTGGACGGAGCCTGGTTGCAAGTTTCTAAGGAGAATTTCGCATGCCGCAAGCGCCAATGCCGGAAGAGATGAATGTCTACCAGAACGCGGAAGCACGTTTTGAGGTCGCCGCCAACAAACTGGGGCTCGAGCAGGGCCTCTACCGGTACCTGAAATATCCGAGCAAGGAAATTACTCTATACATTCCCATCGGGATGGACAACGGAACGCTGGAAGTATTCACCGGATATCGCGTTCTGCACTCCACCGTGCGTGGGCCCGGAAAGGGCGGCATCCGCTTTGCTCCCGACGTTTCGATCGACGAAGTGCGTGCGCTGGCCACCTGGATGACGTGGAAGTGCGCGGTGGTGAATATTCCCTTCGGCGGCGCCAAAGGCGGAGTGATTTGCGATCCGCGCAAAATGTCGCGCGGAGAGCTGGAGCGGCTCACGCGGCGCTATACCGCGGAGCTGGCGAATTGGCTGGGGCCCGAGCGAGACGTGCCCGCTCCGGACGTCGGCACCAATGAACAAACCATGGCGTGGGTCATGGACACGTATTCCATGCACGTGGGTGAAGCCACCACCGCTGTCGTAACGGGGAAGCCCATCGAGTTGGGCGGCTCGGCAGGCCGGCGCGAGGCTACCGGCCGCGGCGTGATGATCTGCTGCGACAAAGCGCTGGCGAAATTGGGCATGAAGAAGCAAGGCTGCCGTGTGGTAGTTCAAGGATTCGGCAACGTGGGCTCGCTGGCGGCCGAACTGATGCAGAAAGCGGGCTACAAAATTGTTGGGCTCGCGGACATCGGCGGTGGGCTTTACAACGAAAACGGTTTCGACGTCCCGAAAGTCATCGATTGGGTTTACACGCAGAAAAAACCGCTGCAGGATTTTCCGGGCGGCGGAACAAAAATGTCCGCGCGGGATGTTTTGTTCCAACCGTGTGAGGTCGCCATCCCGGCGGCTATCGAAAATCAAATCACCGAGAAAAATGCGCATCAGGTGCAGGCAAGAATTCTCTGCGAAGGCGCCAACGGCCCCACCACCTGGCAAGCCGACGCGATCATTGATGCAAAGGGCATCTTCACCGTTCCGGACATTCTCTGCAACGCTGGCGGCGTGACCGTCAGCTATTTCGAATGGGTGCAGGACCGCCAGGGCTTTTTCTGGCGCGAGAGCGAAGTGAACGAGCGCCTCCTCGATTACATGGAAAACGCCTTCGATGAAGTCGTGCGCTTCGCCGAGATGCACAAAGTGAACAATCGCATTGCCGCCTACATGCTGGCGATTGACCGGGTAGCCAAGGCCCTGAAATTGCGTGGCATCTATGCTTAGGACCGCTCCAATCCAGTTTTGGCTCGCGAACCGGGAAAGCCGGAAATGTTCCAAATTGCACTAGCTTCCAGAGCTAAGTTGTATTAGTTTCTCTTCCGTTCATGCTGGTTCACTGGGAACCGGCCTGAGTCATTCCGCAACTCCGCTGCGGGATGCGCAGGAATCAAGCCGAATTTGAGGGCTCGGTAAAATATGACGCGCCAGGAGGGAGTCCGCTTATGACTCCGGAATCGGTTCTGCCAGGCCATACGAAGAACGAAAAGCAGCATCGCCGCGAGATTTGTATCGCGGGCCGCTGGATGTACGAACGCGGGCATATCGTCGCTTGTGAGGGAAATCTGTCCGTGCGGCTCGAAGAGGACCGCATTCTTACGACTCCCACGTGTATGAACAAGGGCGCGCTTTCTCCGGAAGACCTCGTGGTTACCGATCTGGACGGGCGGCAACTCTCCGGGCATCGTAAATGTTCCTCGGAAATGGCCATGCATCTTTTGTTCTACCGCATGCGGCCCGATGTGAATGCCATTTGCCATGCGCACCCGCCCACCGCGACAGGATTTGCCGTGGCCGGACGCGCTCTGAACCAGGCGCTGCTTCCCGAGGTCATCGTCGGTCTCGGGCAGATTCCGCTGGTGCAGTACGCCACGCCGGGAACACCGGAATTGAGCGCGGCGCTCGAACCCTTCATCCCGCACTATGACGCCCTGCTGCTGGCGAACCACGGGGCCGTCACTTGCGGTCCGGATCTTCTCACCGCTTTTTTTCGAATGGAGACCATCGAGCACAGCGCAAAAATCACGCTCGCCGCGGAGATGGCCGGCGAACCCATGCTGCTTTCCAGCCGCGAAGTCGCCAAGCTCATGGCCGCGCGCCCGCGTTATTTCGTCGCGCCCCCTCCGGGCGGCGGCGCCGAACTGCCCGTCACCTGCGATAATGGCGAGACCGCGGACAGCGATGTTACGCTGACGCGCAGCGAACTCGACGCCTTGATTGATGAAGCTATTCGCAAAGATCGCTCCAGGCGCTAGGCCGGGCTGAATCTTCTCCGCTGTTTTATTCTTGCTCAGAATAACTTTGCCGCACCAGTTTCATTTAATTGCAAGGAAAATCAGTCCTCGCTGAATTTTTCACACAGAAAGGAGATCCCAGATGCAACCCCGGATTGACTACCTGAAATTTGCTCCCGAGGCCCAACGAGCTATGTATGGGCTGGAAAAATATCTTGCCGCGTGCGGCCTCGAACACAAGTTACTCCACTTGTTGAAGTTGCGCGCTTCGCAAATCAACGGCTGCGCTTATTGCATTGACATGCATTCGAAAGACGCCCGCGCGCTTGGAGAGCCCGAACAACGCCTCTATGAGCTTGATGCCTGGCGCGAAACTCCTTTTTACACCGACCGGGAACGCGCCGCGCTGGCGTGGGTCGAATCCGTGACCCTTGTTTCCGAAACGCACGTCCCCGATGCCGTCTACGAAGAAGTGAAGCAACACTTCAGCGAAAAAGAGGTCGTGGACCTTACCATTCTCGCGGCCACCATTAATATGTGGAACCGCTTGGCCATCTCGATGCGCTCCGTTCCCGGGCAGTATCAGCCTGCGAAATCCTCGACCGCTGCATCTTGAGCGCGGCCATTGGCTAGGTAGGTGCGCGATTCCGTGCTTCGCGTTGACGGGCGAAGGAAAAGCGGCAATACTGGCGAGCGATGATTGGCCAGCTTCGCGGACGGCTCGCCGAAAAAAGACCGAACCAAGTGCTCGTGGACGTGGGCGGCGTCGGGTACCTCGTGCAGGTCCCGCTTTCGACGTACGCCGCGCTCGGTGAGCTGCACACCGAAGTGACCCTGCTGATCCACACCCATGTACGGGAAGATGCGCTGGCGCTGTACGGGTTTGTGTCGGCGCGTGAAAAACATTTTTTCGAAATGCTGCTTTCGGCTTCCGGCGTGGGGCCGACGCTGGCGCTGAAGATTTTGAGCGGGATGAGCGTGGAAGAACTGGTGCCCGCGATTCGCGGGAGCGATCTGGTGCGGCTGACGAAAATTCCCGGCGTGGGAAGAAAAACCGCAGAGCGCATGGTGGTGGAATTGAAGGACAGGCTGGAAGTTGTGGCGATAGAGGCCGAGAGACCGGCGGCGGCATCGCCTGCGGGCGTCGAGGCGGATGTGATTTCCGCGCTGGTGAATCTGGGATACGACGGGCGCGCGGCGGAAGACGCGGTGGGAGAAGCGAAGCGCGCCGCAGGCACTGCGAATTTTGAAAAACTGCTGCGCGCGGCGCTGCAGTCGTTGACTGCGCCGAAGGGACGAAGCGCAAGATCAGGATCGTAGGCAACGTCGAGGCTTTGTAGGGGCACGATACATCGTGCCCATCCGGCGTGCGACAGAGACCAATGGCGGATGGAACGGCAAAACGGATGATGCAGCAAAGACCGCCGGAACGGATTGTGTCCGGGCAGGCGTATGACGAAGACGCGCGCATCGACGTGAGCGTGCGGCCGAAACGGCTTGAGGAGTACATCGGCCAAAAACGCGTCAAGGAAAATATCCAGATTGCCATCGATGCGGCGCGGAGCCGCGGCGAAGCGCTGGACCACGTGCTGCTATACGGGCCGCCAGGGCTGGGAAAAACGACGCTGGCGCAAATTATCGCCAACGAATTGAACGTGCCGATCAAGACCAGCGCGGGGCCTATGCTCGAGCGCAAAGGCGACTTGACGGCGATCCTGACGTCGCTCGAAGGCAAGGAAGTTTTTTTTCTGGATGAAATTCACCGGCTGCAGCCCGCGGTGGAAGAAGTGCTGTATCCGGCGATGGAAGATTTTCGCGTGGACCTGATTATCGGGCAGGGGCCGGGGGCGCGGATTCATCCCTTCCAGTTGGGACATTTCACGCTCATCGGAGCGACCACGCGCGCGGGATTGATCACCGCGCCGCTGCGCTCGCGCTTCGGAATCGTGCACCGGCTGGATTTTTACGAGCCGGAAGACTTGCTGATTATCACGCATCGTTCGGCCAAGATACTGAACATCCAGATGGACGAAGGCGGCGCGGAGGAAATTTCGCGCCGGTGTCGCGGGACGCCGCGCATCGCAAACCGCCTGTTGCGGCGCGCGCGGGATTTTGCGGAAGTGCGCGCTGCGGGACGCATCACCCGCGCCGTAGCGCAGGAAGCGCTCGCGATGCTGGGCGTGGACGAGAGCGGCCTGGACGAAGTGGACCGCAACCTGATGATCGCGCTGCTGGACAAATACGCGGGCGGGCCGGTAGGCCTGGGAACCCTGGCCGCGGCGCTCAGCGAGGAAGAAGACGCCATCGAGGAGATGTACGAGCCGTACCTGATGCAGCTCGGGCTGATCGACCGCACGCCCCGCGGCCGCGTCGCCACCCCCCGCGCCTACGAATACTTCGGCCGCGACCTGCCCAGGCGCCAGCCGCGCCTTTTCTGAGGAAGTTGGCAGTTCCGACCGGGTCGGAATCTCCGCTCCCGAACAGTTCGAGATCTCCGATCGAAAGTTGAGAGTCAAGAGTTCAGGACTTGAAGTGGAATCTAGACTCTCGCCTACCCCTACACCCTCCGTTGCGATAGAAAGAGTGTGGAAGCTACAGAAAAGAAACGAGTTGGCCGTGCTCCATGGTGAAAAAGAGTGCGCAAAAGCATGAAAAGAAATGGAATATATGGAAATGCCATGGCGCGTTGATACACCGAAAGCATGGCACATTGGGGGCAGATCCCACTCCATCCCCCGTGTTTTTGCCAAAAAGTGCGGAATCGCTTGAAAAAAAACGGGTTGAACTTTGCGTGAGTGCAAAAAAATGCAATTAAATGCAAAAGAGTGCGGAAGAGCGTGAAAGGAAGCAAGATAGGTTCGGGCAGGATCGCGGGGTGTAGCCAGGAAAGAGAAGCAATTTAACTCAGAGATGCTGAGAACACAGAGGTTATGCGGAAAAGACAATTTCGGAGCGGAATAGCGAGGGTGACGGCTGACTTTCACGATTGATGTTACCAGAATATTATCGTCTCTGTCAAGGTAAATTTTAAATGATTGAGCAGGAAGGAGATAGATTCGGGAGAGTTGAAAGTTAAAAGCGGAGAGGGAAGATGCCGGGTGGCAGGGGACAGGGGGCACGAATATCGTGCCCCTACAGGGGAAAAGCCAGCAAGAGGGCAACGTCCCGACCGGTCAGGGCCAATTCCGTGGCCGCTACAGTAAAGGAAGTCTGGTCAGCTTCGGACGGGGGCCTGGAGCCACCTGACAACTCTGCGCCAGGGAGCAACTTCGCTGCTGCTCATGGGCGTTTGTAACCACACGACCAGTTTGTGCCGGGCGACAACCCAGCGGCTCGGACCGTTTACTTGGGGTTCCGGCGCGCTGAGAGGAGGAATTTCCGACGGCGTAAGCCAGTAGGGGCTTGCACCATTCAGAGTTCGCTCAGCGATGACGCTGGTCGACGGGCGCTCCGCGACCGAGCCCGTCACCGAAAGCTTTAGCAGGGCTCCGAACTGCTCCTGGGACGCGCGCATGGTTCGCAGGATTTTGCGGGCAAACCAGACGCCGGCAGCTAAGAAGGCAAACTGGGCGAGGAGATTGCCCAGTGCATACCAGTTGCTTTGGATCCAAGTGTATTCGTTCATGGACGCACCTTGGACTGGGGCAACTCCAATCTACAACTCGGCTCAAGCCGGTGAAACTGGCTGGAAGTCCAGAAAACGGACAGGTGGTTCCTTTGGCCGCGTGGTCTACGCCGCGGTGGCACAGACACATGCGGCGGAGTGCGGCCTGTTATTTCTTCCTGGTTTTGGGCCGGATGCGAGCGTACTTGAGGGCAATCATGCCTTTCGAGAAAGTCTTGTTCTCGAGCAAAGAAAACTCACGCTGCGGAAAACCGGGCGGGAAAAGCGGAAGGCCTTCGCCGATGAGGACTGGAACGACGCCGATATAGAGCTCATCGACGAGGTCCTCTTTGAGGAAGTCGCGCACGAGCTCGCCGCCGCCCATCAGCCAGATGTTTTTTCCGGGGCTCTTGCGCAGCTTCTCGACGAAAGTTCTCGGAGATTCGTTGACGAAAGTTACGCCGCCGCGCTCGCCGGGCGGCTGGGAATGGGAGAAAACGTAGGACCTCAAACCCGAGTCGTTGTAGGAACCTCCGCCCATTTTGAGAGCGACATCGTACGTCTTGCGGCCCATGAGCGCGGTATCAATGGTGGCGAAAAATGGACCCATCGAATAGTCCTTGGGCATGAAGAGAAAATCGACTGATCCATCGGGGCGGGCGATGTAACCGTCGAGGCTGATGCCGAGGCCCAGGACGACGTTGCGCATGCGAGGCATTGTAAACAAGCTTTGGCGGAAAGGCGACAGGGTCACCGGAATTGCGGCGGCACTCTGAAGTGCAACGGCCCAAACTTCGGAAGCGGAAAACGTATGGAGGGGCCAGACCACGCCCATTCCCTCGAAATAAACGGACGATTGCGCGCGGGTTTTGATTTAGGCTAAGGTGCGTCTCGAGAAATTCGGGCTCTTAGAATCAATCGGAGGACTCTGCCATGCGGAACGTAGTCGTTGCTATGGTTGCTGCGATGTTTCTGGCCTGCGGGACTTATGGGCAAAAGACGGTGCCGGCGGCACAGAACTGCGAGCGGCTGGCGCAACTTGAGTTGCCTGGAGCAAAGATCGGTTCGGCGCAGACGATTGCAGCCGGAGCATTTCCGCCGCCACCGAACGCGACTCCCTGGATGGCGGGAAGCGCAGATTTCTACAAATCTCTCGCGGCGTTCTGCCGGGTGCAGGCGGAAGCGAAGCCCAGTGCCGACTCGTCCATCAAGATCGAAGTCTGGATGCCCGTCGAAGGATGGAACGGAAAGTTGCAGGGCCAGGGCAATGGAGGATTTGCCGGAGAGATTGGGTATTTTGGATTGGGGCTCATGTTGCAGAAGGGATATGCAACGGTGGGCACGGACACGGGCCATTCGGCAGGCGGGACGGACGCGAGCTGGGCGCTGGGACATCCGGAGAAGGTGACGGACTATGGGTACCGCGGAATCCATGAGATGACGCGGATTGCGAAAGCGGTGATCCAGGAGTTTTACGGAAAGAGTCCGCAACATTCCTATTTTGGCGGCTGTTCGAACGGCGGGCGGCAAGCGCTGATGGAGGCGCAACGATTCCCGGAAGACTACGACGGCATCCTGGCGGGGGCGCCGGCAAATTTCTGGACGCACCTGCTCACCAAGGCACTGGCGGATGCGCAAGCCACGACTCTGGATCCAGCCAGCTATATCCCTTCCAGCAAGTTGCCTGCGATTGCGCGTGCGGTAAATGCGGCCTGCGACGCACAGGACGGAGTGGCGGACGGCATCCTGAATGAGCCCAACAAATGCCACTTCGACCCGGAGATTCTGCTGTGCAAGGACGGAGATTCGGACAAGTGCCTTACGGCGCCACAGATCACGGCGTTGAAGAAGCTGTATGCCGGGCCAATCGACGCGAAGGGGCGCAAGATTTTTCCGGGCTACTTGCCCGGCGCGGAGGAGGCGCAAGGCGCTTGGGAACCGTGGATCACCGGTTCGGCGCCGGGCAAGAGCCTGATGTTTGCCTTCGGCACGGGATATTTTTCCAACATGGTGTATGAGAAGGCGAACTGGAATTACAAGGATGCCAAGATCGAGGATGCTTTGAACGCCGCCGATGAGAAGACGACGAAAACGCTGAACGCTACGGACCCGAACCTGGCGGCGTTCAAGGCGCGGGGCGGGAAGCTGATTCTTTATCACGGCTGGAACGATCCGGCGATTTCGGCGCTGAATACAATCAACTATTTCGAAAGTGAAGTGGCCAAAATGGGCAGGGCGGAGACGGACGCGTTCGCGCGGCTGTACATGGCGCCGGGAATGCTGCATTGCGGCGGCGGGCCGGGACCGGACTCCTTCGGGGAGAATGGCGCGGCGGATGGAAGCGATCCGCAACACAATATGGGGCTGGCGCTGGAACAGTGGGTGGAAAAAGGAATTACGCCTTCCGCAATCATCGCGACGAAGAAGGCGAGGGGCGATTCCGGCAAGAGCGTGAAGATGACCCGGCCGTTGTGTCCCTACCCGCAGGTTGCGAAGTACAAGGGCAGCGGGGATTCGAATGACGCGAGCAATTTCGTGTGCTCGACGGAAAGTAAGTGAGCGAAAGGAATTGCTTGGGAGTTTCGATGTGAACGAAGATGCATCGGTACGTGATTAGCATTAGAAGTTAAATCAGAGAAGGAGAGAACATGTCACAGAAAAGTTTGGCGAAGATGTTCCTTTTATTGCTCGTACTAATAGGCGCGCTTGGCAGCGCTGTCGCGCAAATGCCCAATCCCTATGGATTGCCCATCAGTCTGGAAAATGCCAAAAAGGCAGCTGCACCGGCATTGGCCGAAGCCGCGAAAAACAACTGGCATATGGCGGTGGCCATTGTGGGCCCGGCGGGCAACCTCATTTACTACGAGAAAATGGACAACACACAGCTCGGCAGCGCCGAGGTGTGCATTGATAAAGCGCGGACCGCGGCGCTTTTCAAGCGGCCGACGAAGGCGTTACAAGACGCGCTGGCGGCAGGCGGGGATGGACTGCGGGTTCTTGGGATTAGGGGAGTGACGCCCGTGGAGGGCGGGATTCCGCTGGTCATGGACGGAAAAATTGTGGGAGCGATCGGCGTTAGTGGTGGTATGTCCACGCAAGATGGACAATGCGCGAAGGCGGGCGCGGAAACCGTGAAATAAACTCCGCAAAAGAGAGTGCATGGTTGAAAAAAAGGTGTACATGTCGCTCGGATCCAACGTCGGCGACCGGGAGGCAAATCTGCGCGGAGCGATTGCAGCGCTGCCTGCGGCAGGCGTGCGTGTGACGCGGGTGTCGGCGTTTTACGAAACCGAGCCGGTGGATTATCTGGAGCAGGAGTGGTTTTTGAATTGCGCGGTGGAAGGAGAGACAGAAAAGGCTGCGATGGAATTGTTGCGCTCGCTGCGGGAGGTTGAAACGCGGATGGGGAGCAAGAAGTTGGTGGCGAAAGGGCCGCGGCTGATCGACATAGACATTTTGCTCTACGGCGCGGAGACGGTGGATACACCGGAATTGCAAGTGCCGCATCCGCGAATGCTCTTGCGACGGTTTGTGCTCGTCCCGCTGGCGGAAATCGCGCCTTCGCTCCAGCATCCATCGTGGGTGAAGACAGTTTCCGAGCTGGCAGCAGGCACGACCGACCGGAGCGACGTGCGAAAACTTTGATACAAGACATGGCCGGGCTTGCGCGGCCCGTTTCTGGGAGATTCCGGAAGCGGGCAAGTCGAAGATGAGCGGGATGTCGCTTCTTGTCCTGGCGATGTCCGGCTTTGTCGCTTTACCCGCAGGGAAAGAAGTGGGACGATGCAGGCACTCTCCTCCCGATGAGGCATGCCATGAATCGATATTTACTCACAGCCCTTTTGATACTTGTTCCGCTGAGAGACACGGCGCCACAAGCAGACCTCGTCAACGTAAAACTTCGGGTCCTGCTGGTGGACAAAGACCTCAATCAGAAGCCTGTGCCGTTCTACGTTGTGGCGTTCCGCAATCAGTTGAAAGACGCGAGCTCGGCGGAACTGAAGACGGATCTCGATGGCAAGGCGGAGAAGCAATTGGCGCCCGGTCGCTATTCAATTGCCACGCCCAAGCCAGTGGAGCTAGGCGGGAAGCGATATTCGTGGAGTCTGGAAGTGCAAATCAATGGCGCAGAGCAGCGCATCGATCTCACGAACGATAACGCCAGAATAGAAGACAACGCGCCAATCCCTGCATCCTCTGGTGAGGGCAAGTCTTCGACTACTGCAGCGGGAGGAGATTTGTCTGCGCTCTTCGACAGACTGAAGAATTCTGTGGTCACGGTGCGCTCTGAAGCGGGCGGCGGCTCGGGCTTTCTGGTCGATCCCGCAGGTCTGTTGGTGACCAACAATCATGTCGTGCAATCCTCGAACTACCTGGCTGTGCAATTTGACCAGAAGCGCAAGGTTTCGGCCCGGTTGATCACCTTCAACGCCGATAAAGACGTCGCCGTGCTGTGGGTCGATCCAGCGGCGTTCCGCGAAGCGGTCGTGGCCCCACTTCTCCCGAACGAAGCCGCCTCAAGAGTCGTCGTGGGCCAGCGCGTTTTCACTATCGGCAATCCTCTGGGCCGCGAAAAAGTGCTGACCACCGGAGTGATCAGCAAAGTGGAAAAGGACGCCATCACCAGCGACATCAGCGTCAACCCCGGCAATTCCGGCGGTCCGCTTTTTACATTAGACGGCCAGGTCGCCGGCATCACGACGGCACGATTGCGGAGTCTGGCCTCGATTGTGCCGATCGAAAATGTGCGGCTGTTGGTCGAACAGGCCCGGAAGGAGATCGTGGGGGGCACGCCTCCGCAGCCGACAATGCTTCCCGTCGAGCCCTCGGAGATGTTCCCGGCGGATCTATTGCGCGGGATGTTGCGACAAGAGAAGCTTGACACAAAACCGTACTTCTTCGATGCTGGCGAGTTTCAGGTGGCGTTTTTCACTCCACCGGTCAACTTTTTCTTGCGCCACGAGGATGAGATGGCGGCGGCCCGGAAAGCAGCGAAGCGCTCCGGTGCCGATTCATCGCAGGCGAAGCCCCCGGCGAGCGCGCTGGAAGACGCGCAAGACTACCGCCCAGTGCTCGTGGTGCGAGTTCGCCCGAAGTTTGGCACGCTCCTCAAGGTCCGTTTCAAGAATGGATTCGTGCGCATGCGGCTTGTTTGTGGCGGTAAGGAAGTGACGCCCGTCGAGCCGGGGCGTGGCGAGTATGAGCTTCTCAACGTGCGCGGCAAAACGGTCGACACGACATTTCAGGGCCGCTACATCTACTTGCCGGATGCCGTCTCCCCAGCCTGTGGAGGCGTGGTCCTGGAGATTTATTCCGAAAAAGATCCAAACACGCCCATCAGCAAATCGATTGACGCGGCCACCGTGGAACGGGTGTGGACCGATTTTGAAGCTTACCGGAAAGCGCAGTCCGCGCTGACACCCTCAGGGAAGCCCTGAAGCAAATCGATAAACCTCATAAATCGAAAAGGAGTTCCGCGCCATGCGAAACTCCCTTCGATTTGCAATTTGCTCACGAAGTGCGGTGGAGCAATAGCCGGTGGAGAGTCATGTGTTTGGGCTGGAGGGCGTCGAGTTCGATCTGGGCGAGATGGCCTTCGTTGATTTCGCGCCAGCGATAGACGCCGGGCTCGGTTTCCTCGGTTTCGCGGCCGTTGAGGCGGCGGAGAAAAGAGTTGGCATTGTCGCGCGAAGCGACGGCGCGGTAGGTGGGACGGGCGAGGGCTTCGACGGCGTAACTTCGCAGGAGTTTGTTCCAATAATGATCGAAGAGATCGCCGGAGGCGAAGATGTCGCTCCAGGCGACTTCACCGCCGTAGGCCACTACAACGCCGACGACGCGCTCGTCCTTTAAACCGGAAGTAGCACGGGCAAAGCGTGCACGCACTTCTTCCACGAAATCATCAATGGAGACGCCGACGGCGCGCGATTGATAAATTTTCTCGTAGGCTTCGGTGCGGCCGTTGGTGTCGATCGCGCCCTGGATGTCTCGCATGCTCATGCGAGCAGCGGGGGCGGCGGGCGCAGCTCTGGTGGTGGTGCCGCTGCGGACGGCGTCCCAGACCTCTTCCTGCTTCTGATCCACGGCGGCTCGTTCGCGGACGCTCGGATGAACGATGGTCTTCGCCGCAGCGAATTGTGAGACGCCGGTCCAGCGGCCATGCTCGACGCAGAAAACGCTGAGAGGCAGCGGCGGCGCGCCGGCGGGAATGATGCGGTCCTTGCCGATGACGCGATCCTGTTTGCCGCCGCTGACGAGTTCGCCGGCGAGGAGCAAGAGCGGACGCCTGCTGCGGTTGATGAGAACGAGCTGGTTGACGGAGGCGCCGATGTTGTTTTGTGGAACATAAACGGGACGGCCATCGCGTCCGCGAACCAGGCCTTCGGAGCCATGCTCGCGGACGAGGACTTCGCCGGTGGCGAGACCTTCTTCGAGGGTGAGGAACGAGCTGGTGTCCTGGCTGTTCGAACTGACGACGGGGAAGACGGAGATGTTTTCGTACGTGACAGAGTCGAGAAGGCGCCACTCTCCTTCGGAGCGACCCGGGGGCGGAGACGGTTGATGTGGTTCGAATGATCCCCAGATAAAGGCCAAACCACCGAGTGTGCTGATTCCCAAGAGACCGCCGACGAGCGCGGCAAAAATCGAGCGTTCCATGAAATCCTCCTGTGCGCGTGCCGATGAGGACACGACTTGGAGTTAGAACGGGGAGGCGGGAGTTTCTTGCAGGCAAGCAGAGGCAGTGAAGCAAGGAAGTAACGAAGTAATGAAATAATGAACTAAAGAAAGACTGTAAAAGCTGAGAGCTTAGCGGTTGGGATCGCCTAGGTTGGTGCGAGGTTTGTTGCGCCGCGACTTCGATGCTTCGCCTTCCTGGCGTTCGTATTCGGCGATCTCTTCCTCGCTATAGGAAAAGGACTCGCGAGAGGCGAACATGGAATTGGAGCGAGCCGCTTGTTTCTTTTTCTTGCGCAGCGCGCCGAATTCGTGGCGGACCTGGCGGAGAGGGGCGTCAATCGCTTTCACCTCGACGAGGAGGTCGCTGACTTTTTCGAGGAAATCGTGCAGGTGATAGGGCCGAATCACATAGGGGAGGCGCGCGGTTTCAAGCTGGACGATGTACTGGCCTCCGCTGCTTTCGGGAATCAGAAAGAGGGCCCGGATGCGGCCGCCATCCTCTGGCGCTACTGTGGCGAGTTCGCGCAGGGTGATGAAAGCTGGCCCGTCGACTCCCGTCAAGGCCACGTTGGCGATGACGAGGGACCATTCCCCGGTCTTGAGCTCGGCAAGGAGCATCTTGGTATCTGGAACGACGCGGACGCGCCAGCCTTCGGAGTCCAGAATCTGTTTGACCGCACTCGCGCCAGGGGCGTCGCTGTCGAGGACGAGCAGGCCCACTTGGCGGGGCTCGAGGATGGGACTAGTACTCACAATACCTAATTATAACGTCAAGGTCTCACTTTGGGGTAGCAATCAAGGGGCTGCGACCTATCGGGTAACTGGCCGGGCAGATGGCCGTGCCGATAGCTTCCCCCCGCACCTGAATTACTGGCCAACTGTAAGACTTGTGCCGCTGAGATAGCGCAGCACGCTCGTGCCATCCCAGAAAACACGGAATGTGGCTGCTGCGGCGGCGGAGAGCATGCGGGTATAGAAGACCTGGAGTCCATCGCGAGACCATTCCGCAGAGCGACCCCACTGATCCGCGGGACAAAGAACCGTGCGACGCTTCGAATGCAGTTCGAAGAGGAAGAAACCTGCGGCCAGTCCCATAGCGTCTTTTGGGGAGCCAGCCGGAGCAGACGCGTAATCAGCGGAAACCAGGAGCAAATCGGCATTTAGCGGATGCACGCGGATCGTGTCTGAGCTCAGGACCTGGAACGTGCCACCATAGATCTCCAACAGCGGCACGGTTTGCTGGGGTTTGTCTTCACTGAGCCAATAGGCGTTTTGCGTGTCGCTGGCGAGGACGGTGTGGGTATCCAGCCATCCGTGCAAAGAACCCACAGTCTGAGGAGAAAACACGGCGGCTGCTTCAGGCATGGCCGCCGGGAAGGACCAAATCTGCCAAGACTGATTTTGCGCCTTGAGAAAGGCGATGCGCGAGTCGTCGGGAGACCAAAAAGCTTGCCGAACCAAACCATGCACCAAATCCAGCGATTTGCCGGAGTCCGCATCGTAGAGAACGATGGTGCGGTCCGGAGCGTTTTTCGAATCGGAGCGCGTATAGAGGAGTTTCTTGCCGTCATGGGATAAACACAGCTCGGAGCCGGCGGGAGCTACGACTTTCTTTACTCCGCCACGACTCAGCGCGACACCGCCAGCCGGATTCAGATACGCGATGGCGGACGGCGGCTTGAATTTGGTGATGGTTGGTGGAGGAGGCTTCTTCGTGTCGGTGTCCTCTTCGGGGTCAAGTTGATTGTTGATTTTGGGAAAAAGTTCGGCGGCGATACGCGCGCAACCTTTCATCGAGCCAAGCTGGGCATGATCGACGCTGACACGGAACGTGTATTTTCCCGTGGAGGGACCCGGAGGGGCGGTGGGATCGGAAACCACGTCGGTGCAGACTTCGCGCGTGAGATGGACGGAAACGGCCGCGCCGGTGGCGGAGTCTTTGGCCTGGTAGGTCCAGGAATCGGCTGCGGGTTCCTGTGCTACTGCGGCGGGCTCCAGCGGGGCGGGCGGATAGTTCGGCCGGTCCAGACGCTCTGGGCCTTTCAGGCCGATGCGGAGGCTCCAATCGGGATTGTTGCCAAAAGCCAGGAGCAGGATGGGGTAGTGGGTGGATTGCGGAGCGGAAGGTCCCGCGGGTTGCTTCTTTGCTGGCTGGGCGGGCTTTGCTTGTCCATGAGTAACGCTGGGGACGGCGAAGACCAAGAGCAGCGCTGTGGGCAGAGTAAACTTTGCATTCTTGGCGATGCGCACCGCAGTCCTCCGGGATTAGGAGGATAACCCCGACAAGGAGTACGAGGCAATCGCTCGTGTGTGGGTGCGGAGACAGGTTGCCACCAGGGAGAGGCGGCAAAGCCAGATCCCGCGGAGGATGGACGGTGCCGAACAAAAAGCGAAAAATAAAACTTGACATAGCGAACAAAAAGCGAAATACTTCCGGCGTGCTTCGAGGTGGGCGATGTCTCCAGTTCATTCCTCATCGACGGTGGATATTCATTTCCATCGGCGCCGCGTATCACCAACCACAGTAAGACTCTTTCCTGAGTGCCCAAGTGATGTAAGCCCAATGAAAGTGGTCGGCGGCCCTGCCCCGGTTGCGGACCAACACGGGAGCATGGCGGATCGCATGACGACGGATTACCGTCCAGAGTCAGAGGTCGCGAACGGAGCTCCAAGCTTCGGCAAAGGCCTGGTCCGAAATGCACCCGTGGTGCCACACGAGCGCGCTCACGCGCGACTGGTGGGCATTGCCCGCCTCGCAGCATCGTCTCCGCCGGCGGAGACGCGAAGAAAATCGCCAGAGCGGCCGGAGTATTTTGTTTTGCCGGTGCGGTCGATCCTGAACCGGTGCGATTCGAATCGCGTGCCGTTCGAATGGACGATCAATCCTTATAGAGGATGCGAATTTGCGTGCAAGTACTGCTACGCGCGGTATACGCACGAATACATGGAGCTGGATGGAGGGGAGTTCGAGAAGAAGATTTACGTGAAGAAAGATGCGGCGGCGCTGCTGGCGCATGACGTGTCGCGCAAATATTCCTATTCGTCGGAAAAACCGGATGGCGAGCGACCGGACCATATCGCGATCGGGACGGCGACGGATCCGTACCAGCCGGCGGAGCGGGAGTATGGAGTGACGCGGGCGTGCCTGGAGGAACTGGCGAAACGTGAAGGGATGAGCATTTCGATCATCACGAAGTCGAATCAGATTGTGCGAGACATTGACGTGTTGAAGAAGATTGCGGCGCGCTCGTCGCTACAAATCGATATCACGGTGACCACACTGCGCTCGAGGCTGGCGAGATTGCTGGAGCCGCGCGCACCGCATCCGAAATTGCGGCTCGCGGCGGTGAAGGAATTGCGCGAGGCGGGATTGCAGGTGGGAGTGTCGGCTTCGCCTCTATTGCCGGGGATTACGGATGGCGAAGGGGAGCTCGAAGCGGTGGCGGCCGCTGCGAAGGAAGCAGGCGCGCAATGGTTTTTCTCGGGAGTGCTGTTTCTGATGCCGTCGTCGGCGAAGCAGTTCTTGCCGTTTGTGAGGGAGAAGTTTCAGCGGCTGGAGAGACAGTACGAGCAGTGGTATTCGAAAAACGGCTACGCGCCGGAAGACTACCGGCGCAAGGCTTCCGAACGTGTAGCGCGGATACGCGGGAAGTATGGCTTTGAGTCGCGACCCTGGGTCCCGGTCAATCAGAAACTTGCGTGTTCGCAGATGGCGTTGAGCTGGGATACGGCGGCGGCGCCGCCATCCGGAGCGCCCACGATGGCCGGGCTGCGCTCGTGCGCGACAGGATAAAGCGAGTGAGGGAGCACAGTCAGGTTTCATCGCGCAAAGATCGCGCGATGGAGAAGAGCTTGGCTGTGCCACGAAAACCCGCTAGGGAACGATGATACGGGATTCTTCGCGCTTGAGATCGGGAGCGGCGGGGAATTGGCCGCGGAGGAATTCGATGAAGCGGCGCGAACGCGGGCGGCCGTTGGTGCGCAACAATCCCATGCGGTAGAGAAAAACCAGCAGATAGAAAACATCCGAATCTTTGAAATTCGCAGACGCGGCGCGCTCGGCCTGCTGTTTTTTGATTTCGGTGAGAAGGGCAATCAGAGCAGCGTAGAGTTCGCGCGGGAGCGGAGCGACCGGCGGTTTTTCATAAATGATGCCGAAGCTGAGCGTTTTGTAAGTTTCGGCGAGAGCCTGGATGGCCGTGAGTACATCGGTATCCGCTGCCGCGGGCTGGACGGAGCAGAATTTGGCGATGGAGAAAGCCATGGCGGTCATCAACTGCTGATGTGTGTAGACGATGTCCTGCGGAATCTTCTCGTCCAACAATGGAGTGTCCGCAGAAATCTGGCGCTGGTGCTCGTTTTCGTAGCGATGGGCGGCGATCAGATAGGGGCAGTCCGACGGGCAATCGATAGTGACTTCGCGCTCGGTGCCGCAGCAAATCGCGCAGATTTTTTCTCCTTTTGCGGGGCAAAATCGTGCGGCTTTGCGTTTTTCACAGATCGGACAAGACACCGACTCTCCTATGGTTCCATGCGGTCGTTCAGCAGAATACGCCGCGGCAGCGAAAATCACAAAAATGCCTGCAACCGGGAAGGGAGTCGTCAAGATTCAGCAGGGGGTACATCCGGCTTGGAGACAACTTGTCTCGGCTGGCCGCCTCTGCGTTTTTGCACGGCCTGGCGGAGGAGGTATTCAATCTGACCGTTGACGCTGCGCAGTTCGTCCTGCGCCCAGGCTTCGAGCTGGGCCCAGAGCCCAGGATCGATGCGGAGGAGGAAGGATTTTCGTTCCATCATTCCTGCCAATCAGTTATACAGCGTGCCGGTGTTGATTACGGGGTGCACTTCGGCTTCACCGCAAAGGACAACCATGAGATTGCTGACCATGGAGGCTTTGCGTTCGTCGTCGAGAACGACAACGTGCTTTTCGGCGAGTTCCTTGAGCGCCATGTCCACCATGCTGACGGCGCCCTGAACAATTTTCTGGCGCGCGGCGATGACGGCTTCGGCTTGCTGCCGGCGGAGCATGGCCTGGGCGATTTCCGGCGCATAGGCCAGATGGGTCAAGCGTGCCTCGTCTACCACTACGCCGGCCTTGGCCAAACGCTCCTGCAGTTCGGCTCGCAGCGCCTGCGAGACTTCGCCGACATTGCTGCGGAGCGTGATTTCGTGCTCTTCGCCATAGTCGTACGAATACAGGCTTGCCAGGTGTCGCAGCGCGGATTCACTCTGCGTCGAGACGTAGTTTTCGTAGTTCTCCACGTCAAAGGTGGCTTGCGCGGTGTCTCCCACACGCCAAACGACAACGGCGGCGATTTCGATGGGGTTGCCGCGCTTATCGTTGACCTTCAATTTGTCACCGTTGAGGGTGCGCGCCCGAAGAGAGATTTTGTTGCGGCCCAGAGACTTTCGCGAAGAGGATGCCGTACCCGCCTTCATGCCGGCGAGTTTGCTTTGCATTTCTGCAGCTTGCGCGAAGAGGCCCATCGGCCGAGGCCCGTTGGTATAGAACGGATTGCCCCAATGGAATCCGCTAGTGCGAACGGTACCTTTGTAGTCGCCGAAGAGCACTAACACGCGAGCTTCGTTCGGTTGCAGGGTGAAGAAACCGGACAGCATTACGCTGAGGATCGGCAGAAGCAGGAGGGAGGGGATGAGCAGTCCGAAATGAGGCTGCCCGGTGGTTGCAACTCCGTCCTTGATGGCGAAGAGGATGAGAGCGACGTCGCCGATGAAAAGCACGATAAGGGTGGGGAGCATCACCCAGCCACTCGCAGCTGTGACTGCGCGCTCATGGCTCGTTGTTGCTTGGTTGGTGTTCATGGAAAGTTCCTTTCGGCTGAAGAGCACATCCAATATCCATATGATATCATTAAGATGTCAAATGTCAAGAGGAAAAGGAAGTTTTGGGCTCGGATTCCCAATGCCGGTAAGACCTTATAAATTAATAACTTCCATATATTCCGAAGGTCTTGAAGAGTGTGGGGTCAAAAACTGAGACACCCCGGCAACTGCCGGGGTGTCTGGAGAAGGGCGAGGCGCGTGGGTGATTACTTTACTTCAGGGATTCGGGGTCCGAGAGATTCTTCGGAGACTTCTGGTTCAAGTAGGCAATCATTTTTTGAGCGGCGGGAGGAACGGCGACAGCGCCCTTGAAAACAATGGATTCCGCCTCGATCTTCTTGCCATAGATACGCTCATTGGCGTCGTTGTCCGGGCGAACCGTTGAGCCTTCCAGCGAGAGACCTGCAAAGAGGCCTCGGGCGCGGGAGTAGCTCAATACTTCGGCCCGCAGGGAGACATCGGTAGATGCATTGGCGGTGCGCCCCTTCGGACCTGCCGCTGCCGACGCATCCGCGCCCAGCTTGACCTTGTTACTTAGGATGGCGCGAGCACCACGCGGATTCATGACCAGCAAGACGAAATCCGTGGCCTGACCGCCGAGCTGGAAGCCAATGCTGCCGCCTTCCAAAGCCATCATGGTTGGGGCGCTCCAAGGTCCGGTGAAGTGTTCACCACTGCGGCAGGTCATGGCGCCGCGGCCGTAGCTACCGCCGATTACAAAAGCCGCTTTGAGGACCGAGGGAAAAACAATAAGGCATTCTGCCTTGTCAATCAGGTCCGGCGGAATATTGTCGGGGATATCCATCACTTCCTTGATGACCGTCCCGCAATTATCCAGGCGATCGGTTTCCTTCTTGTCGTTCGCGGCAGAGAGCGGCAGGGCGACCAGGGCCAGCGCCATAAGACAAGACAGCATTTGCTTGATCACAATTCACCTCGACGTGGTTTTTCCGGGCTTGAACATCATAGAGTGCCCGCGGGCTGGGTGCAACCTTGGGCCTTGGAACTGGTTTGATGCGCGGGTGCGCCTCGCAAAGTAAGACGCGCGGAGGATGGAATACGTTGCCTTTCGACTATACTTTTCCTGGACGATTTACGCGCGAGAAAACGATGAAGATAGAAAAAATGAGACGGCGATGGGCGGCGGTCATCCTGGTAAGCGCGATGGTTGCGTTCACCAGCGGTATAGCGCAGCTGGGCGCGCAATCAAAAACGAAAGCGGATACCGCGCCGCGTGGAGCAAAGAAGAAGAGCGCCGCGTCGAAGAAGGCCATGGCGAAATTTGGGGCGCGGGCGGATGCTCTACTCGGCCCGGCGCCGGCGAGCAAAGGCGAGTGGGGGCTGTTGATCGCGGATGCGGAGAGCGGGGAGATACTGTACGAACAGAATGCGGACAAATATTTTGTGCCGGCGTCGAATATGAAGCTCTTCAGCACGGCGCTGGCACTGGCGAAACTCGGGCCGGATTTCCGGTTCCATACGACGCTGGAGACACAGGGAGCGATTTCGAGCCAAGGAGTACTGAGCGGAGATGTTGCGCTGGTGGGGCGGGGCGACCCGAATCTTTCGAACCGAAGGTTTCCGTATCAGTCGAAGGAAGAGTTTGACGGGCCGCCGGAGAAGGTGCTGGCGGAGCTGGCCGATACACTGGTGGCGAGGGGCGTGAAAGAAATCTCCGGGGATGTGATCGGAGACGACAGTTATTTTCCGCGCGAGCGCTATCCGAACGGCTGGGAAATCGACGACATGGTGTGGGAGTACGGCGCGGCGATCTCTTCGATCGTCGTGCATGACAACACCGTCACGCTGACGTTGACGCCGGGAGAGCTGGCAGGGAGTCCGGTCCACGCGGTGGTTAGCCCGGCGACGCCGGATTTTGCCGTCAAGAATGATGTAGTCACTTCCGCTGCGGAAGTGAAATCGGATTTGACGCTGAAACGCGAGCCGGGGGCGAATCTGGTGGTTGTGAAAGGCACCTTGCCGGCGAAGAGCACGCCGCGGAAGCTGGTTTTGGCGATTGAAGAACCGGCGCAGCATGCGGCGGCGAATCTGAAACGATTGCTGGAGGAGCGGGGAGTAAAAGTAGGAGGGGCTGCGTGGGCGCGGCACGAGCAGGCGGAAGTTCCCGGGGATCCGACCGTTTTGGCGGAACACGTTTCGGTGCCGCTGGGAGATTCGGTGAAGCTGGTGAACAAGATCAGCCAGAACCTGCACACCGAGATGCTGCTTCGGACGGTGGCTCGTCAGAATGGAGTTTGGGGTGCACCGGACGATTTGATGAAGGTACCGGCGGATTTCTACACGGCGGCGGGCATTGCGCCGGGGGACGTGATTCAGACGGACGCATCGGGATTGTCGCGGCATGATCTTGTAACGCCGCGCGCCGTCGTGGCGCTGCTGGGCTTTGCGCAAAAGCAGACCTGGTTCGTGCCGTACTATGAGTCGCTGCCGGTGGCGGGCGTGGACGGCACGTTGGAAGATCGCATGAAGAACACTCCGGCGGCGGGACGAGTTCACGCAAAAACGGGATCCGTGGAGCACGTGCGGACGCTATCGGGGTTTGCCGAGACGCTCAGCGGACGGCGTTTGATATTTTCTTTCTTGAGCAATAATCAGGGCGGCAAAGGCCATGAGGCCGCGGACGCGCTGACGGGGCTGTGCGTGGCGATGATCGAGGAATTTAACGTGACACCGAAGAAGCGCGATTCGAAACAAAAGCAGCCCCGCTGAATCCGGGAACGCCCCATGAGCCAGGAAAAAATCGTGACGGTATTCGGGAGTTCGCGGCCGCGCGAAGGAGACGCGGATTATGAAGAAGCGCGCGTGCTGGGGCGCGCCTTGGCGAAACACGGGTTCGCCGTTTGCAGCGGAGGATATGGCGGCGTGATGGAGGCAGTTTCGCGCGGAGCGAAAGAGGCCGGAGGAAAAACGTACGGTGTGACGGCGGAGTTTTTCACGGCTGCGAAGCTCAATTCGTGGATTGACACCGAAGTGCGCATGAAAACCTGGGAAGAGAGACTATTTGAATTGATCCGGTTGGCGGATGGATTTGTGGCTTGCAAGGGCGGAACGGGAACGCTGGTGGAGCTTGCGGTGGTCTGGGAGATGCTCAACAAATCGGTGATGAGCGGGAAGCCGTTCACGGTGCTCGGAGATTTTTGGCAGCCGGTGCTGGATCGCGTGCGGGAAGTAGAACTTGGGCATCCGGCGCCGTGGGGCGAAGCAAATGGACGCCTGGTACACGTGGCGGCCGGCCCTGGAGATGCCGCGAGCTACCTGCAAACTCGTTTGAAGTAATCCTAGCGATGTCACGGACGGCACAAGACGTTCTCGAATTCGACAAGCTGCGGGAATTGCTGCGGCTGCGGACAACGTGTGCGCCGGGGCAGCGCGCAGTGAAAGCGCTCGAACCGGGGACGAATCGCGCTGCGCTGGAATCGGCGTTTGCGTTGATCCGCGAAGCGCGAGAGTGGCTGCGAACGGGACGCGAGCTCGGATTCGGGGCACTGGCCGATCCGCAGGGGTGGCTCGAACGCATCGAAGGAGCCGGAGCGGCGCTGGAGCCGGCGGAATTTCGGGATGCGGCGTCGCTGTTGGAGACAACGGGATGGCTGCGACTGCAGTTTCGTGAGGAAGCGACGAAGTTTCCGTTGCTGGCGGAGCGTGCCGCTTCTCTTGGTGATTTTCGGGAGGTGCACGCGGCATTCCGGCGGTGTGTGCTGCCGAACGGCGAAATCAGCGACGATGCATCAGCGGCGCTGCGGCGCATTCGCGCAAGCATTAAGCAGACGCGCGACTCGATTCAGAAAACGCTGAAACAGATTCTGCGCGCGCGAAATGCCGAGCCCGGCGAAGACTACGTCACGCTGCGCAATGAACGCTTCGTGATTCCCGTCCGTGCCGAGCAGCGACGCAGCGTGCAGGGTGTGGTTCACGGAGCAAGCGGCACGGGACAAACGGTTTTCATGGAGCCGTTCGAAACGGTCGAGCCGAACAACCAGCTCGTTCAGCTAGGCGAGGACGAGGCCGCGGAAATTGTGCGAATCCTGCGCGAGCTGACAGAGAAGCTGCAAGTGATTCGCGGACCGCTGCTTGCGGCAGTGGAAACGTTAGCGGAGCTCGACAGCGCTTTTGCGCGAGCGCGGTTCGCGCAGGAATTCGACGCGGCGATCCCGGAGTTCTCGGAGAGCGGCGAACTGCGGCTGGTGGACGCGCGGCATCCGGTGCTCGAGGACAAACTTCGCAAAGAGAATCGCGCCATCGTTCCCATGTCGCTTTCTCTTGGAGGCGATGAGCGCGTGCTGGTGATCAGCGGCCCGAACACCGGCGGAAAAACGGTGGCGCTGAAAACGACGGGAATGGCGGCGCTGGCTGCGCAGTCCGGCATTCCGGTGGCGGCGCAGCGCGCAGTCTTGCCCCTGTTCGATCGCCTGCTCGTAGACATTGGCGACGAGCAATCAATCGCAGCGGATTTGTCCACGTTTTCCGCGCACATGCTGAACTTGAAAAGCATGCTCGAGGCAGCGACGCCACAATCGCTCGTACTGGTGGACGAAATGGGCACGGGAACGGCACCGGAGGAAGGCGCCGCCTTGGCGGTAGCACTGCTCGATGAGTTTCGCGCGAAGAATTGCATTGTGCTGGCGACTACGCATCACGACCGGCTCAAGACGTACGCGTCGACGACGCCGGGCGTGGTGAACGCGGCGGTGGAATTCGACGACGTGAATTTGCGGCCGACGTACCGGCTAATGGTCGGAGTGCCGGGCGGTTCGAGCGGAATTGCCATCGCGCACCGGCTCGGGATTGCGAATGGAATTATCGAACGGGCAAGGTCGCTGCTCACGCCGGAATCGCGGGAAGCCGCCGATCTGATCGCGTATTTGCATCGCAGCCGCGACGAGCTGGATCGCATACAGAAGCAGATGGCCGCCGAGCGGCACGCGCTGGAAGAAGAACGCAAGAAACTGCGAACGGAGTGGGTCGGGCGGCAGCAGAAGCGCATCAAGGAACTGGAAGCACAATTCTTGGAAATGCAGAAGCGCTTTGACGAAAACGTCGCGCGCGTCGTCGAGGCGGTGAAAGAACGCGAGTTGCGCGGACAGATGGAAAAATCGGCTCGGCGGAAAATGCTGGATGTGCGTAGCGAAGCACGCGACGATTTGAACGCCGCGGTCGTGCAGACCATTTCCGATTCGCAAGCGGACCTCGGGGTGACGGCCGCTTCGTCGCAGGCCGTGACCGCGGAGCGGTTGCAGCCCGGCGTACGAGTTCGCGTTCGCGGATTCAGCAAGCCGGTTGTGTTTCGCCGGCTCGAGGGGTCGTCCGCGGAGATCGAAGCAGGGCCGCTGCGGATGAAAGTAGCGCTGGATGAAATCACGGGCGTGGAGGGGGATGCGGCTTCATCCAAATCCGCCGCGCCCGCGAGCAAGCTACACAGCGTGACGGTTACTTCCCAACCCGGCGAAGGCACTCCTACCGACGAGATCAATGTGATCGGCATGACCGTGGAAGAAGCTACCGGACGACTGGATAAGTTTCTGGATGACGCGGCGCTGGCGAACAGATCTCAAGTGCGAATCATCCATGGGCACGGGACCGGCGCGTTGCGCAAGGGGATTGGGACATTTCTCACTTCGCATCCGCTGGTGGAGCGGCATTCGTTTGAGACGGAGGAGCGCGGGGGAAAAGCGATTACGATTGTGGAATTGCAGAAATGAGGGAGTGGAAACTGGAAATCGGAAAATAGGGAGTTCGGAGTAGAAGCTTGCGTGGTCACCGTTTCAAGCAGGTGCGCGTCATTCTGGTTTGATATACTCGCCGCGTTTTCGATGGCCAACTTACAACGAGGTGTCTTGATGAGAGGTTTGCAGATGTCGATGCCGCTTGCAAAAGCAGTGAGTCGAACGACCCGGCTTGCGATCCTTGCCACGCTGGCGATGCTTCCGGGAATATCGAGAACGGCTCACGCGCAGGCGCCGTCGCCAAAGCGGACCATTGTTCGTGCAGGGCACGTGCTCGATATGCGCACAGGGCAAATGCGCGCGAATCAGGCGATCGTAATCGAAGGCGAGAAGATTACGCAGATCGTCGCAGCCAGCGAAGTGAAAGCGGCTGCTGGGGACACGACGATCGATCTGCCGGATTC
Organism: Candidatus Acidiferrum sp.; assembly: GCA_049644365.1. GTDB lineage: Bacteria > Acidobacteriota > Terriglobia > Acidiferrales > UBA7541 > Acidiferrum. The sequence goes on along the minus strand of JBARRT010000205.1, from coordinate 5,161 downwards.
CGCGGTGCTGCCGGGCTTGATCGATACACACACGCACCTGACGTTTGAATTGAGCTCGCTCGGGTACCAGGGGTTGGCGATCTCCACCGCGCGCGAAGCGCTGCACGGCGCGAGAAACGCTCGCATCACGCTCGAGGCGGGTTTTACAACGGTGCGAAACCTGGGCGCGAAAGATTACGCGGACATCGCGCTGCGCGACGCGATCAACGAGGGCGACGCTATCGGCCCCCGCATCATTGCCTCCGGGCCGGCGCTCGGCATCACCGGTGGACACTGCGATGAAAACCTGCTGCCATTCGCGTTTCACCACGAGGCAGAGGGGGTTGCCGACGGCGTGGCGGCCGTTCAGCACAAAGTTCGCGAGGTCATCAAATATGGCGCGGACGTCATCAAGATTTGCGCTACCGGCGGCGTGCTTTCAAAAGGGGATGATCCCAACGCTTCGCAGTACACGATCGAAGAGATGAAGGCGATCGTGGCGGATGCCCACCGGCTGGGCCGCCGCGTGGCCGCGCATGCGCACGGTGCGGAGGGCGTGCGCTGGGCGTCGGAAGCGGGCGTGGATTCCGTCGAACACGGCCACCTGATGGACGACGTGTCGATTGCCACGCTGAAGAAGAATGGGACGTATCTCGTGCCGACGCTATTTCTGACCGAATACATGCAAGCCAACCTGGAACGAAGCAACGTGCCGGAGTTTTCAAAGCAAAAGATGCGCGACGTTGCCGCGGCCGCGCAAATCAACGTAAAGAAAGCGATTTCTGCAGGCGTGAAAGTGGCGTTCGGCACGGACGCGGCGGTGTATCCGCACGGACTGAACGCCGGTGAGTTTCACGTTTACGTGAAGCTGGGCATGACCCCGCTGGCGGCGATTCAGACGGCGACGATCAACGCAGCGGACTTGCTCGGCTGGACAAAATCCGTTGGCACTGTTGAAGTGGGTAAATGGGCGGACCTCATCGCTGTGGACGGCGATCCCACGAAAGACGTCACGACTCTAGAGCACGTGAGGTTTGTAATGAAGGGCGGCACAGTCTATAAGAACGATTACATGAAGCGGTGATCGTCACCGAATGGCAGAAGCGGGCTCATTTGCGGAGAAGGTGAAACAGCAGGCGGACATCGTCCGCGTGGTGGGGGAATACGTCCGCTTGAAAAAGAGCGGGCAGAATTTCACCGGCCTGTGTCCCTTCCACGCGGAGAAGTCGCCGTCGTTTGCGGTGCATCCGACGAAACAGATTTACCACTGCTTTGGCTGCGGCGTGGGCGGCGACGTATTCAAATTTGTAATGGAGATGGAGAAGTGCGCGTTCCCCGAGGCGATTCGCATCGTCGCGGAGAAATGCGGGATTTCCATTCCTCGGCCGAAAGAGCGTTCGCCGGAGGAGCGGAAAGAGAATCAGCAACGCACGGTGCTGGTGGAGATGCACCGCGAGGCGCAGACATTTTTCGTGAAACAACTGGAAGGAACGCTGGAGGGCAAGGCTGCGCGGGCGTACCTGGAGGATCGCGGCCTTGATAAGGATGTGCTCGCAAGGTTTGGAATTGGTTATGCGCCGAGCGGCGGCGACCTCCTCCTCCGGCAGCTGAAATCGAAATACGCGGAGAAACTCCTGGCTGAATCCGGGTTGATTTCGCGCGACCAGAGCGGGCGGCTGTTTGATCGGTTCCGGCGGCGCATCACGTTTCCGATTTCGAATGAGTCCGGAAAAATCGTGGCATTTGGCTGCCGCGCGTTGGGCGACGACCAGCCGAAGTACCTGAATTCGCCGGAAACGCCAATCTATTCGAAGAGCAATGTGCTGTATCACATGGATCGCGCGAAAGAAGGAATTCGCCGGCAGGACTTCGCGATTCTGGTCGAAGGCTACATGGATGCGATCGCCGTGGCGCGCGCGGGAATCAGCAACGTAGTGGCGAGTTGCGGGACGAGCCTGGCGGAACCACAGATCAAATTGCTGGGCCGATTCACGCGGCGCGTCGTGGTGAATTACGACCCGGACGCCGCGGGACAGACGGCAACGGAAAGATCGCTCGTGTTGCTGCTGGAGCAAGATTTTGAAGTGCGCGTGCTCGCGCTGCCGCCGGTGGGCAATAAGAAAGCCGATCCGGATTTGTTCATCCGCGAAAAAGGGGCGGAGGAGTATCTCAAACTGCTCAAAGAAGCGCCGCCCTATGTGGATTACCTGATTGCACGGGCACGGCAGATGGATTTGACGACCGGCGAAGGAAAACTGCGCGCGGTAAATTTTCTCTTGCCTTACGTGCAGAAAATTCCCAACCGCATCCTGCGCTCGGAATGGGCAACGCGCATCGCGCAGCAACTTCGGTTGGACGAGCCGGTGCTGCGCGCGGCGTTGAGCAAAGCGGCCTCGGAACGCCGCAGCGAAGTGAAGACGCAGCCGGAATTGATCGGACGCGCGGCAAAGCCTGTGGAGCGGCGGTTGATTCGAATGCTGGCGGAGGCCGAAGGATTCCGGCACGAACTGGCGCAGCGTTTGCAAAATGCGCGTCTCTACCACGGCCTGGAAACGGAGAGGGTTTTCGCGGCGCTGGTGGTCGCCAGCCTTGCAGGCCAACCCCTGCAGGCGACAGAAGTGGCCGCCGTGCTGGAAGAGCGCGACCGGCGGCTGCTCTTCGAGATCCTGTTTGAGGAAACCAACGAGCCGACCTGGGAAGAGGCCCTGAGCTGTATCGAGGCACTCCAAAACAGGCAGGCGGAACGGGAACTCGCGGAAGTCCAACGAAGCATCGAGGCGAGTCCATCCGCGCCGGAGATGCGCGGATTGCTCGAGAAGAAGCAGGAGTTGATGCGGCGGTTGGCCGCCGCGCGTTAAAATAGCTCCCAGGCGCGATATCCAGGCAGGCGACCCTCCGCTCGTCCGGATTTTCCACAGGTTTCCACGAATTAAATCATTGACGGAATGGGACTTAAGCGTGTAACGTAATAGGGTTTCGCGGGTAACGGTTTTGCCGTTAAGCGCATCTATATACATGTACTTAGCGGCAGTGGCTGAGCCTCACAGGTGCGAAGAGCGGGCGACGCACGGAGGCCAACGGCGGGCGAACGGGCGCGGCGCAGAGGGTTTCAAATCAAAAAGCGAACGATTTTCTTGGGGAAATTCCCCGTGGTTTGCGCCTGCGCGCCAGCCTGCGTGTAGGTTTGCGAGTGAACATGGCTCCAATCACGTCCGGCGGCGCTTGGGATATCGGTCCGATTGCGGGAGGAATTTGTGGCAGCAGTAGGTCTTGAAGAGAAATATGATGCAGTACGCCAGCTCATTGCCGTAGGCAAAGAGCGCGGTTACCTGCTCTACGACGAAGTAAACGATTCGCTTCCGGCAGAGGTGCATTCTTCGGAAGAGATCGACGATCTCCTCACTACATTTGAGCGTAACGGCATTGAGATTTACGAGGACCAGGCGTCGGCGAAGGCCGCGCGCGCCGTGGAAGTGTCTGCGGAGCCCGGCGACCGCGACGCTATCGTCAAGGACGACGCGCACTCCGACGAAGGCAGCAGCGACCTCGATCTGACCCCGGGTTCGCTGGAAAAGACAAACGATCCCGTACGCATGTACTTGCGCGAGATGGGCACGGTGCCGCTGCTGACGCGCGAGGGCGAAGTCACCATCGCCAAGCGCATCGAGCGCGGACAACTTGTGGTGATGAAGTCCATCACCCGCTCGCCGATCGTCATCAAGGAATTGATTGCCGTGGGCGACGATCTGCGCAAGGGCGTGCGCTCGATCAAAGAAATCGTGCAGTTTGACGACGAAGAGCTGACCGAAGAAAAGATCGCCAATAAGACCAAGCAGACGCTCAAGTACATCGATAAGATTGCAAAATTGTACGAAACCGCACTGAAGCAAGCCGCGAAGCTCGATAAGACGGCGAAATCGAAGAAGAAGCCGTACATTCGCGCGAAGTGGGACGTGGCGCGGACACGCGTGGAAATTTCCGTCGCTATTCGCGCGATCGATTTCAATCCGTTCGAAAAGAAGCGCCTCATCGACAAAATGCGCGGCACGGTCGAGCGGCTGCAGTCACTCGAACGCGAAGCAGGGCGCCTGGAGCGCCGCGCCGACGTAGCCAAGGGCGACGTCGCCGCTGAAGCGCGCAAGGAATTGCGCACGCGCCGCACCGAACTGAAGGACATCGAGGAGGCCAGCGAAGTCGGGCTCACCGAGCTGAAGCGCACGCTGACCTTCATTCACCGCGGCGAAGCGGAAGCCGAACAGGCCAAGAAGGAATTGATCGAAGCCAACCTTCGATTGGTCGTTTCCATCGCCAAGAAATATACCAACCGCGGATTGCAGTTCCTCGACCTGATTCAGGAAGGCAACATCGGCTTGATGAAGGCGGTGGACAAGTTCGAGTGGCGCCGCGGCTACAAGTTTTCGACGTATGCGACATGGTGGATCAGACAGGCCATCACGCGCGCCATCGCCGACCAGGCGCGCACCATCCGTATTCCCGTGCACATGATCGAAACGATCAACAAACTGGTGCGCACTAGCCGCCAGCTTGTGCAGGAACTCGGCCGCGAACCGACCAGCGAAGAGATCGCCAAGCGCATGGACATTCCGGTGTCCAAGGTGCGTAAGATTTTGAAGATCGCGCAGGAGCCGATTTCGCTGGAAACCCCCATCGGCGAGGAAGAAGACTCGCATCTCGGCGATTTCATCGAAGACAAGGCCGTGGTTTCGCCGTCCGACGCGGTCATCAACTTGAACCTGAAGGAACAAACTTCCTCGGTGTTGAAGACGCTGACGCCGCGCGAGGAAAAGGTCATCAAGATGCGTTTCGGCCTGGACGATGGCAGTGAGCACACGCTCGAAGAAGTCGGCCAGTCGTTTGCCGTGACCCGCGAGCGCATCCGCCAGATCGAAGCCAAGGCGCTGCGCAAGCTCAAGCATCCCAGCCGGTCGCGGATGCTGCGCAGCTTCCTCGACCAGGGTTGAGCCGAGAACTTCCGGCGCGGGAGGTCTTGGCGGACGGCGTCGTCCATGCCCTGGGCCTGGCCCTTGGTGTCGCGGGGGCCGCAGTCCTCGTCGGTCTTGCCCTCTTCCATGGCAATCCGGTGCTGGCGGCGCCGCTGTTCGTCTATGCCACCGGCCTCGTGGCCATGCTGAGCTGTTCAGCCGCTTACAAACTCCTGAGG
>JBARRT010000204.1:0-9488 GCA_049644365.1 Candidatus Acidiferrum sp. | reverse complement strand
GCTTGGAGCCATGTGACACCTCCATGTGTCGTGTGGTCAGGGGCGCGTTGGTGCTTGCCGCACTGGCGCGTCCCGTTTTGTTTGGTGAGAATCCCGAAAAGGTAAAACGGCGGTAAAACGGAGAAGCGAGCACCTTTGCTCTGGTGCCCGAAAACGCTGTTTTTATTGGGAAAAGTGGCGCGCCCGGGGGGACTCGAACTCCCGACCTTCTGGTTCGTAGCCAGACGCTCTATCCAACTGAGCTACGGGCGCGCAGTAAAGAAATATTATCACAGCCCTGCGCTGCGCATCCAGCCGCGGCCGCTGCGATCAAATTGCACGACTGCCGCCACAAGTCGCGATGCGTGGGCTGGCTCGCATGGAAAAAGCTCCATTTAGGCGACGTTTTCAGCCCCGGCTGGTTGCTCTTTTCGGACAAAACTCTTGCTGTGAGCCTCCGAGCCAATCAAAAGCAGCAACGCAAGCGTTAGTATCGTCACAACTTCAAAACCAGCAATCGCCCGTTGATAACCGAACCTGTGACTGAGGGCAAATTCGATCGTGTTCGTCGGCGAAGCCAGCAGAATCCCCAACTGATACGCCAGCCCCGGCATCAACCCGCGCGCTGCGTCGGCCGAAAGCTCATTCAAGTGCACCGGGATCACACCCCAAGCTCCCTGCACGCCCGCCTGCATCAGGAACGCAGCCACGATGATTACCGCCAGACCCTCACCGAACGCCCACAGCGGAATCAGCAAAAGTGACAATCCCAATGCAGCGATCATTCCCTTTCGCCGTCCCGCGACTTGCGAGAGATGGCCAAAGACGATCGCGCCGACGACGGCCCCGATATTCGCGATGATCAAAATGTTTGCCCGCATCGCGTCTGAAATCTTGTGCACTTCCTTGAGGAAATCAGGATAGAGATCCTGCGTTCCGTGCGAGAGGAACATCATGAAGAACATGAGTACCACGAGATAAGCGAAGCGCCTCCACTCGCGCGCTACGACCCGCAAAACCTGTGCGGTGCTTGCCGCTCGATGCTGCTTCCATGCCTCCGATTCCGGCACCTTCGTCCGGATATACAGCGCCAGAAAAGCGGGTAGAGCGCCAATCCAGAACATCGGGCGCCATCCCCATGCCGGCAAGAGGAATCTGGCAGCGAGCGAAGCCAGAAGAAAACCGATGGAATAACCGCTCTGCAGAATCCCGCTGAGAATTCCCCGCCAGCGCATGGGCGCTGCTTCCATCGCTAGAGAAGCTCCAACGCCCCATTCTCCTCCCATCCCGATTCCAAACAGCGCGCGAAGAATCAGAAACACCTTGAAGCTCGGCGCAAAACCGCACAGCAGCTCGATGATCGAAAAATAGATGACGTTTGCCATCAGCGGGATGCGGCGCCCAAATCGATCGGCCAAAAGACCAAACAGCAACGCGCCCAGGGGACGCATGGCGAGAGTCACCGTTGTGGTTAGAACGATGTCCTTCTTGGTAACGCCGAATTGCTTCGCGAGAGTATCGAAAAGAAAAACAACGATGAAGAAATCGAACGCGTCGAGCGTCCATCCAAGAAATCCCGCAAGGACTGAGTGAATTTGTCCCCTGCCGCCTGCTTCCACTTTAGTCCACGCGCCATTCGTTCGGCTTGGGCATGGAGCGAGAGATGGCCATCGCCGAGACCACCGCTACAGCGCCGAAGACACCTGCAGAGGAATAGCGCCCAAAGCACAGCGCTCCGATGCAAGCCAGCATGGTATAGACCATCACGCAGCCCAGCAGCCAGCTAATCAAATTGCGTCCGAGATCCCGCGTGACCGTTTCGTCGCCGGCGATTTTGGCCACCGGCTTCCAACCAGTAATCTGCGGCCGGACTTTCCTGTAAAACCTCACGAGCGTGTCACCATGTTCCGGCGCGGTCATCAAAGTGACCGCGAGCCAAACAAGCGTGGTCACGCCCGTGGTACACAGGGTGGTTTTCGCAAAGATGACCGGATCCGAACCGCTAAAAGGCTGCTTCCGCCCAGCGATCGCCATCCACAGCGAGCTCGAATGCAGCGCCAGAGTCGTCACCAGCGCCGCCATCATTGCGGAGATTTCGCTCCACGCATTCACGCGCCACCAATACCAGCGCAGCAAATATACGCCGCCGGTACCTGCCCCCAGCTCCAGCACGATCTTCCATCCTTCGGAAACCGACGTGAGATTCCACGCAACCACGGCTGCTGCTACGCAGAGAAATGCCGTCGCCAGCCGCGATGCGTTCACGTAGTGCGCTTCGCTGCCGTCCTTCTTCAGGAAGCGGCGATAGAAATCCTCCACCAGATAGGAGCTGCCCCAATTGAGCTGCGTGGCAATCGTGGACATGAACGCCGCCATGAATCCCGCAAGAAGTATTCCGAGAATCGCGTGAGGCGTGTTGCGCGTCGCGACGAGCATGTATCCGCGCTCGGGTTGCGCCAATCCGGGGTAGAGCACCACCGCCGCCAGCGCCGTCAAAATCCATGGCCACGGCCTCAGCGCATAATGCGCCAGGTTGAACCACAGCACCGACAACAATCCGTTTCTCTCATCTTTCGCGCTGAAAATCCGCTGCGCGATGTAGCCTCCGCCTCCGGGTTCCGCTCCCGGATACCAGAACGCCCACCATTGCACTGCCAGATGCACAACAAAGGTGATCACGGGCAAAGTCCACAGTGCCTCTCCCGTCCATCCGCGCGAAAAATCGGGCAGCATCGCGGTAATGTCGCTCGCCCCAGGCTCGATCGCCGCGCGTTTCGCCGCGAGCGTGGCCAGCATTTGCTGCATTCCGCCCGCCGCGTGCACGCCATACCAAGCAACGCCAATGACGATGGTCATCTTCAGTATGAATTGAAATAGGTCCGTCCACAGCACGCCCCACAACCCCCCGAGTGAAACGTAGATCCCCGTGAACGGCATCAGAAAGAAAACACAAATCGCCAGCGCCTTGGCGTCGCTGACTCCCAGCGAGGTGCTGATGATGTTCACCATGGCCTTCGTCACCCAGCCGAGGATGAGGCAGTTCATCAGCAGTCCGAGATATACGGCGCGGAAGCCGCGGAGAAATGCAGCCGGTTTGCCCGAGTAACGGAATTCCGCAAACTGCACATCCGTGATCAAGCCCGAGCGTCGCCACATTCTGGCAAACAAGAAGACCGTCATCATTCCCGAAGGAAGAAAACTCCACCACAGCCAATTCCCCGCCACCCCCTGCGTGTAAACCAATCCGGTCACCGCAAGCGGCGTGTCCGCAGCAAAAGTCGTCGCCACCATCGAGGTCCCCGCAAGCCACCACGAAACGTTGCGGCCCGACACGAAATAATCTTCCGTGCTTTTCGCCGATCGGCCACGGAAATAAAGTCCGAGAAAAAGGGTGATGAGCAGATAACCGACAATGGCGGCCCAGTCCGTAGCAGAGAGTGTCAAAGTGGTTCCTTTCCCCTCCAGAAGGAAGTGCGCAGTACTATATAGCACGTCGTCAATTTTGGCGGCATCGTCTTTTCGCGCTCCGGCAGAACTTCAGAAGAATCCCGCCGCGAAAGCAAATGGCTCACTTCCCTACCGGCGCGCGCGCTGCCCGCCCCGGCAATACGCCCTCAACGAGTTTTCCATCCTTCACGACGGCGACTCCGTTCACAAATACGAACTGAATCCCCTCCGAAGGTTGTAACGGCTCCTCAAACGTCGCCTTATCAAGGATGCGATTCGGATCGAACACCGTGAGGTCCGCATCTGCCCCCACGCGAACACGGCCTTTGCCCTTGAAGATGGGCGCGCGCTTCTCCAGACGCTGCGCCGGCATCAGCGTCATTTTCTTTAGCGCCGTCATCAGGTCGAGCGCCTTTTCTTCGCGCACGTAATGCCCCAGCACGCGCGAATAAGTCCCTTGTCCACGCGGATGAACCTTGGCTCCCGTGATAGGCATGCCATCGCTGGCGATCATGACCGCTGGATTCGCTACCGCGGTACGCGCTGCTTCCTCCGGAATGGAGTGGATAACGACGATCCCGCCTTTCTTGCGGTACTTCTCAAATGTTTCCGCAGTCAAACGCTCGCCCGTGTCCGCCCACTGCAGGTCGTGAAAACTGATTTCCAGCTTTTCTTGCCAGCCGGGATCGAAAACAGCGGATTGAAGGTACGTGCTGCCCGCCGTGTAGGGATAGCATTCGGTGGTCACATCGAGCCCGCGCTTCTGTGCTCCTTCGACCATGGCGATAAGTTGCGGCGTGTATTTCAAGCCCATGCTGGTGATGTGCACCACGTGCAGCGGAGCGCCGGTCGCGGCCGCGGCTGCAATCACTTCTTCCAAAGCACTCAAACCTGTCTCCGGCTCTTTCCCGCCGGCATAGCGAAGATGCACGTGCACCGAGCCGCCATATTTCGCCGCCACACGAAACGCTTCCACAATTTCCCAGTGCGAAGCCCCCGGCGTGTAATTGATGCCCATGCCTTCGGCAAGCGCCCCGCTGCGGAATCCCTGCTCCATCGCTTCCTTCATTTGAGCAAGTTCTTCCGGAGTCGCTTGGCGATGCGCCGCCGCATCTTGGGCAGCCATGTCCGCTGGACTCAGCTTTCCCCCTAGCCCGCTATCCGAACTTATCTTTGTGAGAATCTTTGTGCGCACCGGGATGTGTCCGACGCTCACTCCGTAGTTGATCAGGGACTTCCCTTCCCTTGCCGCATACCAACTGTCCACATCGGCAGTGCCGGCTTCCAACTCCAACGATGTCGTCACGCCATCGCGCGCCTGAAACTGATAATTGCGCGGCTCCTGTCCGTGTTCGTGCAAATCGATAAATCCGGGCGCAACCACGAATCCTTTCGCATCAATCGTCTGCTTGCCTTTCAACGCCTCGCTCGAAATCGCTCGAATTTGGCCTGCGCTGATTCCAACGTTCTTCACTGCGTCGAGTCCTGACTCTGGATCCATCACTCTCCCATTGGCGATGACGATGTCGTAGGTCGCGTCTTCCGGCGCAACGTTTTTCTTCGCACTCACGCCAAAATACACGGCAAGCAGCGCGGCCGCTGCAACGAAGATTCGGATCCCCAATTTGACACCCTGAGCGCCCATGAGCCCTCCGATCGCCTCTTTGGGCGCCAAGTCTCTTCGGACCGGCTCCTTCTGTCAAAGGATTTTTAAACCGGGCTAGTCAGCCCCAGACCTGCTGACGAATTGGTCCGCGCAAAAGAAGAACCCCGGATCGCTGGGGGGAGCGACCCGGGGTGGGGTTTACAGCTGAGGGGGGCCGGAGGAAACTCGTTTGTACTTAATTCACGTGTTGTACGGCCAGCACACAGATTTGCCGAAGCTCTTCATACGTGAAATATGTCTCTTCCTGTTCGCCTGCGATTTCTCTGTGCCCGAATCCCGATTCGGTCGAGATGCGGCTCAGTTCCATTTCCGAAATGCCAAGTAAGACTGCCGCGCGCCGCCGTGTTACGTACTTGAGTTCTTGCGTTTTCATGGTCGTTTCCCTCATGCAGGAAGTAGAACCATTGCGTCTTCTTCAACAGCCAGGATCATGGTTTTATAGATGTCCACATCCCATCCGTCACCGATACGCATGCGAACCGTCTCGCCGCCCTCTTTCAGCAGCCTTCCGCGTAGCGGCACCTTGATATCTCCAAGTGCCACTTGCAGGACCACTGGGTGCCCGATCCAGGTCTTGAACGCTTTGTCCACTCTTGGCCCCCTCGATAGTGCGGCCTGACAAGAACGAGAATCGCGCGCCTGGATGCGGCTCACAATGGTACAGAGAGGGTACGAGACTAGTAGGAAAGTACTGTTTGGCTTTTCTCTACTCAATTTCCTTCTGTTTTCATCGGGGTACATTGGTACTGTTTTTTCAGGCCGCGCGGCCCATTGGCGGGAGAAGTCGTGCCTGTCATCCTTCGTTCATGTCGCGCCACCAAGATTCTGAGCGCACCCCCCTGAACGGAAGCTCAGTAGCATCGCCTGTTCGGCCAGGCGTGGGCCTCGCCCTCGGCGGAGGTTTCGCGCGTGGCTTCGCGCATCTGGGGGTTTTGCAGGTGCTCGAACAGAACCAAATCCCGATCTCCCATATCGCGGGAACCAGTGTGGGCAGCATCCTCGGCGCCGCCTACGCGAGCGGCGCGTCTCTCGAGCGCATCATTGCTACTTGCCGCACGCTCCGCTTTCGCGACATCGCTCGTTGGCGCGTTTCTCGCCTCGGCCTCGCCAGCAACCATCGTCTCGGGGCTTTGATCGAGCGCGTGTTCGAATCGCGCCAGTTTGAAGACCTTCGCATTCCTCTCGCTGTCGTCGCCACGGACCTTACTTCGGGTGAGCCTGTCGTTTTTACGCAAGGGAATCTCGTCGATGCCATCCGCGCGAGCTGCGCGTTTCCCGGCTTGTTCGAACCGGTCGAAATCGGCACGCGCTGCCTTGCTGACGGCGGTTTGGTCGCCCCTGTTCCGACCCGCGCGGCCCGACAACTTGGCGCCACTACGGTCATCGGCATTTCCGTCGGCATGCAAGACGGTCATCGCGGCGCGCCAACGAACATCTTTCAAGTGGTCAGCCGCGCCGTCAGCGCAGCGCAAAAGCATCAACTCGAAGTTTGGGAACGCCACGCCGACCTCGTCCTTCGCCCCGATGTGCAATCCCTGGCTTGGGACGATTTCGACCGCGCCGAAGAGGCGATCGAAGCCGGCGCTGCCACTGCACGCCGGGCGCTCCCGCGCATCCAGAAACTTTTGGGACAGAAAGACGCCTCGTCGAAGGAGCGCGAAGCCCGTCTTGAGGCCGAAGATCAAGGCTACCTGTGGCTTGCGGAGGCCATTCGATGATACGTCTCAGCGCATGTCTCGCACTATTCACCATGCTGCTTCTGCTATGGCATGAATGTGGAGAGGATGTTGGGGTTTTCTGCTACCGTATAGGAGCAGGCGCTTTCGCGAACGTGCGCTCACGCTCGCTAGTTCCTGTGACCGTAAGAAATTCCGTGCATCTTTCTGCCACGAGGAATTACGCCGAGTGCTCGACGCCATCCTTCACTTCTTCCACTCGCTCTATAGTTCCGAAGGACTCAAGGAGTTAATCCGCTCCGGCGGCGCTCCCCTGATCTGCACGATCGTCTTCATTGAAACTGGTTTTTTCGTCGGCTTCTTTCTTCCCGGCGATTCCCTGCTCGTCACCGCCGGGATTTTTTCCGCCGCGGGTGTGATTCCCCTCAAGTGGCTCTTGCTTCCGGTTATGCTTTGCGCGATTGTCGGCGATCAGATTGGCTATTGGATCGGCCGTTCGGCGGGCGCCGCCCTCTACCGCCGGGACGACTCGCTCTTCTTCCGCCGCAGCCATCTTCAGCGCGCTCACGATTTCTACGAAAAATATGGCGGCCGTGCCGTGATCCTCGCGCGCTTCATCCCCATCGTTCGAACGTTTTGCCCGCCCGTGGCCGGCGCCGCGAGAATGCCGTATGGCCGTTACCTCCTCTTTGACATTTTCGGAGGCATCTTCTGGGTCGGAGCCATGATTCTCGGCGGCTACGCCCTTGGAAGCTCGGTTCCCAACATCGGACAACGCATTCATTACGTCATTGCCGTCGTCATCGTACTTTCCATTCTGCCCGCGGTCATCAGCATCCTCCGTTCGCGGCGCACGGCCCCTGCCTCCGGCGCCAAGGACCTTTAGGCCGTGCCATCCGCGAAGTTCCGCGCTATCATTTTCGACATCGGCCGCGTGCTTATCCGCGTGGATGTTCACCGCGCGATGGCTGGGTTTGCCTCTGGCCTTAAGCTCGCTCCTCAAGAGGTCTGGTCCGCCATCGAAAAGGATTCCCGCTGGGCAGACTGGCAGGAAGGCCGCATGTCTCCGCAAGACTGGCACCTCCATCTCAGCAAGCGTCTCGGCGACTCGCGCACGTTCGAGCAATTTAAAGACGTCTGGAATAGCGCCCTGGCCCCCGAACCGATCCAGTCGGAACCATTTCTCGAAAAGCTTTCCAAAAACTACCGCCTCGCTTTGCTCTCCAATACCGACTCCATTCACATGTCCGACGCAGAAGCGCGTTTCCCCTTCTTCCGGTTCTTTCCCATCCGCATCTATTCCTTCCGCGTGGGCTCCAGTAAACCCAATCCGCTCATCTACCGGGAAGCTCTCCGCGCCTGCAAAGTTCGCGCTGAGGAGGCCATCTACATTGACGACATCCCAGCTTATGCCGATGCCGCTCAACGCCTTGGCATGACTGGACTCATCTTCCAGTCCCCCGGCCAGCTTCAGTCGGACCTCGGAGGCCTCGGCGTCAAGGTAGACTGATGCCCAGCCAAGCAAAAAATCCGCTGTTCGCTCTCTGTTCGCGTAAACTTTGCCAGGACTAGTACCACGTCCTGATTTTCACCCTCTCCCAACCACCCATCCCTCTATCACTTACCGCTCCTCGCGATTCACTTCCTTTGGCGTGAAGAATGCAAACTCATTGTTACAGGCCGATTTATACGGCATCAACCCCACAGGGGGTAGGAGAGATATTGACTATGTCAGAGGATCGTATAGAAGTGAGAGAAGGTTCTTCTTGGCAGCTTCCCGCGATTATTGTTCTCGGGTTGGTTGCCCTCGGTGGTCTAGCATTCGGTTGGAACGCCTCATCGAAGCTCGATAGCACGCAGCAAGCCGTGGCGACGCAGTTGAAGGCCACGCAGCAGTCTGTCCAGCAAGATATGTCGTCCTTGAAGGATCGCCTCGCGCAGGACGAAAAGTCCAATACCGAACTTCAGGGCGACCTGAAGGTTGTCACTACCAAGCTGAAGATTACCCAGGGCCAGCTCAAGAAGGCGCGCGAAGAAGCCGCCAAGCTCAATGACGCAACCAGTAAGCAGGTGGCCGCGCTTGATACCTCCGTCCACTCCGAGCTCGCCACGAAGGCCACCAACGATGACGTCAAAACGGTTGACACCAAGGTTGTGGGCGTCAAGACCGACCTCGACGCCACCCGCGAGGACCTGAAAATGGCCCGCAGCGAGATGGGTACCCTTATCGCGCGCAACCATGACGAAATTGACCAGCTCCGCCGCCTCGGCGAACGCGACTACGTTGAATTCACCATCGTCGGCAAGAACAAGCCCCAGAAGGTGGGCAACGTCACCGTCGAACTGAAGGGCATCAACGAAAAGCGCAATCAGTTCAGCGCCGCCGTGACCGTCGAAGACAAGACGTTCGAAAAGAAGAATCGCGCCATGAACGAGCCGATCTTCTTCTATCTCTCCGGCACCCATATTCCACAGGAAATCGTGGTGAACAAGGTGGGCAAGAACACCATCAGCGGATACGTCAGCATCCCGAAGGCGAATTCGCAGACGGCCGCCACCGCATCAAAGTCTGGCAACTAAACAAAGAGAGAAGTGCCCGGCGCTGTAGCCGGGCATCCTACGAGGCGGGCAGGATCTTCTGCCCGCCTTTTTCTTTGGTTTCACCGCGGCCTGTCCATGGAATTCCGATAGAATGTCTTCGCCATACCGGAGCTTTGTTT
>JBARRT010000203.1:0-3387 GCA_049644365.1 Candidatus Acidiferrum sp. | reverse complement strand
CGCTTTTCCTGGATGAGGTGGGAGACATTCCGCCGGGACTGCAGCCCAAACTGCTGCGGGTTCTGCAAGAACAGGAATTCGAACGCCTGGGTAGCACTCGGACTCACCAAGTGGACGTTCGGCTGGTAGCTGCGACCAACCGAAATTTGGTTGACATGGTGAAACGCAACGAATTTCGCAGCGATCTCTATTACCGTCTGAATGTGTTTCCGATCCCGCTGCCACCATTGCGCGAGCGCCGCGAAGATATTCCAGCGCTGGTGCAACATTTCGTTGAAATTTATGTTCGCCGGATGGGTAAGCAAATCGAACTCATTCCTCCTGAAACGATGTCGGCACTAGCCTCCTATCAGTGGCCGGGGAACATTCGCGAGCTCCAGAATTTCATCGAGCGGAGCGTAATCCTTACTTCGGGCAGCGTCCTGCACCCCCCTCTCGCGAGCTTGAAGAGTGCCCCCGAAGCGGAATCCCTTGGGGCAATTACCCTGGAGGACGCGGAGCGGGACCACATTCGCAAGACTCTCGATGAGACCCGGTGGGTTGTCGCCGGCCCCAACGGGGCAGCCGCACGTTTGGGAATCAAGAGGTCTACGCTTTACTTCCGCATGCAAAAGCTGGGCATCTCCCGTTCCAACAAGGATCCCCTTCCCGCGTTGTAGAGTTGCCATGGAGCGGGAACCAACCCTCCAATCAATTAGCCGTCCATGCGTCAACCATCGGACGCACCGGCGCTCGCCTCTCCAGCCGACCTGAATCCGAACCCGTTCGATACACAACAAGCAAATAACGTCGCTCAGACTGTCGGCATTGAGACATCGTGTTCAGCGGATTGGCATTCCACACTGCGCTATCGCTTGCAGTCGGCCTCTACTTTCAGTCACTTACAAACTCTACGGGTTGGCCGTCGTGTTGCTTTTCCCCGTTGTGTCGCTCGAGGCGCCGAGCTTTTTATGGCGAGGAGACTAGCGGCCTGCGGGAACAGCAGTGCTTCAGCGCGAGTGGGCCACTCCCTCGCGCGAGGAGTTTTGTCTCGGAATCCCAAAAAGGAGGAACTATGAAATTGCAAAGAATCGTATTCGTTTTGATCGGAATGATGTTTTTGTTCGCGGCCAAGTCGTTGGCACAGCAGGTGAAGACCGATTACGATCGCGGCGCGAACTTCGGGCAATACAAAACCTACTCGTGGGCACAAGTTAAGACGAAAGAAGCCCTAGACGTTGATCGAATCAAAACTGCCGTCAATGCCGCCTTGGCAGCTAAAGGCTGGACCCAGGTGGATTCGGGCGGTGATGTTTCGATCGTAGCCATCGAAATCACACGCAATCAGCAGACCTTGAATACTTTCTATGACGGGTTCGGGGGAGGCTGGGGTTGGAGACGATTTGGAGGCGGAGGTTTTGGAGAGGCAACGACCACAACTGAGACCTATAAGGTAGGCACATTGATCGTCGATCTGTTCGATGCCAAGACCAAGCAGCTGATCTGGAGAGGCACATCCAGCGACACACTCTCCAACAACTCCGACAAGAACATCAAGAACCTGGATAAGGGCGTGGACAAAATGTTCAAGCACTTCCCTCCAGGATCTTCGAAGAAGTAACGGCGTCCAACATGATTCGCCACCTGTGCATCTCGGTTTGTTTGGCACTCGTTTCGGCGGCCATTCCTATGCGCGCGGCAAACAAGCCGCGCGCGGGAACGGACAGTCGGAACCCAGTGGTTTGGACGAACGACGATCTCGAAAAACTCCGCAGTCTCGGTCTGATTTCCATCGTGGGCCGAATGGATGAAGAACAGCTAACCTCCGCATCCGCGCCTGCACCGTATCTGGAAACCCAGGACCCGGAGTGGTATGCCGAGCAGGCAGCGCAGCTGCGCGATGAACTTGAACGCAGGCGGGCTAAGCTCCATGAATACCAGAAGGCGCTTGAAGATGCGCGAAGCCTCAGGGAAACGACGGGCGGGATAAATGTAGATGAAGGCGACACAGGTATCACTCCTGAAGCCGGCATTGAATTCCTTCAGCAGCGCTTGAACGAAGCACAAATGGGCCTGGACGCACTGGAAGACTTGGCCCGCCGCAATGACATCTCGCCGGGCGCGCTGCGCGGCCAGTGAGGCTCGCTAGCGCGTTGACGAGGAGTCATGAAGTTTTTTGAACACGGGTTTGCAACTAACCGGATGCTCTCAATTCTGTACTGGAGAATATGCCATGAAGTTGTCCAAGCAGGTTTTGATCCTACTTCTCTGTTGTTTGCTTGTGCGATTCACTGCGCAAGCCGAGTCTTTCGGCCCTACGGGCCAATCCAACGAGCAGCCGCCATCGCCGCCCGTGCAACATTCCCCTCAAGAGCTGCAGCAGCTGGTCGCGCCGATCGCCTTGTACCCGGACGCCCTCGTTGCGCAGGTTCTCGCGGCGTCAACTTATCCGGCCGAGATTGTCGAAGCGGACCGCTGGATGCAAAGTCATTCCAACCTCAAGGGTGAAGAGCTGGCGAAAGAAGTCGACAAACAGCCCTGGGACCCCAGCGTAAAGGCCCTCACGCAATTTCCCGCGGTTCTCGAAAACATGGACAAGAACCTCTCTTGGACTTCATCCCTTGGGGACGCCTATGCCAACCAGCAGCAGGACGTGACGGATGCCGTCCAGACGATGCGTCAGCAGGCTCACAAGGCCGGCCACCTGAATAGCAATGAACAGGAAAAGGTAACAACGCAAGGCAACACAATCATCATCGAACCGGCCAATCCTGAGGTGGTCTACGTGCCTGCCTATGATCCCTGGCTCGCGTATGGCGACCCGATCATGGCATATCCAGGCTGGTACCCCGTGCCGGGGATCTTCCTGGCTGGAGTAGGGATTGGATTTGGAATCGGGTTCGGCGTCGGTTTCTTCGGAGGGTATGGTTGGGGCTGGCATCACTGGGGATGCGACTGGCATGGCCATCGCGTGATCTACAACCACAACACCTACATCTCCCACAGCCGAACCATCATCAATCGCAACAACTTTAACCACGGCCGCGGTAATTTCAACCACGGCAACTTCAACCACGGCAACGCGTTCCACGGAAGCAGACCTGGCGGCGGAGGTCCGGGGTTTCACGGGTCTTCGGCGCCTCATTTTCAGCCGGGAACACGCTCCGGCGCGTTCAGTGGCTTTGATCACGGCGGCAACGTCCGGGGCTTTTCCTCTCGCGGGCGGTCAAGCTTTGGAGGTGGCTCCCGTGGTGGTGGTTTTCACGGCGGCGGTGGCGGACGACATCGGTGATTCTATGCACCCGTGCGTGAAACTTGCTGAAAATTCAAGAATGGAGAAAAACATCATGCCGCAGAGGAATTTGAATGTTGTCCAAAATGAATGCAAATGCTTTCTTCGATTTGCCG
>JBARRT010000202.1:0-23026 GCA_049644365.1 Candidatus Acidiferrum sp. | reverse complement strand
CGCGCAGGCCGCCGACGGAGCGGTGGCCGGGCGTGCCGGCCAGCCCCGCAGCGGCAGCTTCCGCCGCGAATCGCTTCTCGATGGATTCGTCTCCTCCGGCCACGCGGAAGACCACGTTCATTTTTGAACGCGAGCCATTTTCCACGGGGCAGCGGTAAAAACCGCTGCTGGCTTCGAGCGTGTCATACAGGTGCTTGGCTTTGGCGTCGTTGCGTTTTTCGATTGCGGCAACCCCGCCTGCGGATTCAATCCACTCCAAAACCAGCCCAACGATGTAGACCGCGAAGGTCGGGGGCGTGTGATACAGAGACTTCTCCTTAATGTGGGTGCGGTATTGCAGGACCGTGGGGAGGTTCTTATCGGCGCGTTCGGCCAAGTCCTTGCGGAGGATCACGACGGTAACCCCGGAGGGGCCGAGGTTTTTCTGCGCGCCGGCGAAAATCACTCCGTATTTATTCACATCGATCGTACGCGAGGCGATGTCCGAAGACATGTCGGCGACGAGCGGCACGCCACCTGTTTCCGGCGGGGCGCCCCACTGCGTGCCCTCGATGGTGTTATTCGTGCAGATATGCACGTAGGAAGCGCCCGCTGAAAACTTGATTTCGTCCTTGCGCGGAAGGCGGGTGAATTTTTCGGACTCCGTGGAAGCGGCAATATTGTGGAGGACGCCTTTTTTCAGCTCCCCGATCGCTTTCGCGGTCCACATTCCCGTGTGCAAGACGTCCACGGGCTTCCCGGGCAGGCAGAGGTTCATCGGAGCCATCGTGAACTGCATGCACCCGCCGCCCTGCAGGAAAATCACCGCGTAGTCGTCTGAAATTCCGAGGAGACTCCGAAGCTTTTGTTCCGCCGCGGCGATGATGCTTTCGAACTCAGGCGAGCGGTGGCTCATTTCCATCACGGACATGCCGCTGCCGCGCCAGTCGAGCAGCTCTTCTCGGATGCGCTCAAGGACGGGGAGGGGAAGCGCACCCGGACCCGCGTTGAAGTTAGCAACGCGCCTGGTGGCTTGCGGGGAAAGCGTGGATGGCGTCACGAGAGTTGAAACCTCTCTGTTCTAGAATCTTGCAGCGCAGCCGGGGCAGCTCCGCTGCTACGGGACATTTCAGAATAGCAGAATTCGCTGGGGCGTCCGAGGTACAGTCCAACGCCGCGGCGCCGGACGTTTAGAAGATCACCAAGCGCTTCACGTCTTAGTCGCGTCGGTCCGCTGAAATCCGGAATTCCTCTTTAATTTCCGCTGACCAGCGCGAACTCGACCCGTTTTCGCATGGGATCGATGCGTTCGGCGCGGACACGAACGCGGTCGCCGAGATGCCATTCCATCGGTTTTGCCTTGGAGCCTCGTCCATGGCGGGCGCCAGGCCCGCCACCGCGGCCTTCCTGGCTTGATAGGGCGACCATGGCGTGGTCGCGCTCGCGATAGACACAGCGGGCGCCGGCGAATTCTTCCAGGGCATTGACGGGTAGAAGTCCTTCCACAAAAACTTCGAACAGTTCGACAAAGCATCCGAATTTTTGTATCGAGATGATCAACGCATCGTACTCCTCGCCCAGATGCGCTTCCATAAACTGCGCGGTCTTCCAATCCACCAGTTCGCGCTCGGCGCCAGCGGCGCGGCGCTCCGCTTCGGAAGTCTCGGTGGCCATTTCTTCCAAGACCCGGTGTGAGTACAGCGTGGCCTCAGAACCCGGAGGCGCGGCGACGCGGGCGCTTGGAGAGGGTGAAGTATCTTTCGGATGGTCGAGCGCCCATTTCAAGATTCGGTGGACGATGAGGTCCGGATAGCGGCGAATGGGTGAAGTAAAATGAGTATATTCGTCAAATCCCAGCGCGAAATGGCCAAGAGGTTCGGCGGCATAGCGAGCTTGCTTGAGCGAACGGAGCATCAGGTAGGAGACGATGCGCTCTTCGGGTTTGCCGACGACCTTTCGAATGAGCCGCTGGTAATGCTGCGGCGTAATCCGCAATTCCGCACCGGGGAGCGCGACCTTCATGCCACGCTCCCGGCCGTGGCCGTAGGACTCGGGGCGTCCGGCTTTTGCCGGCGCGGGCACGCGCCCGTGGCGCACGGTGATTTCCCGCTGATGCAGATTTTCGACGCCGAGTGAATAGCCAAACGCGCGCGCCAGCTCTTCGAATTCCAGGACTTTACGCGGGTCGGGTTTCTCGTGGACGCGGTGCAGAGATTCGATGCCGCGCTTGAGGAGATAGCCGGCGACGGCGCGGTTGGCCGCGAGCATGAACTCTTCAATCAAGCGATGCGCGATGTTGCGCTCGCTGCGCGAGATGTTCGTCATGCGCTGCTGGTCGTCGAATTCGATGACCCGCTCGGGGAGATCGAAGTCGATCGAGCCATGCTCGTTGCGGCGGACGTTGAGGAGCAGGGCGAGTTCCTTCATGTCGCGGAAATGAGGCGCGAGCGCCGCATAGTGCCCGGTCATCTCGGCGTCGCCTTCGAGCACCTTGTTGACGTTGGTGTAAGTCATACGCTCGGCGGAGCGGATGACGCCGGACGCCATGCGAGAGGATTTCATGCGGCCGGCCGCATCGAATTCCATCAGCGCACTCATCACCAGGCGGTCCTCACGCGGCTTCAGCGAGCACATGCCGTTCGATAGAGCTTCGGGAAGCATGGGCACGGCGCGATCCGGAAAATAGACGGAAGTCCCGCGAAGGCGCGCTTCCTGGTCGAGTGCCGTCGCGGTTCGAACGTAATGCGCGACGTCCGCGATATGGACCTGCAGATGCCAGCTGCCATCGGCGCGCTGCTCGACGTATACGGCATCGTCAAAATCGCGTGCGGTCTCGCCGTCAATGGTGACAATAGGAAGATGGCGAAAATCTTCGCGTCCCTCTCGATCCGCATCACTCACAGGCTGTGCGCGAAGCTTCGCTTCTTCCAGGACTTCAACGGAAAATGAATGCGGCAGGTGGTGTTTGCGAATGATGATCTCGATGTCAACGCCGAGTTCACCCGGGCGGCCGAGGATTTCAATGACGCGGCCCGTGGGGGGTGCACCTCCACGCGGATATCGCACCAGTTCGACGTTCACAACGGCCCCATCAAGCTCGTCCAGGCGCGGGATGCGTCTTCCCCGGGTGCTTGTTTCATCGGAGCCGCTGAAACCCAGTTTCTTCCAAAGACCCGGTGTTAGCTCCTGGCCGCGTGGTATTTCCACCTCGTGCTGGATTCGAACGTCATACGGCAGGACCGTATTCCCATGTGGGCCGTAGCGAAATAAACCGACGATGCTGGGGTGCGCACGATCGAGGATTCGAACGATGCGTCCTTCGGCTCGTTGCGCACCGGAGGCGCCGCCGCCGCGGCGCTGGATTCTTGCCAGCACATGGTCCCCGTGCATCGCGTCTTCGATGGCGTCGGGCGGAATGAAGACGTCACCATCGAGCTGCGGCATCGGTGAATCAGGAACGACAAAACCGTAGCCATCGTGATGGAGGACCAGGCGTCCTTTGACTTCATCGTGCTGCGCTAGCGTGGGGCGTTGGATTTGCTGCGGCCGGGCGGGACGCTGCTCCAGACCGGAGGATTCCCCATCCGACTTGCGGCCCGGGAGGCGGTACCGCCCGCCGGGCAGTTCCTCGATGGCATGGCGTTTCTTGAGTTTCGCCAACATCTTGAACAGCGGGCGAGTATCGGCTTTCTTTAGGTGCAGGCCCTGGGCGATCTCGTTGGTAGAGGCGGGTTCGCTTCTAATTTGCAGAAAACGCAAGATGTTATCGGGGCTGAGGTGTGAAGGACGTGGCATGAAGTATCGCGCCAGGGCGCAGGTGCTATTTTTCCACCGTGATTTTAGTCACTTTTCTTGGTTCCTCAGGAACTTTTTTCAAGATTCCGGGATTATATAGGCAGGCCAACACACGACCGGCCATTCGCCCTCCGTCAGAGTGGCCGGTTCCCCGAGAGGGGAAAATAAAGGAGGCGGGACGACCTGGCCCGCCTCCTTCTTTCATTCTAGTTCTATCCCTTGACACAAACCACCTGGTGCAGAGTGTGGACGACTTCCACCAAATCGCTCTGCGCCGCCATGACCGCTTCGATGGACTTGTAGGCCGCGGGCGTTTCGTCGATGACCTCGGCGTCCTTACGGCATTCGACGCCCGACGTCATGCGCTTGTGGTCTTCCACGGTGAATCGCCGCTTCGCTTCCGTGCGGGACATCGCGCGTCCGGCCCCGTGGCTGCAGCTCATGAAACTTTCCATGTTCCCTTTGCCGCGCACGATATAGGAACGCGCCCCCATGCTGCCGGGAATGATGCCCATGTCGCCTTCGCGGGCGCGGACTGCGCCCTTGCGCGTCACCAGAATGTCTTGGCCGTAGTGGCGTTCCCGCGCCACGTAGTTGTGGTGGCAATTAATGGCCTTCAACCCCGCCACGAAGGGCCGCACTTCGCCGGAATCACGGACCGCGCCAACGATCTGCTCCATCATGAGGTGGCGGTTCGAGCGTGCAAAATCCTGCGCCCATTCGACGGCTTCGACGTAATCGTCGAAGTGCTCTGAGCCCTCCGAAAAATAGGCGAGGTCCTTGTCCGGCAAATGGATGAAGAATTTCTCCATGTCTCTGCGCGCCACTTCGATGAAATAGCTGCCCATGCGGTTCCCGACTCCACGCGACCCGCTGTGCAGCATGAACCAAACATTTTCAGATTCATCCAGGCAAACTTCGATGAAGTGATTGCCGGTGCCGAGCGTGCCGAGATGATTCGAGTGATTGCCTCGATCGAGCTTTGGATGCTTTTCGAGAATGGCGTCGTAACGCGGCTTGAGCGTTTGCCAGACTTCATTGTTGCGCATAGGAATCTCTCGCCAAGCTCCCGCATCGCCGCGGCCCCCGTGATTGGTACGGCCATGCGGGACTGCCTTTTCGATCGCGCTGCGAATTCCCTTCAAATGGTCCGGGAGATCGCGCGCGTTCAAATCCGTCTGTACGGCCATCATGCCGCAACCAATGTCCACACCAACGGCGGCAGGGATGACTGCGCCTTTCGTGGGAATGACGCTGCCAACCGTTGCTCCGATGCCCCAGTGAACGTCCGGCATGGCCGCAACCCACTTGAAGATAAAGGGAAGCTGCGCGACGTTTAAAAGTTGCTTGCGCGCCTGTTCTTCCAATGGGACGCCTTTGGTCCAGGCTTTGATCGGCACGCCGGTTGCCGGCGCGAAGACGTTGTAGTTTTTTTCATCAGACATGGAGGCCCTTCGCCCGATTTATCGCGCGATGGTACTGAGGAACGGGTAGTGACTGGCCGCGCCCATGAAGAACAACATCGGGAACGACAGCCAAAACGAAGTTCGCGCCGTAAGATAATTCCAGCGCATCAATCTTTCCGCTTCGGGCGGCATCGGTACGCCCTCTTTGATGCTCAGGCGCGACCATGTGATCAACCGTTTTTGCACCCGCCACACCACTCCCCAGGTATTCAGCAGCATGATCAGGCCGAGTCCGCCGCCGACGCTGATCGCCAGATGTGCATTCGAGACATCGGGGCCGCCGTTCAGAACGAGGACCAGCCACGAGGCGGCAATCACAACAAGGGAAACTCCGATGACCCGCAACCACGTGTTGTTGAGGATTCCCTTCGCGGGGAGCTGCAGCGCGTAAATGAAGACATACGCGACGAGCCACACCACCAGCCACCAGCCGAACCACTTGCCGATGAGCGAACGATCTCCCGCGGCCCTCGCGTCCGAGGCCAGATGAATCGTGAAATAGCGCAAGCCTACGATTACCGTCACCAGCGCGGACGAACGGAACCAGCCCATCGCACCCGGCATCAGCTCGGGATATATTTTGATTCGCAGCTTGGGATCGCACTGTTTCATGGCCGGCGTCAGCACCAAATTGAAAAAATAGAGCAATCCAATCCAGATGATCCCGAAGACGAGGTGCAGCCAACGGAGCACCATCATTTCGCTGGCGTGTGGCGTGTCCAGAAAAACAAAATGCGGCCGCCACTCAGGGAACGAAATCGCGAAGAGATAGAAAAGCATGCGGGTACCTCGCAACTGTTTTGGATCGGCTTGCGGAAAACACCGTAGCGAATCGTGCAACGCGTCGTCAAATGGGGGCCCCTGGCCTCCGCCCCCGGCGTAGTTTGCTACCACTCAAATCGGCCCGGTCGCCGCTTTTGCTCACTAGGGCTTGGGGAGGGCAGACAGCGCCTCGCGAAATGCCGACAGATTGCTCTTGTCAACGACCGCCGTGCCGGTATCCACCCAGGTTGGCAACGGTGCCGCCGGAGCGGTGCGCCAGTCCTTGAATTCCCTCACCGCGTTGTGGTGCAGGTCGTCCAGAAATTTCAGCCCGTAGTAGCTCATCACATAAGGTTTCTGCGCAATCGTCGATGCAATGGCGCCCTTCTCGATCAATCCCAATGTATCTGGATCTTTGTCGAACGCCACGATCGGTACCTTGCCCTCCAGATCCAATCGGTGCAGGGCGCTGGCGGCGCCGGGCCCCCCCGTCGCTTCCAGGCAAATAATTCCGTCTATTTTTTCTTTCTTCTGTAGCAGCTCAGAGATTTGGTCATAAGCGTTCCGCAAATCGCCCTTGTCATCCAGTATCTTCGACAGCTTCAGCGAGGGAAAGTTTTTCAACGCGTCGGCCACTCCGGCCAACCGATCATCCAGATTGCCCTGTCCCGGGATGGTGACGACCACAATATTTCCCCGGCCGGAAATGAGCGCCGCCATCCTCTTCATACTCTCTCTCCCCGCCTTGAAGTTATCCGTCCCGATGTACAGGATACGCTTGGAATTCGGCACATCGGCATCCACGCAGATTACCGGGATGCCTTGCGCCACGGCTTTGTCAATATCCGCCTGGAAAATCTCCGGTCGCGCCGCGGAAAGGCAGATTCCCGCCGGGTGCTGTTCCACGACCTGCCGGAAGATGCCTACCTCTGCGCTGGGGTCATACGTCACCGGGCCGGTCATCTCGGCCTTTACGCCGAGCGCCCTGGCCGCGTCCAGAAAACCAGCCTGCGCCTCCTGCCAGTACGGCAAATTGATATTGGTCGCAACGAAGACGTATCGTTCGTTTTCCTCATGGTACGGTTTCGCGCACGCCACAATGATCGTCGCCACCATGAGAATAAGAAAACATGCCAGCGTAATCCCATATTTCCTCATTGAAATTCTCCTCTCGCATCCAGTCTGACCTTCGGGGGCGTGCCTTGCTCCGATGGCTCTCTTGTTGAAAAGGAACGTTCCGTGCCGTCTCTTCCGGAGGCTGACTCTCGGGGGGGATTCTAACACCGCTGGGCTTCGTTCTGGCCAGTGCATTCGGCATGGGCCCCGATCCAATCGAGATCCGGCACTTCGCGTCCCCGCGTGCTTTCTTTCCTTGCAGTAATTCGCATTCGACCCCTGAATTTGCGACCTGGATTGACTGAACTTTACACTCACGTCAGCTTCTTTTGTACCGCAAGATGCGTGCATCAATCAGCCACTCGAACCGGTCGCGGAGTGAAGCATTGATCGAGAGCTTTTTCAAGCTGGCGGAAAACCAGACGACCGTGCGGCGGGAGCTCCTCGGCGGGCTGACCACGTTCATGACGATGGCTTACATCATCGTCGTCAATCCGCAAATCCTCGCGCAAGCCGGTATGCCCGCCGACGGCGTGCTGTTCGCCACCTGCATTTCCTCGGCGGCCGCGTCGCTCGTCATGGGCCTGTATGCGAATTACCCCATCGCGCTGGCGCCGGGAATGTCTCTGAACGCGTACTTCACGTATTCCGTTTGCCTGGGAATGCACATCCCCTGGCAAACGGCGCTCGGCGTTGTATTTTTTTCCGGCGTGCTGTTCATCCCGCTGACCGTCACGCGCGTCCGCGAACAGATTGTCAACGGCATCCCCGATTGCTTGAAGCATTCGACTGCGGCGGGGATTGGCATGTTCATCGCTTTCGTGGGAATGCGCAGCGCGAAGCTGGTGGTGGCGAATCCCGCGACGTTCGTCGGCATAGGAAATTTCTCCGACCCGGAAGTGCAGGCCGCTTGCCTCGGCCTGGTGCTCACGCTCGTCTTGATGGTCAGAAAAGTGAACGGGGCGATTCTGCTCGGGATTCTTGGCACGACGCTGTACGGAATTTTTCGCGGAATGGCCCACTGGCCTGCGTCTCTGGTTGCCATGCCGCATCCTTCCAGCACGCTGTTGCAATTAGACCTGCGCGGCGCCGCGCATTTGGGGCTGCTTGAGATTACTTTTGCGTTTCTCTTTGTGGACCTCTTTGACAACGTCGGGACGCTGGTCGGCGTTTGCGAACAAGCCGGCTTCGTCAAAGACGGAGAAATACCGGGAGTGGGCCGGGCGCTGCTCGCCGATGCCGTCGGAACCGTCTTCGGCTCGTTGACGGGAACTTCCACGGTAACGAGTTATATCGAGAGCGCTGCCGGTGTTGCTGCCGGCGCGCGCACCGGGATGAGCGCGTGATCGTGGCTGCCTTGTTTCTCGCCGCCGTGTTTTTCTCCCCGGTGGTGGCGGTGATTCCCGCCTTCGCAACCGCGCCCGCGCTGATTCTCGTTGGCGCGCTGATGACCCAATCCATCGCCAAGGTGAAATGGGAGGAATACACCGATGCATTTCCTGCCTTCCTCACCATGGTGGCGACGCCGCTGACCTTTAGCATTGCCACTGGGTTGAGCCTCGGGCTGATTTCCTTTACGGTCGTCAAAGTTGCAGCGGGAAAATTCCGCGAGGTGAGCCTGCTGCTTTGGATCCTCACCGTCTTATTCATCCTGCGCTACATCTATCTCGCGGCTGCATGACGGAGGCTGTTCCAGTTATCACGAGCGCACGGCAAGAGTCTTCTTGTCTTCCTGCTGTCTTCCAAACTTGAGTGCGGGGAAATTTGGTGCCCGAAAGAGGACTCGAACCTCCACTCCCGTGAGGGAACTAGCTCCTGAAGCTAGCGCGTCTGCCAATTCCGCCATTCGGGCACAAGTGCTGGATTGCGAGGCTTTTTCATTGTGCCCGCCGCTCCAGGCTTTGTCAACGCGGGCCGGAAAGGCCGCTTTTTGGGCCGCGAAAGCATCCCGCCGGCAGCGGACAAGAAGCAGCGTACTTAAGTTTTTTGTATAGGTTCCAGGAATACAGAGGACTGGAAATTTGAATACAGGGTGCTATACTCCGCCTAGAAACCCTAGTACCCCTGTCGGCCCCCCTGGGGCGGACACCGCGGAACGGTTCCAACGGGAGGTCACCATGGAATCAACGACGCTTACGGGGCCACTTCTCTACCTGCTGATCACCTGGGGAGTCGTAACCGCCATATTCCTGTTCCTCTTGCTTCGGCGGAGTCTGCTCGCCAGCCATGAAGACGACCAGATCTTTCTCGATGCCGCAGAAGAGCACATGGCCAGGGAACAGCGCGAGTTGGTGGCAAAGATCGACGCCCTCTCCAAGCCCCTTATGGGCACGGGCATCCTGGCAGGCGTTCTGCTGCTGGTCATTGCGGGGATGTGGCTCTACGGTGGGCTGAAGAACTTCTAGTTCCTCGGGAAGGCCCCGCGGCCGCGAAGCGTCAGGGCGCCGCTGGTTTTGCAGGAGCGTCCGCAGGCTTCGCCGGAGGAGCTGCTGGTGGCGGGGCTGACGCGAGCGAAGTGTGGTTGTGCACGATAACCCAGCGGTTGCTGCGCTTCTCTAAGACCACTGTCGTCTGGCCCTGCGATGCACTCGGCTGGCCATCCACAACGCCAGCAAAATCCCACTGGTAACACGCCCACGCCACCGTTCCGCTCACCTTGATGTACGTATTCGAGCGGTCCATTCGCACCTGTTTCATGCGCGCTCGCTGTTCCTGGTAGACAGCGAGATAGTTGGTCCAGCCAAGGATAGGGGGCGCCCAGGAGCCATTCACGATCGAGACATCATCCGCATAATCCTTGTGCAGCTTCTCGATATCCCCAATCTGCCAGGCGCCCAGCATGTCGGAAAGCATGTAATCAATCTGCTGCTCATCGGGCAGGGGAATCATCATATTGGAAGCATCCGCAGGGGTAGAGGTGTCCTTCTTCTTTTTCTTTTCCTTCTGTGCTGCGGCTGGCGACGCACAAGTCAGAAAGAGCGCGGCGGCAAAGAGGAGCAGTACCGTTGTCTGGAAGATGCGGGCGGCGGGACAAATTAAAAAATATTTCTTCATTCGCGTGCGACTCCTCTGGCAGAAGAGAATAGCACGGCGATTCGAACGCGGCAGCGATGTGTCCAGTTGGTTTACTTTGCTCGGGAAGCACCGAGCAGATTGACGAACAGGCGGTACGCCCCGGGAACACCTTCAGGCAATTGGCGGAAGAAGGCCAGCCCTGTGTAAATGTAAGTCCCTTTTCCGTAGCGCGTATAGACGAGCCCGCCATTCAGTTCGGGCTCGCCCGGATCGTTCATGGCCAGCAGCGGCGTATATTTCGAATCGAACTGCGTCCAGAAATAGAGTCCGCGCTCCTGCACCCAGCCTTTGAAGTCATCCTGCGTAATTTTGTTGGGACGATTCAGTAGCGGATCAGGCGGCTTCAGAAATTTGACCGGAGAATCCTCGTCGGTGATGCGTGGCAGCGGCCGGGGAATCGGCGGAGGCTCCCCCGCTTTCCCAGGTGGCACCGGTGGCGAAATCAGCGCCGGGTACGGCGCGTACTTGAGTTTGTCCCACGCAAATTCACGCTGGTATTGCACTACCAGGGTGCCGCCCTTCGAAACGTAATCCAGCAGCCGCTGGTTCGCGCCCGCAAGTTCGGGCCGCAGCTCGTACGCCCGAACGCCAACGACAATGGTGTTGTACTTTGACAAATCGCCGAAGTTCAGCGCCGCCGCGTCCAGCTGTTCCACGTGAATGCCCAGCATTTTCAGTGCGTCCGGCACGCGCTCGCTCTCCGCATTGACGTAGCCGACGCGCAAATTCTGCGGCACGCTCACGGCAAATGCGTGAATCGTGCATTGCGCCGGCTCACTCCAGAGCTGAGTGGGCAAAGTGGGCAGGGGCTCCAGAGTTGTCATGAATCTCTCCGACTTTATGTTTCGAGATCGATCCGCGGCGCGTTCGGCGTACGCGGAGATCTTGTATTTCCCTGCGGCAAGTTTCAGCGGGGGCGTCACTGTCACTCGCGCATACCGGTCGCCCGCGCCGTCAAATTTCAAAGCGACGGCTGCGCCTGTCCTCCATCCTTTCGGCACAGTAAGCCCAATGCGCACCTGACCCGGCTGCGTCGCATACGAATGCACGTGGAGCAACACCTCAAACGGTCTTCTTGGCCTCGCCACGATCTCAATCGCCTGCTTCGGCTCGACCGCCAGCATATACGCCGGCACGATTCGCGGTGTCATTCGATCCGCCCGTGTGGAGGTCGCGTGCACGCTGGTCACGGGCGACGAAACTGTGAAGGTGTAACCGTTGATGACCGCTTCCTGAGTGGCGGTTACGAGTGGCGGCGGTTCTGGCAACGCCGCATCGGAAACGCGCCCTGTGCCTTGCGGATTTTTCGCTGCCGAAATCGTAGAGCGAAAGGCCCCGCCGGCTTCCGGTTCTTCCTTTGTGACGCTCCACTCCGCCGGAAGCAACAACGATGGCTTCCCAAAATCTCCCACAGTTCCTTCGCGATGACGCGCGTCCACTCGAACCGAAAATGTTTCTCCGACGACGATTTCGCTTCGATCGGCGCTCGCCTCCAGCCGCACGCCCGCAACGAGGGCCAGCGCCCTGTCAATTTTTTCCCGCTTCCGTTGCAGGCTTCGAGCGAGGGACACCACTGGAGCGGGCGTCTGCGAAGAAACGGAAGGTCGCGGCACTTCGTCGAGCTTCTTCCCCGCCACTACGAGTGAATCGGCGGCGGCTTTCCAATCGAGCCGCAAAGCCGCATCACGCGCTGTCGCGAGGGCCGTGCTAACTGCGCGCATGAGCGGATCCACGCCCATATTCCCCACTTCATAGTCTTCATCGAGTGCGCCGAGCGGTTGCGCCAGCACTGCAGGGTCCAGCTCGCCGCCATCTTCGCGTTTGAGCGCGATCGGCCGCCGCAGGAAAGGCGAGCCCAGAAATCCGGTGATTCCCTGCGTGCGATGATTTGCAAACCCATCGAGGCCGATTTCTCTCCAGGACTTGCCATAAAGCGGCGAAATGTCATCCAGCGGCAAGAAATAGCCCTGCGGTTTCTCGCTTCGATCCAGGTCCAGCACGAGCACGGGCTTGCGATCGCCCCACGGTGCCAAATCCTGCTGTTCGGATGCCGCTCCTTGCAGTCTAAAAGCCGGGTCGGCGGCCAATTGCACAGCTTTTGGTGTGAGCAAGCCCGCGGCTTGATGGTGGCCATGTCCGCCGTGTACTCCGCCCCACCCATTGATGACGATATTCGGGCGGAAGCCGCGAATGACGCGGACCATGTCCTCGAGGACCTGGTCGCCCCAGACTTTTTCGGTCTCCTCTGGGGTTTTCGAGAATCCAAAATCCTTCGCGCGAGTGAAGTACAGTTTCGCGCCGTACCCACGCGTGGCAGCCAGAAGCTCCTGCGTTCGAATCAGTCCCAGTTGCGGCGCTTGTTCCGGGCCGAGGTCATTTTGCCCGCCTTCACCGCGCGTCAAGGAAAGCAGCGCCACGTCGGCGTGCAGGCCGCGCGCGAGATAGGTCAAGGCCGCGCCGGATTCATCATCCGGATGCGCGGTCACATAGAGGATACGAGTTGTGACTCTTGCGGAATCGATAGCCTCAATGGTCTCGGCTAATCCCGGACCTGTGCCAGGAGCAGCAGGAAATTGTCCGGCCACGCGCTGCGGCGTGAGCATCAGTAGCGCTGCGCCCACGGACAATAAGACGCGCTGAAGCATGGATCCGGATATTTTCATTCGACGACCTCAGAGTTTGGCGCACCGAAAGGCCATTCCTTTCGAATACGCGCCTGCACGAAAAACACAATCAGTCCCATGATAATCACCAGTAACCCCCACCAAATGGCCTTTCCCGTATGCGAAAAAAGCCACAGCCAGCCCGCGATGGTCAACAGCGCCGGCAGCGGGTACAACCACATCTTAAAGGGCAGCCGCTCCGGGGGCCAGCGCCGCCGCAGCAACATGACACCCACGGCCTGGCCTATGAACTGGATGATCAGGCGCATCGCCAGCACGGCGGTGATCACCGTCTTCAGCTTGAAGAGCAAGCTGAAGGCAAACGTCAGCGCACCCAGGAACAACAGCGAAATGTGAGGGAATTTTTCCTTGGGATGCACGCGCGCAAAAACCCGGAAGAAATTTCCGTCCAGCGCCGCCGAATACGGCACGCGCGAATACCCCAGCATCGAGGAAAAAAGCGATGCAAACGCGATCCACAAGATCATCAGCGTCGCGAACCACGCCGCAAACGGGCCGTAGAGTTTCTCGACGAAGGCGCTTACGATGAAAGGCGAATCCTGCGCCTGCTGCCATGGCAAAACACCGAGAATGCACGTCTGCATAACGAGATAGAGCACAGCAATTCCCGCAATCGAAATGAAAATGCCGCGTGGAATGTTTTTCTCCGGCTCGCGAATCTCGCCGCCGAGGTGGCAGATGTTGTAGTAGCCCCAGTAGGTGTAAATCGTGTTGACCGTGGCGGAGCCCAGCCCGGCAAAGAATAGCCAGGAAAAATTCCAGGTCCCGGGAGCATACGTGAAAACCAGCCGCGGATTGAAATGCGTGGCCCCGCCCCAGATAAGCCAAAGGATCGTGCCGACGACACCGACCCACAGGAGCATGGAAATTTTCCCGATCGAAGTGATCCGCCGGTAGAGCAGCGCGACGAGAACGATCACCAGCGCACCGGAAACCGCTTTCTCTCCGTACTTGCCGAGCGGATGGAGGTAGGACGCATACTGAGAAAAACCGATCGCGCCCGAGGCTAGGCTGAGCGGCGCTTGTATCAGCGTTTGCCAGACGAACAAGAACGACATCATCCGGCCGAAACGGCCCGGACCATACGCTTCGCGCAGAAATACGTAACTGCCCCCGGCCAGCGGCATGGCCGCGCCAAGTTCGGACCACACGAAACCGTCGAGAAGCGCCAGCACCGCTCCTGCAACCCACGCCAGCAGTGCTTGCGGCCCGCCCATGGCTTTGATGACCAGGGGAATCACGACAAACGGGCCGATTCCCACCATCTCGATCATGTTCAGCGCGACGGCCTCTTTCAGGCCCAGCCCGCGCTCGAGAGCATTTTTCTCGGCTTTATTGCCCGTCATCATCGGTCCGCCGAGAATAGCAAATGCTCATCGTGCCGCCTAACGCAGATTCTTCTGCGCCAGCCATTTCCGTTTGCAACTTTACGCGAACCGCTTAGACTCAATGGAAGTAGAGACGCGTCATGCCTTCGTTGCCAACACTCCGCCCCGCCGCGCTCATTTTTCTTTTGCTCTCTTCGTTTGCCGCGCCTGTCGGCTTCGCCAAACTCACTCTGCCACCCGAGACGCCCGCCGTTCTCGACAAAATCTATTCCTTCGACATCGCCGGAGCTGTGGAAGCCGCGAAGCGCATGGAACAAGAACACCCCGATCATCCTTTGGGCTATCTTCTCGAAGCCGAAGCGCTGTGGTGGCGCATTTGGTGCACCTCGGCGGAATTCAAATATGGAATGACCGACGTGCGCCGGCGCGCAAAGTACGGCGCGGATCAGCATTATTTTGAGCTGGCTGCCAAGGCCTCCTCTTTGGCCGAAGCGCAAAACAAGCAGCACGAAACGGCGGAAATGCAGTTCTATGCGGGAATGGCCGATGCCGCGGCGGCGCGGCTCTATGCTCTTCGCGGCGAGAATCGCAACGCCGCCCGTGCCGGAGTCCGCGCCCGCGACCATTTTCTCCGCGCCAAGACTTTGGATGTCAGCCTCGCCGATGCCGACATGGGCCTCGGCCTTTACAACTATTACGTGGACACCCTCAGCGCCATGGCCAGAGTCCTGCGATTTTTCATGGGTATCCCGGGAGGCTCCAGGCAGGAAGGCGTGCGCCTGCTCGAGCACGCCATCGCGGAGGGCGTTCTGACTCCCAATCTCGCTCGCTTTTACCTCGCCCTGAATCTGCATCGCTACGATCTGCAATATGAAAAGGCGCTGGGTGTGGTCGGTCCTCTTGCCGAAAAATACCCGGCGAATCCGCTCTTTCAACTGGCCCGCGGCGATCTTTACGCAAAACTTGGCCGGAAGGAACGGGCGCTGGCCTGCTATCGCGCTGCAGGAGCTTTGGCAGTGCCCGATGCAGAGTGCCAGGTCCGCGTCCGTAAGTTGGTCCGCGTCTCGATCGAGGCGCTCGGCGCAACCAAAGATCACTGAGCCATCCTCCGGCAGCTCCCTCAGACATCCTGCAGCGCTCTCGACATGAACATTGACCTAATCCCCACCGGAATGGTAAGCATGTAGGGTTGCGTGGGCCCTGAAATTCGGGCCTCCGAGATTCCGTGTAACGTGCGGCCTGAAGCAGGGGTGCAGATGGGCCGGGAAGGTTCTGAGTGACCGCCAGACGGTCAACGCGCAGCGCGATTTCGGCATCTCACCCCCAAAGTACGCTGGCGCCGCGGGTTCCCGCCGTTCGCCGAAGCAGGCCAGCCCCGACGCGGTCGGGGTCGCCAGAAAAAGATCAAGGAGTATCAATGAAGCGGTCTTGGACAGCGTTGGCTGTCGCAGCAGTGGCGGCTCTCGCGGTCGCGGGCTGCAACGATTACGGCAACACGTTTCAGAACAACACCGGCGCCACCATCCTATCGATTTCTCCCTCGGTCATCAGCGCCGGCCAAGTAAATGATTTTACACTGACCGTGAACGGCGGCACCTTTGTGAAGGGGACCGTCGTCCAGTGGAATGGGCAGACCCTAGTTACAACCCTTCCAACCGACAGTGCGGGAAACATACTGGGGAGTATCGCTACGGCAACAGTTCCTAAGGCTTTGGTGGCAAAGCCTGGGCTCGCCACCATCATCACGCTGAGCCCCACCACCCGCTCCGGCACCAATGGTCTTTCCAACCCAGTCGCGTTCATCATCAATCCACCGCCCAACCCGCTGCCGGTTCTAACCAATATCACTCCGAACACTGCCGTTGCCGGGGCCGCGACGACGAGCCTCTCACTGACCGGCTCCAGCTTCCTCTCCAGTTCGGATGCGACTCAGGCTTCCCAGGTGAATTGGACCTCGGGTGCTAAGACCACGATCTTAACCGTGGGAACCATCACTGCCACTCAGATTCAGGCATCGATCCCCGCCGGGTTGCTCGCGGCTGCGGGCACTGCCACGGTTACGGTATTCAATCCGGGCTCTCCGCCGCCGCCGGGCTGCACTGGCCTGTGTAGCGGCGGCGGCGGTGGTGGCTCGAGCGCTCCGCAAACCTTCACGATTTGCGCCTCGGCGCCTTGCACCGCCCCCGTAGCAGCAGGCGCCACAGCCGCATCGCTGGTTGCCGAAGAAACACCGGCGGTGAGTCTCGATGGCCGGTATGTTGCCTATACCGCCGTACAAAACGACCGCGCGCAAGTTTTTCTGCGTGACACCTGCGAAGGCGCGGCGACAGGCTGCCAGCCGCGTACCACTGTGCTCTCCGTCGCAGCCGACGGCAGCGTGGCAAACGAAGAAAGCCACACGCCTTCGATGAGCGCGGATGGCCGGTATGTCGCCTTCAGCTCGGCTGCGACAAACCTGATCGAAAATGCCCCGGCGGGACGGCAAATCTACTTGCGTGATACCTGCTCAGGCGCTGGCGACTCGTGCAAGCCTTCGACCCAACTCATTTCTCTCGATTCGAACGGCGCGCTAGTCGGAACGCAAAGCATTCTCCCTTCCGTAAGTTCCTCGGGAAGATTTGTCGCCTTCCTGGCCATTACCCCGAGCCATTCCTCCACTCCAGCAAAAAATTCAGTGAACTCCAGCAACAGCGGCTACCGCCAGGTATTCATTCGCGATACGTGTTTGGGCGCGGCCAACTGCACGTCAAAGACGACTCGCATTTCACTTCAGTCTGGCGACGGCGCTGAAAGTGGGGCGAAGCTCGCTGGACCAGCATTGAGTGGCGACGCGAATCACATTGCGATCTCAGGCGGCAATGCCGCTGTTCTCTTCAAGCGTTCCGTCGCCGTCGATGACCGCGTCTTCCTGGCCATCGCAAATCAACAACCGTAATAATTCTGTTTAGATTTTCTGCTGCCGTCGAGCGGCGGCTCTTTGAAACGAAGCAGCCGCAGCAAACTTTTTGTTTCACTTTAATTAAACCGCACTTTAATATCCGGCCTTTTCTCCAGGTGCACCGAATCAATGAAACGCACCTGCCGGTCATCCAGCGTCAGGATCATCGAGCTCGTTCTAATGCCTTCCCCGAAGAACCGCACGCCCTTCAGCAAATTTCCGTCCGTCACGCCCGTGCACGCAAAAATCATTTTCTTGCCGGGTGCCAGGTCCTCGGTGTCGTAAATGCGCTTCGTATCCTTCACGCCCATTTTTGCCAGCCGTTCGGCGTGCTCCGGCTTGCTCACCACCAGCCGTGCCAGAATTTGCCCGTTCAAGCAGCGCAGCGCCGCCGCCGTCAGAACGCCTTCCGGCGCACCGCCCGTGCCCATCACTGCATGCACTCCCGTCCCGATCACAGCTGAAGAAATTCCCGCCGAGAGGTCGCCGTCGCCGATCAGCCGGATACGCGCCCCCGCCGCACGAATGTCCGCAATGATCTTTTCGTGCCGCGGCCGGTCCAGCACAACCACGACGAGGTCCTCAACATCTCTTTCCAGCCGCTTTGCTATCGACTTCAAGTTGTCGGCCACCGGCGCATCCAGATCCACCGCGCCCTTGCACGACGGCCCTACCACCAGCTTCTCCATGTACAAATCCGGCGCATGCAGCAAGCCGCCGCGGTCGCTGGCGGCCAGCACGGCGATGGCATTTGCGGCTCCCGTCGCGCACAAATTCGTTCCTTCCAGCGGATCCACCGCGATGTCCACTTGCGGAAACAAAGCCTTCGGCGCGTGCGTCGCCAGCCCCACTTTTTCTCCGATGTACAGCATCGGCGCTTCGTCCCGCTCGCCTTCGCCGATTACGATGGTCCCGTCGATCTCCACCGAGTCCATCGTCTTGCGCATCGCTTCCACGGCCACTTCATCCGCATGGTGCCGGTCGCCGTATCCCATCGTGCGCGCCGCCGCAATCGCGGCGTTTTCCACCACACGCAAAAAATCCAGGCTTAGTTGTTCTTCCATGGAAAGGCGTCTCCGATTTGCTGCGTCCGGGGTTTGCCCCGGCTGTCCGTGGCGCGCGTCATCATAAGCCAAAGCGCAGTTGCCCGTCGACAATTTACGATTCAGGGAGCACCTTGCAAGCCAGAAGTCGGCCCCTTACAATTCCAGGATGTTCGACGCACACCGTTTCTTGCTTTTCTTTGCCGCTGCTTTGGTTCTGGCCATCACCCCAGGGCCGGGAATTTTTTACGTTCTGGCGCGCAGCCTCGCCGGAGGCCGCCGTGAAGGCTTCCATTCTTCCTTCGGCACTCTTGTTGGTGGACTCTTCCATGTCTTGGCCGCCGCGCTCGGCGTATCCGCGCTCCTTGCCGCTTCCGCCGTGGCATTTCACACCGTCAAGTTTGCAGGCGCTGCGTATCTGGTCTGGCTCGGCATCCGCATGATCCGCACCCGAAATACGGAAATGACTATCAGAGCGTTGCAACCCTCGCAGGGCGCGTTTCGGCAGGGGATTCTCACTGAAGTTCTCAACCCAAAGACGGCTCTGTTTTTCCTGTCCTTCATTCCGCAATTCATCGCCCCCGAACGCGGCCATGTTTTTCTGCAATTCATGGTTCTCGGCGCTTTCTCTGTGATCCTCAATACGGCCGCCGACCTTCTTGTGGTCGTCCTCGCCGCTCCTCTCGAGCGCAAACTCAAGAGCAGCGTGCGCTTTCGCCGCGGGCAGCGCGTTGCTTCCGGCCTCGGCATGATCGGCCTCGGCGCTTACGTCGCTCTCGCCGACACCAAGTAAACCTCCACTTGGCGTGCGGAAGTTTATCCTGAGCTCTCTCGCACAGTGGGACTCGGCTACAATGCTGTCCGGAGGACCCATGTCCAAATCGCGCAGGCACTTCTTGACTCAGACTTCCCTCGGTCTTCTCGGCGCGGCCGTCGCTGTTCGTTCGAACGCGCAGGCCCACCCAGACGACCTCGCGCAAGACCCCACGCAACTCCCGCCTGGCGCGCCGCCCGCTTTCGGCACCGGCCCCGCCGTCGGTCCCGAAGTTTCGCCCGCGACCTTCGCCGAAGCTGAAAAACTCGTGCAAGTGCAACTCTCAAGCGCGGATCGCGCCATGGCCGCCCAGACCTGGCGCGTCAACCTCGCCTCCGTCTACGAACGCCGCACCGGTCCTCGCACCATCGCGCTCGAGCCAACACTCGCGCCGTGGTCGCGCTACCATTCCGTCTTGCCCGGCCAGCCCGCGGGTCCGCAGCGCGATCAATTCATACGCACCAAATCCGATCCCGGCCCGCTGCCCACGAACGATGCGGACATCGCCTTCGCCCCGGTGACCCAGCTCTCCCGCTGGATCGAGCAGCGCAAACTCACCTCCGAACGCCTCACGCAAATCTACCTCCGCCGCATCGAGCAATTCGATCCCAAGCTGCGCTGCGTCATTACACTCACGCGCGAACTCGCTCTCGCCCAAGCAAAAAGAGCCGACCAGGAAATCGCCGCCGGAAAATATCGCGGCCCTCTTCACGGCATTCCCTGGGGCGGCAAGGATCTTCTGGATACCGCCGGAATTCCCACCACCTACGGCGCCGAGCCGTTCCGCAATCGCATTCCGAAAGACGACGCCGCCGTCGTCAAGCGCCTTCACGCCGCAGGCGCCGTGCTCATCGCCAAGCTCAGCCTCGGCGCGCTTGCGCTCAACGATATTTGGTTCGGCGGACAAACCGTGAATCCGTGGCTCCTCGAAGAAGGCGCATCCGGCTCCAGCGCGGGCCCCGGCGCCGCCACCGCGGCAGGACTCGTCGGTTTTTCCATCGGCAGCGAAACCGGCGGCAGCATCGTCAGCCCCAGCATGCGCTGCGGCATCACCGGGCTGCGCCCCACGTATGGCCGCGTGCCCCGCACCGGCGCCATGACTCTCTGTTGGTCGCTCGATAAACTTGGCCCCATGACCCGCACCGTCGAAGACGCTTTGCTCGTCCTCCAAGCCATCTCCGGCCCCGATGCAGGCGACGTTTCGAGCGTCCCCAGCCATCTGGACTTCGACGCGGGCGCAAGTATCAAGGGTTTGCGCGTCGGCTATTTCCCCGCTTGGATGAAAGAAAGTCCCGCCACCGACGTCGACCGCGCCGCTCTCGAAACCATCAAGAAAGTCGGCATGGTTCCCGTGGAGGTCTCTCTTCCCGATTGGCCCTACAACTCGCTTAACCTGATTCTTTTCGCCGAAGGCGCCGCGGCTTTCGAGGAACTCACCCTCACCCACGGCATAGACCAGCTCAAAGTCCAAACGCCCGACGCCTGGCCCAATCTTTTCCGCCAGTCGCGCTTCCTCTCCGCCGTGGATTTCGTCCAGGCCGATCGCTTCCGCCGCAAAGTCGCCCAGGAAATGGCGCTCATCTTCTCGCAGGTGGATCTCCTCCTCGTCCCATCCCTCCGCGACGAAATGCTCACCATCAGCAACCAGACCGGCCATCCGTCGCTCACGCTGCGCGCCGGATTCGTCCAAGTCTCCGAAGCGCGTTCGGACTGGGCTCCCGACCCGAAAAATCCCTTGCCCAAATTTTCTCCCCCGCGCCGCGTCCCCCACGGCATCACTCTGATTGGCCGCCTCTTCGAGGAAGGCACCCTCGGCCGCGCCGGCATCGCCCTCGAGCGTGCCTTCGCCGTCTCCACCGAGCGCCCGCCCTCCTTCTGATCCGCCTCCAAGGTGTTCCTTGTCAGCGGCCTGCTTCGGCGAGTTCACTGCGGGTGTCGACTGGCGTCGCAGAAACTATCAGAAAAACTCCGACAACAAGAAACCATAGGGCTGTACTCACTGCGGTTGCATTCCAGTACTGACTTGTGAAAGGACCGGGAAGAAATGCCCCCGTCGCCCACGCGATGAACGGCCACACTCCGAGCAAGATTCCAACCCAAGACAGCACGTTCGCGCCCGGCGTGCGGCTCGAAACGAGCGTCCCGACGCCACCTGCGATCATGGA
The DNA here is from genome assembly GCA_049644365.1 of Candidatus Acidiferrum sp. GTDB lineage: Bacteria > Acidobacteriota > Terriglobia > Acidiferrales > UBA7541 > Acidiferrum. Next base: position 1,861 of record JBARRT010000202.1, on the reverse strand, counting down.
AAACCCCAGCATCAGCCAGGAAACCAAACCCATTCGGATGACAACATCTTGATTCGCTGAGAGCGCGTGCCAGCCTGTTTCGGGGGTCAGCCGCCGAACGATATTGGGTGCGACAAATCCGTCGAAAACGAACGTCACCGCCCACGCCGTGGCGGCAAGCGTCATGGCGGTCGTCGCCATCCGGGCCCACCCATTGCGGTCGCTCCAGAACGCGCCGGCACCCATCAGCCACAGGAGCGGCCCCGCTAGAATCATTCCATGGATGAACTCCCACGAACGGTGGTGGGCGATGTGCATGTAGAAGTTTTGGAAGAACTCGGGGCTGCCGAGCGCTCCAAGGCTGGAATTGATCCTGGGATGAAATGCGCCGCCGTACACAAATACCAATGACCCGATCACCATGAGCAATCCGGAGAATTTCTGATGCGCTGAGGTATTCGTCATTGTTTTTTCCTCCTGTTTCGACTTGCCATCAACGCCAGCGCCCGGTCCGCCCAGCGCCTGCGGGACTCGCTTTGCAAAACCCCGTACTCCATGACCAGCTTCCAGATCGGCAGCCGCGGATTGCTGGCGTGGGTGTCGTCCAGCCACTTGTGTGTGTCTTCGTAACGGGCCAGCCGGGCTTCTTCCTCTTTGCGGAACGCCTGGACGGAGTCGTTTAGCCCCGCCAGCTCGGCAGGACCCGCGAAAAATAGCCGCAGTAGCAGCTCCCGGTGGTTCGCCGGATCGTTCGGGTAGAACAGCCAACTCCGCAAAGCTTCTTCCCCCTTGCCGGTAATGAAATAGCGAATACTGCCCCGGCTGCCCGGCTGTTGATCCTGCCGCACCAATTTTTCTTTTCCGAGTTTCGCGAGCGCGGGGTAAATCTGCCCGAAACTGATCGGCATGAAATTCGCCGGCCCCTTTTGGTAAGCCTGCCTGATCTCGTAGCCGGTCATGGGCCGGAGCTTCAACATCCCCAGCACGGCAAATTGAATCGATGTCAATGACATATCGTTAGGATATATCACTGAGATATATTGTCAAGCAAAATCTGCATTCCGAATGGCCGACAACCCAGAACCTCATCTTTACGCTTCCCAGAGCCCCGTTTGCGCAGGTATCGTATTTCGAATCGCGCTCCTCTCGGAAGGAGGATGGGATGCGTTTTCAAAGACGCCAACTGCTTCGAATCCTGTCATTTGCTTTCGGGTCGAACTTCATCTTGAGTCGGAACCAACTCGGCATGGCGGCGCAGACGGCCACACAGCCAATCATCTCTCCTCCCCCTGCGGGGGTTGCTGTTCGCGATGGGATCGCTGGAGGAACGGAAATGGAAAGGGTGACCGGAATCGGAGGATTCTTCTTCCGAGCCAAAGATCCGAAAGCGCTGGGGCTTTGGTACCAGCAACACCTGGGAGTCTCGCTCATACCAACGAGCTACGAGGAATCCCCTTGGCAGCAAGAGGCCGGACCCACTGCTTTCGCTCCATTCAAGGAGACGAGCGACTATTTCGGGGATACCCACAAGGTCTGGATGCTGAACTTTCGAGTCCGGGATCTCGACAAAATGGCAGCCCAGCTACGAGCCGCTGGAATCGAGGTCAAGATGGACCCGCAGTCTTATCCCAACGGCCGGTTTGCCCGCCTGCATGACCCTGAGGGAAATCCGATCGAATTGTGGCAACCTGCAAGGCCAGACGCTCCACGCTAGCTTGCTAAACAGTTCACGACTGTTTCTTGATTTCTCCTGGGTTGCGCTAGTACCTAATCGGACGCGCGTTTTGGCGAGGTAGTGGAGTTTGAGCGTGGAGCTCTGCGCGCGTTCGATTAGGCGGCTAGAAGGAAGCCGCTTGTGGTTGCGGCGGACGCGGGCCCTATG
>JBARRT010000201.1:0-1880 GCA_049644365.1 Candidatus Acidiferrum sp. | reverse complement strand
GGTGAACGCCAGAACGGAAAAGTGCAGCGGCTCGCTCGAACCGGGAAACATCCGCACGTATTCTGTGCTTCGGTAAACGTTTTCACGAGATCTTCGGTCAGCCAGGAGGAATAGCGGCCCCCTTGCGGGGTGATGTCTGCGATGGCCTTCCTCGCGGCGTCGCAGGGGCCGAGCGGATTTTCGTTCGCATCGATGACGACAGCTCCGGGAGGAACGGGCTTGCGCTCCGCGGCAGCGAGAGACGGCTCGGTGGCGATACGAAAGGCCATTGCCGCGGCGGCAGCGGCCGACAACTGGAGAAACGATCTGCGCGAACCATTTGCGGGCGCTTCGAACTCACTCATGCGAACCTCCCAAACTCCGAGAATGGCTTCACTATAGCAAGAATTTGACGGCGCAGAGCGGATAGAATTGTTGGCGCGTTTGGATTCATATTTTTGATTGCGTGCAGACCGATTGCGGGGAGAGGCACCATGCCAGAAGCAACCCGGAAAAAATTCGAGATTCCATCCATCACCCAGAGGATCGATACGCTGGATTGGAAAGGGGCGGCGGAATCGCTTTCGGAGCGCGGCTACGCGGTGACGGCTCCGATGCTATCGCCGGCCGAATGTGCCGCACTGGTGGCGCTTTACGGCGATGAAAGCAATTTTCGCAGCCAGGTGGTCATGGAGCGGTATCGATTTGGAATCGGCGATTACAAATATTTCGCGAACCCGGTTCCGGAAATAGTCGCTGAACTCCGGACCAGCGCGTATCCGCATCTCGCGAAGGTTGCGAATCACTGGGCGGAAGCCCTCGGTGAAGACACTCCTCGATACCCACGCGACCTTGCAGCGTTCCTAAAGCTTTGCCACAAAGCTGGGCAGACGAAGCCCACGCCGCTGATGCTCCACTACGAAGCCGGCGGATACAACTGCCTGCATCAGGATCTCTACGGCGAAATCAGCTTTCCGCTGCAGATGGTTTTCCTGCTGGGGCAGCAGGGGCGCGATTGGGAAGGCGGAGAATTTATTCTGGTTGAGCAGCAGCCGCGGGCGCAGTCCAGGCCGCAAGCGGTTCTTGCCGATTGCGGACAGGCGATCCTTTTTACGACGCGCTATCGGCCGGTGAAGGGTTCGCGCGGCTACTACCGCGTCAACCTACGGCACGGAGTCAGCCGGGTGCACCGCGGGACGCGCTACACCCTGGGGATCATCTTCCACGACGCCAAATAGCGGAGGCAAGCGGTTGACGGAACTGCGGCGGCGGCTGTCCGAATCCGCACCCTCTATCCCATTAGCGGGCACAAGTCTCCTCCACCACGCGTTTTCGCGACTGCTAAGTCTTTTGTGTTCACCGATACAATCGGTGAAAGATGGCCGACGACTTGCCCATGCAGTCTGATTGTATTCGGAGGTCTGCTGATGGGCACGCTGACACAAAACCTGCGCTATGCCATCCGAGCGTTCTCGAACAGCCCCGGTTTTGCCGTGGTTGTCGTGCTGACGCTGGCGCTGGGCATCGGCGCGAACACGGCGATTTTCTCGGTGGTGTACTCGGCGCTGTTGCGGCCGTTGCCGTATCGCGAACCCGGCAAGCTCTTCCACCTGGGCGAGTCGCGCACGCAAGCGGACTACGCCACGAGCGGCGCTCAAGTATCCTATCCAGACTACTTGGATTGGAAGCTCGCGGCCAAGAGCATTCAATCCTTCGCGGCCTACAGCGGCGACGCGTTCACGATAGCAGCCACAGGGGAACCGAAGAACACTTTCGCCGCGCAGGTGACACCCAGTTTCTTTTCGACGCTCGGCGTTAAGCCCGCCCTCGGACGCGACTTCCTCGAGGACGAGATGCGGTCCGATGGCCCGCATGTCACCATTCTCACCGATGGCTTCTGG
>JBARRT010000200.1:0-16494 GCA_049644365.1 Candidatus Acidiferrum sp. | reverse complement strand
AAGCGAGCCTTGGTCGAAATGAAAGAGAGAGAAGAGTTCCTTTTAGGTGAAGGGAAAACGAGCCCCTCGCGGCTCGTAAACTCTAAGTGTCTCTTGACAGAGCCGACGCCGTCATAGATGGGTGCCCAACCCTCGGTTTTTTGAGGGTGGGGCTTTTGGCTCCTACCCGCCTCCTGGGAGAGGCTATCTCCTCGATTTGCCAAACACTTCTTTCAGAAGTGACGTGGTTCGAGCTGCGGGATCTTTACGGATTTGACGTTCCTGATCGGCTAATACATAGAACAATCCGTCGAGAGCCTTGGCAACGACGTACTTGTTGATGTCCAGGCTCTGGCTTTTCGCAAAAGGAATCGACTGGTATTGATCCGTCAGCGCTTTGTATTGCTGCGTGACTCCGTTTTGGCTCATGGTTTTCTCGACGAAGGGTTGAAATGCCGCAGTGAGCTGCGCGGAAGTCTTGCTCTTGAAGTATTCGGTGGCTGCCGTATCTCCCCCGGAAAGAATTTTTCTCGCGTCGTCGAAGGTCATCGCCAGTATCGCATCGCCAAAAATCTTTCTTGCAGCCGGTGCTGCGGCTTCCGCCGAGCGATTCATGCTCAGAATAAACTCGTCGACCTTGGGACCGAATCCGATCGCCCGCAGCCCTCTTTCCAGCGGACGCAGGTTGCTGGGCATCAGGATCTTGATGGCTTCATTTCCAAAGTAGCCGTCCGTCTTGCCGGTCAGCTTCACGGCATTGTTGGCGCCAACCCGGAGCGCTTCTTTTAACCCCGAGGCCACCTTCGAATCGCTCAATCCGCCGGCATTGCCAAGGCCTGCACGCCTTGCCAGTTCTTCCAGTTGCGCCTGCGCCGCCGTTGAAAACAAGAGCATTCCGATGCAAAGTGCAAAAGAGCGAACCATTTTGTATTTTCTCCCTTTGCAACGCTGAATAGACGGCCAGTGGCCCATCCTTAGCCCTGGGATGGCGTAACCTTATGATCCGTTTTGTCAAACCAACTCGATCACCACCCGCCGCCCAACCATGGCCGCTGCCCGTTGCAGGCTGGAAAGCGTGATGTCGCTTTTCGGATTCAGGAGCCGGTCCACCTGGGTGCGGCTGGTCTTGAGCAGTGTGGCCATCTTGTGTTTTGATATTTTCCGCTTCTTCATGGCCTCGTCGAGCTGCCAGGCGACGACCTCCTTGACCGCCTGTGCTTGCGCCTCTTCAAAGATTCCCTCTTCCTTCAGGAAATCATCAATGCTCGAACCCATGTGGTTCTTGCCCTGTTTGCGCTTCTTGCTCATCGTTTTAACTCCTTCTGGCGCTCGCGTGCCAGTGCCAAATCATCCTGCGGGGTCGTGCGCGTTTTCTTGATAAACCCGTGCAGCGCGACCAGGTGCGCCTGGTGAAGGCAGAGTAGTACGCGCGCCGTCCGCCGCGTCGGCAGGTCCGTGCGTACCTCCCACAACCCGTTTCCCAAGGGCCGGCAAAGCGGCATCCCGGCCGGCCATCGCCATTGCGCACGCAACAGGTCTTTCCCGATGGCGTGCCGCTCGGCTTCCGGCAATCCCTTCAGCCACTCCCGCACCGGCTCGCTTCCGGGCCGCAGGCGGTAAAAAATCAGTGGAATTTTCCGCGGCTGTCGGTCTTCCGCCATCCTGCACCTTATATAGTACTAGTGTACCTTAAAATGTACAACCAGGCTGGTTATTTTGGACCGGCCCGATGGAACATATTCGGACCGCCGGGGTGCCGCGTGCTTCGCTTCTTGAAGCGTGCAGGTTTTGCCTTTTCCGTTCCCCCGCCTCCGGGTCTTATCCCCTGATCCCAATCTTCGAACCTGTAAACATTTCAACGATTTGTCACTCCATTCGAATGCTAACAAGAAAGTAATTGACACGCAGTATACTTTCATGCTATTCTTGTTTGTGTTTGCCGATCAAAATCCCCGCCGATCCACTTCTCTGGCTCCCACCGCTCTCCGTCCCCGCCACATCCGTCACCGGGATGCAAATGTCTTCACCGTAACCCCTTTGTTTGCCACTCATACGAATCACTCGCAAATCGCTGAAAATACAATTGCTTTAAGTCCTTTCTTTGCCACTCATACAGACTTTTCGCCTGTAAGTCCTGTATTTGCCACTCATACGAAAACAACCGGGGTGTATACCAACAATTCCCATTTTGGTTCACCCAGCTTGCCCCGAGCTTCGAGGGGAGCGGTTGCTGCGAAGCGAACTCAGCGCCCACACGAACAGGCGCTAGCATTGACACGCGAGGCGAAGCAGCATACCTTTCGGCACCGATGGAATCCCTCGCCAAGCGCCGATGAAAAACCGATTACTGGCCGCGGCCATCGTTGCTGGAACGATTGCGATTGCGGCATCGCTGCTGGCGAGCGCCCAAATGGTGGCGCTGCCGGCGCTGGCCACAGCGTTGCTGCGCTGGCTGGCGATTCTTCTGATCGCGGCGAATGCCACGTCCCGGCGTTCGCTCACCGGCTGGATTTTAGTGGGGCTGCTGGCAGGCGCGGACCTGGGGCACGATGCGCCTTCCGTCGCGCTGAAGCTGCAATTCCTTGGCACGATTTTTCTGCGGCTGATCAAGGTAATCATCGCGCCACTGCTCTTCGGGACCCTGGTGGTCGGTATCGCGGGGCATGCGGACTTGAAGAAAGTCGGGCGGCTGGGAATCAAGTCGCTCGTCTATTTCGAAATTGTTTCCACGATCGCGCTGCTGATCGGTTTTGCGGCCATCAATTTGAGCCGCGCGGGAGAAGGCGTGCGGCTGCCGCCGTCCACGGCGGCGGAAACGCTGAACGTGGCGCCGCACACGGCGACGCAACTCATCACGGATATTTTTCCGGAGAACATCGCGAAGTCTGTGGCCGAAGGGCAGGTGCTGCAAGTCGTCGTCTTCAGTATTTTGTTTGCGATGGCGCTGGCGCTGGTGCCCGAAGCGAAGCGCCGGCCGATGCTGGCTTTTGCGGAAAGCCTCTCGGAGACGATGTTCAAGTTCACGAATCTGGTGATGCTTGCGGCTCCGATCGGCGTTTTTGGCGCGATCGCGTACACCGTGGGGCACCTGGGACTGGGAGTGTTGCTTCCGCTCCTGAAGCTGCTGGCGACGATGTACGTCGCTCTCGTTTTTTTCATCACGTGCGTTCTGTTTCCGATTGCTTTGCTGGCGCGCGTTCCGGTGAAGCGATTCCTGCGTGCCGCCGCGGAGCCGGTGACCATCGCGTTTGCCACGGCGAGCTCGGAAGCGGCGCTGCCTCGCGCGATGGAACAGATGGAATCGTTCGGCGTGCCGCGCGAGACGGTCGCGTTCGTTCTTCCCACGGGCTACAGCTTCAATCTGGATGGCTCCAGCTTGTACCAATCGCTTGCTCTGCTTTTTATCGCGCAGGCCGCCGGCGTCCACGTGACCATCGGGCAACAGGCCGTCATGCTTCTGACTCTCTTGGTCAGCAGCAAAGGAACCGCGGGCGTGGCGCGCGCATCGCTGGTGATTGTTTTCGCGGCGGCGGCTTCGTTTCATCTGCCGACCGAGCCGCTGTTTTTGCTCTTCGCGATCGACCAGCTTATGGACATGGGGCGCACAGCCGTCAACGTGCTCGGCAATTGCCTCGCGTGCGTGGTGATCGCGCGCTGGGAAGGAGAATTTCCGCCGCCTACCGCCGAGGCAAGTTGAGGGAACGACAGACTTCTAGGAATGCGCCAGAAGGGGAGCCGCATTGGAAACATTTCTCTCTTCCGTACGTCTCAGCTACTATCCTTATTATTTCTGGGTAGGGAGGCGGCTATGCTTGAGAATTTCTGGCAGGACCTTCGCGGGGGGATGCGCAACCTCGTCAAGAGCCCGGGATTCACGCTCGTCGCAGTTCTTTCGCTCAGCCTGGGGATCGGGGCGAATACGGCGATTTTCACCATTATCAATGCGGTTTTCCTGCACCCGTTGCCGGTCGAGGAACCCTCCCGGCTGGCGGAGGTGTTCACCCACGACACCTTGACCATCAATGCCAACGCCAATTTTCAACTTACCGGCACGTCGCTCCCCAACTATGAGGACTACCGCGACCAGAACACCGCCTTCTCCGGACTGGCAACCGTAACTTTTCCCATCCCATTGAACTGGGGCGGGCAAGCGGAGCCGCAACAATTGAACGCGTCGCTGGTCAGCGGGAATTTTTTCGATGTGCTGGGCGTAAAGGCTTACCGGGGCCGCACGTTTGTCGCCGACGGAGACAAGAAGCTCGGCGCCAACGCGGAAGTGGTCTTGAGTTACAGCTTGTGGGCCCGCCGATTCGGTTCCGACGACAAGTTGATCGGCCAGAGCATCACCTTAAATGGGACACCCTATACGGTCGTAGGCGTCGCGCCGCCGAATTTCAAAGGGATCGTCTCGCTGGGCCGTCCAGACGTGCTGTGGATCCCCATCAGCATGCGCGACTACGTGCTCACCGGGCAGCTCAAGGCTTGGGAAAATAGCCGGCGCTTCCGCTGGCTCTCGATCGTCGGCCGATTGAAACCACAGGTCAGCGTTGCGGAAGCGAAGGCGGCGATGAAAACGATCGCGGCCAGTCTCGAGAAGGAATATCCGCGTGACAACAAGGGCCGCACCGTCGAACTCTATCCGCTGAACGAATCGGCTCTGGGGATCAATCAGCGGCGGCAGTTTTCCCTGGCCGGCGGCGTGCTGATGGGCGTGGTCGGTTTGGTGCTGCTGATCGCCTGCGTCAACCTAGCGAATCTGCTGCTCGCGCAAGCCGCCAAACGCGAAAAAGAATTGAGCATTCGCGCGGCGATGGGCGCAGGGCGCTTCCGGTTGGTCCGCCAGCTTCTAACCGAAAGCACGGTGCTCTCGTTGCTCGGCGGTTTGGCCGGATTGCTGGTGGCGTACTGGGGCCGCAATGTGTTGTGGTCCTTCCGGCCTCCTTTTCTTCTCGACGGCTCGATTGATCTTTCCTTCGATGCCCGCGTCCTGGGATTTACTTTGCTTATTTCTTTGGTAACCGGCCTGGTCTTCGGAATCATCCCGGCCATTAAGGCTTCCGGCACGGACATCAACGAGGTTTTGAAGACCGGCGGCCGCGGCGGAGTGCTGGGCTGGACGCACAACCGTCTGCGGAGCTTGCTGGTGATTTCGGAAATTGCGCTGGCGCTGGTGGCGCTTGTGGGATCGGGCCTGTTTCTTCGCAGCATGCAGAATGCGCAGCAATTCAATCCCGGCTTCGAGTCGCAGAACCTGCTGCAATTATTGTTCGACCTTGGCGCTCTTCGTTATGACGCCGATCACGGCCAACAGTTTTTCCGCGACGTGATCGAGCGCGCCAAATCGGTTCCCGGCGTTGTGAACGCTTCGGTGTCCTCGAACGGCGTGTTCGGGGGCGGCATTGCGGGCACCGTCTTTCGCGAAGGCGAACAAATCGACCCCAACAATCGCGGCACGCTCGTCAATTTTGACGACGTGACCCCGGGCCACTTCGAGACCATGCGCATTCCGCTGTTGGACGGCCGCGACTTTACGGACTTTGACCGCGAAAACACCATGCCCGTGGTCGTCATCAACGAGGCCATGGCCAAGATGATGTGGCCGGGCCAGGAAGCGCTTGGAAAGCGCTTTTCCATTGTGACGGAGCCAAAGTTGCTGCAGGTTGTCGGCGTTGTGGGAACCGCCGTCATTGGTCAGATCGGGGAAGAGCCTCAACCAATCGCGTACGTTCCCATGCGGCAGCAATACTCTCCCTTTGCCGCGCTCGTCGTACGCACGACCGGCAACCCCGAATCTCTGCTCGGGGCCGTGCGCACCCAGGTCCAGCAGATTGACAAAAATCTGGCGTTCACCAACGGCCAGACCGTGCAACAAATTCTGGGGCAAGGGCTGTGGGCCGCGCGCATGGGCGCAGCCTTGCTCGGCTTGTTCGGCGCCCTCGCGCTGATCCTCGCGTCGATTGGAATTTATGGCGTGCTGGCATATTCGGTGGCGCAGCGAACGAGCGAAATCGGGCTACGCATGGCGTTGGGCGCGCAACCGCGTCAGGTGGTGGGGCTGGTGCTCAAACAGGGCATGCTCCTGGCGGGTGTTGGCGCGATCGTGGGGATATTAGTGGCGTTGCCAGTCGCACGCCTGGCGTCGGGGCTGCTGTACGGCGTGAGCGCGACCGATCCGCTCACCTATGCGGGGATCACAGTGTTGTTGCTGGGTGTCGCGCTGCTGGCCTGCTATCTTCCTGCGCGCCGCGCCACACGCATCGATCCGCTAGTGGCATTGCGCGTGGAGTAGCGGCGTTCCAGATTGAAGATCGCCCTCGCTATTCTTGGAGCCCGAACCCTCAAGTTCTCAAGTTCAAGGTACTCCTCTCTTTCAACTTCCTGCGGCCAACGGTATAGTGCCTGCGCGCATCCAGGAGGCCTTCAACATGGAACTGTGGTCACGACGTAAATTCTTTCTGACTTCGCTGGCTGGCAGCGCCATCGCGGGCGCCGGCAAGCTCTTTGGCCGCACGCCGTCCAACGGAACCGGTGAGCTGTCGCTCGCCGGCCTTGCTCCCGCCGCGCAGGGCAAGCGGCCGTTGATCATTTCGAGTGCGAATGGATTGCACGCCCTCGATAAGGGCATGGACATTCTCAAGAAGGGCGGTGACACGCTCGATGCGGTGGTTGCGGCGGTCACTATTGTTGAGGACGATCCCAATGACGATTCGGTGGGCTACGGGGGACTGCCGAACGAGGAAGGTGAAGTCGAGCTCGACGCCAGCGTGATGCACGGGCCGACGCACCGCGCCGGCTCGGTCGCTTCCGTGCGCCGCATCAAGAATGTTTCGCGACTTGCGAAGACGGTGATGGAAAAAACGAATCACGTGATGATCGTCGGAGACGGCGCGCGGCGCTTTGCGGTGGCCGAAGGTTTTGAGGAAATGAATCTCCTCACGGAGCACTCGCGCAAAATCTGGCTGGCGTGGAAAGCCAAATCTTCCTTCAATTGGCGCCCTGGAATCGATTCGCCGGAATGGAAAGAACACCTTTCCGCCATTTTCGATCACGACGAAGAAAAGATTGCCTATGCCGAGCACGTCATCGCGCATCCGCGAACCGGCACGATTCCGTGCATGGCCGTGGATGCCAAAGGCGATATTTCCGCGACGACGACGACTTCCGGACTGTCCTGGAAGATTCCTGGCCGCGTCGGGGATTCCCCGATCATTGGCGCGGGCTGCTGCGTGGACAATGAAGTCGGGGCTGCGGGCTCGACCGGCAAGGGCGAAGAAAACATCAAGATTTCCGGCGGGCATACCATCATCGAAATGATGCGCCAGGGGAAGACGCCGACGGAAGCGTGCCTGGAAGCGCTGGGGCGCATCGCGCGGCACTACAAGAATGACAAGAAAAAACTAGGGACGTTTCACATTTATTTCTATGCGCTGAACAAGGACGGCGTGCATGGCGCCGCTTCGCTCTGGCGCAATGGCTATGAAGCAAACAAGCAGGCTGCTTACGCGGTGCACGATGGGAGCGAGTCGCGATTGGTTGCTTGCAAGCCGTTTTTCGATGAAGCCGGTGGCGATCAATAAACGGGAAGTTTCCGCGGAAGAGAACGCAAGGAAACTTCGAATTCAATATTTTCTCGCGGGCTGAATTTCTATTTTATTCTTTTTGTTTCATGGACCAGGCAAACATTCTGATCGTCGGTGGTGGCGTGGTCGGCTGTGCCATCGCGCGCGCGGTTTCCGAGCGCTGGCAGGACGTTTTTCTTGTGGAGCAGTTTCCGAAGCTGGGCATGGCGACGAGCACGCGGAACAGCGGGGTGAATCATTCGGGGATCTACTATCCGAAAAATTCGCTGAAGGCCCGGCACTGCGTCGAAGGGAACCGCCTCACCTACGATTTCTGCAAGAAGCACAGCGTGCCTTTCCGGCACACGGGGAAACTCGTGGTGGCGGCGAACGCGCATGAGGAAGAAGAACTTGTTGCGCTGAAGAAGCGCGGCGAGGATAACGGCGTTGAGGGCTTGCGGATTATTAGTCCTGTCGAGATTCGCGTTCGCGAACCGTTTGTCAAAGGCGTTGCCGCCCTCGATGTCCCTTCCACGGGGATCGTCTCTGCGGAAGAACTTGTTCATGCCTACGCGCGAGTGGCAACCAATCAGGGGGCAAACATTGTTACGCGAGCGCAGGTTGTTTCGCTGGAACCTGCGCGGGACACCGTTCGCGTGGGACTGCGGATCGGGGATGAAGAAGATTCGCAACGCGAAACGATCGAAGCGAAATGCGTGATCAATGCGGCGGGACTTTTTGCGGATGAAGTTGCGGCGATGCTCGGAAACCAATCCTGGCGTATTTATCCGGTGCGCGGAGAATATTGCGAAATCCGCGGACCGCAATCGTTGCTGATCAAGAATCTTGTTTATCCGCTGCCGCACAGCGATGGGCTTAGCCTCGGAGTTCATTTCACGAAGACGCTTTGGGGGACGGTGCTCGTGGGGCCGACGGCAACGTACGTGGAAGGAAAAGACAATTACGAGAAAAACCGGCTGCCGATCTCCGCGTTCGCCGAGAGCGCAAAAACGTTGCTGCCGGAGATCGAGGAACGTGATCTGCAGCTTGGATACTCCGGGCTTCGGCCAAAGCTGGTGCCGCCGGGCGGCAAGGGCATCGCGGATTTTGTGATCACTCGCGATTCGAATGTGCCGCAGGCAATCCACCTAGTCGGGATCGAGTCGCCGGGGCTTACCGCGGCTCCTGCGATCGCCCAACATGTTTCGAAACTTGTCGCGGAAATACTTGGGTAGGATTATTCGATTGCGACACGTAAGAATTTCTTTTTCCCCGCACGCAAGAGAAACTCCGCAGGCTTGCTCAGGTCGATGTCCTTGCGCGGGTCATCGATGCGAACGCCGTCGATTTCGACGCCCCCCTGCTTGATCAATCGCTCCGCTTCGCTCTTGGAGGAGGTCAGTTTTAGGTCAACGAGGAGCGCCGTCAGCTTTTTTGCTGGCCCTCTCGGCAATTTTTCCACTTTTGCTTCCTCGGGAGCTTGGCGGTCGCGGAAGACGCGCTGAAAATTGTCCGCGGCTTTACGCGCAGCTTCTTCACCATGAAAACTGGAGATTACTTCCCGCGCGAGCCGCATCTTGGCGTCCATGGGATGCAACGTGCCGCTGGTGAATTCCTCTTTTATCGCGGCGATTTCCTGTGGCGTGCGGTCGGTGAGGAGTTCGTAGTAGGGCTCCATCAGCTCGTCGGGAATGGACATCATTTTGCCGAACATCTCTTGCGGAGATTCGGTGATACCGACGTAGTTGTTGAGGCTCTTGGACATTTTGCGCTGGCCGTCGAGGCCGACGAGGATCGGCATGGTCAGGGCGACTTCCGAGGGCACGCCGTACTCGCGCTGGATGTCGCGGTGCACCAATAGATTGAATTTTTGTTCGGTCGCGCCAATTTCGACATCGGACTGGAGCACCACGGCGTCGTACGCGGTCAAGAGCGGATAGAGAAGCTCGTGAACGGAGATGGGCTGATTGTTGGTGAGGCGCGAGCGAAAATCTTCGCGTTCCAGCATGCGCGCGAGGCGGTAGTGACCGCAGAGGCGCACCACGTCGTAGCTGGAGAGCTTTTCGAGCCATTCGCTGTTGTAGCGAACTTCGGTTTTCTTGGGATCGAGGAGTTTGAAGACTTGGGCGAGGTAAGTTTTGGCATTCGCGTCCACCTGTTCGCGGGTCAGCGGGGGGCGAGTTTCGGATTGGCCGGTGGGGTCGCCGATCATCGCCGAGAAATCGCCAATGAGGAAAATCGCGGTGTGCCCGAGATCCTGAAAGTGTTTCAGCTTGCGAAGGACCACGGTGTGCCCCAGATGAATATCCGGGGCGGTTGGGTCCACACCCAGATAGACGCGCAGGGGCTTTCCTGTTTTCGCAGATTGTTCCAGCTTGGCCTTCAGATCCTCCTCGCGGATGATTTCGGCGACGCCTTTTTTCAGGTAGGCGAGCTGTTCTTCGACGGGTTTGAATTTCGTTTGCGTCATGAATTTCTTAATTCGTGTGAAGAACGCGGCGGCCTTCGATTTTGAATTTTCCGTCGAGCACAATTCGAACGGCTTCTGAATAAATTCGATGCTCTTCCTTCAGGATGCGGGCGCTGAGCGATTCCTCCGTGTCCTTATCTTCCACCGGGACGATGGCTTGCAGGACGATCGGGCCGGCATCGAGATTTTCATCCACGAAGTGCACGGTGCAACCGGCGAATTTTACGCCGTATTCGAGCGCCTGGCGCTGCGATTCCAGGCCAGGAAACGACGGCAGCAGCGACGGGTGAATATTCAGAATACGATTGGGAAACGCCGCCACAAAATACGGAGACAACAAGCGCATGTATCCGGCAAGGCAAATCAGGTCCACCTTGTGCTCGTTCAGGACGGCGACGACTTGCCGGTCGTAGGCTTCGCGCTCCAAACCTTTCGACGGAATCACGCGTGTTCGAATGCCGCGGGACTCGGCACGCTGGATACCGGGCGCGCCTTCGCGGTTGCTGATGACCATGGCGATTTCCGCGTTCGGAATCCGGCCCGCCGCGACGCTGTCCGCCAGCGCCTCGAAGTTCGAGCCGCGGCCGCTTAAGAGCACGCCGATACGCTTCTTCATAAACGGAAAACGTTAACACAATTTCAACGGGAGTCGAAATACAGATGCGTCAAGGCTAGCGTGCGGGCGACGGCGTTTTGAAATAGGCGATGACAAAGAGAAGGCCAAGGAGCAGATCCGTATAGACGAAGGCCAGGTCCGACTTGTGCATTCGTCCTTGCAATACGAGGATAATCACGGCCGCGGCGAAGCTCACTTTTTCGAGGACGGAAGGAATCATCAGAGGCCGACAACGCGCGGGGTCCGTGGCGATGAAAATAAAGGCAATCTGCCACGCCAGAGCGGCTCCCACAAATCCATAAAAGAATCCCGGATGCGTGATAGGGGGCGGATCGTTGCGTCCGATAAGATCGAACATAAAGTAGAGCGGTGTGAGGACCGACAGGCCCCAGATGCCTGCAACCCAAAACACAATCTTTGCAAATTTCATCGCTGCCTCCGATTGCCGGTGACGCGCCACAGAATAATCCCCTAGCCGGGCTGCATGGGTAAAGGCAATTCAAATTCGACTTTGCCGATGCCTGAACACGTGATGCGCCGAACGTGTTGGGGGCGTTCACCTTCGAGGGGAATCCCTGCTAGAATGCCGAGTTCGCAAAATCAAGAAAAGGAATCAAAGATCATGAAAAGGCGGCAGGTCCAATATCGCTGGTACTCGCTGAGATATGTTCTCTTTGCGCTTGTGCTTTTTGGGGCAGGCGCAATTCCGGCTGTTGCGCAGCAAGGCGCGCCGCGTGATCCAGCAGAGCCTGCTCAGGGCAAGCGGCAGCCGAAGATTTTGGCGCGGCCGGCGGGAGGCATCACGCGGGCATCGGTGGATGAAAAATCGATGCGGGCGTTGATCGGGAGGCTGGTGGCGTGCGGGACGCGGCTGACGCTTTCTTCGTGGGAAGACCCGAGGCGGGGGATTGGATGCGGGCGCGACGTGATTGCGGCGCGATTCCATGAGATTGCGAAGGATTCGAAAGGCAAATTGCAGGTAGTGGTGGATAAATTCGAATCGACTTCGGAGCGAACCTCGTCGAAACGCATTCCGCTGGAAAATGTGTATGCGATTCTTCCGGGCTCCGATCCGAAGATGGCGAAAACGATTTTCATCGTTTCGGGACATTTTGATTCGCGGCCCTCGGATGTGATGGACCCGAAAGCGGACGCTCCGGGCGCGGACGATGACGCTTCGGGCGTGGCGGTGAGCGCGGAATGCGCGCGGCTGCTGAGCAAGACCGGCGCAAATGGGCGCGGCAGCTATCGAGCGACGATTTTGTTTGCGGCCGTTTCGGGCGAGGAGCAAGGACTGCTTGGAGCGACGCGGCTGCTCGAATGGACGAAGCAGCAGGGATACACGGTGGGCGGAATGCTCGATGATGACATCGTGGGCGCGGACCCCGCTCCTGGCGCACCGCATCGCGTGCGGCTTTTTTCTGGGAATGGTGAAATCGACGATGCAGATTCACCTTCGCGGGAGCTGGCGCGCGCGGTTGAGGAGATTGATGGGCGCGCGGCGATTCGGATGATTTTTCGAATCGACCGCTACGGCCGTGGCGGCGATCACTATCCCTTTTACAAAGCGGGACTTCCGGCGGTGCGCTTTACCGAACCCCTGGAAGACTACAATCACCAACATCAAACGCCGCGCACGGAAAACGGGATCGAATACGGAGACTTCGAGAAATATCTCAACTTTACATTTATGGGAGACGTGGCGCGCGACAACGCGGAGGCGCTGCGGCAGTTGGCGCAGGCCCCCGCTCCGCCCCCGAATGCGAAACTCACGGGCGCGGTGACGCCGAATGCGAAAGTTTCGTGGAGCGCCGAGGATGATCCCGAGCGCGCCGGTTTTGAAATCCTGTGGAGAGAGACTACCGATCCGCGCTGGACGATTTATGACTTTGCGGCTTCACCCGGAGAGACGGTTTTGAAGGGGGTCTCCACGGACAACCACTTTTTTGCGGTGCGCGCCGTGGGCAAGAATGGCGCGCGCTCGATCGCCGTACCCACGGAAATCGAGCGGCGGCCGCCGCCGCAACCTGCACCGACCAAACAGTGATTCGTTATCCAACGAGAAGGACTTACAATGGAAAACGGCTGGCAGCGTCTGCTGCCAGCCGTTCCTGTTTTCTGTGAAATGGATCGGGACCAATTACCGATGGCCGTGTCCGCCACCGTGGTTCCCGCCTCCACCATGGTTCCCGCCTCCTGAGCCGCGTCCATTACCCCCGCCGTGACTGTATTCGCCACGTCCAGAGTGGTCGTTGCCGCGCCCATAGTTCCCGCCGCCACGTCCAGAGTTGCCGTTACCGCGGTTGAAGTTTCCGTCGCCGCGTCCGGAGTACCCATTGCCGCGTCCATAATTGCCGTTGTTGCGCCCGGAATAGCCGTTTCGGTTGCCGTTATAGCCGTTGCCGTAGGAGCCGTTGCCACGACCGTAGTAGCGGCCGTTGTTATAACCCCGGTCATAGCCACGACCGCGGCCATAGTAACCGTATCCGCCACGGCCGTAGTAGCCGCCGCGGTACCACGGGCCGGCGCCGATGAAGACGCCGCCGACAAAGTAGTCAGGACCGTAGAAACCATACGGTGCGCAATCGTAAGGGTAGTAATCGTAGTATCCGTACGAGCAAACTGGAGCTGCGCCTACGTAACCGTAGCCCGAGCCGATTCCAATGCCAAACGAGACTTGAGCCTGGGAGTGACTTGGAGCAAATAGTATCAAAAAGCCTAGCAAAGCCAAATACTTTAGATATCGCATATCAAGACCTTTCCGTCAGACCCGAATGACCTGTCCACGCCTAACTGGATCTGCAGGCCCCACTGGCACCTCAGGTTAGTCTGAAGCGCTGCCTGTACTAGCTTAAACCCCAAGATTCGGAAAGAGTTGTAGGGCCTATTCCGCAGCCAATACATGGTCTTTTTAGCGGCAATCGAGGCACAAGCGGCTGCAGGGATGCACGCTAGTGCTGGGCCGCGGCGACCTGCTGGGCGAAAGTGATGAAATGGCCGCCGGGGTCCTGGACGGCGAATTCCTTCATGCCGTAAAAGGCGGTGCGGACGGGCATGACAATTCTCACGTCTTTCATGGCGGCGAGGACAGCGTCAAGGTTGTCCACCTCCATGTAGAGGTACGTGGGACCTTTCCTCGCTTCGGCGGACATGGATGGGGGCGCGTCTTTTTCCACGCTCGAATAGGTTTGGTACATCACTTCGGCGGCTCCTTTCTGAAAGGCCACAAATCCGAGTTTATTGCCTTCGGGGACTTCAATGGTTTTCGTGAAGCCGAGGCGGCCTACCCAGAAAGGGATGACAGGCTCGATCTCCTTGACGAGCAGGACCGGGGTGATGCGCTTGATATTCATGGACTTGATCTCCTGAGTTGAATTGGCTTGCGAAAAAGCGAAACCGAGAGAGAGCACGAAGGCTGCAATGGCGATGGCGGCGAGGCGCATGGTGAAGATTCTCCTTGACGGTCGTAGTAGTCTCATTTAGACTAGTCAAGAATAGAGCATGCAAAAAGGCAAGTCAAGGAGATTTTTATGGCCAAAACTGCCCGCCAACTCGGCGATCTGATTTCGATTGGACCGGCCATGCTGCGGGATTTCGAGCTGCTGAAGATTCGCAGCGTGGCACAGCTGGCGCGGCAGAACCCGCGGAAGCTGTACGAGAAGCTGGGGCGCGTGGCGGGGCAGCATCAGGATATCTGCGTGCTGGACGTGTTTTGCGCGGCGGTGGCGCAGGCGCGGAATCCGCGGCTGGATGCGGAGAAGTGCCAATGGTGGTGGTGGAGCGAACAAAGGAAGCAACGAAGTAAAGAAGTAAAGAGGCAAAGATTTCGCGTGGTTGCCACGTAGAGGGTAAAAGCGGCAGGAAGATGAAGAGAAAAGATAACGAGACGCTGAGAGCACTGAGGAGGGCAGAGAGACCGGGAAGAATTGCGGGCGCGCGCAGGAAACTGGCGCTGACGACGCCGGATCTGGTGCTGCTAAGCCTGCTGGCGGAACGGCCGATGCATGGGTACCAGGCGAATCTGGAACTGGAGCGGCGGGAAATCCGGGATTGGGCGGGGATTTCGCGGCCGCAGGTTTACTACTCGCTGGAAAAATTGGCGCGAGCGGGGATGATTCGCGCTTCGGAATCGGATGAGCCTGCGGCGGGGCCGGAGCGCAGCACGTTTGAGACGACGGCGAAGGGCGGCGCGGCGCTGGCTGATGCGCTCGAGCGAGAAGAGTGGACAACACAGCGGGAACGGCCCCCGTTTCTCACGTGGATTGCGCTCTCCTGGCAGGCGCGGCCGGGAGTCTTCACGAAACAAATGGAACGGAGACGAGAATTTCTGGAAATGGAAATTGCACGGGAGAAAGAAGTGCTAGCCAGCATTCTAGAGGAAGTGGGCCACTCATACCACGAGGCAGTATGGATGGTGAGCCACGTCATCGAGCAGTTCAAGCTGGAACTGCGCTGGCTGCGAAAACTTGAACGCGAATTGCCTTTCCGCGCACCTGCGCAAAAATCGACCTACGCGACGAGCGCGCGTTCACAGGGTTAGCCGGCGTGCAGTTCACACGAGAGGCTTGCCGGATTTCGTCGCGAGTTACCTCACTGGGATCATTATCGGTGACGACGGCGCAGTCCAAAGAACGTCACCCTTCTCATCATAAAACTGAAGCGTCGCTTGAGCTGGGGCCACCATGTTGGGCATGAAGTACAGACCATTCGGCTGGTTGGGCATGGAGTACAGTCCATTTGGCCGTTTGGTTGCAAAGGCACGCCCGAGGCTAAGCCGAGCATAGACTTGACCATCCTTGTCCTTAAGGATGAATTCCTGCGCCTCGACCGTGCCAGCGCGAACGACAGGCGGCTCGATGCGGTCGGCAAGCTTCGCGCCCATCAGAAATACAGAAACTCCTGAAAGAAGTAGCAGGGCATTCACAAGTCTCCACCGGCGGTTCTGTACGTCGAGTTTTTCGATGCGCGACGCTAAGGAATTGAATTCTGACTGCGTGGAGTTCATGGTCCACCTCCTGACCTTAGAATGAGGGCATCCCTGAATGATTGGACGGCAGGCAACGCTGCGCGTGAGCTTGGTGAGAAACTGGGGCAGGGTCAGCAAGCCATTCTCCCGCTCCTGCCAATCAACATGATATTACTTCATTTGGAGGGAGCCGGTATAGGCGACGCGGGCTTTGCCGGATTCGCTGCGCTCGATGCGGCCGATGCGGAAGAATTTTTCGCGGCGCTTTTTGAGGTCGGCTTCGACGGCGCGCACATTTTTCGACGGAACAATGAGAATCATTCCGACGCCCATGTTGAATGATTGTAGTAGCTCATCGGTATCAATCTTTCCGAGCTGAGTCAGATATTTGAAGATGGGCGGCACAGGCCAGGACGCCAAATCGATTTCGGCTTTCACGCCGCTAGGCAAAACTCGCGGGAGATTTCCCGGAATGCCGCCGCCGGTAATGTGCGCCATCGCCGACAACCAGCCGCGCGCGACGATGTTTTTCAAAGCGGGAGCGTAACAGAGATGCGGTTTCAGGAGCTCGGCGCCAATCTTGTTGCCGACTTCGGCGACGTAGGTGTCTGGCTTCAGCCTGGCGACTTCAAAAATGAGTTTGCGCGCGAGGGAATACCCGTTGGTGTGCAGACCGGCGGAGGGGAGAGCGAGCAGCGTGTCGCCGGGCGTGACATTCTTGCCGGTGAGGAGCTTTTTGCGTTCGACCGCGCCGACGATGAACCCGGCCAGATCGTATTCGCCGGGAGGATAAAACCCGGGCATCTCCGCGGTCTCGCCGCCGATGAGAGCGCATCCCGCTTTGCGGCAGGAGCGGCTCATGCCTTCGACGAGCTGCTCGACGACCTGTGGATCGAGCTTGCCC
>JBARRT010000199.1:0-23306 GCA_049644365.1 Candidatus Acidiferrum sp. | reverse complement strand
TGTTAGGATTCCCCCGACGCGATCTGCCTGGGTCTGCGCCGGAGGAAAATGCTCGGCCAATCTATCTGGTGGGGCTGCATTGTATTTGAAACCCTGCTGCTCGTGCGAGGGGTTGCGGGCAGGCTCTGGGTCCGCTACCCTATTTTCTACGCTTACATACTTTTTGTCTGGCTGCAGTCCCTCCTCCGGTTCTTCGTTTTTCATTCGCGTCCGCAATACTATTCAGCCATTTATTGGATCACGGAAGGGCTTGGCGTTCTGGTGGGCTGCGCGGTTGTCTTTGAGATTTATCGCGTGGGGCTCGCCGCGTATCCCGGCACCGCTCGAATGGCGCGAAATCTGCTCGGCTTCGTGTTTGTCTTAGCGTTTACGAAAGCGCTTGTGGACACGTGGAACGATCCTCAATGGTGGCTGATTTCCACGACCATGGACCTGGAACGCGTCTTGAGGATCGTGCAAGCGCTCGCCATCGCCGCGCTGATTCTGTTGTTCTTCTTTTACTCGATCCCCTTCGGGAGGAACCTAAGGGGCGTTTTGTTGGGCTATGGGCTGTTCATTGCCGAGAGCGTGATCTGGTTGACATTGGTCCCCTTGGCAGGAGAGAAGTTTCACCACTTCTGGTATCAGCTTCACCCTGCCTCCTATTTTGCCATCCTCGGGGTGTGGCTCGTTCATCTGTGGTCCTATGCTCCAAAGCCTGAACCGAAGACGGCGGTCTGCCTGGAACACGAGTATCAAAAGGTAGCTACTGCCACAAGCCAACGGCTGAGAGAAGCGCGCGGATACCTTGCCAAGGCGGTGCGCTCGTGATCGGCGTTTGGGGGGCGCTTGCCGGCGCTGTCGTTTTGCTCCTGGTGTTGCTCGCGTGGGTGCGGGCGGAAGCATCGTCAAAGGATTCTCGTTCCGACTGGGGCGCGCCAGATCAGGAACAGGGCGAGAGCGTGGAGGCCTGTTCACCGGAGATTGTTTCGCAGCTCTTTTCCGCAGCCGACTCAAAATTCATTTCGGGACTCGAATCGCCCGGCTTGGAGAATCTATTTCGACGGGAACGCACGGCCGTTGCGCTCCATTGGGTGCAAGAGACTTCCGCATTCATCAGCAAGATTATGCGTCGGCATTTGGAAGCGAGCCGCATGAGCGCCGACCTTGAGATCGCCGCTGAAGCCAGGATTTTCCTGCAATACGCCCGGCTCAAGCTGTATTGCGGAATTCTCTTTGTGCTCATCGGCTTGCTCGGTCCGCAAAGGCTGGCAGGCACGGCGCTGTACGCAGAAAGGTTCATTCAGCGCGTCGGCGAAGGGCTGGTGGAATTCCAACTAGCAGCTCGGCTGCGGGAACCGGAAGGGTCTGAATCGCTTTAAGATCGCTGGTTGTCTGTGGAGGCTGGGATCACGAACGCATGAGCGCTATGGTCAAGCCGTTGCCGGTGCAGGAGGCCTACGAGGATCTCCTGCAGCGCTCGCTTTCCAGAATTCCCTGCGACCTGGGGCGTTTGCTTTACCTCGCCTCCACGCGGGACTACAACACGGGAAACTATCACCACGACGGGCTTGCCGATCGTTTCAGCGTGAAGGTGGCTCGCAGCGCGCTGGAGATCGCCCACCGCCAGGCTTTTTACAAGGTTGCTGCTCTTTCGCTGGAAGAACTGGTTCGCGACTTGGCGGCGTACCTGGAATCTTCCCGGGAAAATCCAGAAGAATTCCTGCGCACCTGGCAACGGCTGGAGCCTTACCGCATCGCGATTCCGATGGAAGTGAATCCCACAGTCGCGCGTCTCTTTGCGTCGAACGTCAGACTCGCCTTGGCAGTTTTGCGCTTGCGTCAGGAGTCGAGTCATGCAGATCGGTGAGCCTCATCGCCACCGCCGCCACCTGCCCGACGATCTCGGCATCGGCCCCATACTTGAATTTCCTCACGCTGCATGGGGAAAGCGGATGGGGGAGCAGTAGCAGCTGGTCGTCCAAGAGGTCACACCAGGAACAAGCATAGCCGTCGCGCAGCTCCACAAAATAAATGGGGCGGTCAAATTCGGTGCGCCAGCGATGTGGCTGCATCTTGCGGACGCGGGAATCGATCTGCACGAAGGAACCGGGGCGCAACAGCGGGTGGAGCGTGAAATCCTGCAGGCCGACGTACCCATACTGGCTGTGCCGGATGTCCAGATGCTGAATGAGGGCGATGGGAACTTCTCCCCACAGTTCTACCATGCGCGAAAGAAGATTGGTGTTGTCCAGATCGAAGGACCGGTCGAAACGCACGGGGAAAGAAACCGTACGATCCGCGTCACACACCTCCAATTCAGCCAAATGGGTGTACGGGAGCGGGGAGGCGAGCTGATGAAGGCCCAGCCTTTGCAGGTCGAGGCCGTAAAGAAGCAGGAGATCGGCGAACTTCGTCCGGTAGATGGCGCTCAGGCTGTACAGCTTGAAGATGCTCGGGACGGAGTCCGAATTCTCGATTTGCGTGAGCCAGGCGTTGGAGATCTGGTACTCCGGATTATGCTCGGCGCTGGCGATCTTCTGGCTCAACTCCGCCACATCGCGCGTGGTTATGCCCAGCCGCAGGCGCAGCTCCTTCAATTGTTCGTTGGGCAGTTGCGTGGTCACGGCCCCTTATCTTACCTCAAGCAGCCTGGAATCGCGGTGGAGTGACTTGTACCAGAGGAAAAGCGCCCGGGGGCAAAATCTGCGCTTACTTGCTGATCACACCGAGGTGACTGGCGACGCAGAGCCATTGGCCGTTCTTTTTCATCCAGGTGTCCGTGAAACGCCCCTGATGCTGATAGGGCTTCCCTTTGAGCGTGCCTTTCTCGTGGGTGGCGCCGATGACGACGACGGTATCGCCGTGGCGGTGAAGTTTCATGTTATCGGATGCTTCCACGGAGAGCTGGTAGGATTTGTCGCGGATGGATTCCAGGAATTGAAGCTTGGACATTACCGTTCCGTCGTAGTCGGTGAAGACAAAGTCATCGTCCAGCAATTTCCCCATGGCCTCCGCGTCATGGTGGAGCTGCATCTGGTTCCAGAGATTTTCGAGAGCAATGATTTTAGTTTCGTCGCCCTGCGCTCTCGAAATACTCTGCGCAAAGGGCAGGCAACAGAGAACAAGCAGGAGGGGAAGAGCACGTCGCATGGCAGCAGCTCCTTGGGTCAATCATAAGTCCTGAGTCAGCGCTATGATTCCACCGAAGATGGTAGGAAAGCAATTCAGCATCGTGGAGAAATCAGTTAAAGCGGCTCCGAATTAGCCGCCGCGCATTTCAAACGCGCAGGCCTTGGATTTGGCGCTCCCGCCCCTGCCAATTTGTCCGTTGCGCGGGTACGGCGATTGCGCGAAAATTAGGATTCCCGCCGTGGCAGGAAGCTTCCCCGAAATCGTCCCCGTGGGCGGCTCGCGGCCTGTGAACGCGGCGCAACTGCTGGAAAAAGAAGGACAAAATCCTATGACGCAGCCCATTGGCGAGCTCAACCCCCCTGTTCGTTTGATGCTGACTCCCGGACCCTCCTCGATCGATCCGCGCGTGTACCGCGCCATGGCCACTCCACTCGTAGGGCACATGGATCCGTGGTTCAAGGGCTGCATGGAAGAGACGCAAATCCTGATGCGTCAGATTTTTCAAACGGAAAACCGGGTCACCATGCCGCTTTCGGCTTCGGGCTCGGGCGGGATCGAAGCGTCGGTGCTGAACACTCTGGAAGAAGGCGATGAGGGCATCGTGGCCGTGAACGGCGTATTTTCCGAGCGCATGTATGAGATCGGCATTCGTGCTTCGTCGAAAGTCATGAAGGTCGAGGCCCCGTACGGCAAGCCCGTTGATCCGGAAGACGTGCGCCGCGCCGCCAAGGGCAAGAAGATCAAAATTATCGGTTTGGCGCATGGAGAAACTTCGACAGGCGTGGTCACTGGAATCGAAGCGTATCGAAAGCTTGCTGACGAGGTTGGCGCGCTCCTGGTGGTGGACACCGTGGCGTCGCTGGCAGCCGTGCCGCTGCATGTGGACCGCGAACGCATCGACATTTGTTTCAGCGGTTCGCAAAAAGCCATCAGTGCACCCCCGGGAATGTCGCCGATCACCGTCAGTCCGGCCGCCGAAGAAGTTTTTCGCAAGCGCAAGACGAAAGTGCAGAGCTGGTATTTCGACCTGACGACGGCGATGAATTATTGGGGCAAGGACCGCCTCTACCATCACACGCCGCCGATCTCGCTGATTTTCGCGTTGCGCGAAGCCATGCGGCTGGTGCTGGAAGAAGGCCTGGAAGCGCGCTGGGAGCGGCACCGCACGAATCAACTCGCTTTGATTGCGGGGCTCGAGGCCATGGGATTGGACCTGCTGGTGACGAATCCGGCGGATCGTCTGCCGACGGTCACCGCCGTAATGATTCCAGGGGGCGTTGACGATGCGAAAGTGCGCAACCAATTGCTCGACGAATTCAATATCGAAATCGCCGGCGGATTCGGAGCGGTGAAAGGCAAGATCTGGCGAGTCGGCTTGATGGGCTACTGCAGCCAGAAGGCAAACGTGCTGCTGTTCCTCGCTGCGTTTGAAAAAGTGTTGCTGGATCAGGGCTTCCGCGTGCCGAGCGGCGCAGGCGTCGGAGGGGCGATTCGAAGTTACAGCCAAGTGGAAACGGCGGCGGCTGTCAGTAGGTAGGGAATTAGAAATAGAAATTTGAAAGCGGAAATTCGAGGAAAGAAAAGGGAGATTGCTTGGCGACACGCCCCGTACTCGCAAATGCCGGCGCCATGAGCCAATTCATCGGCGCGTTCGAAGTGACTTCGAAGCTGACCGGCCAGACCTATCAATGCCGCTTCTCGCACATGTGGAACGGCATCGCCACCCGGCACGCGGACACCATCGACACCAAGTTTTTCGTGGACAGTGCCGCGCACGTCGTCGGACTGGCACATACCGCTTTCGTGAAGTTCCGTGAAAAGAGCAAGCGCGACTTGACCGACCGCGAAGCCAGCTTTATCGCCGCGGAATATTTGCGCGAGCGCCTCGAAGAAGATGATTTGCGCCCGCTCTACGACGTGCCGGAGAGCGAAGTTCTGCGCTGGATCGCGCAGATTGGCATAAAATAGCAATTCTCAGCTATGAAGTGAAAGCCGCGGGCTCCGGCCCGCCTTTTTTGTTTACACCAAGCCGTCGCCGGATTCGGCGTGGAAAGTGTCCAGGGTTGGGTGACGGATACCATCCCGCCGGATGAAGTGTATGACGAGAAGCATTAGCAACGCCCCGCAGACCATGACCGCGACGGCGAGTTGCAGCCCCACCTGCAAGTCGCGGAGATCCGAGATTTTTCCGACGATGTGCGGTCCAAGCCCGCCAACCAATTGTGTCGCAAACATGTAGACACCAATGGAAGTGGCATGCGCGCGGCGCGGCATCATGTCATGAAGCACGGCCGTGACGGGGCCGTGATACCAGGACATAAAAAAGAACGCAATGGAAAGTCCAATAAGCACCGTTGATTTTTCTTCAGACTGGATGGCCAGCAAGAGGAACGGAGTCGCCAGCAAGAATGCTGCCGCCACAGCAAAAATGCGTCCATAGGTCAGGGACCGTTGCAGACGATCTGCCACAAGCCCTCCTGTCAGGACGCCCATCAGCGCAGACAACAGGCCGATGACCGCGAGCGAGACGGAGGCTTCACGCAAGCTGAAATCCTTGTAGTTGACGGCGAAGTCCGTGCTCCACGTTAGAAGCGATACACTCGAAAAAGTGATGCAAATCCCCGCGCAGATCAAGGAGACAAACGCGGGAACCCGCAGAAGCCGCCAAATCGGCACGACCTCCGAGCGCGGGCCTCGTGGCGGCTCTTCAATTCCAAACAGCGCAATGCCTGGAAGAATTCCGGCGAAGGCGACGACGAAAAGGGCAATCTGCCAGCCGTACCGCGGCCCGAGGATGCCGCCGAGCACATGGCCGCAAGCGCCGCCGAGCAACATACCGGTTGCAAAAATGGCCTGGGCAATGGCGCGGCGCTCCTGGGGAAATGCGCCGGAAATCATGGACTGCGCCGCGGGAGCGTAAGCCGCTTCACCAAGGCCGACCACGGCGCGCGCGATCAGAAAAAAAATGAAACTGGAAGCAAGACCGCCCGCAAAAGTCGCTACGCTCCAGAACAAAATGCCCACAGCAATGATGGCCTTGCGGCTGAAACGATCGGCAAGAAATCCAAACGGGATGCTGGCCACGGCCAGAACAATCAGCAAAAAAGTCTGCAGCGAGCCGAGCTGCGCGTCCGTCACCTGGAGGTGGCCGCGCAACAGAGGAATCAGCGGCACAAAGACCTGGCGCGCCGCGAAGTTGACAAAATTGATCAAAGCAAGTACAGCAAGAAGGCGAATTTGGTACGACGAGAGCGGAATGGACTTCGTAGACATTCGGAATTCGCCTGGTGACCCGCGTGCAACCTGGTGGAGCGTGAACGTGAAGCTACCAATCTCTGCTGCGTCTATCAATACTATATTACGTCCATGAACAGCGCCCCTTCTTCTAATGCGACGACGAGTGACCGGCTAACTACCCTTCTTTCCTACGGCTTTTTGCTGCTGCTCATCTACCTGGTGTTTCGCATCTACGAGCCGTTCCTGCCCGCATTGGGCTGGGCCGCCATTCTGGTGATTTTCTTCTACCCCATGCATCACTGGATGTCACAACGATTCCAGGCTACCCGGGCCGCCGTTTTCAGCACGCTTGCCGTGACGCTTCTGCTGATTGGGCCCGCGATTCTGCTGACCACGCTGTTCGTGAGCGAAGCCGTTTCGATTTCACGCGGTGTTCATACGTCCCTCATCCAAGGCAATGCGCCGGCGATTTCGAAAACCTGGGCGTGGATCGCGCAACACGTCCCGGGCCTCGATCCCAACGCCGACGTCGTGGATCTGCTCCAGCAAGCCGTACAGAAGCAGGCTGGCTATCTCGCGCAGCGCCTCGGCACCGTCCTTCGGAACATCGCCACGTTCATTTTCGATCTTTTCGTAATGATTTTTGCGCTGTTCTATTTCTTTCGCGACGCCGACAATATTATCCGCGGAGTCCGCAGCATCCTTCCCTTCGACGCGGAACATCGCGATGTGATGATCGTGCAAGCGGGCGACCTCATCTCCGCGAGCGTCACCACCAGCCTGATTATTGCCGCGATTCAGGGCGTGCTCGGCGGGCTGGGCTTTGTGCTGGTTGGCCTGCCGACGCCGCTGTTCTGGGGCGTCGCGATGGCGTTTTTCTCCCTCGTGCCGGTGGTCGGCTCCGGTTTGATCTTCGTTCCTGCGGCGCTGTGGCTGGGATTCACCGGACATTGGGGGCGCGCCCTTCTTCTGCTCGTGATTTGCGCGGGCGTCACCACCATCGTGGACAATGTCTTGCGCCCCATTTTGCTCGGGGGCCGGACCGAACTGAGCGGGCTGGTCATTTTCATCAGCGTGGTGGGTGGCGTCGCGGTCTTCGGAATGCTCGGTTTGGTGCTGGGTCCGATTCTGGTGGCCACGGCTGCGAGCGTCCTGGCGGTCTACATGAAGCGGCCGGAAAGTCCGCCGATGACGGCTGGGTAACAGGCGGCTCGTCTTATGGTGGGAGCGCTGCCCGGGTGTGCTAGAGTAGCGCGCTCGAAGGGTTCTCATGACCACCAAGCCCGCACCAAAGCACACGGAACTTCCGGCGGCCAAGCTGCGCTGGAGGTGCGAGCTTTCTCGCATCCCTTTCGAAACCACCGCGCAAGCGGAGCTCCGCGAAGGCTTCATCGGCCAGGAACGCGCACTGCGCGCGTTGAAGATGGGCGCCGAGCTTTCCGCTCCCGGCTACAACGTATTCGTCTGCGGTTTGGCCGGAACCAGCCGCGGCGGAACCATCGCGCGCATGATCGAAGAGCTGCACCCGCCGACGAAAGAATCCCTCGACCGCTGTTACGCCAACAATTTCAAGCTGCCGGACCGCCCGCGCCTGCTGGCGCTGCCGCGCGGCCAGGCCAACGGTTTCAAGAAGGACATGCAAGCGGGAATCGATTTTCTGCGGCGGCGGATTCCGCAGGTGTTCGAAGGCGAACCGTTCCAACGCCAAAAGGGCCGCATCGTGGAACGCTTCACGGTTCGCGAAAAAGACTTGATGGACGATTTCACGCGCCGGATCGCGCGGGAACAGTTTGCTCTGGGCCACATGCAAGTCGGCGCCGTGGCGTTGCCGGAGATTTTTCCCGTCCTCGAAGGCCAGATGGTGCCGATCGAAGACATTTCCAAGATGGTGCACGAGGGGAAACTCGAGTCGCCCGTGGCCGAAGATATCGAGCGCAAGTACGAACAGTTCCGGCAGGAATTTACAGTCGTCTACCGGAAAACGCTCACGCTCTCGCGGGAACTTGCCAGCGAACTGAGTTATCTCGAGCAGGAAGCAGCGTCGGTGCTGGTGGACGGCGTGATCGAAGAACTCAAGGAAAAATATCCCGGCGCGGACGTTTCCGAATATCTCGAGGAAGTACGCCACCACCTTCTCGACAATCTCGATCCTTTCAAGGAGCGCGAGGGCGAAGGCGAACACGACGAAGAACCCCCGGACGGTCTGCCGAAAATGACCGGAGGCCCGGAGCGCGATCCTTTCCGCGTGTACGGCGTAAACGTAATCCTCGCGCACAGCGACGAAGAAATTTCCCCGGTGATTTTCGAGACGACGCCGACGTACGCAAACTTGTTCGGCACGATCCAGCGCGCCTACGACGCGCGCGGCGGATGGACCAGCGATTTCATGGATCTCCGCGGCGGCTCGCTGCTGCGCGCCGATGGCGGCTTCCTGATCATGTATTCGCTCGAAGCGCTGTCCGAGGTCGGCGTGTGGCGCGCCCTGAAGCGCACCCTGAACCACAACCGGCTGGAGATTCAGCCGCTGGAAATGTTCTATCCCTTCGGCGGAAGCGCACTGAAACCGGAAGCCATCGCCATCAACGTGAAAGTAATTCTGATCGGCGACCGCGAGCTGTACGAGATGCTGTACGAGTACGAGGAAGATTTTCGCAAGATTTTCAAAGTCCGCGTCGAGTTCGATGAGGAAATGGCCATGAGCGACGGCGTCATCGCGGAATACGCCGGCCGTTTGCGCGCGCTTTCGGAAAAAGAAAATCTCTACCCGTTTGACCGCGGCGCGTTTGCCGCCATGCTGGAGTATGGCGTTCGAAAGGCCGGCCGCAGAAACAAAGTGACCGCGCGTTTCATTGATATTGCCGATCTGGCGCGCGAAGCGCATTACGACGCGGCTGCCAAGGGCGAAGCCGTCGTTCGCGCCGCGCACGTTCGCGGAGCGCTGTCCTCAAAAATGGAGCGGCACAACCTGATCGAGACGCGCATCCGCGAAATGATTGAAGAAGGCACGCTGCTCGTTGACGTCAGCGGCACGCGGGTGGGCCAGGTTAACGGCCTGAGCGTGCTGGAGATTGGCGGGTACTCCTTCGGCAAGCCCGTGCGCATCACGGCCACGGCCGCTTTGGGCAAGGCCGGCTTGATCAACATCGAGCGCGAAGCGAATTTAAGTGGCCGCTTCCACGACAAGGGCGTGCACATCATTGCCGGCTATTTGCGCAGCCAGTTCGCGCAAGATAAGCCGCTTTCGCTGGCCGCCAGCATCTGCTTCGAACAATCATATTCCGGAGTGGATGGCGACAGTGCTAGTTCGACCGAAATTTACGCGTTGGCGTCCGCGCTGTCTGGACTGCCGCTGCGGCAGGATATCGCCGTGACTGGTTCCATCAATCAGCAGGGAGACATTCAAGCCATCGGCGGCGTCAACGAAAAGATCGAAGGATTTTTTGACGTCTGCCGGATCAAGGGACTCACCGGCACGCAAGGCGTGATGATGCCGGAATCCAACGTCGAAGACCTGATGCTCCGCGAAGATGTTCTGGAAGCCGTCGCCGCCGGAAAATTCCACATTTGGCCGGTCGCAAAAGTCGAACAAGGCATCGAGATCCTCACGGGAAGCACGGCCGGCCAAAAAAAAGGCGACGGCAAGTTCGAACCGGGAACCGTCTTCGCGCTTATGGACGAGCGCATGAGCCAAATGGCCCGCACATTGAAGGAATTCGAATAGCCTCAAAAGAACTCCGACGACCTGCGGCCTCGCTTGCAGTGGCGGCCTCTCAGCCCAGGTCTGAGTTGTCTGCCGCATTTTCCTATGCTAAATTTCCCGTACTGGCAATGGCGGAGTCTGCATACCTCCCAGGGGCAGCGATCCAAAACTCAGAAGTTCTGGATTCTCCGCGGCATTCCGCTCTGGTGCGCGTCACTCACTGGATCCACACCCTGAGCTTCATTGCCCTCGTCCTGAGCGGAATCGCCGTACTCCTCGCGCACCCGCGTCTCTATTGGGGCGAAACCGGCGCCGTGGGAACTCCTTCGCTCATCGATTTGCCGCTCCCCTTCGTGCTGGATGTGCCGATCCGCGGCCCGGGCCGGTATCTCCATTTTCTCTCCGCCTGGGTTTGCGTTTTAACCGGCTTGCTTTACGTCCTCTCCGGGCTTTTCACCCGCCACTTCCGGAAGAACCTGGTGCCTAGCAGGGCGGATCTCGGCTGGAAATCGATCCTGCGAGTGGTCTCGAATCATATGCATTTGAAGCGGCCGGCGGAGGAAGAGTCCCGGAGCTATAACGTTCTCCAGCGGATCACCTACCTCGCCGTTGTGTTCCTGTTGTTCCCACTGATCATCATCACTGGTCTCGCGATGTCTCCGGCGATCACCTCTGTCTTTCCCGTGATTGTAACTGTCTTTGGCGGTCAACAATCGGCCCGCACCATTCACTTCTTCGTAGCAGTTGCCCTTGTTCTCTTTCTCCTCGTCCACATCGCGATGGTGTGCCTGGCGGGATTCAAGCATCGCATGCGGGCCATGATCACGGGCCACAACGCCGCTGGGAAGGAGCCATCATGAGTAGTCCGCTCTCGCGTCGAAAGTTGATCACCACTGGTTTGGCAACGGCGGCCGGCGTATCGGGCTTGGGAGTCGCAGCGGTCCTCGCCCAACGCTATGGTCTCATCCCGCCCGACCACGGCGGCATCTTCGGCGCGGGCGAAACCCTGACCTATGCTGCGCAGCGGATCTTGATGTCCGGCCATTCGCTCGCGCGCGAATTCAACCGCAGCGAAATTTCAAAGGTTGCGTTCGTCAATGGCAAGCCTCCCCAAAACGAGGCGTATCAGCGCCATGTAGCTGGAGGTTTTGCGGACTGGCGCCTCACCGTGGACGGTTTGGTCGCACGCCCATCGTCTTTCTCTATTGCGGACCTGAAGCGATTTCCTTCCCGCAGTCAGATCACCCATCAAGCCTGCGAAGAAGGCTGGTCCTTCATCGCCGAATGGATCGGTGTTCCGCTTTCCACTGTTCTGAATTTCGTGGGCGTCAGCGCGCAGGCGAAGTATGTTGTCTACTATTCGTTCGACGGATTTTGGTGGGACAGCATTGACATGGCCGACGCCTGGCATCCGCAAACCTTTCTCGCCTATGGAATGAACGGCGGGGAGCTGCCCGTCGATCACGGCGCTCCCGTTCGCATGAAAGTCGCCCGCCAGCTCGGTTACAAGAGCGTGAAATACATCTCTCACGTCACCGTTACCGACTCGATGAAACACATCGGCGACGGCCAGGGCTCCCCCGCCCCGGCAGCAGGCTACTCCTGGTATGCCGGCATCTGAGGCAAAGCCGAGTCACTTCTTCGCTTCAAGAGCTATTCGAGCAGGTTTGAAACTCCTGTTGACGACCAACAGGAATCTGTTAGGCTCCCATTTTCTCCTGTTGACCGTCTAAAGGAGCACATGCCTTCTCCCGTGTGCTGAGGGCAAGCTAGCCATGCGCGAATTTTGCCGCATTTTCATCCACCGCCTCGCTGCGATCTTCCGTCGCCGTAGTCTCGAAGAAGACATGAACGAGGAACTGCGCTCGCACCTGGAGATGGCCGTCGAACGGAACTTGCGCAAAGGCATGACCGCCGGGGACGCCCGCCGCGAAGCACACCGCGAATTCGGTGGTGTCGAACAAACCAAGGAACTCTACCGCGACCAGAGAGGACTACCGATGATCGAGACGACTCTTCAAGACCTCCGCTTCGGCTTCCGGCTTCTGCGGCGCAGTCCCGGCTTTTCCATCCTGGCGATCCTTTGCCTCACCTTGGGAATCGGCGCGAATGCCGCCGTCTTCAGTTGGGTCGAAGGAATTCTATTTCGTCCGTACCCGGTGGTAACCCACCAGGAGCAGCTGCTCGCTCTTACCGGGACGGCCCGCGGCGAATCTGGCCCTACCCTTACTTCCTGGCCTGATCTCCTCGATTTGCAGAGGAACTGCACTCTGATTGACTCCTTCATCGTGACCAAAATCATGGGTACCACCCTCAGCATCGGTGACCGTTCCGAGCGCACCACTGGGAGCATCGTGTCCGCCAACTATTTTGACGCCATCGGGGTCCATCCGATTCTTGGCCGGGGATTCGAGCCCAGCGAGGACACAGGGCGGAACGCCCATCCTGTGACGGTGATCAGTTACCAGCTATGGAAAGGGCGGTTCAAGGGTGATCCGCAAATCATCGGGAAAACGCAGCGGCTCAACGGGGTGATGTACACGATTGTTGGGGTGGCCCCGGACGGATTTTATGGAACCTTCGTGGGCTGGGCGATGCAGTTCTGGGTCCCAGCCTCAATGGAAGAAACATTTGAAGCGGGTGGATACAAATTGGAGGACCGCGGCGCGCGCTGGATTGAAGCTTATGTGCGACTCAAGCCCGGCGTGACTCTCTCGCAAGCGCAGCAGCAGATTTCGGCCGCTGCGAAGCGATTGGAAACCGACTATCCGGACACGAACCGCGGCCGCGGCATCAAGCTGTGGCCGCTATGGCAAACGCCCTTCAACAATGCGGGCACCCTGCTCCCCACGCTCGAAATCATGCTCGCGGTGGTCGTCTTTGTTCTGCTCATCGCCTGCGCAAACGTCGGCAATCTGTTGCTGGTCAGGTCGTTCGCTCGACGCCATGAGATGACCGTTCGGCTCGCCATTGGCGCCGGTCGCAGCCGTCTGTTTAGGCAACTCCTGACAGAAGGCCTGATCCTCTCGGCTTTTGGTGCAGCCGGCGGACTGCTCGTTGCGTACTGGTGCCGTCACGCGCTCGTGCTGCTCTTCCCCGCGCGGGGTGGCGTGGCGATGCACCTGCCGGGCGAAATCGATTGGCGCGTTCTGGCGCTGAGCGCTGGAGTTTGTCTCATCGCGACGCTTCTGCTCGGGCTGGTTCCCGCGATGCAGACCGGCAAGATCGATCTTGCCGGCGCGTTGAAAGCCGATTCGGCGGGCGTCGTTGGGGGCGGCGGAAGTGCATGGGTTCGCTCCGGCTTGGTCGTGATGCAGGTGTCGCTGAGTTTCGTTTTGCTGGTCGGAGCAGGGCTCCTGCTGCAGAGCCTGCAAAAAATCCGAAATACCAGCCCGGGGTTTTCGACGCATGGAGTGTTGGACACTGCCGTCCTTTTGGTATCGGCGGGATACGATGCCCAGCGCGCCCAGACTTTCCAGGACGAACTCCTCAATCGCGTCAAGGCGCTTCCCGGCGTCGAGTCGGCGGCGTTCGCGCGAATGACGCCGCTCAGCTATGGGAGCTTTTCTTCGTCGCCGATTGCCGTAGACGGCTATCAGCCGCCGCCCGAAGAGCAGCCCACGGTGCAATACAACGAAGTGGGGCCGGACTACTTCACGACCATGGGGATCCCCTTAGTCTCCGGCCGCGAATTCACGCGCGCGGACGATGAAAAGGCCGCTCTGGTGGCCGTCGTGAATGAAACAATGGCCGCAAGGTATTGGCGCGCCAGGAATCCAATTGGCGAGCGCGTTCAGGTCAAGGGGCGTTGGATGCAGGTGGTTGGTGTGGCAAGAGATTCAAAATACGAGAGCGTTCGGGAGACACCGAAACCCTTTTTCTATGTGCCTCGGCGCCAGAATTTCACAGTCGGGGCGGGCTTGTATATCCGAACGCCGCTCAGCCCGGAGACCATGGCGACGGCGCTGGCGCGTGAGGTGCACGCACTGGACGCAAATCTTGCCCTCTACGAGGTGATCACCCTGCAGGAACAACTGGATCGCTCGACATCGCCCCAGCAGGTGGCGGTAACTCTAGTTGGGACCCTAGGTGGATTGGCGTTGCTGCTCGCGGTCATCGGACTGTACGGCGTGATGTCTTATGCGGTGTCGCAGAGCACGCGCGAGTTGGGGCTGCGCATGGCGCTTGGAGCGGACGCATCCAATCTCTTGCGCCTGGTCATATCGCGTGGCCTAGCGTTGACCGCAGGCGGCGTCTTGCTGGGTGCCGCGGTGTCACTCGAATTAACGCGATTGCTTGGAAACCTCTTGTATAAGGTGAGTCCGCGTGACCCGATGGCCTTCGGGTCAGCCCTCGCGGTGATGACCGTCGCCTCCCTGGCAGCGTGTTTCTTGCCCGCCTGGCGCGCCACGCGGATCGATCCATCCCGCGCGTTGCGGGATTGATTCTCTTCCACCCACTACCTAGGTGTTGGCGCGAGATATGTCTATCCCTTTTCAGTGTTTATTTGGCCCAACGCGTGGGCCTGTTTTCTAGAAGCGGGTAGTACTTTTAAGTCAGAAAGGTCCCCACTCGTTCCAACTTCTTAAAACCCCGTTTCTGGGCCTCAACCCACTTGTCACTCGTCATCCGCTATCGGATACAGGTTTAGGCATCCCGATGCGCAGTCGGTTTGCGTCGGGGTCGCGAAGTTCGATTTCGTATCCCCACGGCGCTTCTTCGACCATCACGCCAAATTCCCTTGCGACCGGATGAACGTCAGCAACTGCGAGGTACACGAGCGTGTCCGGCCGGGCATCGCCTTTGTGTTCGGAGAGGAATAACTTCATCGGCCCGCGTTCGATGGTCACAAAAGCCGGGAATCCAGGCTCGAATCGGTGCACTGACGTTTGTTGGAATCCAAGTCGCTTGTACCACGCGACGGCAATGTCAGCATCCTGAACGCGCAGTATCGGTATCACCTTCTCTTCCATACGCTCAGTATAGCAGCGGCTACGCGCTCTACTTGTATCTCCCAAGCCTCGCCGCCAGATCATCGAGATTCACTTTTCCCATCGTGGTCACGTTGCTTAGCTCCTCCCAGGATAGTCACTCGTTCTCACCATGTGAGGCGATTGAACCGATTTAGATAGTAGGCAAGATCGGCAAGTTTATCGAAGAATAGAAGGACGCCGACGCTGACAAGCATTACTCCCGCAAATCGCTCGACCCAGAGCAAGTGCCGGCGCAGTTTCTGAAAGACCGCGAGGAAACGCGTGAGGCTAAGGGCCACGAAAACGAACGGTATTCCGAACCCCACCGAATAAACAGCTAACAGTCCCGTTCCTTGCCAAACGGACTCGCGTGTCGCAGCCATCATCAGCATGGCTGCCAAAGCGGGCCCGGCGCACGGAGTCCAGCCAAAGGCGAAGGCCAGCCCGAGCAAAAAGGAGCGCAGCTTGCCTTGCCGTATTTCGCGATGAAATCGCATGTCTCGATTCAGGAATTTGAACGGAAGCACCCGCAAGAGAACCAGCCCAAAGAAGACGATGCTTGCACCGGCGATACGATTCAACCAATCATGGTGGGCAGACAGGAAACGGCCTACCGCCCCCGCCGAGGCGCCCAGCGATATGAAGAGGACGGAAAAGCCGAGCACAAAGAGAAGGGCATTGAAGAGTATCGTGCGCCAATGCCACGTACCGTTCTCTTGCAGCTGTTCCGCGCTGAGGCCAGTCATCGTTCCCACAAATCCTGGCACCAGTGGCAGCACGCAGGGCGACAAAAAAGAAATCATCCCGGCGAGAAATGCAGTTGTATATGTTAGCTCCACAAGTTTCTCCGTGGACTCAACGTCCAGCGGCCTTGGTACCAGCAGCGGTTAGAAGTTTCTGGATCTCATCCGCAAACTTGCGCCCGTCCAGGCGGCGTGCGCGGTCCATTCCATCTCCCCCCTGGTGCATCCATCCCGTCGGCGTGGGAGCGCGGTCCTCCCAGCGAACGTCAGCGCTAAAGGCCAAGTACACATCCCAGGCAGGACCGTGGTACGGAATATTCAGAATTGGCGAGTACTGTTTACCGGCGAACCCGTTCGGATCGACGTAGTGGATCGCCCGCGAGTCCGACACACGAGAGGATTCTTTCTGTCCGTTCCGTTGCAGGGTGGCCTCGTCCTGAAAATTCAAAACCGGCAGCCAAACCACATAAACTGCCAGTTGCTTGCTGGGAATCGTCTCCAATACCTGTTTCTCAATTTCGGATGCTCCCCAGCGGCACGGCGGGCAAGTGGGGTCTACGAGCACGATCAATCGGACTTTCCCAATATCCTGATTGAACCTGGCGCGTAGCGGATCAAGTCTCTGGTCAAGCGCCGGAAGCGTTTGCTGTTGCGCGCGTACCGGGGCGAGAGTTAGAAGGACCAAAGCGCTGAACAATGTCAGCAGCGCCGTCTTGCGGCTTTTCTTTCTTAAAACAATCTGCATGACTTCCTCCATAAGAAAATTGCTCGACGATTTACCGCGAAGCAGGGGGCACCATTCCGTTCAAGCGGTAGTAAACCGCCAAGTTGCCGTAGTGTTCGCTCGTATGTATGAGCACATCGAGGTCGAATTTGTCAGGCCTTTGCTGGACCACTTCCGCCAGCTCCTCGAATGATTTCTTCAGCTTGGCAACTGCCTCCGCTTTCGAGTGAAAGGCAAACTCGCGGACATCCTCAGATTGCCTGCCCATTGCATGCGCGGCGGTTAGATGGTTGTAGCGCGCGACGTGAAGGACAATCTCCCCAAAGGTCCGCACGTCTTCGCTCGGCCTGTAACTGTACTTGTCTTCCGGGAATTCCTCCGCGGCTTTCACAAAGTGGTCCCGTACGTACGACAGGTCGTGTCCCCAGGCAAATGTTCCGGCGGCGACCTCGCCCGCCGTTCGAGTCCTCTGATTTTTCTGATCCTTTTGATCCTTCTGGGCAAACCCAGGAACAGCCATGAGAGCCAAAGTGCAACTCAGGCCGGCAGCTTGTAAGAACCTCATCATTTCACCCTCCTCAAATAACCGCGCAGGTTCCAACGTAGGGCCTGGAGTACGGTCGAGAGTCAAGCTTTTTTTTGATCAATTGCTCTTGAGAGATTGAGCAGCGGTTGCTGTTTCATGGTCTGTCCCCTTGCCGGGCCTCCAACACCGCACGGCGAATCATCCCCGCCGGTGGAAGTCCGACTTGCTTCGATCCAGCGTATAGACGGCAGCTTAGTGCGAAAGTCTGGGCGTTTCGCGCCTCACCTCCGACATCTCGTCCATTAATGCGAATGGTCGGAGAACCACAAAATCGAAGCTGGTCAGCCATTCGCGCGTCGCTGACGAGCACCTCACGGATCTCCGCCGCTACACCCTCTGCAGCCAAGACGTCTCTGACCATTTGAACTGCCGCCGGATGAGACGGGCAGTCAGCAACGTACAGGATTTCAACATTCATTTTGCGCTCTCCGGCTTCCGGGGGCTTCTTTCTTCTAAGATTGGACAATGAGCAGGCCGCTTGCGCAGCTCTTTGTTGCAACTACGCAGAGCCAAACGTAGCTCATGCTCGAGCTTCTGGAGGTCAGCACGCTTCCGCTGCACATCGAAGAGTTTTTCTTCCAATCGGCGACGCACCGGCGCGCAAGGTTTCAAGCGAGTGCCTCGCAGATTCAAGAGACCTCGGATCTCGCTGAGTTTGAATCCGAGACCCTGCACGCGACGGATAAAAGCCAGCGTCTCGATGTCGCTCTCGCCGTACTGGCGGAAGCCCCCTTGCGACCGAGGGGGTCGGCGCAGCAGGGCGCTGCGCTCGTAGAACCGAATCGCATCAATGCTGAGCCCAATCTTTTTTGCGATGATGCCAATTTGCATCGGCTTGGCTCCTCTCCAAGAAGCTACACCCTGGAGTATAGTCCAGAGTCAACATCTTTCTGGCGATGGACTCTGTGCTGCCGATGATAGTCACCAGTTGAGTCGGCTACGGCCTATTCGGACAAGCGGGGTTTCCCCCCCGCTGTCCAGAAGCCCCGATCTGGGGAGTCACCATTGCATGGCTCACTTGGTCGTAAAGACGCCAAGCCAGGGGTGGACCCACTACCTGGGCGCTGGGGCGAGATACGCCTGGCGATGATCGATGCGATAGGAAACAGCAGGCGGAGTTGCGGCTTGCGGAGTGCCGACGCGGACTTGGATGAAGTGAACGATCCCATCGCGCTCTGGCGGCGCGAATGCCAGGCTGTATTCGTGGCGGACGAGCTGCGCGATCTCGGCGTACGCGGAATTAAATTCCTTTTCGGTCGCGGGGAAGTAGGCGCGGCCACCCGTAGATTCCGCCATACGCTTCAGCAGTTGATTCGCCCGTTCGAACTCCAGTGTCGACTGGGTAGGATTTGCGGCAGGCGATTTCTTTTTGCCCGCGGGCCGCGGATTCTGCAAGCTGCCCATGAGCGAAACGGCCAGGAGGCGCACGTCGCTCATCTTGAGCTGCTGAATCGCCAGCGCGGACTCATTCATTGGGGATGTGTCCACGCCCGTGGAAAGCAAAACAATGGTCTTCTTGCCCTGAGTGCTAGCGAGCCACTCCAGCACTTTCGAAATGCTTGCCGATAAATTCAGCGAGCCAAAACCAAGATTGAAGCGCAATTGCCCAAGCGCGGCAACCGCAGCCTGTTTATCCGCAGTGAAATCGAGAAGCGCGGTAGCGGACTCCGCATATTTCACGACGGCGACTCGGTCGCCGCTCGAGAGCCCGTTCAGCAGAGAATGCGCGGCCTGCAAGTGACCGCCTTCGAGCAGGTAGACGGCCGGACCGGCTTCGATGAGCAACAACACCTGCGCTGGTTCTTCGATCGCTGCGAAATCGCTGATGGGTTGCTCAACGGTATTGTCAAACAGGTGAAAGTCCTCGTGGCGCAAGCCCTCCACGAAGTTTCCGCGCGCATCAGTGACAATCACGCCCACATTGACGCGATCCACGCTGACGTGAATGCCTTGGTCTGGTGTTGGTGGCGTTTCCTGCGCGCGCGCCACCGGGAATATGCAGAGCAGCGCAGGGAATAGCAGCACTGCAGGAAAAAAGCGAACCGTTCGCATCAACTGGCTACTCGAGCCACTGATCCCAATGAATGCCCTTCGAATCCTTCCACGAAACGCCCGTGGAGTAATGCAAATGACGCGAGAAGACTTGCGCATTCACCTGCGTGAGCCAGTCCAGATTCATACCGGCGGACGCAGTTGGCTTCTTCGCGGGTTCCAGGGATTTCGCCGCGGAAGTCTTCTTTGATTCTGCCACCAGGCGATCTCGCAATCCTTGCCAATCCACTTTTTGAAAATCGAAGTAACTCATGCTGTTCAGGTTTTCCGGAAATTGTGCGCGGCTGGCCTGAAATTGTGGAACCGTGGCGAGACCAGTCGCAGCCGGTCCTTTTGAACGATTCGAAAGAACTTCGCGAAGCGTTTCCGCGCGGCTCGCGCCGATGATCATGTCCGGCGTTACAGCCACGTTGAAAAAATTCCATTGTGCGACGCCCGCGCTGCCTTGTTTCCCTCCGAGGGATATTTTGAGGAAAGTTACGTCGCCCTCGTTGCGCTCCGAAGTCAATTGATCGCTGAAGAGCGCCCGCATCAGTTTGAGCGTTTCCGGCTTCTTTCGAATCCCAAGAAAGTAGACTTGTTTCGCCGTGTCCAGCGAAGGACTCGTTTGCATCGATGCGAATTCTCCTGTGGGCAGGCTGAGTGCATCCGCCAGAGGCATACCGAGCCGTGCGGCCGCGAGCGTCTCGAGCATGTCCGCGTTGCCTTGCTGTCCCTGCGGAAATGTGGCTTGTGCTATCCGTTTTATGATGCTGTAAATCCCCATGAAATTGATTTGTCCCGCGCTGTAGGAAACCGTATCCGCGGGCGCGAACGCCAGAGAAGCGGACGAGCCCGGGCTTGCCGGCCAAATGTCGAATGGCGTTCCGGGAGCGGTATTGCCGAAGATCGCGGCCTGCATATGTGTTTTCGAACCTTCCAGTGCGAGATGGCCGCCGATGGAGTGGATCGCGTCAATCCGCGCCGCTTCTAGCAATGGACGCGCTTGGAATCCGCCCGCGTTCGAATCCGAAGCGAGATCTTTCAAATCGGGTACGCCGGCAAAAAATTCAAGCACACCGCTGCCAAGAATCGGTTGCGCCTCTTGATAGGCAGAAGATTGCGCCAGTGACGTAGCCGCGGAAGACTTGCCATTGATGCGCCCGAGAACTTGTTCCATCACGGAGCGCTCGCCGGCGCTCACTGCAAATTTTCCCTGGTCCGACCAATACGTCGCGCCATTCTTGCTCTCCACCTTCAGGACGGGAACGCCGCCGATCACAAGTGGAGTTAGCACCGGCGCTTCTTTTTCTTGCGCGCGCATCCGGAGAATTGCTTTTGCGATCAAAGTTTCTTTGCCGCTGCGGTCGTACACAAAAAACATTCCGTTCCATGCGGGTGGTTTGGCATCTTTCGAAACCGGCGCGCTTGCCGCGGGACGCTTCGTCGGTTCGCTTAAGTAGCCGAGCGTGAATCCATTTTCGAGGAGGGACGCGTACTCCTGCAGTTCTTCCGAAGTCAGTTTTTGGCCGGGAGATTTTTCCTGCGAGGAACTGAGAATGCTCGAAGCGAGTGCGGAACGCACCGGCGCAAAATCCGCATCATCCCAAAGGGCCATCAGCGCATTGGCTTTTCGAACGTCGGGAACGGGAGCGCCGCGCCAAATCAAATAGAAAACCGTGCGCGAAGGCAACTGCGCCGGCTCCAGCGGCGCTTGCGCGAACGCTGATCCCGCCGCGAAAAAAAGAAGAGCGGCTGCCGCGAAAAAAAGAATGCGAAGGTGAAGAGATTTCATGGGAGAACTCCCGGAATACTGGATGAGATTGTCGACACTTCGATGCTAGCGCGGCGGCGCGAAAGACAAAAGCGCCGTCGCGCGCGGTGTTTCCAGAACGCGGAACAGGGTTTTCGACGAAAAATGAAAAGTAGTTAGCGATGCTAACTATCAGGGTTTGCTGGGCGCTGCGGTGGCGGCGGGAGCTGCGGCCGCGGGAGCGCCGCCACCGGCTTCTTTCGGCGTGGAGAGATAGCCGGTGATCTGGCTTTTGCCGACGTCGAAGACCACGAATTCGTACGGTGTGCCGCGGGAGTGAGCGACATAAAATTGAACGGGCTCGCCGGAAGTTTTGTCTTTCTTTTCGATGGTTTTGTCGTCGACGACAACGGTCACGGTGTACTTGGATTTTCTGGGATCGGTTCTGTTGAGCGTGACCTGCACGGGGCCGACGCGCTGCGGCGCTTTGGATTTCTGGATTGAGAATTCGTAGTAGTTGCGATCGCCGCGGCGCTTGAGTTCTTCGAGGTCGTCGCGGTTGCGAGCGATGAGGCCGCTCATCACGTTCATGTCGCCCATGGCACTGGCCATTTTAGTTTTCGTGGCTTCCAGATCGCTCTTGGTGGCTTCGATGTCTTTTTTAGCGCCGCCGACTTCGGTGGCCACGGCTCCCAGTTTTTCCTCGTTTTCCTTTTGCGCCTGCGTGAGTTGCGCGGCGAGTTTCTGGTCGGCGGTCTGCTGCTCCTTGCGGATGGATTCGGCGCGGCTCTGGGCCTTGGAGATTTCCGCCTGGGTCATGCCGACTTTTTGTTGGGTGACCTCAAGGTGGCCTTTCAGGTCGGCGAGGCGCCCGTTGGCCTGATCGAGCTGCGCGGTGAGAATTTTGTTCTGGTCCTGCAGCTTGACGAGGTCCTGGCTCAGCCGGGATTGCGTGGAATAGCCGGCGTAGCCGAAAACGGCCAGAGCGGCGATGACCACGCCAAAAAGAATCGCGATCCAGCGCGGTGTGCCCGCAGATTCGTAGTGATAGGACTCCTGCGGACTCGGTACGTTTGGAGAAATACTCATTCCCCCTCCTCGGTGATGGGTGCCATCCTCGGCGATGGCGCCGAAGGGAAATTATGGCCTGCCAAGGGCTGGATGTCCACCCGCGGAAGAGTTGACAGTTCACAGTTTTCAGTTGGCAGTGAAGAGGGGAGCGAAGCGTCGAGGAATAAGTGGCGAGTTCCAGAATGGGAATTGTTGGTATACACCCGGCAGTTTTCGTATGAGTGGCAAGCAAAGGGGTTACGGGATACGGAAAATGAAAGAGTGCGTAAGCCGTTGAAAGGAGAGGACGAAAAAAATGGCCTTTCGGCGTTGCGTCCCGCGAACAATTCCCAGATTGGGAATTGTAGGGTGACACCCCTGCAGTTTTCAGAAAGAGTGCGGAGGCGCTTGATTGCAAAAGAATTGTGAAACACTCTTGGTGCAAAGAGTGAAAAGAGCGAGCCAAGAGCGAGACTGGAAGGTGGGGGACCCCACCCTCTTTTTTGTAAGTGCGGAACCTAAAGGACTTAGCTCTTGCGTAAGTCTTTTGTTTGCAACACTTGCGGAGAGATCCATAAGTGTTGCAGCTAAATGGTTTACTGGAGATTACTGTTGGCGAGAGAGTAACTTGGTGGGGTGGGAAGATCTTGAGGGAGTTAGAAGGACCGCGCGGCGGGAGCTCATAAAACGCGAGGCACCCTCAAGGCGGGTGCCAGCTGCAACTAGAGGATTATAGCATATGGGTACCTATTGTCAAGTAATTACTTCTAAGCCTTTTGTCTGCTGTGAGTTAGCTCGAAGATCGAGAGGGGCGAGGATGGGTCAAGAGCTGGCTTTCGAAGAATAGCATTGATTTGCGATGGACATTTTCCCTGAAAAGCGGAAACGTCCCGTCTGTCCCTGGTTCCCCTTGATAGCATTCGAATGGAGCGGTAAAGCGTTCAACCGTTGAGGGTTGGACGAGATAGGATTGCCCGCTAGGAAAATGGTCGAGGAAAGGTCAAAGGCCCCGCCCTCCAAAACCGAGGGCAGGGCACCCAGATTCGTCTCACCTCATTGCGCCTGGGC
Source organism: Candidatus Acidiferrum sp. (assembly GCA_049644365.1). Classification (GTDB taxonomy): domain Bacteria; phylum Acidobacteriota; class Terriglobia; order Acidiferrales; family UBA7541; genus Acidiferrum. Next base: position 327 of record JBARRT010000199.1, on the reverse strand, counting down.
CACCCGTCCATTGATTCGCGATGGATATTTTCCCTGAAAGGCGGAAACGTCCCGTCTGTCCCCGGTTCCCCCAATTAGGGTTGTGCATCGGGAAACGGGAATCGGAAACTGGAAGCAGCGGGAAATGGCAAAGTGGCTGGAGCGGTCAGAGTGGGACGATCGAGGAAAGTCAAAAACCCCACACGTAAAACCGACGTGTGGGGCACCCATCTATGACGGCGTCGGCTCTGTCAAGAGACACTTAGAGTTTACGAGCCGCGAGGGGCTCGTTTTCCCTTCACCTAAAAGGAACTCTTCTCTCTCTTTCATTTCGACCAAGGCTCGCTT
>JBARRT010000198.1:0-28772 GCA_049644365.1 Candidatus Acidiferrum sp. | reverse complement strand
ACGTCTGAAGGGACTCATGCGTGACACCGTTGCGAAGGTTCTCGAGTTGGTGTACGGCAAGCTCTAGGAATCTATGGTGGCGAAGGCACCAGCAGGATCAACCCTCACCGCAGCTTCGCGTACTCCGCTTTTGCTTGGATCAGAATAGGGATATCCGGATCAGCGTCTTTCCAGAAGGTGAGGAAATCCTGATACGCGGAACGGGCCTTTGCCGTATCGCCCTGCAAAACGTAGGCGCGCCCGAGTTGCAGATGCGCCAGGGCTCCGATGGGTTCGTTCAGCACGATTCCCCTATGATCGAGGATCTTCTGAAACTCTGCCGCAGCTTCTTTGCCCTGATGAGCGGCAAGGTAAGCTTCTCCTCGTACATAAACGGGGTACAGATTGGGCCAGTTGTAAAAGTTAGACGACGGCAGACCCAGTTCATACGGGGCAGCGACCCCAAGAGCATCCAGAGCCTGCTGAGGGTTTGCGCGGAGGAGCGCAAGCTTTGCGCGAAGAGTGGGCAGGTAATTGAACTGCACAACCGTATCTTCGGGGAACCTCTTGCTCAAATCATCGGCCAAAGCTTGCGTCTGGTTCGCGTCCCCCGCGTAGACCAGGGCTAACGACACCGCATAATCCAAATCTCGTCCTGTCGAACGCCCTTTTGCGGCCGTGGCCTGTTGCCGTGCTTTGACGGCGTTATCGAACAATGCTTCCCGCAAGGCAGCCACAGCATAGTAATCTGCCGCATTTTCTTTCTCCGCTGCCAGCTCCGCGGAATTTGCAGCCCGGCGAGATAACTCACGGGCTTTCCCAAGATGTCCGAAATAGGCGGCGGTGTCGGCTTCCATTGCCGACAACAAGCCTTCATCTTCCGGCACACCTCTTGCCCGCGTCACCTGTCGCGCCATTCCCGCAGTGTCGTCGCGATAGAAGGCAATTCCATAAAGAACGGTTGCAAGATCAGAGTCCTGCCTCTTTGCGCGCGCTTCTTCGGCTACACTTTCGGCTTCCTTAATTCGGTCCAGCAACAAATAGGAGAGGACAAGGTCTCGGTAAGTGGAGCCAAGGGCACTGGGACGATGGGATTCTTCTAGGCTTTGTTTCAGGCCTGCCTCATATTCTCCGAGGGCATTTGAGAATAAGGGCAGATAGCCAAGAAAGACTGCATCACGTGGGTACATCTGGACGCCAATTTCACAACTGCGCCGTCCCTTCATGAGGTCCCCGGTGACCGTGTAGTAGTACAGGATTTCAATGAGTAGCTTTTCGCGCTCACTCAATCCTGCCCGCAACTCGAATGCCTTCCGAGCGCTTTCTGCTGTCAAAGTGTTGTCGGCGGTGGTATTCGCTAGCCCCCAGTACGCCATCGCAAAATTTGGGTCAAGTTCCGTGGCCCGTTGAAAGAAGGGCATCGCGGCAGCACCATCACCTGCCCCCCAAAATGTTCTAAAACCTAAGCTGTAAGCCTGCAATGCCTCGAGAGATCGTGTGGTTGCTTGTTCTAATAGCGTATTGTACTTCTGGACGGTACTCAACGATTCGCCGAGTCTCCTTCGCATTTCCGAAGCGGCCTTCCCCAGAGCATCGAGAACGTGGCTCTTGTCGTTCGCTTGCACTTCTGTGCTTGCCAGTAAGTCTCCGCTGGCACAATTGACCGCTCTGAGAATCAGATTGTATCGGGTGCCGATCAGTGCAATCGAACCGTCCAGTGCTGCTGCGCTGCTCGTCCGTTGACAAACTTCGCGCGTGATTTCAGGCGTGAGCCGCGTATTTGCCGGTCGTTTCATCATCCGCAACGTTTGCTGAATTCCTTCCTCTGACACGAAGCTCAGGAAGGGCGACTGCTCCAGCTCGACAGAAAGGCCTTCTCGAAGCGTCCCGTCGAATACTGCATCGCCAGTCGAATTGGCGAAATCTCCGAGAACGATGGTGTCCTTCTCCGTAAGATGCCGCGCTTGCCGCGCCCGCCAGAGCAGTCCTCCGGCGATTCCCACGGCGAGCACAGCAATTGCCACCGTCGCGACGATCTTCCGATTGCGTTTCCGCGCGTCCGTGCTCACACCCGTGGCGGTCTCTCTCGTTTTTCCATCTACCCCAGTGACGGGTGCGATGAATCGATATCCGCGTCGCGGCAGTGTCTCGATGAACCGTGGGCTGTCGGCGGAATCTCCGAGCGCCTCGCGCAGCTTGTTAATGGAAGTATTCAGTCCGTTGTCGAAATCCACGAAAGTGTCGGACGGCCAAAGCTGAGCGCGCAGCTCCTCACGAGTGACCACTTCACCCGGTCGTTTCAGCAATTGCGTCAGGACCTGAAATGGCTGCTCCTGCAGCTTGATCCGCACGCCCTGCTTGCGCACCTCGCCCGCGCGCAAGTCCACCTCGAACACTCCGAAGCGCAGGATTTCCGTACCTTCAGTTCTCATTGCAGTCTTGCGAATTCGGCCTTGGCTTCCTTTAGGATTGGAATGTCACGATCAGCGTCTTTCCAGAGTGTGAGGAAATCTTGATACGCAGCGCGGCTCTTGGCAGTGTCGCCCTGCAGCGCGTAGACGCGGCCCAGTTGGAGATGCGCTAGAGCTCCGATGGGTTCGTTAAGCACAATCCCGCGATGGTCGAGGATTTTCTGAAACTCCGCCGCTGCTTCTGTTCCTTGATGTGCCGCAAGATAAGCTTCTCCGCGCACATAAGCGGGGTACAGATTGGGCCAGTTGTAGAAGCTGAATGCCGGCAAGCCCAGTTCATACGGAGTGGCGACTTCAAGAATCTCAAGTGCTTCCTGAGGTCTTGAATGTAGGAGCGCAAGCTTGGCGCGAAGAGTGGGCAAGTAATTGAACTGCGTAATTGTGTCTTCAGGAAACCTCCTGGCCAAATCGTCGGTTAGTTCTTGCGCTTGGTTTGCGTCCCCTGCAAAGGCGAGGGCAAGCGCAATCCCGTAAGCCGTGTCTCGCCCCGTAGAGCGCTCTCGTGCGATCGTGGCCTCGCGCCGTGATGTCTCCGAATTACCGTCGATGGCTTCCCGTAAGGCAGACGCAGCGTGGTAACCCGCAACCGTATCTTTTTGTCCTGCCTGCTCCACACTTTCTGCGGCCCGGCGGGAGAACTGACGCGCCTTCTCGAGATGTCCGAAATAAGAGCTTGTATCCGCCTCAAATGCGAGGACCAAGTCCTCTTCGCCCGGCTTGCCTGCAGCAGCAGCCACCTGCTGGGCCATTTCGGCAGTGTCATGGCGATAAAAGGCAATTTCATAGCGGGTGTCTATGAGATCAGAGTCCAGACCCTTTGAGTGCGCTTTTTTGGAAACAGCCTCAGCTTCTTCAAGCTTGTTCAACAACAAATATGTGTGGACAACCTGCCTGTACAGGAAAGGGTCATAGGGAGCAAGCCGCAAGGCTTCCAGGCTTTCATTGATGCCTGATTCATATTGTCCAAGGGCATTTACGTACTGTCCTAGATCCTCATGAAAAAGGGAGCTACGCGGGTACGTCTGTACGCCAAGTTCACAGATCCGTTGCGCCTTCATGAGGTCACCGGTTGTATAAAAAGTTATATTCTTCCTCAATAATCAGCCTTTCCCGCAAAGTTACCCTGTCGCGCAGCTCATAAGCCTTGCGGCTGCTTTCCACTGCTAGTGCGGACTCTCCGATGACTGTATATGCTCCGGCCATCATGATATAAGCCATTGCGAAATTCGGGTCGAGTTGCGTCGCTCTCTTTAAGAGAGCCAACGCGGCTAAGTTGTCGCCCGAGAGGCCGAGCTTAAAACCCAAGCTGTAGGCCTGTAATGCTTCGAGGGATCGTGTAGTCGCTTGTTCGAGAGGCGTGTTGTACCTTTGTAAGGTACTCAAGGATTCCCCGAGTTTTCTCCGCATTTCGGAGGCGGCCTTTCCCAGCGCATCAAGCACGTGGTTCTTGTCATTCGCCTGCTCTTCCGTGCTTGTCAGAAGACCTCCGGTGGCACAGTTGACCGCTTTGAGAATCAGGTTGTATCGGCTCCCAATCAGAGCGATCGAGCCGTCCAGGGCTGCTGCGCTGCTCATTCTTTGACAGACTTCGCGCGTGATTTCAGACGTGAGCCGCGTGTTTGCCGGTCGTTCCATCATCCGCAACGTTTGATGGATTTCTTCCTCTGACACGAGGCTCAGGAAGGGCGACTGCTCCAGCTCGACAGAAAGGCCTTCTCGCAGCGTCCCGTCGAATACCGCATCGCCAGTCGAATTGGCGAAATCTCCGATAACGATAGTGTCCTTCTCGGTCAGCAACGGTTGCCGCGCGCGCCAGAGCAGTCCTCCAGCAATTCCCGCTGCGAGCACAACGACAGCCGCCGCCACGACGATCTTCCGATTGCGTGTTGGCGCAGCCGCGCTCACACCCGTGGCGGTCTCTCTCGTTTTTCCATCTACCCCGGTAACCTGCGCGATGAACCGATACCCGCGTCGCGGCAGCGTCTCGATAAATCGAGGGCTATCGGCGGAATCTCCCAGCGCCTCGCGCAGCTTGTTGATGGAAGTATTCAGACCGTTGTCGAAATCCACGAAAGTGTCGGACGGCCAAAGCTGAGCGCGCAGCTCCTCACGAGTAACCACTTCACCCGGTCGTTTCAGCAATTGCGTCAGGACCTGAAATGGCTGTTCCTGTAGCTTGATCCGCACGCCCTGCTTGCGCACCTCCCCCGCACGCAAGTCCACCTCGAACACTCCGAAGCGCAGAATTGTGGGAGCTTGAGTTTCCGGGGCCATCTCTTACTTAACCTACGCCTAACGTTTCGGGCAGTCTAACACCCCCCAACTAGATGACAAGGTTTAGATAAGCCCGCGCCCTAAATGATTGAAACAAGAATCTTTAGCTGCTTAGAAGCAATCAAGCCGCAATCAAGTCCCCGTCCATTGAGCTTCCTTAAGACCAGCCCCAAGTTCGCCTCCAGCGCACCGCTGGAGGTGGCCGATGAAACTCGCGATAGGGACAGCCCTTCTACTGGTTGCATTTCCGTCGTTCGGATGGGGTCAAGCAACTGGAGCCTCGAAAGAGGTCAGCCGAGAAGAAGCAGCACCCGCACCTTCACAAAACGGTTACTCGGTAATTGGGGCGACTCCGCGGCAAGAGACATTGTTGCGGGCTCAGATTCGGGTCATGAACGCCGAAATTCTCCCACTGCGAATCGTCTTCGTGCCCCACTGGAAATACGTCGACACTGCTCGGACCTTCCAGCTCCATGTGCCCACCGGATATACGAGCGCGATGTTTACGCACTTGCCCAGCCGAACGGTTTTCATCGACACTGATCGCTATATCAACGACGATTCCCTCGGCTACTGGATGGCTCATGAACTCGGCCATTTGGCAACGAACAGCGCCAAGGAGAGCGACGCCGACAAAGCGGCCGGCCCATTTCGCGCGCGCTTGAAAGAATCCGCAAAGCTCGCTGCGCTGGCAGGCAATTCCTAGTTGATCTCCTGCTGCAAGTCCTTATCGCCACTTATTGGCGCGCAATCGCTCGCGACAGGAATTCGCATCGTGGAAGTTTCTGAAATCTCCGCGCGACCCCCCGAGCTAGTTGCATCTTGCCTCCCAACAATACCGCCAGCGAGCCCGAAGAGCCCTATGGAGTAACGAATGGATTATTTCCAGGGCGGAAGAGACTTTTCGCGAATGCTATGCATCAATGACAGCGTGCGCGATTTTCTCGAGTTCGTTTCGTAATTCGAGCCAATGATCCGAGCCTATCGTTGCGACGAAATGCTTCTGTGCCTTTCGCCAGAGCGGCAGGCTGCGAGCAAGTGTGCGCGCGCCCTTGGGCGCAATCGTCAGAAACCGTTGGCGCATGGTGGAGCGCTCGGAGATCTTGATGAGTCCTTCCTTCTGCAGAAGCCGCAAACTCCGAGTTAGCGTCGTCTGGTCGATGATCAAGACTTTCGCCAGGGCGCCGATGGAAACCGGTTGGTTCTTCGCAATGCCCACCAAAATGGCGAACTGCGTCGAGCGGATACCGGATTCCTGCAGCGCTGCATCATAAAGCTGGGTGACCGCGCGCGCGGTGCGGCGAAAGTTGAACGAGGCGCAATAGCCCATTCCGGTCAAATCCAATTTGGACGAATCCTGCCGCATTTTTTAGACAACTCAGTTGACTTGTATATGCAACTCAAGATATAACTGATCTCAACGCCGCGTCAAGTGACGGAAAGTCTGGCCGGGTCGGGAAGCCATTCTGCGAGTGGAATAAATTCCATGTTGAATCGGTCCTAGTGTCGAGGCCGAGGGTAATTTCCATGAGTTCGCAACTGGCTCCCATGCCGTCTCGGCGGTTCACTGCAAGTGCTGAAAGCGCGCTCGCTCCCCCTGCCCGCTACGTCCGCTTTGGATCCTTCCATCTCGACTTCCGAAAAGAGGAACTGCTCAAAGATGGAACGCGCGTCAAGCTGCAGGGCAAAGTGTATCAGGCGCTGCTCGCGCTCCTCGAAAGACCCGGCGAGGTCGTGACCCGCGAAGCGCTCTGCAAGCGCCTGTGGCCCTCGGATACGCACGTCAATTACGATGCGAACGTGAACACCACGGTGAACAAGCTGCGCCAGGTTCTCGGCGATTCTCCGGACCAGCCCGTTTTCGTGGACACCATTCCCCGCAAGGGCTACAGCTTCGTCGCAGCCATCGAATATCTGGATCAGCCGCCTCCGGAGCAAGCGGAGAAACCGGAAGGAAGTTCGTTTTCTGCGGCGCAAGCGGCTTCCGGCGAATCAAAAAGTTCTCTTCTCCGCGCGGCGCTTTCTTCCAAGTGGTTTGCGGCCGGCGTGATTTCTCTCGTTGTGGCCGGCATGTTGTTTGGCGCCGCGCTCATGCTATATTCTCACCGCGGAATTTAGCCGCGCACCGAAGTTATCTCTTCATCCAAATCACAGCCGAGCTGAAAAATCTCTACAGCGTGCCGCGAAGACCGAGGGCGTCGGCTTGTTCGCGCATGGCGCCGATGCAGAAGGCGATATGTTCTTCGAGCGGAATGCCGAGTTCTTCGGCGCCTTTGCGCACGTCTTCGCGCGAGACGCCTTTAGCAAAAAGTTTGTCTTTCATGCGGCGCTTCACGGAGTCCACCTCGAGATCGAGAATGCTTTTGGACGGGCGAACGTAGGCGCAAGCGGTGAGGAAACCGGCGAGCTCGTCGCAGGCAAAGAGCGTGTGCTCCAGCGCGGATTGGCGCGGGACGTTGCAGTAATCCGCGTGAGAAAGAATGGCGCGGACGATCTCCTCGGAGTAGCCCTGCTCGCGCAGAATCTTCGCGCCTTCCGAGGGATGCCCTTGATCGGGGGAGTGCTCCTGGTTGGGCCAGCGCTCGTAATCGAAATCGTGCAGCAGCGCGGCGAGGCTCCAGGTTTCTTCATCGGCGCCGGCTTTGCGGGCGTAGGCGCGGACGCAGGCTTCAACGGCAAGCATGTGTTTGCGCAGGCTCTCCGAAGCGGTGTACTCGCAAAGCAGTTTCCAGGCGTCCTCGTGGGTCGGCATGCGGTTCTCCCAAAATGAAGCGGATAGTGTAACAGGGGGAAGAAACGTGACTGGTGATTCGTGACTGGTGACTGGTGGGGGAGAGCCCTCGCACCGCTCGGGGCAGCCAGCGCGTTCCAAAGTGGGAATTGTTGGTACACACCCGGCAGTTTTCGTATGAGTGGCAAGCAAAGGACTTACAGGATACGGAACTTGGAAGAGTGCGCAGCGTATAGAAAGCAAGGGATTTGGAAATGCACCTTCTGCTCGTCAAAGCCGGAAGGGAGTTGGTTAACCATAACGCCCCCCTCCCCCCATGTTTTTTGTAAGTGCGAAATCTAAAGGACTTAGCGATCCTGTAAGTTCTTTGTTTGCAACACTTACAAGCAAGTCCACAAGTGTTGATTCTTCGCGACTTAGGCGCGCGAAGGGGCAGAGGTCTAAAGGGGCTTAGGGACGCTGGAAAAAGGCGGGGGCGGGTTGGGCGGGCGGCGACGATGGTACTTCCCGACAAGGCCGGGATCGAGGGTCGAGGCTCAGCATGAACAAACACGAGAGAGAATAGCACAGAAGTACACTACGTGTCAATTACTTTCTGGGCATCATTCGAATGGAAGTGTAAGTCATTGGAAGAATGGCGGGTTATAGGTTCGAAGGTTGGAGTTCAGGGGTGGGATTGGGGCGGGAAAGGGGAAATTTCCAGAAAAGAGGTGCGGAAAGGGGATGAAGGAAAATTCAAAACCCGCACGCGCCCTGTAGATCTCGCCCGGCGACCAATGCCTGCCACGCGTCTGTTTAGGCTGAAACAATTTTCTATGTTCCGGCATCTAAGTTTACAGAGCCCAAAGAGGAAGATGAGGTACGGTGAAATGAGACAAGCTGGGATAAATGGATGGATTGCGTTCTCTGAAAACGATGAGCGCCCTATTGCCTATGGTGCGACTTACGACGAAGTAGTCGCAAATGCTGCAAGGCGGGGTGCGTCTGATCTCGTCGTTGTGAAGGTGCCAGAAACTTGGCTTTATCGAGTTAGTGTTGCCAACGGAGCAGCGCGAGCAAGGTAAGCAGCTCTTCGGTCATTGGAGTAAGGTCCCCGCAGTTTAGGATTGGAATGCGGTAGAGGCTGGAGAGGGAATTCCCGAGTTTTCACACGTTCCGGGGGACGCGGGACCGGAGGTTATTTTTCATATATTCGCGGTGGGTGGATGAGGCGGCGTTACAGATGCATGCGGGATTGGCGCATACCGTGCGATTCCTCGAACGGGTGGATGCGTTGTTGGATCAGCCGAAGGAAGTTACGAGGACGGAGATGATGGAGTGAGGCGGGGCGGTGCGGCGCAACAGCGGCGGCCTACAAAGAGGATGAGCCGGTGGGAAGAAGAGCATCGCGAAGCGAAGAGAAATTTCATCCCGCAAAGTACGCGGGATGGCGCAGAGGTTTCTCTGCGCAGACCGACCGCATCGCAGGAGCGATACGGGAGGAGAAAGCGTCGGCCTGCTCCGTTCGAAATGACGGGCGGTGCGGTGTGCCAATATGCGCCAACAAGGTTCTCGGTTAAAGAACTGGCGCCGCAGCGATTTCAATGCGGTTGCGGCCTGTGCGCTTGGCGGCGTAGAGAGCGGCATCTGCCTGGCTGACTAGACGATTGAAATCTGGGGCCTGTGTCCCTTCGAAGCCAGCAACGCCGAAACTCGCCGTCACCGTGAGGCTGCCTCCGTCGAAATCAAATTTCACCGCCTCAAGCTCTGCCCGGATTCGCTCGATTGCCACCATCGCGTTCTCCTGGGTGGAATGCGTCAAAATAAAGAGAAACTCCTCTCCGCCTATACGGCCACAGATGTCGCTCCGTCTGGAATTCGACTTGAGAATATCAGCGAATTTCTTCAACACCGCGTCACCTGCATCATGTCCATGCGTGTCATTGACGGTCTTGAAATGGTCCAAGTCTGCCAGGACCACCAGAAAGGAAAAGCCATATCTGGCTGCACCGCTCAGTTGCCGGGTGGCCCACTCTTCAATCGCCCGCCGGTTAGGCAGTCCGGTGAGGGGATCGGTGAGTGCAAGTTCTTCCAATAACCGGTTCTTGGCCTCGAGCTGTCGATGGAGTTCTACGATCCGGCGACCAACTCCCACACGGGCCAGCAGTTCATCGGAATGGAACGGCTTTGTGAGGTAGTCATCGGCGCCGGCCGCCAACCCTTTTACAAGCTTGTTCTTCTCCGTGATGCCCGTCAGGATGATGAGGTAGGTGTAGGTTTGTCGAGGATGATTGCGTATGTGCTCGCAGAGCTCTATTCCGCTTAGGTCCGGCATCATCCAGTCCGTAATCACTAAAGAAGGCTGATGCTCGGAGAAAAGATCAATTGCTTCGCGTCCAGTCTTTGCAAACAGGACCGCGTACTGCTTTTCAGCCAGAGTGTGCTCGACGAGTTTACGGTAGATTGGTGAATCGTCAGCTACCAGCACTTTGAAGTCGCGCGCAGTGGCGTCCAATTCAGCTTTGGCTAATCTCATCTTCGATCCTCAGTCCAGTTCCGCCGTTCGGTTTCTCTTCGACCGATTGAATTGCGGCACTCTCATGGCGGTCGCCAATTCGCAAAATACAAAGTCTCTGAGTTGTTATTCTTCCCTTAGACAGTGGCTACTTCGTTCAGCCAGGTCTCAAGTATGGACGCACAACCCGATTCGAGGGCAATGAAGTTCACGCCCATTCCCATCTTCGGGTGCGAATGGGCTACCACACCCCCAGCCGCGAAGACGTGCCCTTGATAGGTGATTTGAATGTTGATGATAGTGCCCTGCGGCAGCGGATTCATCATATCCAGATAACAACCATTGGAACCCAGGTCGCTTGTAGCGGCCTCAAGCCGGGCGCCCGATGTGGATTCGGTCAACTCGGCCGCCGCAAAAAATGGGTAGCGGGACGATCGACGGCGCTCAGATACCATCTACATCGCTCCCCGCAGACGCAAGAAACCGCTCAAGTTCAATCTTTCCGTTCGGGAATGATGCGGCTACATCTCATGAGAAGCGCGTTGCTGCGCATTAAGCAGCTTGTGTTTGCTGGCTTTCATCGAGTACATAGCCACGTCTGCAGCGCGTAAGAGGGTTTCGAGACTTTCACCATCATGGGGATAAACTGCGACGCCAATACTGACGGAAAGTACCGGCTCCATGCCGTCATTGGCAATGCTGTCGCAGATTCGTTGCGCCGCGTGGTTGGCCGCCTCTGCGCCTGTTTCCGGCAAGACAACCGCAAACTCGTCGCCGCCGTAGCGCGCCGCCGTATCGATGTCCCGGCAGAAGCTCAAAACATCCGCCACCCGGCAGAGCGCATGGCTTCCGATCAGATGGCCGTGACGGTCGTTGATTTGCTTCAATCCATCCAGGTCAAACAACAACAAGGCAAACTCCCGCCCCGTGCGCTCCGAACGCTTGACTTCCATATCGAGCACTTCCGCAAGATGGCGATAGTTGGAAAGTCCCGTCAGCGGGTCGCGAGCCGCTTGTTGACGGAGATGATCCTCCAACTGGCGCTGTTTGGTGACATCCTCCGTGATGACCTCATAGGTGTCCCGCTCGCCTTGTTCACCCAAGACTTCCTGTCCGCTGAGCCGGACCTTCAGGGTTGTGCCATCCTTCCGTTTCCATTCTATTTCGATGGGGTCAACGGAACCTTGCTGGTCTGGTTGCCCCAACAATTGCGCTCGTCTTACAGGATCTTGAATCAGGTCACTCGCAAGGTTTACGCCCAACAGTTCCTCTTTTGAGGCATAGCCGAGCATCTTCACCATGGCCTCGTTCACTTCCAGAAATTTGCCGTGGAGGTCGCAGCGGCAAATTCCGTAGCTTAGATTTCCTGCCAAGGCACGATAACGTGCTTCCGAATGCCTCAAACCGTTTTGGGCCCGGTCGCGTTCCTCGCGCAATGCTTTCTCATCCAGCGCCCGGTGAACGGCCACCGGAAGGTGGCCAATGTGACCCATTTCAATGCAATCGTAGGCGCCTCTTGTGATGAACTCCGCGACCGTCTCGCGTTGCAGGATGCGACCGACGAAGATAAGCGGGATCTGTCTTTTTGATCGGTTCAGGAGTTCCAGTGCCTGCGTTTCCTGCCAATTGGGGCTGGGGTACTCGGCCACAACAAGGTCATAGGCGTGCTCGCCCAGCCGTTCGCTAAACTCCTCGGGAGTAACAACGATTTCCGCGCTGACCGTGAAGTGCACTTTGTCGAGCTCTTGCAGGCAGCGTTTTACTTCTGCTGCGTGACTATGGACAAAGAGGATGTGCAGAGGCGGATGTCTGCCTTCGGATCCGGACAGGGGATCTCGCTTGAGGCGGGCTTGGGGGGTCGCGGCCATTGGAACCTAGGATAAATTCACGGGAGCCAGTCCTTCCCTTTGCCATGCTGGCTCCCGAGAATGAGCGGACTCTAAGCACGTAAAAGTTATAGTGATGGCGTAGTAGTGTCTGTCCTATATTATACAGTTCTAATGAAACGTTGACTCTTACAGCACATCCGTGGAGCGCCAACAACCCGTATGCGGAGAACCTTGGGTGGCCTGAATAGATGACTGCGTCGGCTCCTTCGATCGAGTAGACTTGGTTGCTGTTGAACGACCAAGGCTGAGAAGAGAGCAGCCGAGCTCCTCGCGGAGAGAGGAAGAAGTGACGAGGGCCTGTTGGAACGTTGCTGCCGCAAATGGACGCCGATCACGCCGCCGGAATCGTCGACCCAACCAACCTAAACAAACATCTATCCCAGATCCCGACCCAGCCAAGAAATCGCCATGACCATCGGATCGAGCGGATGTATTTTCCACGGGATGAAGAGCCCAGCCAGGATTGATCGCGTGCCAAGTGCGCACGCGATGGGAAAGAAGTGTCTGTGCCACAAAACCTCAAGAACGGATGGGGCTGTGCCGTCACGGAACAGAGTTCAGATGCAGAGCGTGGCTGGCTTGTACATAGAAAAGGAAGGCCGGGATGAAGCGCGGCCTGTACACAGGAGAACAGATGAATGGGGACCACAAGCGGTGTGGTGAGAGGGGAGAGACTATACAAGCGTTGGTGGAAACAGGCGAAGGGAGAAAGCACGGGTGGCCGGCCGGACAGGCGAAAGAAGGGCGTAAACACGGAGAAGCGCGGCTGCGAACCTAAAAATAGTCTAAAAATACTCTTGACAGAAAATGGCAGGCGCACGATACTCCCGATGCGCCAGTCACTGCCTTCCCTGAGAACGTTCCGACGTTCCTCTCCTATCCGCACGCCGGAAAAAAACCGTCAACGAGGAGTATCGGTGTCGGCACAATTAGAGAAAGAAATGATTTCGTTGGAAATGGATCGGGAAGTCATCCGCTGCAAGACTTGTGGTCTCGTCCAATACCGGACGCGCACGGGAAATTGCAGGAGATGCGTGCGCGCCTTGCCTCAGCGTTTGGAGTTCCTGATTCCTCCCCCGGCACCGCCGGAGGAAGAGGTCGCTGAGCCCACGTCGGAAAAATTCGTGAACCAGGAGACGGTCGAGAATATCGGCCAGCGGATTCGCCAGTTGCGCGAATCACGCGCGATGACGCAGAGCCAACTGCAGTCGCGTTCGAAGGTGTCGCGTTCGTATTTGTCGCGCATCGAGAGCGGGCAGATGACTCCGAGCCTCGGGACACTGGAGAAGATTTCGGAAGCGCTGAACGTCGGGCTGAACCGGTTTTTTATTCCGGAGTCGGACGGGGAAGCGCTGCTCGAGGATCCGTTCATTCAGGGATTGCGGCCGTTCCTGCGGCAACTGGATTGGGAACAGTGGCAATCCATCCTGAAGAGACTGCAAGCGATCAGCGACCACGTTCATGCAGCGCCGATCAATCTCCGCCCTATCGGTAATCCGGCGCGGCTGCCGCAGCCCGCGTCGGCGAATGGAAACGGGAACGGACACATCGGGACCGGCCATTCGAATGGGTTTGCGCACACGCAGGCCCATGGACAACCGCAGGGCTATCCGCTGCGGCGTCCGGGCGTGCCCTTCGGAGGGACTCAGGGCAAGCCAGTGTTGCAACGGCCGCTGGCGCGGTAAGATTTTAGACAGAGGTGTTTATAGCGCGGCGTCCCGATCACCGGGGCGCCGCGTTTTTTCGTTTGTGGAGGTTGCGGTAGACAGTTGTTAGCACTAAGTTTTTAGTCAGAAAGGAAAGGCTGTGGTGACACCGGCTCGTGGCTGGTTGGCGGGATCGAGGGACAGGCAGGAATGCTTGTCCTATTTTTTTGGGAAGGAATTTGTTCAAAGAGACGGCTACTCGCGGATGACGGAGACTTTGGCGGCGGGGACTTCCAGACGCATGAGGCGGTGACTGTTGTCGAGAAGGAGAAGAATTTCGAGGTCGGACGTGGTGACCTTGAGGCCTTCGTAGGATTTTCCATCGGCAGAGGCGGAGCCCGTGGACTCGACAGTGATGGTACCGGGAGTCAGCTCCTGCGGGATGAGGACGGGAAGAGTTTGTGCGCCGCGCTTAGACCAGTCGTAGACGCGGGCGAGGACGGCGTACTGGTGATAGAGGTTGTTGTCGAGGACAGCGACGAGGGGCGTGTTAAAGGAAAGAGTTTGTTCGAACGGGCGAGCGCCTTGCATTTCGAGAGTGATTTTGGCGACGCCGTTGGCGAAGAGGATGTGAGCGCCGTTGGTTTTCTCGGCTTGCGCGGTCCACTCGTAGCTGATGGGGGCGCCATCGGGTTGCAGCGTGAGCGTGCCGGAAATCTTGCTGGCCGGGCCTTCGAGCGGCTTGATGTCCGCGGTGCCTTTGGCGCGCCAGCCAGCGCCGGAAGGCGCGATTTCGAAATCTTCGCGGCCGACGGTCTGGCCGTCGAGCTTGATGGTGAGTTTCCCTTTGTCCTGGGCGAAGACGCCGGGGCTGCTCTTCTGGGCGGCGAGAGTCAGGGCGGTGCCGGCGAGGATTGTTAGAACAGCAGTACTTATCTTTCTGTATTTCATGGTGCGTGTTACCCCCGTGCTCATTCTCTCTCAGGAGAGAGGTTTCTCAACGAGGAGATGCGACTCGTTTCCGCCGGACGCAACAATGCCGCGGCGGAGAATCTCCGCAACGACCTGGGCGGGTTCGCCGGAGCTGTCAACGCGATGGTCGGCGAGCTGATAGGAAGGCAAGCGCTGGGCGTAGAGCGCGCGGAAGCTGGATTCATCGCGGAAGAGCGGCCGGCCGGTCATGGTCATGCAACGGGCGAGGAGGACGTCGAGAGGCGAGTCCAGCCAGAGGACGGGAGCGTTCGAAGCGCGAAGAAAATCAGGACAACCGGGCTGCGCGTAAGTTCCCCCACCGAGGGCGAGGACGGTGGCTTCCTTGTGTTCGGAGGCGCGGCCGAGGGCGGCGCGGAGCTGATCGGCCTCGATTTGGCGGAACGCGAGCTCGCCGAGGCGTTCGAAGATCTCCGGGATTTTCAGGCCGGCGGATTCCTCGATGCGCTCATCGAGATCCACAAAACGCCAGGCAAGCTGGCGCGCGAGCAGCGTGCCGACCGTGGTTTTGCCGGAGCCCATGAAACCGGCGAGGCACAAGATCGGGACACGGGATTGCGGCCCGCGCAAAGGAGGAGTGGTACCCACGTGATTTTTGCGCGAGATACTAATCGCGCTTCAGAATGCGAATTGTACCACTGTAGGAGGAGAGCTCGACTTTCGCGAGGCCTTGACCGACGGTGCCGAAGAAGCCTTTGGTGAATTTTGAGGCGAGGCGCTTGATACCGTGCGAATCGGGCTTGAGGAAGGCGGCGGCGCGGTTGTCCACGGTGCCCAAGGTGGTTTGGGCGTTGAGGTCGAAGGAATCGGCACCGGAGAAGCGGACTTCGACAAGGCCCTTGCCGCTCTTCATGGTGTACAGGCCGGTGCGGATGAAATCGCCGTCGAAGAGAATATTGCCGGAAGTTGTGAAGATGCTGACATTATTGAGCGCCGGCTGAAGGATCTGAGCTCCACCGCTGATGGATTTGAAATCCAGCTTGCCGGCACATTGCGTGCAGACCAGGGAGCCTTCCGTGGTGCGGATGATGATGTAGCCGGAAACTTCCTTGAGGTGGACGTCGCCCTTGATGCTTTCGAGCGTCATGTCGCCCATGACCTGCTCGACATAGATGAGGCCGGTCTCGGTCTTCAGTTGCAATTCGGTTTCTTCGGGCACGGTGAGCTGGAGGTCGGCTTCGAGTTCCAAAGGCTGGGCGGCAGAGTCCAAAATGTTGGCGGTGACATCGATGCGGTCGCCGACCTGCTCCATTTCAAAGCCAATCTTGTTGGAGAGCTGGCTGGCGGAGATGTCCACCTGGGCATTCTTGGAAGACTTTACTTCGATGCGGCCGTTGGCGACGTTGTGAATCACCACGACGGGCCGGCTCTTCACGGCAAAATGCTTTTCGAGATGATCGCCGGCGGCGCGCGCGGGGATACCGGAGCAGAGAAAAATTACGGCCCCGGCGACAGGCAGGATGCTGCGCTCAATGCTTTGAAGGCACATGTTAATTAACGCTCCCTCCGCGATCCATCATCGCAGACAGTAATTCCGCTTTTTGCTGATAGGCGTTGGAAAGGTATTCGCGCGCCAGATCGTCCTGTGGCGCATCATTTAAACGGCGCTCGCAGTCAGCAATAAAATCGTCGACGGTTTGAAGATTCTCGCGCAGGGAAGTATCCACAGGCGAGGTACTGGCGAGGATGATGCCCCGCGCGAGGGGTTCCTGTTCATTGAGGACGATGCGAGTGGCGGCAAAGGGCCCGGAGGCGATGACGGTGTCTTGCATCGGCGGGGCACTCCTGCCGGAGCCATTATCGGTGCGGAGCTGGAGGAAACCGGCGGCAATAATGAGCAAGCCCACAGTGGCAGTCGCGAGAGCGCGGCTGCGGAAGAATTCGCTGAAACCATGCCACCAAGAAATATGCTCCGGGGCGGGGACAAGCGCGGGTTCCTTGAAAATCCCTTCGCGTTCGAGCTGGGCGCGCAGGGAGATCCAGATCCGTTCAGGAGGCTCGATTTCGGAAGGCATCTTGCGGGCGACATCCACAATGCTGGTCAAATCCGCAATGTAGTTGCGGCACTCGCGGCACTCCGCGAGGTGCGTGTTTACTTCCTTGGGCAGAGGCGCCAGGCCTTCCTGCTCAACAACGGATTCCACGTCCTTACACTGCATGGCACTTCACTCCAAAGAAGAGCGGCGCTGGATGGCCGTCCTCTCAACTTCTCTCAAAATTTGCCGGCGCATCGATCGTCGATGATTACGCCGCGAAGCCGAATGCACACCCGAGAATTTCGCTCATTGTAGCTCAATCGTTGTCCGCCGTCTGAGCTTTCGCGGCGTGCCGTTCTTGCCGCGCCTGCTCCCGAACTTCTTCCTGGAGCAACTCGCGCAGACGAGTTCGAGCTTTGTGCAATTGCGACTTCGAATTTCCCACCGAACATCCCATGATGTCCGCAATCTCGTTGTGCTCGTATCCCTGGACATCGTGGAGCACAAAAACGGTCCGGTAGCCCGGGGGAAGCTTCTCGACGGAACGCTCCAAATTGACCCGGTCGACCGCACCGCTCAGGCGAAGATCCGGCGCGCCAAGGTCTTTCCTGGGGCCGCCTGTTTCTTCATCCGGCTCGGTTGTCTCTTCGAGCGAGGCCACAGGGAGCGACTTCTTGCGCAACCGCATCAACACCACATTGACCGTCATGCGATGCAACCACGTCGAGAACGCCGACTCACCGCGGAAAGTGCCAATCTTGCGAAAGAGCTGCAGGAAGGCTTCCTGCATAAGATCTTCCGCGTCCGCGGGGTTGTTGACCATCCGGAGGCAAAGGGCGTAAACGCGGCGACCATGGAGGTGGTACAAAAACTCAAAAGCCGCGGCATCGCCGGCCTGGGCCAAGCGGATGGCATCCGCCTCAATCAACGGCTTAGAGGATTGAGGGGAAGCCTGCGCATTCGGATCGCGTGGTTGTAATCGGGCCAACGGTCCAATAGCGGCGCATCCACTGGTTCGGATGCGCCGGATGCCTCCTAGAGTTGTCCTGCCTGAAGCCCGCATACTCTAATCAAACACCCCAGAGAGAAGCATGTTGCAGGGGCGTGTTCTTCAGGTGCTGCGGGGGAGCAGGCCAGACTATTGTCCCGCGATCGGGGTCATACGTCTATGGTGGATCCCTTGCAGACGAGTGTGGGCTTCGGATCGCCGAGGCTCTGACTGTTCAAGAATAGTCTGCTGGAAGGCCCCAAGCTGGTCTGCAGGAAGGACCAGGAGAAAGGACTTTAGGAGGACGATAGCCTCTCTGAGACAAGTATTCAGGTCGTAGTGGTCTGCGTCCACCAGTTCCCACATCCTGGCGGGATCAGGAGAGGCCTCGTCGGAAAGACCGGCGGCACAGAGGCAGTAGTCCGTGCCGAGATCCTCAACCATCTCACCCAAAATGCTCACTTTGTGGAGAAACTGCAGGCGGTGGGAGAGCAAGACGTGGCTTAAGAGATTACTCAATCGAGCCGACTTCTGGCTTTTTTGACCCTGAAAATTGGCAGAGTCCAGAGGGGCCGCGTTGGGGATGGTTCCGTAGTGCTTCGCGTGCTCATAGAGGGCGCGGAGCAGACCACTAAGCGATCCGGTCAGCAAAAGGCAGACCTCGGATGAAAAACAAACGGCCTGAAGGGATAGGCCGATGCGTTGCGTTCTGCGCAATTCGAGAGCCTCATTGAGAGAGATGCTCAACATCGTGTAGTTGGACTCGAGCTCTTGGACTTGGATGCGGAAAAGTTTTTCCTGTTCTTGAGGGAGCCAAGCGCGCCAATCTCTATCGACGGATGTTCCGCGGACGAGCGGGGCGCGGACGGAGTCTTTCACGGGCGTTCTCCCGGGGAACAGAGTGGGGAGTATAGCAAAAAATGGGCGGGGCCCATCAAAATGATTCCCAAAACAGGAACGGAGGTTTCCCAAACGCAATTGACCAGGCAGTTAGAACACAAGCGGGTAAAACTCGGGGCATTGCGTGAGTTTCCGTTTGTCCGACGTATTAGGAGTCAGCTTGGCGCTGCCGGGGCGGAGCCGTATGCCGCCCCCATTCAACTCTACCGTTTGCGGTTTTCGGCCGTATAGTGGGCTTGCAGGTAAAGAACGATTTTCCGGGCGTTCTCCTCAGGAATTCCAGCGCCGAACGTCTTGTTCATTTTGTTCACCTCGGATTCCCACGTGGCGGCGGGCAGTGGCGGCTGCATGGTAATGTAGCGCGGGCTGTGGCAGGTATTGCAGTAAATCTGAACGTCCTGGAGGCCATCTCCGGGGGCGAGATCCACAGCAGGCACCGGGAACGACGCAACCTGGTAGTTGGAATCCGGCAAGAGCTCGATCGGCGCCGCCTGTTGCACACTTCCGAGTTGCGCCGGAGAGTAGTAGCCTTTTTTCAGGTCCGCGTAAACGAGGCCCACCGCCATCGCCAGGCTGCTCATCACAAGAAAGATCGCTCGGACTCTGTTTCTCATAATGGTTCTCCCTTCAGCCAGCATTTCCCACGACAATGTCCTGCCGCTCGATGCGATTCCAGAGGTACCCGCCTGGATTCCAGACCGGCTCGTCGGACTGCGTGTTGTTTTTTTCATCCGTTCCGCGCACTGCCAGCGAATAACGCCCGGGCGAGTTTGCGGTCCACGGCACCTCCCAGGTGCGGAAGGAGTATGCGCCATGGTCGTCTCCGAGTTTTGCCGGCATCCAGCGCTTTCCGGCGTCATCGGAAACTTCCACGCGGATCACGCGACCAAACCCACTGAACGCGATACCTTGAAGCGTGACGTTCATTCCCGCAGGGATCTTGGAGGAACCATCGGGTGAAATGAGGAAAGATCTTACCGGGAGCCTCTCGATGGGCACCGTTTTTACCTTGCCGGCCTTCACATCCTCGGGGGTAGTGTTTCCACGCGGCGTATCCGGCACGCGGTATCCGGTCTTCATCCAGAAATTTTCGTCCGGCGCGTTGAGAACGCGAATCCAAGTGAGGCATTTGGTCCAGTAGGTGGCAAAATATCCGGGAACAACAAGTCGCACCGGAAATCCATTGAGCATCGGAAGCGGCTCGCCGTTCATCTGGTAAGCGACAAGACATTCATCGAGGACAGGATTTGCAAGAGCGAGCGATTTGAGAAAAAGATTCGAGCCGAAACCTTCCGGCCCCTGTCCATTCTCAAGGCCCTGAAACTGCACCTGCAAAGAGCCGTTCTTTACACCGGCCATATCGAGAAGCTCGCGCAGCGGCACTCCGGTCCACATCGCGTTCCCCATAGCGCCATGGCCCCACTGGCCGCCAGGAACGCGGGGTTGGAGCCGGCTGCGGCTATTGCCCGAGCACTGATTTACCGCGGCGAGTGAAAGCGGTTTGAATTTGCTCATGAGCTCGTGAAGACTGAACGCAAGCGGTTTGTTGACGTTCCCCTCGACGTGCAGCTTCCAATTTTTCAGATCAAAAGCGTTCGGGATACCGTCGAGATGCCAGCGGACATAAAAAGCTTCGTTTGGCGTGAAAGCCGTGCGGAAATAATGGCGAGGGGTTTCAAGCTGAACGGGGCGGTCGGTCAGAAGAATGAGAGGAACTTTTTGGGGTTCGGTCACATAGGGGCCGACGGAATTCCAATGCGGATTTGGCCCGGGCCCAGTGAAAGTCTCCATCGCCTTTTCCGGAACTGGCCCCTGGGCTGCCGCCACGTCCGCTCTTAGCCATTGACTGACAGCAATTCCGCTACCGGCCGCACCTAAAAGCTTCAGCAGACCTCGCCGAGAAAGACAGCGCTTTTTTGAAACCATAAACCAGCCTCCAACTTGCGGACTATCGGACAGAGCGGGAGAGGTGTCAACCTAGTTTGGATTAATTCTTCAAGTTGCTGGGGCAGAGCCGAGTATTGTCTAGGTGTGCGAAAGCAAATTGCCTTACACTGCCAAGCACTGCCCCGAGCTCCCAGAAATCTCAGCTAAGTCCCACGGAAAAGAGGAAAGATGGCCACAGCGGTAGCGCATCCAAGCACAACCACAAAGCCTGCGATCGGAATGCCGGGCCGCCGGTACGACCATCTATTCTTCTCGGTCATGGCGCTCAGCATGCTGGCAACGGTGTTTGCCGGCTTTGCGCACACGTACTATCTCGCGGGGGTGTTCCATGCGCCGCTGCCCAGTCTGATCATTCACCTGCACGGGGCGGCATTTTCGTGCTGGATTCTGTTGCTGGTCACGCAAACCTCGCTGGTTGCCGCCGGCCGCGTGGATGTGCATCGCCGGCTCGGCATTGCAGGCTTCCTGCTTGCGATTCTCATGGTGATGCTCGGCGTTTTGGCAGCGACTGATTCGCTCGTGCGGGAGGCCGGGCCTACAGGCCGGGATCCTAAATTTTTCTATATCATCCCACTAACGGACATGCTGATTTTTGCGACACTCGTCTTTTTCGCGATGCGCGCCCGCTCCAACCCGCCAGCACACAAGCGCCTTATATTCGTCGCAACAACTTCGCTGTTGATTGCCGCCATCGCCCGCTGGCCGTTCGCCTTCGTGAACAGGAAGGCGCCAGTGGCCGCGCTGGTCTCCTACAGCTTCCTACTTATCCTGGTGGCTTACGATCTGTGGTCCACGCGCAAGGTTCATCGCGCCACGCTATGGGCAGGGGCCTTCCTGATTTTCGTGCAGCAGATTCGATTGCCCATTGGGAAGACCGCTGCGTGGCACGCGTTCGCTAGTTGGATCCAATCCTTGGCCCGTTAGGCCAATTCAACGCCAGGCCAACAAGAAGCGACCACGGTAACTGCGCGGAATCGATCGCGCATCCGGCGGGCCTTCCCGCCGCTCATCAAACAAGAGAGCTGTCAACATTCGGCGTTTCTTGCTCTACCACTGCGCGGGCCGTTATACTCGCGGGCACTCTGTTCCGAGAGGATTTCCAGTTGCAATTTGAGCCGCGGGACCAGTTCGAACAGCGTCAGAAGAAGCTCCAGCAGATCCAGGCGCTGGGGCATGACGCATATCCGCGGGAGTTTCGGTGGACGGATACGGCTGCCGCGCTGGTGGAGCACTACGGCCAGACGCCGGGAGCTGAACTGGAGGCGAACAGGCGCGAGGTACGCGTGGCCGGGCGGATCGTATCTCTGCGGCTGATGGGCAAGGCGGGATTTGGGCACCTGCAGGGATCTGGGAAGCGCATCCAGGTGTATGTGAAGAAGGATGTGGTCGGCGAACGCGGGTTTGAGTTGTTTCACCTGCTGGACCTGGGTGATTCGATTGGAGTACGCGGCCACCTGTTTCGAACGAAGACCAACGAGCTGTCCATCTGGGTCGAGGAGCTGTTTTTTCTTTCGAAAGCGCTGCTGCCGCTGCCGGAGAAATGGCACGGGCTGACGGACGTGGAGCTTCGGTACCGGCAGAGGTATCTCGACCTAATCGCCAATGAGAAGGCGCGACAGGTATTCGTGACGCGCGCGCGGATCATCCAGGAGCTGCGGCAGTTTTTCGACGGGCTGGGCTACATCGAAGTGGAAACGCCGATGATGCATCCGATCCCCGGCGGAGCAGCGGCACGGCCGTTCATTACGCACCACAACACACTGGACATTGATTTGTACCTGCGGATTGCGCCGGAGCTGTACTTAAAGAGGCTGACGGTCGGCGGATTCGACCGCGTGTATGAGATCAACCGGAATTTCCGGAATGAAGGAATCTCCACACAGCACAATCCGGAATTCACGATGCTGGAGTTTTACGAGGCCTATAGCAACTACCGCGATTTGATGGATATGAACGAAAAGCTGTTCGCGCTGCTGGCGAAGAAGATTACCGGTTCCACCACGGTGAAGTACGGAGAGATGGAGCTGGATTTTTCGAAAATGCAGCGACTCTCGATGCGCGAAGCAATCGTGAAGTATTGGCCGCCGGAGGCGGGTGTGCCGCCAACTTTAGAAGAGCTGGCTGCTCCTGGGGGCGCTCACGAGGCAACGAAACGGTACAACGCATGTGCGAAGCAGAGCGGAGCACCTTATGCTGCAGCCAAGGGCACTTTGACGGACGGCGAGTGGACGGGCTTGCTCTTTGAGGCTGTGGCAGAGGACAAGCTGATCCAGCCGACGATTCTTTATGATTTTCCGACGGAAATCTCTCCTCTTTCGAAGCAGAAGCCGGAGGATCCGTCACTTACGGAGCGATTTGAAATCTACGTTGCCGGCATGGAAGTGGCGAACGGGTTTTCGGAGTTGAACGATCCCGCCGAGCAGGAGCGCCGGTTTCTGGCGCAGATGGCGCAGGGCGGGGATGAAATGCCGAAGCAACTGGACTTGGATTACATCCGCGCACTGTGCCATGGCATGCCGCCAACGGCGGGCGAAGGAATCGGGATCGACCGGCTCACCATGCTTCTGACCGACTCACAGTCCATCCGCGACGTGATCCTGTTTCCGCTGCTGCGGCCCGAAGGCGGCGGCGAATCATCTTCCGCTTCCGAAGCGCACGGCGCGTAACGTATCCTTCCAACCACGATGCGATTCGAATGGTTTGTGGCGAGGCGGTACCTGCGGTCGCCCTACCGTCCGGCGGTGCTGCGGCTGGTGACGCTGTTTTCGGTGATTGGAGTGGCGGCTGGCGTGGCGACGCTGGTGATCGCGCTCTCGATGAACACGGGTTTCCGGGAAACGTTGCAAGAGCGGTTGCTCGGAGTGACGGCCCACGTTTCCCTTACGCGGCCGGGTTCCGGCGGAATCAAAAACTACGAAGAAATGGCCGCGAAGCTTTCGGCTATACCGGGTACGCGTTCTGTTACGCCTGCAGTTTACCAGACGGTGCTGCTGTCGTTCGCGGGGCAGGCACGCGGCGTGGTAACGAAAGGGATCGATCCGGAGCGCGAGCGGAAGAGCGACGAGGCGTTGCAACATGTCGTAGCAGGGCGTTTGGATTTTTCTGCGGATGCGGACGGCATTGACGCGCTGCTGATCGGCAGACAGCTTGCGGACGAATGGAAGCTCTCGCCCGGGGAGTATGTGACGCTGACGAGTCCGCAGGGAAGATTGACTCCCTTTGGATTGATACCGCGCACAAGGCGATTTCGCGTGGCGGGCGTATTTGATTCCGGCTTTTACGATTACGACGAGAATTGGTGCTTCATGACTCTTGCGGCGGCGCAGGGGCTTTCCGGGGCGGGCGATGTCGTCAACGTTTTGGAGTTGCGACTGAATCAGCCTGAACGCGCTCCGCAAGCCGCAGAAGAAGTGCTGAAAACGGCGGGACCCGGCTACGCGGCGGCGACGTGGATGGAAGAAAACCGGGCGCTGTTCCGCGCGCTACGATTGGAAAAGCTGGTGACGGCGATCTTCATCGGGTTGATTACCTTTGTCGCGGGCCTGAATATCCTGGTGGTGCTCTCGATGACGGTCACGGACAAAGCGCGCGACATTGCCGTGCTGATGTCCATGGGTGCGCGACGGAAACAGATTCGCACGGTTTTTTTGTGGCAGGGAGTCATCATCGGAACGACCGGTACGCTTGTTGGTCTGGCGATCGGCTATGCTTTTTCGTTCATCGCGGGGATTTATCACCTGATTCCACTGGATCCACAGGTGTACGCGGTGCCGTATGTGCCATTTCATCCGAGCATTTTGGACGGATTATGGATTGCGTTGGTGGCGATGGGAGTTTCGGTCGTTGCGACCATCGTTCCCGCGAGAGCTGCGGCGCGGCTGCTGCCGGTGGAGATCCTCCGGTATGAATGATGGGAGGAATCCGGCGAGAATAAGCATATTCCGGGGTGGATTTGGCGCGCGATTTGCTCCTAGTAAGGGGAAAGGCAGGCGGGTATGGCCGGGGACTGCCCTCAAGTCCCGGGTGCGGGAAATACCCACCTTAAGATGTTGAAGACAAGAAGATTACAGACGTTTCAGGATGGCCCCAAAATGCCCTCTTTTCGGCAGGCAGCGAACTGGCGGAAATAGGAAACGCTTTGGGTCACCGGGTCCACATCTAGTTGGGGCCTTTGGCGGCACGAAGATTGCCCGAGAGCATCTAACCTAAGGTAAGCGGCAGAGCGGTACGAGGCGGGCGCGGATCATCAGAATGATGCAGGAAGCAAAATACGTCAACGGTAAGGCCGAAAGCAGCTTGGGAACGGCAGGCATTGTGCTGGAAACGCGCGACCTGAAAAAAACTTACGGAAGCGGCGAGAACAGTCTTCCAATCCTGGTGAATGCAAATCTGATTTTGCGGCGAGGGGAGATGGTGGCCATTGTTGCACCATCGGGAGCGGGCAAAAGCACTCTGCTGCATCTGCTGGCTGCGCTAGACACGCCAACGAGCGGTACAGTATACTTCGCAACGAAAGCCATTGAAACAAATAATGACGCGGCGCTGGCGGAATTCCGGAATCGTGCCGTGGGATTCTTGTGGCAGCGGCACCAATTGCTGCCGGATTTTACGGCTGCGGAAAACGTAGCCATGCCGCTGCTGTTGCGCGGCGACGATTTTACTTCCGCGCTGGGGACGGCGCGAGAGTGGCTGGCGGAGGTTGGCTTGGAAAACCGGGCGGACCACCGTGCAGGGGAACTCTCCGGAGGGGAACAGCAGCGCGTCGCGATTGCCCGGGCGCTCGTCACCGGGCCGCAGGTGCTGTTGGCCGATGAACCTACCGGAGATTTGGACGAGCAAAATGCCTTAGCCGTGTTTGAGCTGCTGGAACGGCTGCACCGCACGCACAAATTGACGTCGTTGATCGCGACGCACAATTTGAAGCTCGCCGCGCGATGCGACCGGGTTCTGGGACTGGAACATGGCGTTCTGCAATCTCGCGAGGCTGCGGCCTCCGCGAGCAGGGCCCCAGGGGGAGAAGCGAGCTAACGTGTTCGAACGGTACACAGAGAAAGCGCGTCGGGTCATATTCTTTGCGAGGTACGAAGCCAGCCAATACGGCAGCCCGTACATCGAGACGGAGCATTTGCTGCTCGGCTTGATGCGCGAGGACAAGGCGCTGGCGAACCGATTTCTGCGGCAGCAGGGGTCGATCGAATCGATTCGCAAAGAGATCGAAGCGCGCATCACGATTCGCGAACGGATTTCCACTTCGGTGGAAGTGCCGCTGAGCGCGGAGTGCAAGCGGATCCTTAATATGGCGGCAGAAGAAGCGGAACGGCTCGGCCATAAGCACGTCGGCACCGAGCATTTGCTGCTGGGCATCCTGCGCGAAGAAAAATGTTTTGGCGCGGAAATACTGATGGAGCGCGGGCTGCGGCTGTCCACTTTGCGCGAGGAATTGGCGCGCACTTCGGGAGAAAAAGCGACGGCGGCGCGGCCCAAAGAGACTTCGCTGCTCGCGGAGTTCAGCCGGGACCTGACGCAAGCGGCGGGCGAAGGCTCGCTTGACCCGCTGGTCGGACGTGAAGGCGAAGTGGAACGCGTGATTCAGATTCTTTGCCGGCGGACGAAGAACAATCCGGTACTGATCGGGGAGCCGGGAGTCGGCAAGACAGCGATCGTGGAAGGTTTGGCGCAGCGGATTTCCGATGGAGACGTGCCGCCATTTCTGGCGGACAAGCGGATTCTTTCGCTGGATCTTTCCTTGATTGTGGCGGGCACGAAATACCGCGGACAGTTCGAAGAACGGCTGAAGACCATCATGAAAGAATTGATGGAAAGCCAGAATGCAATTATTTTCATTGATGAGCTGCACACGCTGGTGGGTGCGGGATCGGCGGAAGGATCGCTGGACGCGGCGAACATTTTGAAACCGGCGCTTTCGCGGGGCGAGATTCAATGCATCGGGGCGACGACACCGGGCGAATACCGGAAATCGGTGGAAAAAGATCGCTCGCTGGAGCGGCGCTTCCAGGCGGTGAAAGTTCCAGCCCCGAACGAAGAAGAAGCCGTATTGGTGATTCAGGGCGTGCGGGAACGGTATGAAAAGTTCCACGCGGTCAGTTACACCGACGAGGCTTTGCGCTATTCCGTTTATCTATCGAACCGCTACATTCCCGATCGTTTTCTTCCTGACAAGGCCATTGATTTAATTGACGAGGCCGGAGCGCGCGTGAAGCTGAGGCAAGCCACGGTCCCGGAAGAAGTCGGCGAAGTGCAGAAGCGCGTGAAATTCATCACGCACCGGATGGAAACGGCGATCGCCAATCACGAATTTGAAAAAGCGCGATTCTACTCGGAAGAAGAACGCAAGGAAAAAGAAAACCTGCGCGGGTTGCGCGAGCGTTACAAGCTGGATGACGCGTCCACGGGCATCGTGACGCGCGAGGATATCGAAGAAGTGGTTTCGCGCTGGACGGGCGTGGGCGTCACTTCCATTAAGGAAGACGAGCAACAGAAGTTGCTGCGCATCGAGCCGGAGCTGCACAAGAGGGTGATCAGCCAGGACAAAGCCATCACGGCGCTGGCGCGGGCGATTCGCCGCAGCCGAGCGGGGCTGAAGTCGCCGCTGCGTCCGGTGGGTTGTTTCTTCTTCCTCGGGCCGACGGGCGTAGGCAAGACCGAAGTAGCGCGGCGCCTGGCGGAATTTTTGTTTGGTTCGGAGAAGTCGCTGGTGCGATTCGATATGTCGGAGTTCATGGAAAAGCACTCCGTTTCGAAGCTCATCGGCGCACCTCCAGGGTACGTGGGCTACGAAGAAGGCGGTCAGTTGACGGAGCGAGTCCGCCGGACTCCTTACTCGGTGATCCTGCTGGATGAAATCGAGAAGGCGCATCCGGACGTCTTTAACATTCTGTTGCAGGTGTTTGAAGACGGCCAGTTGACGGACGGGCTCGGCAATACCGTGGATTTCCGGAACACGATCATCATCATGACGTCCAATCTGGGTGCGCGGCACTTGCAGAAGCGCACCACGATGGGCTTCCAGTCCGGCGCGGATGAAGCCGGGCAGAAGAGCATGGAAGACATGGTGATGAACGAAGTAAAGCGGGTGTTCAATCCGGAGTTCCTCAACCGGTTGGACGAAGTGATCATATTCAATCCGCTCGGCGACGAAGACCTGCTCCGCATCATAGATTTGCTGGTGGGCCAGCTGAACGACACGCTGATTCACCGGCAGGTGCAGATCGTGTTGTCGCCGGAAGCACGGCAGTGGATCCTCGAGAAAACGTGTGCGGACCGCAATTACGGCGCGCGTCCGTTGCGCAGGGCTTTGCAGAAGTATGTAGAGGACCCGCTCTCCGAGGCGCTGATCCAGGGTGGAATCCAAAGGCCCGCGACACTCCAGATTTATGTCGCAGGGGAAGGCCTTTCGTTCCGGCCCGTGGGTGAGGCAACCCCGGTCGTCCACTAGCGAATCTGACACAACGCACGGGTAATCCCGACCGGGTCGGGATCGACGCACGGCCGGCCCATACCGGGTCCGGCGGGAGAAGAACAACTTGGGTTCGGGGGCGCGGCCTTGACGACCTCATTGGCCGCTTACAGGAAAGTTTGTTCGGCGTTTGGGATTTTAGCGGCTCGACTGACGGGAGCAATTGCGATCGTATTCTTTTTTGCGATTGCTTCTCCCGGAGCGAGGCCGGAAAATCTCCCCGCGAACGCGTCTGCACCCAATACACCCGCAATACTTTTTTCCGCCTCGATCGATTGGAATACCGGGAATGATGTCATTGAGGATCACTCGACCGCAGCCTCCGCCGAAGCGCAACAGGCTGCCGCGCAGCAGCAATACGTGATCGATCGAATCGATTTTGTGGGGAATCGCCGGGTGCGCAGCGACACGCTGAAAGCGCGCATCTTCAGCCGCGACGGGGACAATTACAACGAAGAGACGCTGCGACGCGATTTTCAAGCACTGTGGAACACGCAGTTTTTTGAGGACGTGAAACTGCGCGTGGAAGATTCGCCGAACCGCGTCAACGGGAAAATCATTATTTTCGACGTGAAAGAGCGGCCGCAGATTCGCCGCATCCGTTATGAAGGAATCCACTCTATCTCCGAATCGGACATTCTGGACCGGTTCAAGGAGCGCAAAGTCGGGCTCAGCGTCGAAAGCCAGTTTGATCCGACAAGGATCAAGAAGGCGGAAGTGGTACTGAAGGATTTGCTCGGAGAACACGGGCGGCAGTTCGCGAAGGTGACGCCGCAGTATGAACGGATTGCTTCGAGCAACGCGGTGATTCTGGTTTTCAAGATCGAGGAAGGGCCCAAGGTAAAAGTCGGGCAGATCAAGTTCAAGGGCAATCACGCGTTCAGCGACCGCAAACTCATCCGGGCGATGAGACATGACCGGCCGTATTCGATTCCACTTTATTTCTGGTATATCCCGGTGCTTTCGAAAACCTACGATCGCCAGAAGCTGAACGAGGATCTGGAGGTCGG
>JBARRT010000197.1:0-12205 GCA_049644365.1 Candidatus Acidiferrum sp. | reverse complement strand
GTGCACGCCGCTCTCGTATTTCAGTTTGGAATACACCTTTTGTCCTTGAATGGCGGCGACGACTTCTTTCAGGCCACCCAGTGAAGACGGAGAGCTTTCGAGGACTTCGACTTTCCACCCTTGCGTTTCCGCGTAGCGCGAATACATGCGGAAAAGCTCTGCGGCGAAAAGTGCGGCTTCGTCGCCGCCGGTGCCCGCGCGAATTTCCAGGATGACGCTCTTTTCGTCGAGGGGATCTTTCGGCAGAAGCAAAAGCTTCAATTCGCGCTCGGTTTTTTCTTTGCGCGCAGTGAGCTCCCTTTCCTCGTCGTGAGCCATCTGTTTCATTTCAGCGTCTTCCGCTTCCACGAACATTTGATGCGCGCCGGCGAGATCCTTTTCGACCTGTTTGTACTCGCGGTGCTTCTCGACGATTTCCTCGAGCTCGGCGTGCTGCTTCGCCACTTTCTGGTAGCGTGCGGAGTCGGAAGCCACTTCGGAAGTCGAGAGCTGCTGCGTCAGCTCGTCGTAGCGCGCGCCGAGCTGATCCAATTTTTCAGTTAACGTCAATGTAGCCATGGCAAATCCTTTTTGAACGAAATGCGAAAATCGAAATAGGGAAATAGGAAATGGAAAGAGTCGCGGCGCTCCGGGCTGGAGCGTTGGGAGAGTCAGCTAATAGAAAGCAGCGTACATCGATTTGCTCTGCACTAAGAATAGCGCCGAATTCCAAATCATGCAATTAGATGTGCAGCGCGGTTGCTGAGATGCAAGACGCTGTACTACGATGCCACTAAGCCTATGAGCGAAGCAGTGCGAACCATGTTCCAGACAAATTCCGAAACGGCTCGGGAAACTGCGCCCGAGAGCGATGCGGGATTCCTGTGGGATTTCTGGTATCCGGCGGTGCGGAGCACGGAGATTCGCGGGCAGAAGCTGGTGACGGCGATGCTTCTGGAAGTGCCGCTGGTGCTGGGGCGGACGACCGAGGGGAAAGCGTTTGCGATGCGGGATTCGTGTCCGCACCGGGGGATTCCACTTTCGTATGGCCGGCTTGACGGAGAAGTTGTCGAGTGCTGCTATCACGGATGGCGCTTCGATGCATGCAGCGGGCGATGCGTTGAGATTCCTTCGCTGACGAGCCAGGACAAGCTGAAAGTGGAGCGCATTTTTGCGGGACACTATCCTTGTGAAGAGCGTGACGGCTATGTCTGGGTGTACATGAGTTCTAACAGCCGCACGGCGTCCGACACTTCACGCGGCCGCATCGCTGCCGACAGCGAACCAGGTTCGCGACCACCGGAAGCGATTCCGGCGGCTCCGGCGCTTGCCGTTTTCGGCGACAAATACAAAATCATCCATCTTTCATGCGAGCTTCCCTCGCACGTGGACCAGGGAATCATCGGACTGATGGATCCGGCGCACGGGCCGTTTGTGCACCAATCATGGTTCTGGCGGAAGCGCGCCAGCATTCATGAGAAAGCCAAACAGTTCGAGCCGATCCCTAATGGATTCCGCATGAGCCCGCACCAGCCGAGCGCGAACAGCGCGCCGTACCGGCTGCTGGCGAAGCTGACGGGCGAGAGCGTGACAACAACAATTGATTTCGTGCTGCCGAATCTCCGCACGGAGATCGATCGCAGTGGGAAGCTGTGGTTTTCCAGCCGGGCCACGGTCACGCCCGTGCGGCGCGATTTGTGCCGGATTGATTTCGTGGCGGCGTGGAACTTGCCTTTGCCCGTTGCAATCTTTCGACCTTTTGCGAAGAAGTTCCTGCGGCAGGACCAGCTTACGATGATCCAGCAGGCGGAAGGACTGAAGTACAACCCTCACTTGATGCTGATTGACGACGCAGACCGGCAAGCGAAGTGGTATTTCGCGCTGAAAGCGAATCTGCTGGAGTCGGGGCGGACGGGCGCGCCGATGGTGCATCCGATGAGTGGGCCGGTCACGCTACGTTGGCGGTCCTGAGTCGGGGGGACAGGCAGGAATGCCTGTCCTACGAAGAGAGACCGTTAGCGGAGGCGAGTGAGGTCGAAGTCGACAGAGACGGGGTCCCCTTCGGGAGGAGTGACCTGGATGGTGGCGGAATCGGAAGCAAAGGAATTGGCGAGAAACTCGAACTGAATGGTGGCGCCGGTTAGGGTGCAACCGCCCTTATAGGAACAGACGTATGTTGGCTCACCCGAAGAAGCAAAGGGCTTGAGTTCACGGTCTTCACTGAAAACCTGAACGCCAAAATCCTTCCAAAATTGAGACGGACGCAGGTCGTAGCCCACAGGGGATCCGGAGCGGGAGCCTGTTGGGCGAGAAATCAACGCTCCATAGGATTCCGTGAGGTAGATTTGAACGATGACTTTCACGGATTCCGCCTGGCCGCGATGATCGAGCGCGGCCTGTTGCGCGCTGTAACCCGAGCTGTGCTGACTCGAGAGTTGGGCGGCGAGGGCGAACGGCGTAAAGAAAGTGATGGAAGAGATGTGAGGGCCGGTCTTGGGTGGGGCGAGATACGTGGTGTACTTGTCGAGGAGACGAGCGAGGGATTCATCGTGGCGCTGGCCGAGGAAATAGGCTTCGCGGACGGCCTGATCGGACAAGGGGCTGTCGAAAGCAAAGGAGAAAGGGGACAGCAGGAGGGCTGCGACGAGTATCGCGAGGCAGTGTCGGAAGTAAGGGGGCATGGGGGAGCACCTCTGCAAAGTATTAGATGGTAAGAACCGCAGAACGGTTTCCGGACGCAGCCGCAGGAAGCCGTAGAAATATGTTTTGAGGCCGTGGTGTTAGGCGGCCACCTCGGGCAACCGCAGGGGAAGTTAAAATCTGGAGGGAATGATGAGCAATAGAAATAGTCTGGCGGCACTGACCAATGCACCCACTCGGCGGCAAGCGATCGCGGGCTTGGCCGCCGCGTTCAGTGGTCTAGTTTTAGGCTCAACGGAGGCTTGGGCCGGAACCGAGGAGGCGATTTCGCATGCGGCCGAATCGATTCATCTGGAACCGGTCTTCAAGGCGAGCCGGAAACGCGTCTACGAAGCACTCACCGACGCGAAACAGTTCGGCAAGATTGTGCGGCTCAGCGCGGCCATGAAGGGAGGGATGCCTCCGGGAGCCGGACCCGCGGAGATCAGTCGCGAAGCGGGAGGCGCGTTCTCGCTCTTCGGCGGTTATATCACCGGACGGCAGATCGAACTTGTACCGAACGAGCGCATCGTCCAAGCCTGGCGGGCGGGTGGCTGGGATTCGGGTCGCTACTCGATCGCGAAATTCGAACTGGTGGAGCAGGGCTCCGGGACCAAGATCGTGTTTGATCATACCGGCTTCCCCAATGGGCAAGCAGAACACTTGGCGGAGGGATGGAAAGGGAATTATTGGGAGCCGCTCGAGAAATTCCTGGCGTAGGCGCGGTCCGGAACCGCGTTAGATGCGGCGGGTGATGTTGGGGAAGTCGAGCCAGACTTTGATGCCGCAGAAGTGGGAGCCTTCGGTGCAGATGGGGGTGGTGATGCCGGCACGGATGTGGCAGGGCGGGCCGACGTAGCGCGTGAGTTCTGGATGGACTTCGCGGAGCTGGGCGATTTCGTCCATGGAGGCTTGGTAGATTTCTTCCTGGGCGTTGAAGCAGGTGCGCATGGTCCATTTGTGAATGAGATGGAGGAGCGAGCCGGATTCGTAGAGACGGATGGACTTGGCGTTGGGGAGGAGATAGAGGGCGATTTCCGCCGGCACGCCGCGATCGAGGAGTTGATTTTTTGCAGACCAGGCATCGTGCATGGCACGGTCGTAGACTTCTTTTGCGCGCGGGTTAGCGGCGAGGAGCGCGGGCGTGATGTAGTCGGGCTCTCGCGTGTCGGCGAGCGTCAGGAGCGGACGCGAGCCGGGGACCATGCGGTGGCGCTGGTCCTGGCTGTCGGCGGTGTGACTGATTTTTTTCGCGAAGGTGTAGTTGGCGTGCTGAAGAGCGCGCATCATCGGGGCGTGGACGCCGACGTTGAGAGTTTCAAGGCGGTAGAGATTGCGTGCAGGGTTGAGCAGGCGGTCGATGGCTTCGGAGTCGGAGCATTGCGCGGCAGTGAGTCCGGCGACGGCGCGGTAGGATTCGGCTATGACGCGGACGGCATTTGGTGAATAATCGACGAGCTTCGAGGTTTTGCCGTTGAGCTTGGCGTCGAATTCACGTGCAAAAGCTTCGCCAGCCGATGGCTCCGGCTGAACATTTTTCCACTCCGGTAGTTCATCCAGCGGCTCCGTACCAAAGCGATCGAAGAACTGAGCGTCTATTTCCTTGACATGCGCGACCATGGCGCCGATCACGGTGCGGGCTTCGCTCGGCGTGTCCGAGGCAGCGCACATACGCCAGAGGCGGTGGAGGACAATACCGGAGAGCGTGTGCACCATGGTGGTGAAGGCGGCGAGGGGTAGAACGTAGCGGGCGATTTCGATGGCGCGTTTTTCGGCGGAGCGTTCGATTTTCCGGAGGCGCTTGGGATGAGACATCGGGCCGATGTGCCAGATGTCGCTGAGAATGTTGCGGGTGTCACCGATCAAAAGAGAGGAAAGTTCGCGATAGCAGTTCCAGGCGCGGGCGACGGCCCCTTCGTAGATTTCCTTGCATTTTTCATCGAAGAAGAGCGAGACGGGAGGCACGTAGGCCTGGGCGCGGTCAAGGCGGACATAGCGCTGGCTCTGCTGCTCGGAATTGTAGAACGGATGCGCGTGAAGGAAAGACCAGACGAATTGGCGGCTGATGTTTTCGAGGCCGAATTCGAAATGGGCATGCTGGTAGACGGTATGGTGGCCGCTGTAGAAAGTGGCGGCGCCGATGTTGAGGCGCTGCTTGTCGGTGATTTCTTCGGGGCCAATGAGACGCGGGGCATAACAGGTGCGGGCGGCGGCGATGGCGGAATCGAACGGGTGCGAGAAGGCATTCCGAAGCGTGACGCGGGGTGGAGCGGTCTCGACTAATTCGCCGGGCCGCGTGCTATCGAACATGCGGGATTGCGTAGCCACGTTGGAAGTTCATTGTACACGGGCGGGGAGCGGAGGGAAGTTGAAAGTCGAGAGTTGAAAGTTGGAAGAAAAGAAGAAAACGCAGAGACAGAGAGAGGAGCAGCGGAACCAGTTGTTGGGGAGAGCACGATGAAATCTGAGAAAAGAAAGAGGGACAGTCAGGAATGACTGTCCCACAAGAATTCAGAGTGATGAGGCTGGGTTGAGATCCTTCACCATCCTCGACGGATGGGTTCAGGATGACACGTGCCCCCAGGGGCCTATTTCTTGGCGGCGCTTGTTTTTGTGGCTTCCACTTTAGCGGCGGCGTCAGCGTATTTTTTGGTGAAGCGCTCGACACGGCCGGCGGTGTCAATGAGCTTTTGCTTGCCAGTGAAGAACGGGTGGCAATTCGAGCAGATTTCGACATTCAACTTGTCGCCCTTGATCGTCGAACGAGTTGTGAAATTGTGGCCGCAGGCGCAGTGCACCGTAACGGGATGATAGTCGGGGTGAATACCGGGTTTCATGAGGCTCCAGTCAGTCGCGTCCGGTCTGCACGGCCGCTCCAGTAAGACCGGAGCACTACAGCCGCGTCGCTAGGTCGCGAAGCAATTCTCTATGATACGCGATGTGTCAAATTCCGCCAAATGGGGAGTAAGGCAGTCGCGGGATCACCTATCACATCCCGCCGGGTAGTCTTTCAAAGAAGAGCGCGTAAACCAAAGAAAACAAACACCTCACTGGGCCCCAACTTGGTTTGCATCGCAATCTAGTTTGTATTGCAGACCAAAATCAACACCACCCGCAAACTAGTTTGCATTGCAAACCAAATTTGCCATCCCCTGGGCACTGCTGAGTCAGACTATTCCTGAAAGTGCCAACGGGTGACAGCGTCGGCGAAGTTTTCGGCGTGTTCATCCTGACCGAAGGCGAGCTGCGGATTAACGCGGTATACACAGCCTCCAGAAGACTCCAGCAGCGGGCCGACGTCGCCGCCGTATTTGCTGTTGTAGATTTGCACGAGTTGTTTCCACACGGAACGGTCTTTGATCTCTTCCGCGAGGCCTTCGAGGATGACGGCTTCATCCGCTTTTTCGGTGCCGATGACAACGTGAGGGTCGGCGGCGATGTTTTTCGCTTTGCGGGTGCGCGGACCAGTGCTAAACCAGAAGGCATCCTGCCACCAGATGCCCCAGACCAGCATGAGATGTGGGTGGCCGCCGGGCCGCGTGGTGGCGATCCAATAGTTGTGGGATTTCTCTAGGCGCTCGAGGGCCCAAGGCCACGGCTTGAGGCCGGCTGTCCCTTCAGAAGATTTTTCAAGAGCGTCGGGCCAGAAAGGGTGGCTTGCTTTCGGTTCGATCATGAGAGCTCCTTGGCGGATTTCGATTTGCGGGGGAATATTACCAGTCCGGGAGACGAGTACAAGGAGAGCGGAATTCTTGTTGTGGTACGAAGTGTCATCGCGTAGGTTCGCATAGATGCGAGTCGATGTTGTAGAACGCCTTCCGGAACATGGAGCGGTGACAGGGGAAGCCGCTGAAGATGCTTCGGTGAAGCTGGCGCTGCAGAACTTTCAAAGCGCGATGCAGGGCGATGACTCTCTCTTTGCCAGCGAGTATAGAGGAAATTGGCGGATAAACCGGGCTGGGGATGGGCGCGGGATTTGCAGCGGAAATGTTTCTTTGTCTTTCAAGGAAAAGGAGTTTGGGCGGAACCGAGGCTTGTATTTTCAGCTGATTCAAAAACTGATCGAGTTATTGAAGGGCGCGGGATCGCCGGAAGTATTGATGGCGAGACTTTGCCTGGTTTCAGCAGGGAAAGGGGAATCGAGTCCGGGAGTTCTTTCGTTGGGGATTGAACTCGAAGCTGTGGGCGATAACGGCGATCAAGCCGCCCTGCGCTGGGGGCTGGGCTTGGCACATTTACAGCAAGCGCTGCTATTCACGTCCCGCCATTTGCGGCAACTGATTTCGCAGAAGAATAGCTAAGGCAATTCCCTGGAGCGGACGGCGAGCTTGCGAGCGGCGGGAACTGCTCAGGAAACGAAAGCGCATCCAACTCGGAAGCTGCCTTGAGGAGTTTGCTGTTTCCAGACGGGCTTCAGGTTTACGCGAACAGGCGGAAGAATCGGGACGTGCAAGATTGCAAGTAAATTGTCGGGAAGTTCTTCAGGCGAATCCATTTCGATAGCGACACCGCCAAAACCAAGGTCCAGGACGCGGGCGCGGCGCGCGCCTTGATCGCCGAGAACCGCGTAGGCGTTCGTGCCGGTCATGGAGACACGCTCGGCCTTGCGTTGGACGGTGAAGACGCGAGGCGCCGGCACGGGAAGGCTTGCGGAAATCTCGGCAGCGGTGGTGGAAGCGGCGGCTTCGATCGCGGATTCAGTTTTTTCGGGCGCGCGTCTTGTTTCAATCGAGATTGGCTGCGGGATGGGTGCAGTGCGATCCACGGGCGGAGGGGCAGGAGCGGCGGGCGGCTCTTCCTGCGCGGTGGGAGTCTCAGTGCGCGGCGAGCCGTTTCCCTTCCGGCTGTGATTGGTGTGTTTCAAACGGTAGAGGCGTTCATCGGCGATGCGAATCAGCTGATCGGCTTGTTCGGCGTCCTGAGGGAAATTGGCGACGCCGTGATCCATACTGACGCCGACGGTGAGTTGAAGCGGCTGGAGCATTTCCGCAAAAACGGTTTCGACGCGTCGGGCGAGGGCCAGCGCCTGCGCGGCATCGGTTTGCGGGAGAATCAGGGCAAACTCGTCGCCGCCGATGCGAAAAGCGTAGTCCGAGGTGCGCAACGCTTTTTTGAGGGTGGCCGCTGCGGCGCGCAAAACTTCATCGCCGCGCGGGTGGCCATGCTTGTCATTCACTTCCTTGAAGCGATGCAAATCCAGCATGACGAGGCCCAGGGGCTGACTGTAACGCCGCGCGCGATTGAGTTCCTTTTCGAATGTTTCGGCGAAGAGCCGCCGATTGTAGAGATCGGTGAGCGGATCCGTGACGGCGTTGAGCTGGAGTTTTTTCAGGTCGTCGTATTCGATGAGGATGGGAACACGAAGGAGTCCCGATTGCGTGAGGACATCCATCAGAGCGGTGATCAGAGAAATCCGACGATCGGCGCGATCGCTGAGCTCGCGGCGGCGAGCGAGCGTGTCATCCCAGATTTGCAGACACTGGGGTTCGCGCAGATCCAGATGAGCGATCACGCGGAAGTATCGCTGGAGAAACTGACCACGCGCAGGCAGATCGAGAGTTTCGAGCGTATCGGCAAGCAGCTCGAGATAAGAATCCTCAATCGACACGCGCGGGGGCGCAGGGGCGCCGGGGCTGGGCATATCCGGTATGGACCTAACCTCTGCCTATCCCCGCGGGGTTTGGGGAAAGCTGAATGAGTTTTCTACATTTATGTAGAGCAACCAAGAGTCCATTCGTACTGGACCTTGCAGAGCCCACACGGGAATTAGACCTCCCCAATTCGGGGGTATCCTAGTACAAAGCAGCAGAAGGGTAAAGACCGGTCAGCTTTTGCATCGTACCTGTAGCCGGAGCCGGTATGTCACATAACTACCCAGGCCTGCAGGTTAGCCGGGACTCATTCAATCGCCCGAAGAAATTCCAATCCAAAGAGGCGCATCTCCCCGAGGGAATCCTGGCGCAGGACCTTGGCTGCGATTGGCGGGGTTTCACTGGGAATAAGACTCGAAGATGCGGGCGACGGCGCAGGAATGGTTAAGTGCACGACTTGATCGGGCCGGAT
Organism: Candidatus Acidiferrum sp.; assembly: GCA_049644365.1. GTDB lineage: Bacteria > Acidobacteriota > Terriglobia > Acidiferrales > UBA7541 > Acidiferrum. Next base: position 3,484 of record JBARRT010000197.1, on the reverse strand, counting down.
GATGTGTGCCGAGGTAATACAAGCTCCAGTAGCACTGATATTAAGAGTCTTGGTCAGCTCGATGAATTCGGCCCCGGACGCGTCGGTGCCGCGGACGAAAACAGGAACTTGTAAGCGGATGCGAGGCGAGCGTCGGGTTGAAGATGACGCCACGAACTGCTTCTTCTTAAGAATGTCAGTCTCCACAGGCTCTCACTAGGTACCAAGGAACTAGTACGGGTGCAAGCATCTCGAATGCCAGTCAACTCTCGAGCCCATGCCAATAAGTTCATTTATATGAACGAGATGAATGTATGCGACAGGAGAAACAAACTGGCGCGACGAGTCCTTTGCCCCGGATATCCACTTCCCTTCCTCAAATGTGCAAATGGAACGCTTTTGCCATTGACACTTGGGAACCCCTTTGTAAGGATGAAAGCCCGCTAGGGAAAATCTTTGCCACATTAGCCTATGGTAGGGGGTCTAACGGATGTCTGGACGGATAGCAGTACCCCCCTTATCGGATGAGCGGAATCGCACCGTTCTTCCCATGGGTTACGTCCGCGGGCTGCTCGACAAGGTCGAGAAGGCGCTGCTTGTGGCGGAGCGGAACGGCGATTTACTACTGGTGAATTCGCGGGCGAAACAATTGCTGGGATCGTACGGATTGAGTGAGACTCCCGGCCTGAATCTCTTTACTGATGTGCTGCTGGCAGAAGCGAAGCAGATCTTTGCTCAAATCGAAAGCGGTGTGCACGAAGTCGAACTGCAAATCGAGCGCGGGGGAATAAAGTCCACTGCGCAGATTCAGTGGATGCCCGAGCCGGACTGGCTTGTTGTGGAACTTGAGAGCAAATCCGAAACACAACAAGCGCAGGATCCTGCCACGCAACTGACGATTCAAGAGCTGTTGCAGGAACGGGAGATTACGTATCGAAATCTCTTAGCGGCATACCTGAAGTTGCAGGAGGTAAACCGGCAGAAAACGGTGTTCCTTGCATCGGCGGCGCATGAGTTGAAGACACCACTCGCGGTGATCAAAGGCTACTACGACCTGCTGCTGGCCGGCTCACTGGGGCGATTGACGGACAAGCAACAGGATATTTTGGAGGAGTCAAAGGATAGCTGCGAACGGCTGGTGCGCCTGGTTTCGATGTTCCTGAATTATTCGGCGCTGGAGAGCGGCAAGCTGGTGCTGCAATTGCGCGAGAATGATTTGCGAGATTGTCTCGAGGAGCTTTCGAAAAGGTGGACGGAAGCGTTTCAGCGCAAGGGAGTGAGGCTGGAAGTCAATATTGATCCGTCGATAGCGACGTTCCGGTTCGACTACCAAAAGGTGCAGCAGGCAGCGGCCAATCTTCTGGACAATTCCTTGAAACACACGCCAGCCGGCGGCAGCGTGACCCTGCATGCGGCGCCGCATTTCTGGGAGCGGCGCGTGGCGGCCATGGCTCCCGCGGAAGAACGACGGAGATTTCGTTTGCCGCGGCCGAACAGCGTGGAAGTGAGCGTGGCAGACTCCGGGCCGGGAATCGCGGCGGAGCATCATCAGGAGATATTCGAGGATTTTGTCCGAGTGGACCGGAACACTTCCGGGATGGGGCTGGGGCTGGCGATTGCGAAGCGGCTTATCCAGGCGCATCGCGGAAAAATCTGGGTGGAGAGCGAATCACGAAACGGAAGCAGGTTCACGTTCCTGTTACCGATGGATCAGGGATAAGGTAGAAGTTTTTGATAGAGAGGGAACAGTTCATGGCCACCAAGGAAAAGATTCTCGTTGTGGATGACGAGCCGAGCATACGAAAGTACCTGCAGACGCTGCTGGAAGTTGATGGATTTGACGTGGAAACCGTCAGCTCCGGGAGAGAAGCGCTCTCGAAAGTGAACGGAGGCGAGCGCCCGGACTTCATCATCTTGGATGTCTTGATGCCGGAAATGAACGGGATCGAGACGCTAAAAGAGCTGATGCAGATCGATCGCAGCCTGAACGTGCTCATGCTTTCGTGTTCGAACGAGGTGGGCACAGTCGTTGAGGCCATCCGCATCGGGGCGCACGATTATTTGACGAAGCCTTTTGAGAAAACGGAACTCGATGCGGCGATGCTGAAATCGCGCCAGAAAAAAGAGCTCACAACAGAAAACCAAGCCCTGCGGGATTATTGCGATCAGATCACGGAAGATTTGAGCTTTCTGGCAGCCAGCCCGCAGATGGTACGGATCCGGCAACAAATCCTGCAAATTGCGCCAGTGGACGTGCCGGTCTTCATCTGCGGCGAAAGCGGCGTGGGCAAGGAAGTGGTGGCTCGCATGATCCACCTTCGCTCGAAGCGCCGCAACCAGCCGTTCGTGAAAGTGAATTGCGCGGCGCTGCCGGGAGAACTCCTGGAGTCGGAATTATTCGGTTTCGAGCAGGGCGCTTTTACGGGTGCAGTGCGCAGCAAGCCGGGCAAGTTTGAAATGGCCAACAAAGGCACGATCTTCCTGGATGAAATCGCGGAAATGAGCACACACCTGCAGGCCAAGCTTTTGCATGTTTTGCAGGATCATCAGTATTCAAGGCTCGGCGGGCGCCACCTGGTGGAAACCGACGTGAGGGTGCTGGCCGCAACAAACATTGATGTTCAGGAAGCGATGAAGACGGGGCGTTTCCGTGAAGATCTCTATTACCGATTGAACGTCTTGTCCATCAACGTGCCGCCGCTGCGGGAGCGGACGGCGGAGATACCGCTTCTTTTCCGCCATTTCCTGACCAAGTACAGCGAGAAGTTTGGCAAGATGCCTCCGGGACCTTCGAAGTATTTGCTGGACGCAGCCGTAAATTACCCTTGGCCCGGCAATTTGCGCGAACTGGAAAATTTCGTGAAGCGCTATGTAATTCTCGAGGATGACGAAGGCAGCCTGCGCGAATTGATCGAAATGTCCTCGACACGCCAGCGGACTTCTCCTCGTGAAGAGCCTACCGCGCCGAGGGAACTGGGGTTGAAAGCGCTGGTGCGCGGTTTGAAGGATGAGGCCGAAGCGGAGGCCATAGCCGACGCACTGGAAAAGACGCGCTGGTGCAGAAAAGACGCCGCAAAGATGTTGGGCATCAGTTACAAGGCGCTGCTCTACAAGATGCGGCAGTTTAACCTGGATACGCCGCGCGCGAGGCGATCCGCTGTGGCACCTGAGGCTGAAGAGCCGGCTTCCATAGTTGGAACGCGACGCGACTAGGACCGCTCGAGCTCGCGGCATTTTTCCTTGAAGCAGCCGACATGGAAGGGGTTCAGGCAAGCCCGCGCGGAGCTGCACCGCGGCTCATCCGGAAAAAAACGATACCAGTGCTTGCCGGAGTTGAGTTATTTTGTGCTGCGACAATGGGCGTGCTGCGGAAGAGTTTCCAGCGATTTTACGGAACGAACAGAGAAGGTTACGGAAATCGAACAAGTAGAACTCTGGGAAGGGGACGCGGGCAAGGAAAGCTATCCGCGGAGAGTGCTGGAGGATGGGGGCAATGACGGAACGT
>JBARRT010000196.1:0-14847 GCA_049644365.1 Candidatus Acidiferrum sp. | reverse complement strand
GCATTCCAGCAAGGCGATTCCAGGCTGGCTGCCCGATAGAAAAACCACTACCGAAAACGGGAACAAAGGAAAATGAACCAACTCGCCCCCAATCGGCAATCGGGCTACAACTCGTGAGAAAGGCGGGTTAGTCCAAATATCTATTTATGTTGAATCGCCTTGGGAGATCGCTTTAGGTCAAGGGGGCGAACCTGCAGCTCCCATTTTACCGGCACCGATGCTGGAGGATAGCAAATCGTCTTGTCGCAGGCTTGGTACTGCAGCTCTCCGACAATCGAAACTGTCTTCCTGGTGGAGAACAGCGCCCGGGCTCCATCCCCCAGTTTGGAGATGCTCACTGTGACATCTTCTGTTATCCCGAAACTTCCGTCGAAAACCGGCACCTGTTCCTTAATCGCCTCCAAGTAAAGAATCTTTGGCTTGGGGTAAATTGCCGGCGTTGATTCCATTCCAGCGGGAGTGTGCAAAATGAGTTGGACAGGCTTGTAGCCGCGCACTCCCGGCGAATAGACGTGAACATCCGGAGGAAGTTCGACGTCTGCGGTCAAGGTGACCCGGCTCCCCGGCACGACCGTGCGATCCGATTGTGAAAGAGTGAGCCGAAGATGCGGAGCTTCGATGGTGTCGCTCACTTCCTCGGTGAGTTCAGGGAACAGCTTCCCGATCACGTTGTTTGCGGTAAAGCGATTCGTATACTTTGTTTCGAAATATTTCTCGCGAATAGCTCCGCTCTCGTCGATAAAGAAAAAACCAGGTTGCGCCATTCCTTTGGTCATACCCTTTGCTTCTGAGTTGAGGACGTTGAAGCTGCGAATGACCTGGGAATTGGGGTCAGCTAGCATCGGAAACCCGATCTTGTGTCGCTTAGCGAAGTCCATGAGCATAGGTGCACTGTCATAGCTGATCGCCGCCAGCCGAAGGCCCTGCTTTTCGAATCTTTCTTTTGCATTTTGCAGCTGCACGAGCTGCGCTTTGCAAAAGGGTCACCAATCTGCGGAGCGGAAGAAAAGGACAATCGTGCCTTTTGGACCTTTCAGTGTTTCGTTGGATTGTTCGTGACCGAACTGATCGACGAGGGTGAATTGTGGTGCTCGCTGGCCGATCTCTAGCCCGATTGGTGGAACAGAGCCACCTGTGGATAGGCGGCTTTCTTGACCGCTCGCAGCGGCAAGAAATCCAAGGGAAATTAAAACGGCAATCCTAATTTTCACTTTTGCTCCAAACCCAACCTCGTCCTCTGATTTGTTCGAGGTACCTACCGACAGGGGCAACAGAAATGACGGTGCTTCTTCGAAATAACGATCAAAAGCGAACGCTAATGCCTCCGCTGGCCACGATGTTGTGCTGCGTACTCGAGGACAGTGCCACATTGAGATTTGGGTTGCCGGATACAAAATCGCGAACCTCTCCACGCAAGCCGAAAAACCGAAACAACCGGTAATCCAGACCTCCACCGAAATCAAACACCCCGCGGTTCAGAAATTTGCTGGTTGTGTTCTGGCCATTTGACAGTTTGGCGGACTGCTCGTACAGAGCGTATCCGCCTCCCAGAGCTACCCAAGGCGAGAGTCGAGCACGCGGCAGGACCTTCAGCCGCAATCCCGGAGTGACGTACAGCGACGCGTAGTTCTGTGGAACTATGGCATTGGCGGGCGTAACACTGCGATTGGGCAGGGCCACAAATTGGATTTCGGCGTAAAGTGCCGCGACTTCTGCGTGCAGAAGGCGGTGACCGTAGTTAGCACCCAAGCTTACATCGGCTGAAATTTGCGTCGAACCCGCCGGCGGGCTGCGAAGCGTCCGCGACTGAGCGGCGATACCGCCCAGCGACAAAGTTATGTCATTGCTTTGGGCCGAAGCCAGGACCGGAAACGTAGACGCGAGCAGCCCCAGAGCGAGGAAGACGAGCAATCGCAGGCTAAGCTCGAGTCTAGCCAAGTTTCGCCCATTTCGTTGTTGCGGTTGGCGGCAGCAGACGTGCTGTCGTGTGCAGAGTCTCGTTTAAAGCCGGAGCCAACCCCCGTGCGAGCTGCAGCAACTCCTTTTGATTAAGATCCGAGACAACGAAGGCGAAGTATTGCCCAGACTCAAAGCCCGCGATTTCCATCCCGCTGAGGTGGTCCTGGTAAATACCAAGGCCGCGTGAGTCCTCACTGAGGAGGAGGTTGTCTCTGGGAAGGGCTGCGCCGTTTCGCTCGGTGAGAATTACCGAAAGGATGGTTCCGTGCCCTCGCGTGATGAAGTGGACATACTTGCGGTCGCTTCCTGGTATCGAACAGATATGCCCTTCGAGAAGTTCAAAACCTGGAAGCCGCTGCTGCACAACCTGCAGCAGAGGGGCATATCGAGCGCCAAGCTTTTCGCGGATCTGATCCGGCCGATTGGCGACCTCTGGATAGTTGTGACCTTGAATGGCGCAAATGACATGGTCGCTTACGCCAAGCTTCAGAATGCTTGCCATTAACTGTTCTCCACGGCGCAGGTTCAACCATTCCGCCGCGAATAGACCAAAAAGAACCAATGCAGCCGTTGCCAATCCAAGAGCCCAGCGCTTTACGCTTACACCGGCGAAAGATCGCGTCTGAGACCCCCGCAGCTTGCGCACTACGTCTGTCCGCACCGAGTCAGGCACCGGCCAGTTCGAGACGGCACGCTGCAGTGCATCCCGAACGCGCATCCGCGACTCCAAATCGCGCGAGCAGGCTTGGCAACTCTCCAGGTGATGCACCACCTCACTGGCAGTTTCCACCAGAAGTTCATTGCTTAGATACGAATCAAGCTGCTGACGTATCCGTTCGCACCGTTTCGAGTCAAAACTCAAGGTATTCATGCCGTTTCCGCCGCGCCAGCCTGCTTCGTGCGCGGGCTAATACCATACGAGCGGGCTACTTCCGCTAATTCTTGCCGTAGCAGCTTTCTTCCTCGACTCAATCTCGACATCACCGTTCCCACCGGGATTCTCAACGTTTCCGCAATCTCCTTGTAAGAGAACTCCTCGACATCCGCTAGTAGCACGATTTCGCGGAATTCTACGGCAATTTTCTCCAATGCATTCAACACGTCCTCATCGCGTATTTCTTGAGGCACAACTGGCTCGGCCGCAAGCTCGTCTTGACCTTCCGGACTGTCGATTGTCGTCACTCGCGATGCCTTTACAAGCCTTCGCCTGACGTGATGCAGGCGATGAAACATTATCTTGAAGAGCCAAGCCCGGCAGTTCGTACCCAGCTCGAAACGATGAAACGACTTCCACGCCTCCAGATATGTGTCCTGAATCAGGTCCTCAGCCTCATGCCGGTCACGCAGGAGGAACGTGGCGGTACGATATAGTTCCGTTAGGTGCGGCATGGCCGCGGCCTCGAAGCTTTCGAGTTGAACCTTCGTACGAAAAAACAAACAATGCTCCGACTAATTTTCTTTTTTCCGCAGAATGGAGGGGAGCGGCGGTTTAAGATGGCAGTCCCAAGCCGCCGCCCCACGCGTTGCGGAGTTCGATCAATTAAGACGTGCGGCGACGCCACACACGATTACCGGGCCAAAGCTGCCGTACGGCGCACCACCAGGTCCGGTGATGTACCCGTCTCTAGCCAATTTCAAAATACGGAACTCCTCGGTCAGGAGACCGCGATAGCCCTTTTCGATGGCTTCTTCGGTCCACTCATAAACGTTGGCGTCCCAAACTGGGCTGTAATCGGTGGCCGTGGTGGGAATGCCACCAAATGTGTTGTTCGGACGGTGTCCGTCCAAGAGCGCGGCGCCCAAGCCCTGACGCTGCGGATTTTGGCAACCGCCCTTGGTCTCGCCGTTCGTGGCGATGAAGATCCGTTCTACGGCGCTACGACTGATGTCATCCACCCCGGTTTCGATTCTGCGCAAACGGGGAGCAAAGGTATTCCCCTCAATAGCTGACACAGTGGGATCACTGGACTCAGTGGAGATGTAGAAGACGGGCTTGCCAAAGCTGTATCCGTTAATCAGCGAGAGAGTGACGGTCCGGTTCGCCGGATTAATCGCGACTACCTGATCATGTACGAGGCCGTAGTTGGGATTTCCGTTCGGAAAATTTATGAATGCATCGTCTACAGCAGCGGCGACAATGGGCGCGTCGTAAATGATGCCGTCGACGAGCACCAGTGGGCTATAGTCCTCATCGCCGATCGAGCCAGGCTGCGCGACGCTGGGTGGGAAGGGCTTCTCCTGAGAGCCGGCCACAACCTCGCGGTTCGGACGGAAGTCCACGAGGCCGGAGTCGAAGAGAAACGTCCCGTCGGCGCGGCGCGTGGCGGTGCGAGCGGCATCGCCTGCGTTATGCAGTTTCTTGGAGAAGTTCACGCCAAGGCGCTCCGCTTCTGCTTGATCGCCTGCGTCAAGGATGATGTACCAGGCGGGTTTCAGGCCAGACGGTGTATTCACCGCACCCTTGTAGAGGGGCAGGGTGATCGTTCCTCTGGAGTTGCCAGCGGGAACATTGATTCCTGTCAACTGCTCGATGGGAATGTCGAACTTACCGGATTTCAGGAGCTGGACAGGCCCTGCCAGAGCTGGATTCGTGAGGGAGTCGGGCGGCGGAAACTGTGAAATGTCGACCTTCGTTCCGATCGAGGCCAGGGGTGGGATGATGTTGCATCCGGGACCAGGCCCGTTCGCTGCTGGCCCGGGGCCATTCCCAGCGCGCAACAGCCTCCCGTCTCCCCCCTCTTCTCTCTCCTGCGCTGATGCCGCGCCGGGCAGAATAATGACTATGGCAAGGGCCATGGCAAAGACACCTGCCATCCTTCTTCGTAATAGGCCAGCTCCATCAAGACTTACGTGATCCATCGAACCCCCTTTTAGTCAGGAATAGAAGTGAAGATGTATGTGGGCACCTCAGGCACCCGATACGTGCAAAAATTACGGCCGTAACTCGCTTGAGCGAACAGCCATAAGCCCTCACAAACTAGAAATACCAATCGCGGGTTCATTTATTCCCGGGACGTCTTCGACCGGCACGATGGATCGACGCGGGGCTGATAGAACAAAGCGATGACATCAGTCTTGAGGCGTTTGAGGGAGGCCTCGGGCGACTCCTTGGTGCGCAGTGGGCAGCTTGTCTGCCATTCGCGATCTTGAACCCGAAACTGGTGGCGCTGACGCCTATGCGTCGACCTGCGCGTAACATCTAGTCCGAGCGTTCTGCGGTAGGGCTGTTTGGCACGATCGAGGTCGTTTTGAAATCTGGTGGACGAGAGGGGATTCGAACCCCCAACTTCCTCGTTGCGAACGGGGAATCACTAAAGCTAAGACGCGTCGCCACAATCAGTTAGCTTTTTGAAAAGGCCGTGAATCGCCCAACTCGCCCAACCAAATCGTAGAGCTTCTTCACTAGCCGTCAGCTCATCTCCAATACCTCCACCTTCTTGGGAAGGGAGACCCAGCATTTCCATTGGGTTCGAATCCGACGGGACTTGGACTGAAGGACTGAAATTACCCCACCTGTCCCTCGCCAAAATCATCGCCGTAACAATGCTACAGCAGCGAAGCTAGTCGGCCGAAGTTTTGGCGAATGACAGGGCTGAGCAAAAAACTTCACGCGAAAGCTGCTGCGGAAAAACAGCAATCCATCACACTTGTCAACTAGAGTTTCGACGAGCGAAAAATTGTAGTTTTGCGCTCAGGACGCCTCGGACAAAACCGCGAAGCACAACGAGTCCGACGATCACTTCCGGTTAGACAACCCTGGAGTTGGCACGATATTCGTGAACACAAGCGCGTTTGTCGGTACTAACCCGACCAGCAAGCTGATAACCCGACCAGCAAGCTGATAACTTCCGGGTTCTCCGTCCACCGCCAGCAAAGGACGGACATCGCCAAACCGAGACTTCGACTGGCTCCAAGGAATAGTCGGCTGCTGCTTGCGTCGGCAGTCTGAGCCAGGGTACCGGCTGCGTTCGCCGAGATCCCAGAATATTGGCAGGCGACTCAGAACGTCGGTTTGTTCTTATTGGTCACTTTGGATGAACAACGCGCGAATCTCTTTGCGGGTGGAGTCTCAGTCAGTATTTCCTCTACGCCGCGCAGCGTAGCAAGCCTGGAAGCGCGAACGCGATTCGAACGTTTCGTATCTTGATGTCCGGTTTCTAAAGAACCGCAAGTCCGTGGCTCACACGCCTGCGGCGGCTCGCAGGAAGCTGGCGTTTGCTTTTGACTTAGAATTTCGGGAGCTTGCGCTGCTTGGCTTTTTCCAGCTCAGCTTCGCTTTGCGCATTCGCGCCGTTAGCTAGGTAGGCCCGGTAGGCTTCTTGCGTCCGCCGATGCAGTTGCAGGTCCCACACCATGACGGTAATTCGGCGTGCATAAGTCTGGTCCAGGCCGCCCGCGCCAACTATCTCAGCCGTGACTCTAATGTACGCATTGCAGGCGCTGTCCTGCTGCACCGGATAAATCAAGCTCGAGGTTGCAGGAAACGTCGCCCCCTGCGGCGCGCCAACGTTCAGGCTCGCGGGAGCAACCGCTCCGCAATTCGCCTGCCTTAGCGGCGCCGCTTCGGGTCGCCTTCCCTGCTCATCGAATGCCCAGTAAACCTGCGCAAAACTGTTTTCGGTTTCGGGGCCATACTTCTCCCGCAGGCCATCCAGTACCTTGCTCCTAAGGAGCGGCTGACTCGGGTCGTATTCCAGCACGCGACCCACGGCCAGCACCACCTGCTTACCTGGTGGAATAGTCAACCAAACCGTCAGTGTTTCGGGCGCGGAGCGATCTTCCACCAGAGCGCGCATTTCCGTGACGATCGGCTTCTCACCAAATCCCGGGATGGGCATCTGCCCGAGGCCAATCTTGATGTTGGGATTTCGCGCCTTCAGAAGTTTGTATGCTTCTTCCGCCGACATTCCCGGGCGAATTCCGGCAACGTCGGGAATCGCCGACGGAGCGGAGGCCGCCCCCTGCTTCGCTTGCGCATAGGCCATGTGGCCAAGAAGCGCACACGTCGCAATCGCTAGCAACGACAGTACCCGGAGTCCTCGTGCAGTCATAGAATCGCTCCCGTCCGCGAAATTTGTTCAGCCGGAGCCTTAAAACACCGGCTTGTTCTTTTTCGATTGTTCGACTGCCGCAGCGCGGGCTTTGGCGTCAGCGTCGCGCTTCCATGCCAAGTACGCGTTCGCTGTCCGTGTCGCGAGCCTCATGTCGACTATGTTGGTGACCGTTGTCTCAACAATTTCGGTTGCCTCGAATGAAATAACTATTGCGACAACCGAGGCGCACCAATCTTGGCTTTTGTTTTCCTCCATCGGGATGCGTGGCCCGCCACCGTAAATATTGGAGTTGCTGCACGGAATCACGCGGTAGCTGGTTTCACCGAATGTCTGGGGAGACGGCAGTTGCACGTGATTGCCATGTTCGTCGAACGCCCAGAAAAGCTTTCCGATGCTGCGGTCGTCAGTGGTGACCGTGCCGTTCCCCAATCCGGCAAGCGTCTCTTTGCCGTACTTTGCCCGCAGCGTTGCCAGGACGTTGGCGTGATTTGCATGCATGCGCCGCGTGTTCCGCTCTACCTGCCAAACCACTTGTCGGCCGGGCGGCGCCGTCAAGGAAACCACCACGTCAGTTGCAATTTCACCCGTCGGCAGTATGTTAAAGCCATAGTCCGCTTTGGGATTCGTGGGGAAAATCCCACCCGCGGGAATCGGTTGAAACTGGCCGCGGGGATATTGTCCACGAAGAATTTGCGCCGCCTCTTGTTCGCTCATTCCCAATCGGACGCCGACCACGTCTGGCATTTTCGCCACTTCGGGCAATTTCAAGGGGTCAACAAGAGCGGCTGCTTCAGCTGCGTTGTCGGCCGGCGGTGTCCATGGCTCCGCCGCACCCGCCGTCTGCCCGTTTGGAGTTCCCGCAGCTGGCTGCGCACTCGCAAGCTGTTGGGGAGCGGCCTTCGCTGAAGAGCCTGCTTGGCCGGGGGTGTTAGGGGTTGCCGAAGGCGGCTGCGCTGATGCCGAATTTCCGGCGGCATTCACTGCGGCGGCCGTGTTGGCGGCAGAGTTCGCGACGCTTGCCGCATTCTGGACGGCCTTCTTCTTGCCAAAAAGCGACTTCAGATTGGAGACGGCGTTGGCCAGGCCATCCGGCGCGCCGGCCAAGCTCCCAACCCCCTGCGATACACCGTTTGCCAAACCTTCAAAATGAAGAGGAAACTCTCCGCCGAGCGCAGGCTGATTGCCAGTGGTATTGATCTCGTCGATGGTCACGTCAACAGTGAAGGACTGGCCGGCGTTCTGAGGTGTGGCCTGTAAATGCATCTCAAACTGCGCATCACCGGAACCCGCAGGTCGCAGAGTGAGCCTGGAATCGAACGTGTTGCCATATACGAGGCCGATGCCTCGGAAACCGTTTCCGCCATAGACAATGTAGCGATTGCCGCGCTCGTCAGTGGTTATCCCGGAGTTCGCCACGTAACCGAGGACAAGAGGTTGCGCGGTCCTGTTTTGGAATCGCACGCTTACGTTGATGATCCTGGACGATCCTACCAGGCTAGTGCGGAAGCTAGTGACCATTGCGGTGAAGTCTGAGGTCTCAACGCAAAGCGGCTGTCCACCGCAGGCGCTTGTCGGAGTTTGCGCGGGCGCGCACATTTGTGACGAGAGAATAAAAATGAAGATCGCAAAGAGCTTACGGCTAGCGGTCATCTGCATAGTGCCTCCAAGGCGTTCCCGTAAAACGGCCGACTTCGGCAGCCATTCCAGCCTGCACAGGCGCGAGTCCACGTGCACAATAATCGCGTTCCCGCGGCTGGACCTTTGTGACATAATGGCGTCCCATGGCTGGCCGAAAACGTTGGCTTTGAGCCTGCATCAAGTCCAACGACGGTGTCCTAACGGAATTCTCAAGTTTTCTAAAGAAAGGGCCTTTGGCTGATGTCCACCGCTCCCAAACCGACACCTGAGGGGTCTCGTGGGCGTGTGTGGCACTTTGGCGAATGCTCATTCGATGAGCTTCGTTACGAACTGCGCTTGCGCGACAAAGTCGTCGAGCTCGAAGCCAAGCCCCTGGAAGTACTTCATCAACTTTTGCTGCGGGCGGGCGATGTCATTCGCAAAGAGGATTTGCTCGATTCTGTCTGGCCAGGAGTTTTGGTCGTCGATGCCTCCCTCGCGAACGCCGTCTCAAAACTGAGAAAGGTATTGGGTGATGACGACGCAATAATCAAGACAGTCCCGAAAGTTGGATATCGGCTCTCCGTTCCGGTGCGGTTCGGCTTCAGCAAACAACCCGCCTTGCTGGCGATGCCCGAAGCCCAGCCATCGCACGTTGCTGTGCTACGGCCAAACGAGCCGACCTCTAAGCCTTACGGTTCGGACAACGTTTCCAAGAGGCGCTTCATTGGTTGGACAGTTGTGGCAACCCTGCTGGTCGGCCTCGCTGTGAGCCTGACCACTCTTCGGAGGGGCCACCCACCGAGCCGGATTCCTGGGCCGGTGGCCATTCTTCCGTTTCAGAATGCCAGTTCCAACCCGAGTTTGGATTATCTCCGCTCGGCACTACCCGACCAGGTCGCCATGTCCTTAAGCGCAGCGCGTTCTCTTTCGGTGCGCCCCCTTGCTACGACCAGCGGGTACGCCGCTCCATCCATCGATTTGCAAAGAGCCGGCCGGGAACTGAACGTAAACAGAATCATTACGGGCCACTTTGTTCTGGCTGGCGAGCAACTGCAAGTCACGCTGGAGGCTGTGGACACGGAGAAAAACAGTGTTCTGTGGCATGACACCGTCAATGTGCCTGCTAACAGTCTGCTGGCGCTGCAAGCGCAGGTTGCCGCTATGTCGAGAGGGAAGCTGGCCACTGCGCTCGGCGTATCCGACTTCGTGAAGGAGATGGCGGCTCCTCCTGCCAACGAAGAGGCTTACGAGCTGTATCTACGGAGCACCACCCTGGATTGGGATCCGATGCCTAACAAGCAGGGCATCGAGCTACTAAAGCGCGCGGTAATGCTCGATCCGTCCTACGCTCCTGCTTGGGGTGCTCTTTCTCTGCGTTACTACACGGGCTCCCGTTTCGGAGGCGGAGGACCCGCGATGCTGGGACTCTCAGACGCGGCCGCAGAACGGCAGTTCGCGCTGGATCCGGATTCTCCGGGCCCCGTGGCGGAACTGACCTTACATCGCACGGAACGCGGAGAACTGGCAAAGGCGCACCAGCAGGCGCAGGAATTGGTGCGCCGGCGCCCCGACAACGCGAATAACCATCACGTGCTGAGTTATGTCCTGCGCTATGGCGGCTCTCTCGAAGAGGCGGGCCACGAATGTGACATGGTCGTTCTGCTCGCCGCGAGGATCGTTTGGGGCTCTTGTTCCACTACCTTCATGGAACTCGGCAACTATCAACGTGCCAGGGATTTTATTCGCAGAGACTTAAGTTCGGAATGGTCCAAGGCGCACGCAGTAGAAGTCCTTCTCCGCGAAGGCAAAACCCAGGAAGCTATCAAAATCGGACCACCGCAAATCCCGCACTGGGGCAGTTACAAAATGCTTTTGGCTTGTGCGCAGCATGAGCCTGAATCTCAGATCAAAGCGCTTACGGCTGGTGTGGAGGTTGACGATGATCCGGAGGTCAACTACTTCTTCGCTGCTCACCTTTCCTTTTGCGGGCAAATCAATGAGTCGCTCCGCCTCCTGAAGCTTGCCATTGATGCAAACTACTGCTCGTATCCGGCGATGGATGTGGACCCATTCTTCGACAAGATCCGGACCGTTCCCGAATTCGCCAAGGTTCGCGCTGCCGGTGTCGCGTGCCACGAGAATTTTGTGGCCAATCGCGAGCCGGATCGCAGAATGGTGGTCTCGCAACATTGAGCAAGTTCCGTTGACTAGAACGATCACGGCGTGCTTTTCGATAACAGCTCACAAACATAGCTGCTGTTCGAGTTCGGCCATCCGCTCGTCGGCTATCCGGCTTTCGCAGCGGGATTAGTCCTGGGAAGTCTTAGGGTTGTATCGGAAGCGCGAGTGAGCAAGCTGCACACACGAGCACTGTGTGTTTGCGCGCTTTCGATACAACAACTTGAAGGAAGACGCTGGCGTTTGCGGCGGATGCGAGCCTAGTGGCTATGGGAATTCAATCTTTTCACCCATCTGTAAGCTATTGGTTTTGCGGTACTTAGAAAATGAGCATGTGCGAGAACCGCAATTCGATGCGCTACTTTGGGGCATGACGGGCGGAGCATAGCACGCGAAGCGTCCGCCGCACGGGCGGCTTAGTTCAAGTCGGCTTGTAGAACGTGATTGAGTGGATTCGCGATGTCAATTGTTGGATTCCTGCGCGACAGGCAGGCGGATATCCTCGTAGGTAACGGGCACTCCCGAGCTAAAGTACGCTGCTGCAATCACTCGGATTTCGCAGCGCGCTCGTTAGCTGGCAAAACGAGCAACACCCGGTTTCCAAAAATAATGTAAGTCCTATGAAATCTGGTGGACGAGAGGGGATTCGAACCCCCGGCCTCCTCGTTGCGAACGGGGAATCACTAAAGCTAAGACGCGTCGCCACAATCAGTTAGCTTTTTGAAAGGGCCGTGAATCGCCCAACTCGCCCAACCGACCGATCAGAGGATTTCATCTGATACAATCGGGCTGACCAACTTCCATGCGTCAACTGCGTCCCCCACCAGTTCGATTCGGGGGGCCAGGTTTGCACACGCGTACCACAGAGTTTAGTACTCACTGGCCGCGGCGCGTATCACCCATCCTTATGGTGAGCGTTACATCCAGACCGCTTTGCGGCAACTCCAGCATTCGTAGAGTATCGAGTAGACGACCAATTCTGCGGCCACATACGCTTTTCATGTAGCAAGCGCCTATGCTAAAATTTCGCGGTTGACTAGCATCGACGGCGCATCTTCCGATGTTGAGAGCCTATAGCCTTTCGTAAACGGACACTTTCTTCTCCTTGTGGCAGTCGGTTACGTTTCTAGCCTCGCAGTTCTAGCTTTCATGTAAGGCAATGATTGGATCCACGATCGTCGCACGACGAGCGGGAATGTAAGTCGCCAGAAAGGCTACAACCAACAAAATCAGCGGGACTGTGACGAAGACGATCACATCAATCGGATGAACGCCATACAGAAGACCTGCAATCATGGGTGCTGAGATTGCAGAAAGGATCAATCCAATCGCAATTCCAGTACCGGCGAGCAATAGCCCTTTGCCGAGAATGAGTTTGAGAATATCAGGCCCCTGGGCTCCCAAGGCGACTCGGATTCCAATCTCACGAGACCTCTGCCCAACCATGTAAGCCAGCAATCCATAGATGCCAATGGAGGATAAAAGCATCGCGACGGCCGCGAACACTCCAACCAATTCCGCCGAGAATCGGCGCGGCGCTATCGAAGCATCCATCACATCGTTCATCGAGCGCACGTTGAATACCGGCAATGCGGGATCCAATGTCTGTATCTCTTTCCGAATTTGTGATTCGAGGAGTGATGCGGGCAGAGGCGTCCTCGCCACCACGCTCACGGCCCGCGAGCGTAGTGGCGATTGTTGATAGATTGGTCTGAAAATGTGGGGGACTCCATCTGTGTCGAGTCCGTCTTGCTTCATATCCTTGACAATTCCGACCACGACCACGACCACGGTTACCCAAGGAAGCCTGGGATTTATCCCCATCCGGAAGCGCCTGCCGACAGGATCGATGCCCGACCAATAGCGTCGCGCCGTAGTCTCATCAATGATGGCTACCTCCTGCTTTCCGCTTTCATCGCTTTCTAGGAAAAAACGCCCACGAATCAATGGGCATTGCATCAGCATGAAATAATCGGGACTCACTCGAATTACTTCCGCTGTTACCCCTTGCGACGAATCGGCCGCGCGGTCCTCAATCACCAATGCGGCGGTTGTTGCTGGACGCGCGCCTGGCATATCCGAGGTCATGGCAGCCCGATCGATTCCTGGAATCGTGGCCACACGCCGAATGACGTCTCGGAAAAAAGATGTCCTTTTTGAGAAGTCTCCATACAACACATCCGTCTTGGGATCGTTCGGGTTCGGTAGGTAGAAGCTTGCAGTGACTACCCTCGAAGGATTGAAGCCCGGATTTTCCTGAATCAATCCCCAGAAGGTCCGCAGGAGCAAGCCGGCTCCAACCATCAACACAACAGCAAGCGCCAATTCAGACACAATCAGCAGACTCCTCAACCGGAATGTCTTAGCGCTGTAACCGGAGCCTTGAGCACCTTCCCGAATTGCGGCAGTCATATCGGCTTTCATTGCCTGGAAAGCTGGAGCAAGCCCAAATATGATTCCGGTGAAGATGGAAATCAGAAGAGCAAAAAGCAGCACTGTCCGGTCGACACCCACTTCGGCAAGCCGGGGAACTGAAGCGGGAACAAAGCGAAGGATGAAACTCAAGGTCAATTTCGCTGCGAGCACGCCTGCCACACCCGAGATAAAGGAGAGCACGAGAGCCTCCGTCAGCATCTGGCGCACCATGCGAGAACGGGCAGCCCCAAGCGTCATCCGCATTGCCATTTCTCTCTGTCTTCCTGAAGCGCGAGCCAGAAGAAGGTTTGCGATGTTCACGGATGCGATTAGCACGACTAGGACTACCGCGGCCATTAATACCAGCAGTTGGGGACGCACATTGCCTACGAGTGCGTCCTGCAAAGGTTGGATCTCGATGGACCATTTGGCCTCAGGAGGATAATCATTCGGGAAGTCAGTTCGGAGTTCGCTGGCCATTGCCGTCAGTCTCGCCTGAGCCTGCGTTACATCGATGCCAGGTTTCAGCCGTCCGATTGCCTCGCGCGCCACCTTCACGTTTCGCGCGGGTTTCGGATAAGGATCCCCGCTGAACCCGCACGTGACCCACACTTCCACATCCTTCGCGACCGTCGTCCCGGGGTGGCGAAATCCAGCAGGAACTACTCCCACAATCGTGTACGGATCGTTGTCCATCCTCAGACGCTTCCCGAGAATATTCGGGTCGCCGCCGTAAGAGCGGCGCCACAAGCCATCGCTAATCACAGTTGCTTCCGCAAAACCCAGCGCAAAATCCTGCGGACCAAATAACCGCCCGATTTCTGGTGTTGTGCCGAGCATGGAAAAATAGTTGGGGCTCACTTCGAGCATTTCAAGATGTTCCGGTTGTTTGGCGCCGGTCAAGTTGGTGGGCCCAGAGAGGACAACGCTTACTTCCTCGAAGACACCAGCTCTTGACTTCAGATCCTCCAACTCGGGGACAGAGAAGCCGATGTCACGCAAACCTATTCCAGGATTGTTGAAAGTGATCTTCACCAAACGACTGGGGTCGTAGTACGGCAGGGAACGCAATAGCACCGCGTTTACGATGCTGAAAATCGATGTGTTCGCCCCAATTCCCAATGCCAGCGTGAGAATGATTATGAGAGTGAAACCGGGACTCTTGCGCATGATCCGGAAGGCGTAGTGGATATCATTGAATAGTATTCCCATGACTTCCTTCCCCATGACGCAGATCTTGCTCGTTTTGCCACTCTTGTTCTTACTTAGACCAGGGCGGAACCACGCCGTTGCTGCGCGCGTACGCGATCGACTGCCCCAGATGCTCGTGTTGATCTTCGAGAACGTGCATCAGCGCGTCCTGCTTCGTCCAGTCTCTTCCGAACAATTTCACCGTCGTCTGCAAGTCGTTGTCGGAAAGTCCTGTAATCGCTTTTTGCAGATTGAGGTAAGAAGCCTTCAGAGCTTCCTGCATTTTCTCCGGATCGGTGATGGGCGCGGGCGGTGCCCCCGTATTCGGTGTGCCCGAAAGCACGCCGGCGAGCAGGCCGTTCTCTTTAACGATCAGGTTGAAGACGTCGGCGACGGAGCGAACGCCCTGGGCGGGCTTCCAGTCGTACTT
>JBARRT010000195.1:0-3549 GCA_049644365.1 Candidatus Acidiferrum sp. | reverse complement strand
ACAACGCGAAAACGCCGCCGTTCCCGATCGAAGATGAAATCAATGCCGCGGAAGAAACGCGTTTGCGCTTCCGCTATCTGGACTTGCGACGGCCGAAGCCGCATCGCAACCTCGCGCTGCGCCATCGCATCATTCTCGAAATCCGCAAGGTCATGGACGAAATGGGTTTCCTCGAAGTGGAGACGCCCATGCTCACGCGCTCGACACCCGAGGGCGCGCGCGATTTTCTCGTGCCCAGCCGCATCCACCGCGGCCAGTTTTACGCGCTGCCGCAATCGCCGCAAATCTTCAAGCAGATCCTGATGATCGCCGGGCTGGACAAATACTTCCAGATCGTGAAGTGTTTCCGCGATGAAGACCAGCGCGCGGATCGCCAGCTCGAATTCACGCAGCTCGACCTGGAGATGTCCTTCCCGCGCCAGGAAGACATTTTTCACGTCATCGAGCAAGTGATGGTGCGCGCCTGCGCCGTTGCCGGCGTCAAGGCCGAAGCGCCGTTTCCGCACCTGCTCTACAAGGATTGCATTCGAAAATACGGCAGCGACAAACCGGACATGCGCTTTGGCATGGAGCTGCACGAAGTGACGCATTGCTTTCCGGAAGAAGCCAAGCAAAAGCTGCAAATCGAAGGAAGAGTCTTCGCGCTGGCTGCGCCGGGTGCCGCGAACTATTCGCGCAAGCAGCTTGACGAATTAACGGAAAAAGCAAAATCGCTGCACGCACGCGGCGCCTACTTCGTGAAAGTTGCGCCGGAGGGGCTGACCTCGACGGTCGAGAAATTGATCGGCGCGGAAAACATGAAGAAACTCGCCGAAGCTTGCGGCGCGAAGCCCGGCGACCTCGTCGTCGCCGTATCCGCCAAGGAGCAGATCAAAGGCACGGAAGCCGCCGCGCTGGTCGCTGGCCAATTGCGCTTGCACCTTGGCGAAGCGCTCGGCTTGATCGACAAATCACAATGGAAATTCCTGTGGCTTACGGGCTTTCCGCTCTTCGAATGGAGCGAGGCGGACAAAACTTGGGTCAGCGCTCAGCATCCGTTCACCGGAATCGTCGATGAAGATCTGGAGAAACTGGAATCCGCGCCGTGGGAAGTGCGTTCGAAAGGGTACGATCTCGTCCTCAACGGCTACGAACTCGGCTCCGGCAGCATTCGAATCCACCGCCAAGACATCCAGGAGCGCCTGTTCAAAGCCCTTGGCCTGTCCCAGGAACAATTGCGCCGCCGCTTCGGCTTTTTCCTGGACGCGCTAACGTACGGCACTCCGCCCCACGGCGGCATCGCGCTCGGCATCGACCGCGTCGTCATGCTCCTTGCCGGCGAGAAATCCATCCGCGAAGTGATCGCCTTCGCAAAAACTACCGCCGCCCAGGATTTGATGGCCGATTCCCCAAGCGAAGTAGACGCCGCACAACTCGACGAGCTTGGCCTCGCCATTCAGCAAAAGAAAAAAGCTGTCGAGTGATATGAGCCGCATACGCATATTGCCGGAAGCGGTGGCGAATAAAATCGCGGCGGGCGAAGTTGTCGAACGGCCGGCGTCGGTGGTGAAAGAGCTGCTTGAAAACGCCTTGGACGCCGGCGCGAACAACATTCGCATCGAAGTGGAAGTAGGCGGCAAGCGCATGATCCGCGTGATCGACGATGGCCACGGCATGACGCACGACGATGCGCTACTGGCGTTCGAACGCCACGCCACCAGCAAGCTCCGTTCCGCCGACGATTTGTTGTCTATTTCCACGCTGGGTTTTCGCGGTGAAGCGCTGCCTACGATTGCCGCCGTCTCGCGTTTGCTGCTCGAAACGCGCGATGAAGCGGAAGCCGAAGGCACGCGCATCGAATTCGCCGGAGGCAAGCTGATCAACGTAAAGCCCGCAGGCCTGCCTGCTGGAACAACCGTCAGCGTCGCCGATATTTTCTACTGCGTTCCCGCGCGCAGAAAATTCCTGAAATCAGACACGACCGAGCTGGGCCACATCGCTTCGCTGGTCACGCACTACGCGCTCGCGAATCCAACGAAACAATTCCTTCTGACGACGCCGACGCAAGAAATCATCAACTGCCCGCCCGCGGAAAAACTGGCCGACCGCATCTATCAGCTTTTTGGCCGGCAATCGCTGGAAGAACTCGTCGAAATCCCCGCGGCATCCGCGGCCTTTCGCGCCGCTATAACCGAGCCGGAACTGGAAGCCGGAGAAGAAAAATCGTCGCTGACCGTCAGCGGGTTTACTTCGCGACCCGACGTGCAGCGCCTGAACCGCAACGGCATCTACATTTTCGTGAATCGCCGCCTGGTGCGCGACCGGCTGATCCTGCACGCCATTCACGAAGCCTATCGCAATATTTTGCCGCCCGCGGTTTTCCCCGCGACGCTCCTTTTTCTCGAAATGCCGTACGACGAAGTGGACGTCAACGTGCATCCCGCAAAGATCGAAGTGCGCTTCCGGCGTTCACAATTTGTCCACGATTTCACGCGCGACACGATTCGCCAGGCGCTCATGGGCACGCGGCCGATCGCAAGTTTTGCCACTGCCGCCGGCGCGGCACCACAGACCATCGGCTCCGGCAATGGAGGTTTCACCGGCGGAATCATGCCGCCACCGGCGGAATCCGCAGTGCCGCGCGCGATCATCCCACCCATGGAAGAGATCGGTCTGGGCTCCGGCGTCGGTTCGGATGGCGGTTTCGATCTGACTTCTGCCCCGATGCAGCCGGTAGAGCAGCGAATTCCTTTTACCTCCGGAACCGCATTTGGTGCGGCCCTTGCGCCGGCGCGCATTTCCGATGCGGTGAATTGGGCCGCGAATCTAGCCGCTCCAAGCGCGGACGCTCCTGCGACGCTGCCACGCCCGGAGCAAATCGCCGATCTCAAACCGCTCGGCCAGGTCAGCGCGAGTTTCATTGTCGCCGTGAACGGCGAAGGACTCTGGATCGTGGACCAGCACGTAGCCCACGAGCGCGTGCTCTTCGAACAGCACCTCGAAGCGCGCCGCGCCGGAAAGATCGAAGCCCAGCGCATGCTCATGCCCCTGGTGATCGAACTTTCGCCCCGGCAAATCGTCACCTTCGAGAAAATCGCGGAAGAACTCGCCGCGAATGGTTTCGAAGTCGAACCGATGGGGCCAAAGAGCGTGGCGATCCAGGCCGTGCCCGCTGGCGTCATCGCGCCGGATGCGGAAAAACTGCTCACGGAAATTCTCGATGGGCTGGACCGCGAAAACGCGGCGATTTCCATCGAAACTTTGCAGGCGAAAATCGCAGCCTCGACCGCGTGCCATGCGGCGATCAAGATCAATATGCCGCTCGAACAGTCGAAAATGGAATGGCTCCTCGATGCGCTGGCCAAGACCGATTGTCCGATGAGCTGCCCGCACGGACGCCCAGTGGTGCTGCGTTATTCCCTCAAGGAGATCGAGAAAGCGTTTCATCGAATTTGACTTTTGCAGGCGCCGGGCTTAGCTCGGGCATCGGGAGACTCACCGAATGAGCGATTCGCAAAAAACGGCAGTGATCTTTGGGCTGGCCAACAAGCGCAGCATCGCGTGGGCCAT
>JBARRT010000194.1:0-33669 GCA_049644365.1 Candidatus Acidiferrum sp. | reverse complement strand
TTCGATTCCCATCGCCCGCTCCAGAAAACCGCAAAATTCACGTTGATTCGGCTGCCCTTACTCACCGGCCACGCCTCGATTTGCGCCTAGAAAGCCGGGGTTTTGCGCCCATTTTGCGCCCAAGTTTTCTCTGAGCGAAGGAAGCCACAGGATGAAAAAATACAAGAGATCACAGGCTGACGCGCTGCCGATTGGAGATCGTTTGCTGACCCTCCGCGAAGCAGCTGACGTGTTACGACTCAGCGCGCGCACACTGCGCGAATACGTCCAGCGTGGCGACTGTACGGCCGAACATAAACCGTTGTTTTGACAGTCGATTAGCTACCGAACTATCTCCTTAATTGTTCCTCAGCTATGTACCAGTGCTGATCTTGAGCATCTGCATCCGAGGTCGACTGTGACCTGTTGGCATTGCAAGGGCGATCAATCAAGCTGTGGGTGATGCTGACGACAGTGCCGCAGTTTGTCCGCTTAGAACAAACTCTCGACAAGTACACACTAGCGATCGTGGAGATCGATCGGGGGAGTCGTATCAAGGCGCAGCCGGGAGCTTTTCGCCTTTCACGCAACGTTTGCTGTTCGGAAGCTGGAGTCCAGCATGCCAGCTGCCCAGCAAAGCCACGCGGGCTTCACATAGTCCCGATGAGATTGAGAAATACGCCTTTATGGTTGTACTTCAGGTCGGTCAGCTCGTCGGAGAAATTGGTGAAGTTGTAGCCCACGCCAGCCTTCAGGTTCTTGCCTATATGACGATAGATCGCGGCCAGCGCGCCGCTGCGGCGTTGACTTATATCCGGTAGGTAAAGCGTTCGAACCTCCGCCAGGGTGTCCCACTCCTTGAAGAACCGCCGGTCCACACGCAAGACCGCGAGCTGCGCGCGGTTGTCAAAGAAGTTCGGGTGCACGCGATCCAAACTTTCCTGTCCCATGCGGTAGGCGTACTTGCTTCCGAGGGACCAATTCGCCGTGAGGTCGTAGTTCACATCCAGCGCGGCGATGTGGCTCTTCTGAAGGAACTCGGCCGCGGTGTTCTGCAATCCCACCTGACCCGTGGTCGGCACGTTATAAAAGTACGTGTACTTGACCAGCGCGTTTAGCCGGTCGTTCCTCACCGGACGGTACGCGTAGCCGACCACGGCCTCGGTGTAGCCGCCGGCATAGAAGTCGCCGAGCGAGCTATCACTGACCGAGTGGTCCAGCTTGCCGATTAAGCGCCAGTCGGGCGTCAGTTGCAATTTGAAATTGTTCCGAAACAGCCATGTAGTCATTTCGTTATGTGTACGGTCGAGTTGTTCCGCGTTATCCCGGCGAAACTCGATCGCGCTTGAGAACTGCAACTTAGCCAGGCCGTAGCCCATGCGGAACCCTGCCGCCTTGCGATCGGTCTCGGCGCCGGTCTTCGAGTCGCGCAGCTTGCCGAACTCCCCGCTCCCACCGAAATTCCAGCGCTCTTTCGCCGTGAGGTTGATCCCGGTAGTGTGAGTGAGGCCGCTCAGGGACGCCCCATTCTGGTAACGCTCCTCGACGTAGACACTGGAAGTGTCGGAAAGCCGTACCTTCGTGCCTGAGACCAGGTTGCCTTGGCTGCCACGAAGCAGCAGCCCGTTGTCTGTCCGCTCGTTTTCCAGCGAATAGTTCAGGTAATAACTGGTCCCCTTGGAATCGAGAAAGCTAGTGCCGATCTTTCCACCAGGTCCGAGGTGTCCGTCGGACGCCTCCCCGTCGATCCGGAAGCGTTTAGTCAGGCGATAGGAGCCGCCCACGCCGATGCGATCATTGTCTTCTCGGCCGCCGCTTGCCGCGACCGTGCGCTGGCCGAAGCCGTAGGCGCTCCAGGAGGCGCTGGAATCGAACTTCACCTGCGCGACCACGTCCGTGCGCTCGCCCTGTATCTGCGTCAGGGGAACAACCGGCGAATTGTCCTTACGCAGGTCGTTGCGCACGCCGGTGCTGACGCTCCATTTTTCGGTTAGCTTGTAGGCCACGTCCAATTCGACCGCCCGAGTCTCGAGCCCCTGGCTCTCGATTTTCTGATCGCCCTTGGCTGCGAGACTCAAGCTGCTCGTCACGGGCATCCTGAACGTGCCGCCGTATTGCTCGGTGTCCTTAATCGTCGCCTGTCCTGGCGACGAATAACCGGCGTCGAGGTGCTGCTTATAGAGCGTGAAGCGACCGTCGCGGCCCTCGAAGAAATCGCGCAGCCCGACGCTCAGGTCGGCGCGATAGGCGCCCGCTTTCGCGCCGGTGAACGACTGGTCGTTAGGACCCTGAAACCCGAATCCGCCATCATTGGATTGCAGCGAGGGAGAGAGGAGACCCGTGCTGCGGCCTGCCTGCAACTTGAACCATGAATTGGCACTCTTCCGCAGGGTCAGGTCTGCGGCGCCGAGATTGCTGTTGCTGGCGGAGCCCCCCTCGTTGGAATCGGCCGTGAAGCCGAGCCGTACATGGTCGTTCAACCAGTAATGGCCCTGACCGCCGACGGCAACTTGGTCCAGCTTGTCGAAACCTGGCGTGTACTCGTAACGCACAACCAGGTAAGCCTCGTCACCGCTTAAGCCGCTGGTGCGCACTAACAGGTTGTCGTTGGCAGTCGACGAGAGCGGCTGGGAAAGCAGCAACCGGCCCTGCAGGTAGTCGATGTCGTAGTCCACGTTGGGTTGCAGGTTGACCACCCCTGTGACGATGCCGGAGGCCTTGTCGTGAATTTCGATGCGCACGCGCTCAGAGCCCGTCAGGATGTCCTGGTGGTGCAGGAAGTAGAGCGATCCGCCCGTTCCGCGGAATTCCTCATAGCTCGCCATCGTTCCCGGTTGGGCGGCGAATCCATCCACCGTGAGCCGTCGCTCGCCGAAGCTGGTGGTGGGTTCGGACGCGTAATGTGCGTTAGCTCCGTACAAGCCTCGGTCGACGTGGGCCAGTTCGTTATCCAAATAGCCGACCTTGAAATTGCCCCACATCCCGTAATTCTCGCCATTGCTCGCTTTGACGTAGAACTTGCCCAAGGTTGGCGCCATCTCTTGCACTACACCGTCGTCGCCGAACGTCGGGTAATAATAGTCGGGATCGATGCGCCGGAATAACGAATCGGGCGACTTGCCCAGGAAGTTGCTGAACAGGTCCTTCACCGGGCCTTCGCGGGTGTCCGCGCTCGCCGTCAGCCGCCAGTTCTGATGTATATTTCCGTTCAAGTAAAACGCCAGCCGGCCATCCAGCGTTGAGTCGTAGGGGTGTTGAGCATTCTCGCCTTCCTGCAGCTTTGCCGGCCCGCTCGCGCTGTTCTTCGATACCGTCAAGTCGGCAATGCCGACGTAGAACAGGTCGGTGCGTTTGAACTCCAGGTCGCGAAGATACAGTGAGCCGTTGCCCGCATCGTCCAGGACCGAGACTTCGACGCTATGCGCGCCGGCCGGAAGGATCTCCTCCGCGGCGAAGTTGCCCTGCGGGTCGACCGGAATTTGGCGGCCCGCTACCCAGACCGTGTGGCCGGCCGGTATGCCGCTGCCCTGTACCTTCACCGTGCCGCTGCCGAGCGGAATCTGCTGCCGCGCCAGCTCATTCTCGCCATAAGCGGCAAGTAGCTCGCGCGTTGCCGGCCCGTCAGAGGTTACGACGCTTCCACGCGACGGCTCGCGGTACAGCCGCAGCGGCCGCGCGTCCGTTTCGTCGAAATTACCTTTCGAGTCATAGGCGCGTAGCAGATACTTGAGTTCGCGTGCCGGGCCGGCAAGAATTTCTGCTCTTGGATGCCATTCGGCAAGACCCGCTTCGTCGACGGCGATGATCTTGAGCGGCGCGGCTTGCAGAGACTGCTGCTGCTCGAATATTCGAATTTCAGCACGCTTGATAAAGCTTGCATAGCTGCTGTACATTCGGAAATGTACGACCGATTCGGCAGGGCCACCGCCTGAATTACTCACGGCCACAGCGACCGGATTCGCCGCGACACTGAGCCGTCGCCGCGCCTCCAGATTGTCGAAGCGGAACTGGATCTTGGCGTTGTCGAGCGCGACGTCGGTGCACCGCTGGATGTCGGAAGAGCTGCGGCCCGGGTCATCGATAGGCTTGCCATCGACGGTGATGCGCATCACATTCAGCTCATACGGGCTCTTCGGACGAACCTCCTGGTTCAGACGCGTAATATCCACGCCTTCGTAGTTGTCCAACGGTAACCGCTCGTCGTACACGACCTGCACGCGTACGAACGACTCTTGGCCCTGGATGAAGCCAGCGTTTACGACGTCGTCGGACTGGACGTATCCGCGTCCCTCGTGCTCGGACCGCGCGCCCGACAACAGCGGGTCCTGCATCAGGGTATCCATAGCGCGCCGAGCCCGCGCCGCGGAAAGCCCGATGTCATCGCCATACACGGACGCGGTGCGGCGGTCGAGTCGCTCGTTCTTCGTGTAACCTATAAACCGTAGTCGCGCGTTGGTCCGATCCGAAATGTCCGTCAGTGCGCGACGCAGGTTTGCTGCGTAGTCCTGCGGAATGATCGGCTGGCCGTTCTCGAGCTCAAGGGATGGGATGCTGCCCCAGGGGGGATCGTAGACCCTGGTCACCGTTTCGTCGGCATCGTCCGGGCACAGTTGCGGCTCGTCCGGTAACGCTTGGAGAGGATCGTCGTACCAGAATTCCACCTCGATGCGACGATTCAGCCTCCGTCCCTGTACCGTTTCGTTTGAGGCAAGCGGGTGAGAGGGCCCGCGACCGTCGCTTTCGATCGCCGAGGCCGGCAATCCCAGGATTTCCTGCATGGCCAATGCAGCGTGGTGCGCCCTTGCCTTCGACAACGACAAGTGGTTTCCGTAAGTGCTCTCGTCGAGGCCAGTCAGCGGCGCGTCGTCAGTGTAGCCGATGAAGCGGACCGTCACGCCCCGCTTGTCCCGCAGGTTGTCGAGCGCCTGCCGAACTTGTTTGGTGAAGGCGTCGGAAATGGGATTGGTCTCGTCCTCGTACCGCATTGGCACGACGAGGTTCCTGACGCGCATCCGCGGCGTGTTGCCTTCCCGGTAGCGCATTTTGCAAACGGTCTCCGCCCGGCAGACCTTGATGAGCTTGGTTTCTCCGGTCGCCTTCGAGTCATGCGACCATTCACGAAACGTCTGATCACTGGACAGATGCCGCTCGACCGGCTCGCCGGGCTTGGCCGTGCTGACCTGACCGACGCCCGCGGGAGCGATCATCAGCAGCAATCCGACGATCAGCAGTAGATGGCGCTGCTTGCTCATACCGTTCACCTGCTCCCCGGCGCACGCCCGTCGAGACGTTTGGGCGGGCCGCCAAGGCGCCAGAACACCTCAGGCTCAATGGTCAGCACATAGCTGTCTTTCTTCGCATCCCATGCTTCAGTCACCTGCCGCTTAATCGCTTGCACGCGCCGTTCGACTAGTGCCGCATCCTCCGTGTCGGCAACGTAGGAGAGACGCAGCACCGCCGGTGCTTTGCGCAGTTCCTCGAGGAGTACGTTGATGCGTGGCCGCCACTGAACGCGGATTTCGGTCGTACCCGGTTCGAACGCTGCATCGGAGAGGTCGATGGCGACCACCCGGTATATCGACGCGCCGAAATTGATGCGCAGAGCCTTGCCGCGCGTGGCGCGCTTGACCTGCACATGGTCAGTCGACATCCGGAAGCCGCTTGGCAGGGTCCTGTCGTCGAGCTTCAGCACGAAATTGCTGCCGCGGTCCTCATTTGGCGTGATTGCGCAGGTGATGTGGTACCGCCCGTACTGATCCGTCGTCGCTTCCAGACCCCTTGCTGTCACCACACGCACGCCGGGCAGGCCATCTTCGCCGTTGTCCTGCACTCCGTCGCGATTGACGTCGTTAAAAACCTTGCCAAACACGTCTGTGCAATCGAACGTCTGATCCGGGATGACACGAACCCTTGCCGTCGCCTCACCGGATAGGGGCCTGCCCGTCAGGCCTTCGATGACCTGCGCCCGGTTGACGAACTCGCCTTCGCCAACACCGGCGCCGACGGCGAGCAGCAGGACGATCGTGCGATGATCGGAGCTGCCGAAGCTGAGGCCATTCCACACGAGGTCGCGGGCGGCCACCGTGGGCTCTGTGGGCAGACCATCCAGGCGCGCGGATCCGGGGACGTAGCGGAAGCCCGCTGGATAGCGATCCACAATCCGCACACCTTGCATGGAGGCGCCTATCACGTTGCTGATCGTGATGGTGTACGGGATGAGCTGCCCGCGAGTGACGTAGAGCAACGGCGTCGTTTTAGTGATTGAGAATGCCCCCGCGAGCTGCGGGTCGAGCGGAATGTGGTTGTTGTAGATCTGGCTCGAGCCGGGGACCGCGGTGCCGTCCAGGGTGAGATTCAGGTAGTACTGAGTCCCGGCGCTACGCGCGAGCACGGAGGGTGGCGGAGCAAACTCCGACGCCTGTGCCTCGCAGTACGGGATGGCCGGAAGAGCGTCCGTCGGACAGGTAAGCACTGAAAACGGAGCGGTCGCTGCGTTCGAACTTGGCGGGACAACCTGCGACTCACCGGCGACATAGTTCGACGTCGGCGCGGTCACCACAATGAGGTAGCTATTACCACTGGGACAGCCAGGATCCGAGAAGTTGAGGTCGAACCGGTAATAGCCGCCCGCCTGGGTGATCTGGCCCTGTTGAGCCGGGTCGTCGAAGCAGGTTGCCGGCAGTGTTGCGTTGCCGCGCAGCATCTTCACGGTCGCGCCCGCAATAGGAGCGCGCGTCGCCGAGTTGTAGACGACGCCATTCGGCCCGATCGGCAGGTTCAGATTCTGGAGGTTGCTGCCGGAGGGCACGGCGATGCCGGTGATCCGCTGCAGCCAGTTGGTAAAGGCCGAGTCGGCTTTGCCGAGCTTGGCGGTATTCGGGCCCGCACCGGGCGCGGTGAACCGAAGCTCGTACCGGTTTGCTGTCCCGTCGGTCGGCGGCACGCTACTGAACCGATAGACCCCGTTGACATCCGTCAGAACGGACTGCACCAGCACCCCATTGAGATACAGCCCAACCGTCCAGCCCTGCAGCAGCGCCTCGCCGAGATCGGCTATCTTGTTGAAGTTTGCGTCGAGCCACGCGGTGCCGTTCAAACTGCCGGAACCGGGGACTCCACCAATATCGATCGAGACGCTGGCGCTGGCCGTCTGCGGAGGGTTGTTCCAAGTTACGACCGCGGTGTTCGTGAGCCTCGTGCCAGCGGGAAGTCCCGAAGCAATCTGCGCCCGGAATCGCACGTCGATGGATTGTCCGGACTGCAACGGCCCGTTCACGGCAGAGTAGTTCGCGGTCAGCACGGAACCCACGACCGTGACACCGGCCGTGGAGCCGTTCATCGTTGCTGCTGGGTTGACGAACGTGAGGCGGCCCGCACCCGCGCTGTTGAGATCGTCGGTGATCACGACCGGTGAGGCCGGGTTCGTCGAGACATTGGTCACATGAACCAGGTAGTCAAGCTGCCCGCCTGGCAGCGCGGCACCGCCCCCCACGACGCTGACTTGTTTTGTGATGGCGAGCTGGCTGATCACCACCGTGACCGTGTGGGCGTCCTGGAAATCGAGGATGCCTGGCGTGCCATCGGTAAGTGTGCGCGTGAAGCGTTGGCGGGTGGAGACGCTGGGGTCGGCGTCGAACCACTGGATGGCGCCAGCTACGTTGGTGAGCGTAGCGCCAATTTGACTGTTCGCGTCCAATTGGGTTTGGTAATTGATGATCAAACGCTGGTTCTGGCTGATCGTGGCGGCCGCGGTGAGCGTGGTCAGCGTAAGCTCGCAGGTGGGCGCGCCGTTATAGCTGATGGAAAAGTCGGTGCCCGGAACCAGAGGCCCCTTGCCCGGAACCGGTGTGATGCCGTTCGCCTGGAAAACCTGCGCGCTGAGTATCTGGGGTGTCGAGGAACACATGCCGCCGGTGGGGCTGGCTTTGGGGAGCCGATCAAGGATCGTGGCGTTCCATGAGTCGGTCACGCCGGTATTCTGGACGTTAAGGCCAAACTGCCCTAACTGTCCGAGGCTCGTCGTCGCCGGTCCTGTTTTTGTCAGTACAAGATCGGGCGTGGAGGTTTGTCCAATATCAATAGAGACGCTCGCGCTCGACGTCCGTGTAGGGGTGTTCCAGGTTACGAGCGCCACGTTCGTGAGCGTCGTGCCGGCGGGAAGTCCCGCAGCAATCTGCGCCCGGAAGCGCACGTCGATGGATTGTCCGGGCTGCAACGGCCCGTTCACAGAAGAGTAGTCCGCGGTCAGTACGGAACCCACGACCGTGACACCCGCCGTGGAGCCGTTCATCGTCGGCGCCGGTGGGTTCACGAACGTGAGGCGACCTGCACCCGCGCGGTTGAGATCGTCGGTGATCACGACCGAGGTGGCCGGGTTCGATGAGAGATTGGTCACGTGCACGACGTAATCAAGCTGCCCGCCCGGCAGCGCAGCGCCGCCACCCACCACGCTGACTTGCTTGGTAATTGCCAGCCCTGGGTCTATTATCACGACGATCTTACTGAGGTCTGCCCCCTCAAGGGTGAAAAACGCGCTACCATTTGGTGGAATGCCACCGTTACCGAAATTGACGATCCCACTGAAGGGGTTAAATATTGTGAAGTTAATTCCCGCGGGACCATAGCGGAACGGGTCCGTTGCGATTGCGCATTTGGGGTTCGGCGCAAGAGCGCTAAAAGTCCATCCCGGGGGGCCGCTACAAACACCATCGCCATCGAGACCAAAAATATCGACTGTTGTGCTGGTGAGCTGCAAGCCGGTGATGGTTTGAGCGGTGTTGTTTACGACAGCAATCATGTTGTCGTCAAAGCCGGCATCGTAAGAGGGGGCAGGATTGGGGTGAGTTGTTGTGATAGACCCGTCAGCGTTGAGCGTGATCAAAATCGTACAACCCTGATTGGCGCGTCCGTCTTGATTAGCGAGATAGGCGGGACTAACACCCCCTGCCGGACCGGCATTGCCGCCGGTGATAATGGCGCACGTTTGCGTCTGGGCAAACGCGGAGTTCGCTCCCATCATCAGAACGACGATGCCGAAAACAAGTAAAATCCTCTTCCTAGCGTGTGCTCCTTTGAACAGCCGTGCTCTTCCTGGGCTGCCAATAGCCGCCGCATGAGCTATGAGGGGGTTCCGCACATCATCGATCTCGGGAAGTCGCAGGCGGAAGCGGAGACTGAGGCGCAGCTTGTCGAGCAGGATTGCGATCCGGCTGTAGCCTGCAGTCACATGAATTGTGCTACTAGAAGTCATTTACGCCCTCGTCCCACTCACCAAGCGATTTCATCGGGAACGAGGCAGTCGCGCCGTAGACTGGATTCCGGCGGTCCCGCCGTCGTAGGGCCCCCCGGGCCCATTAGACCGGTGACTTTGCGTCGCCATCTTTCGAATGGCTTTGCCTTTGTCAAAATCACGTCGAACTTAACTGATCAGATTCGCAGCTTCTCCAAACCTCCTGGCGTCCGTGCCATTCCGCTTCGGCCGCCGGCTTCACGCTGCCGGCAGAAAATCGATCGGGTACATGATCGTCACGGCCGGTACACCATCCTTCGCGCCGAAATTGATTGTCCGGACGCGGCTAACGACCTGCGTGGCGAGATCCGGCGCATCCATGTCAGTCGACTGAAGCACGCACATCGACACGCTGCCGTCCGGCTCGATCGTCAGGCGCAGAACCATCTGGCCTTTCAGGGCTGGGTTATTACGCAGCTCTCGGTTGTACAGCCGGTAGAACGACGCCTTGTAGCGATCGAACACGATCTGTATTTCTTCGTCGGTGCGGGCAGGACCTGGCCCGCCGCGTGCCTTCGGTCGGTCGGCGCCGGTGATCGGTGCGATCGGGCTGACCGCACGGCCTACCCCGACACCTCCAATCCCGGCTCCTCCGCTACCGCCAGCACCAGTGCCGTGGCCACCCACACCGCCGCCCCCGTTGCCCCCGCCTCCTCCACCGCCTCCAACACTGCGGCTCAGGGAGGCGAGGTTGATGCCACCGCTCGATCCCGGCGTATTGCTCGTCAACAAAGAGCGTGCCGAGGCCCGGCCTACGTCATCGGCGGCGACGTGACGCGCATCGGCTCCGAGAGGCACCACGACGGTGTCCTGTGCCAGGCTCGCGAACTTGTCCTTGTATGCCAGGATGCCGGCGTTTCCCACCTTCGGCTTTGCCTCCACCGGAAAGCCCATCTCCGGGCCTGGTGGCAGTTCCGTTTTGCCAGCTAAGTCTGGACCTGCGGGGGCGTTCGGCTTCGGTTTCAGCGCGGGTGCAGGCGCCCCTGGTGGGGACCCGGCCTCACTCGTCCCTCGCGGCTTCGGACGCGAAACGGCTCGCGAGTTGACCGCGATCTCTGGCGGACGATAGAAGACGATGTCGAGTTCTTTGTTGGGGGGCTCGCTGCGAAACAGCGCTTGAGCCGGTATGACCATCAGCACGGCCAGCACGAAGACATGGATCGCCAGGCTCTTCGCCATGCTGCGGGCCGTCGGAGCCCCGGATGTTTTGAAAATGCTCTTTGCTTCCATGGTTGTCACCAAGCAACCACCTCAATTGGTCGCGACAAATTCGATCTTCAAATCCTCAACGCCCGATTTCGCGAGATCAATGATGCGCAGAACCCCCTCGTAGTTCAGGCGATCGTCGACGGCCAGGAACAGCGCGCGCTGTTCCGCGGGTCGGCCGCCCAGAATCGACGCAACGCGCGCGGGCAATTCGGCTACAGGGATCTTCTGATCCGCCAGGGTCACTTGACAGTCCTTCGGGATCCCTTCCCCTGCCGGGGGCGTTAGGATGGGGCACGCCGCGGAAGCGATACTCAGGATCAACTGGGATTCGGCAACCTGAGCCGACGTATCGGCGGAGGCTCGAGGGATATCGACGTCGTAGCCCTCCATCATGAGTGGCACGACGACCATAAATATGATCAGCAGCACGAGCACCACGTCGACGAGCGGCGTGACGTTGATTTCAAACTGCAGATTGGAGCCAGAATCGTTGCTGTTGAACTGCATGATGTCACTTTCCTTCTGCGCCCGCGCGCTTGGCGATCAGCCCCACCCCGCGGAAGCCTTCCTGTTCGATCACAATCATGACCTCCCGGACCTCGCGGAAATTGAGCTTTGCATCGCCCCGGATCACGATCCTGGGGTTCGGCTCGGCGCCCACCGCAGTGCGAAGAGTTTCGCCAAAATGCTCGGCTGCGACAGGCTGATCGTTGATCCACAGCCCGCCAGACTCGTCTATGGAAACCAGGATTCGGCCTCTCTCGTCGCCTTGCGCGTTCGGTTTCGAGGTGTTCGGCAGGTTGACGTCGGGTCCCTTCCGCATCTGTGGCGCCATCACCATGAAGATGATCAGCAGCACCAGCACCACGTCGACGAGCGGCGTGATGTTGATGGCCGCTTGCATTCGGGTTGGCTCACCGAGTCGCATATGCCGGGCCTTCCTTTTTGACCTTCGACGCCTTCACTTCATCCATCTCGACGTCAAGCCCCTTGAGCTCCGGTGTTTTGAACAAACTGTTCACGAGCTGGGACGCAGCCCGATTCATTTCGACATGGAAAGTCTCAATCTTGCCCGTAAAGTGGTTGAAGGCGACGACAGCCGGAATTGCGACGAAGATACCCAGGGCCGTCGAGACCAGGGCTTCAGCGATGCCGCCCGAAACCACAGACATTCCCCCGGACCCCGTGGCCGCAATGCTCCGGAAAGCGTTAATGATTCCGACCACGGTGCCGAAAAGACCTACGAACGGGGCCGTGGAGCCGATCGTGGCAAGGAACCCGAAACCACTCTTCAACTGAATCAGCGTTTCGGATATGGAGTCCCTGAGTGCGCTCGTAACGAGTTCGAGCGAAGCGGCCGGATCGCCTCCGCTCTGGCCCACGCCGTCGTACTCAATGATGCCCGCCGAGACCACTTGCGCGACGTAGGAATTCGGGTGCAGCCGCCCGGCTTCGATCAGATCCTTGACTTCTCCCCCGTGAAGGAACTTCTTGAACTCGGGCTTGAACTTTTCCGAGTCACGCGAGGCTGATGAGAAGCGGCGGTGCTTTTCTATGATCATCCCCACCGAAAAGACAGAAAGCAGGGCGAGGCAAACGATCACCGCGCCCCCGAATATACCGACGTGTCGTAGCAGTTCAGTTAAACTCATGGCTTCCTCCTTTGCGCCGCATTGGCGGGCGCTGCCGCATTCCCATCCGTCGTTGCACTACTGGGTCGCGCTGTCTCCGACCTAAATTCGTAGTAACTGAGCATTCGCATGAACACCTCCTTGTCTACGGGTCGCCTCGAGTCATCGAGCAACGTCGAGACGCTGGGGCCATTGCCGAGTTTCGAGCTCTTCCAGGGAACGATGACCAGTGCTTTGGGCGCTTCCTGGTTGCCCAAAATGGACATGCCGAGCGCCTTTCCTCCGGGGACGGACGTCAACTTCCCGTCTTCGTCCGTCTTTGGCTGCGCCTCTTCGGTCTGTTTCTTTGCATCCTCCTTCTTTGCCTCTTCTGTCTTTGCCTGCGGCTTTTCGATCTGTCCCTGTGCTGCTTTCGTCTTTGGCTGAGCTGCTTGCTGCGCGAATACAGCCGCGGGCGCCAAGGCAAGGACCCCAAGCAAAATCCAGTGAACACTAGTCTTCCTCATCGCTCCTCCTGTCTTTTTGCGCGGTTGCGAAGGTCGGCAATCCACTTGGCGACCTCGGCGTCGTCCGGAACGATCCGTCTGTACGCCTCGTAATGCTCCATCGCGCACGTATAATCCCCGAAATACAGGTCGCACAGAATCGCAAGATTCCTGTGCGCATATTGGAAGCCGGCGAACTGTGCCAGGGACGCCTCATAACTCGTGCGCGCTTTCGCAAACTGTCCCTTGCGCCGCTGCACCATACCGAGTTCGTTAAAGGCGACAGGCTGTTTTGGATCCGATTCCAGCGCCTTGTTCAGACTGGCCTCGGCGCGATCCAGGTCGCCGGTGCGCGCGTATGCCATGCCGAGATTGATGTGGGCTGCCGTCAATCGAGGCATCTTCTCGGTCATTTTGAGTAGCAAGGCAATGCCCGGTTCGTACCGCTCCTCCTTCAGCATGCCCACTGCCGACTCGTATTTGGTGCGCATTTCATCCGTGACGGGCACGCCCTGCTTGATCGCGTTGTTCGAAGTCGGGTGGTTGGAGACCTGCAACACCGGCGATCCCTCCACACGACTGTCGATCGCGCCGAGGAAGCCGCTGCTCGTTTCACGTTTCGCGTAACGGCCCGGCATCAGCTCGGTGAGCCTGCTGAGACTCTTCTCGGTCCACGAGTTGAAGACACCGGCGTGCAATAACTCCATGTTCTTCTCGTGTACGTTGATGGCTTTTTCCTCGAACGGAAACGCTGCCTCATCGAGCTTGTTCTTGAACTCCTCCTGATCCTCTGGTTTCAAGTCGTCCGGCCGCTCCGACTCGAGCAGCGAGCGACTGAAATTGGAGTAGGTCTCGGCGATGTAATACGTCCCAGCCGCCGTAACCTCGTCGATTCCGTAATCCACCAGCCGGCCCAAGGCCGCAATCGTGGCATCCATGCGCTGCTTCTTATCCTGCAGGCTGGTCTCGAAGGGTTGCCGCAGCTTCACGACGACGAAATTCCCATACAACTGCTCTGCGAGAACGAAGGCCGAACGTGCCGCAAGCGTCCGGGTCCGACCGGTCCTTTCCGATCCGGCGCCCGCGTCGACGCTTACGATTTCTTCCAGCTGCTGGTGATAGAGTGTCTCGTCGTGCGCGGCCTCGTACATCTCGGCGATCTTGAACCGGGTCTCGATGGCCGTCTCTACTGGCTTGGGAAACTCTTTAACGTACCTCTTGTATGCATCCAGGGCGCGATCTCGGGAATTGGATTGCGCATAGAGGTCTCCCGCATCGAGCAGCGCCTCGCTGCGTAACGCCGGATCGTCGGACTGGGATGCGATGCGGTCGTATTCGCCAGCGGCGTGCGACAACTGACCACTCTGCCGGTAGGCGTAAGCGATCTGTTTGGTGGCCTCGAGCTGCAGTTTGTTCTTCGGGAAGGTAGTGCGAAACGCTTCAAGCACATCCACCGCCGTCTTCCAGTCCTGCATCCGGATTAGCGCGGCGCCCGCGTCGTACTCAGCCGTCGCACGGATAGATGACGAAGGCGCCACTGTGCGAATCCTAAGGAAGTGGTCGGCGGCCGCGCGATAATCCTTCGCCTCGTTTGCGAGCTCACCCTGTTTGTAAATCGAGGCGGCAAGGTTGTCGACGAGCGCGACGCGCGACTCGTCGCCCTGCGGCGTGACCGCCAGCACCTGGGTGTAGGCGTGCTCGGCCTGCGGGTACTCGGCGAGCTCGAACGAGCCATGCGCAACTACAATCCACGCGGAACGTCGGATCGACGCCTCTGCGCCCGGATACTTATCGATGACGCGCTGGTCGGCCTCGATGGCAGCCTTGTAGTCCTTCATCTTGTACATGTCATCGGCGGCCGCTCCGAGGACCGCCGCGGCGTGTTCATCCTGCGGGAATGCGTCGGCAAATTTGAGCGAGCTTGCGACTGTATCGTGCTTGACGGCGTCCTGCTGCTTTTCGCCGGCAACCTTCAGCTGCTCGCGGTATGCATAGATCGCGGCGTATCCTGCAGCTGCCGACTGCGGATGCGGCGCGTATCCGTAAGCCGTGCGTTCATACTGTTTGGCCGCCTCACCGAAATCCTTGTTCTCCAAAAGCAGGTCCGAAAGCTGATAGTTGACGGATGCCGAATCAGCCTCCTTCGGGAAGGACTCGAGGTAGGCGCCGTACCATTGACCTGCCTCGCGATAATTCGTGAGCTTCTCGTCTGCGCCGTTTGCGTTCTGATACTGGGCGTGATAATGCGTCGCGAGGTCTTTCAGGTTCGTCTTCAAGTAGGCCAGTACTTCCGGCGACTCTTCCGGTTTGAAATGTCGCCAGTATTCGGCCTTCAGGCCGTACTTGGAAGCGAACTCCCGCTTCGACTCCAGTACTAGCTTGGGGAACCCGCCCTGGGTGAACGTATCAACGACGCGCATGCTGAACCGCGGCGCGGCGCGGTGGAACGGATAAAGCACTACGAAAGCTTTGTACGTCTTCGCCGCATCGTCGTAGCGCAACTTGCCGAGATAGTGCTCACCCAGACTGGAGTAAATGCGGTCCTCATAGGAGCGATTCCCGAACTTGGAGAAGTGCTCCGGCAGGGTTTCCGGCCCGCCGAGGTTGCTGAAGCTCAGGCTGATCACACGGAATGTATCGGCGACACGGCGATCGTTGTCCTCATCATGCTTCCGGTCGAAGTCGTAGCCAATCGATACTTTGTAATCGAGCAGGGCAATATACTTTTGCAGGGCCTCCTCGTAGAATTCCTGCTTGTAGAGCGTCCATCCGAGCTTATAGAGAGCGAGCTCATGGTACTCGGAGGAGGGTCCCAGTTTGATGATGCCCGAATAAGCGCTTTCCGCGTCGCGGTAGCGCCTGCGCGTGAAGAAGTACTCGCCCCGTCTGAACTGCACTTCGTCGAGGTGGGAGGAATGCGGATTCGTGCGAATCAGGCGCTCCATTGTCTCGATGGCCTCTTCAGTGCGGCCGAGCTCGTCGTAGGCCCGCGCAATTTGATAGAGGACCTGGTCGCTGTCCTTGTAACTGGGGTACTCGTTGAGCAGCCGATTGTAGAGAGCGATCGCCTCGAGTGGACCCTCGGGATCTGGCCCAGCGCGCACCACGTCCGCCGGGGAGGCACCGGCGTTACTGCCCTCTAGTATTCCTGCCTCCGCAGTCGTGCGCCGCTCGAAATCCTGATCGGATTCTTGTAAATGCGCGCCGGCAGCCGCCGCGGCCGGATTGGAACTGCCGGCCCGCGAGCTCGCAAGTACCTGGGCGGGCTTCGGAGCGGCCATTTCCCGCGGCTTGGCATTGCCCGCGCGTATCCCGAACTGCTTTTCGAGTTGCAGGTCCGCGAGACGCCGCATTGCCTCCGGAGTCATCGCGGTCTCCGGTGCCTCCTCAAGGAAGCGCCGATAGTGCTGCATGGCCTGATCGAGGCCCTGTTCGACCTTCACGTCCTGCACGTCCGGACGCACGTTCCGCAGCGTTGCCAGCGTCCCGCCCGTCCCCACTGGCTTGATGGGACGCGCGGCGCAGCCGACTGTGAAAACCGGCGCGAGCATTATCGGAATGGCGAGGCGATGCATCAGTGTCCCCCCGCGCCGGACTGCGCGCGCGCGGCTCGATCGTAGCTATCGGCGACGCCGAACCGCGCCTCGGTCTGCTGCGCAACCAGGCGTTCCCGGCGGGCCTCGAGCTGATTGGTGGCGACGGTCTCGATCATGTGTCCCTGCCGGGCGATCAAGACGTCGACACGTTGCAATGCCTCGTCAACGCGCTCACGGAGCCGTGCAATCTGGACGTCGTATCCGACGTAACTGTGTGTCGCCGCCTGTCTGGTCCTAACGAAGGCGTCATACTGCCGAGTTAGAGCGTCGAGAGGTGCACTGAGTTCGTTCAGGTGTACGTATGCCGCGGTCAGCCGGTCGTTGTACTCGGTTTCCAACCGCCAAGTCAGCGCGCCGCGCAGGTGGGCCGCGCGTTGCCGGAGCGCAAGCGATTCGGGATCTTTAGAGTCGCCGATCCGCTTCTCGATGAGTGCGATGCGCTCGCTGGCGATCTGCTCCTCCGCAGTCGCCAGATAATCCGGCCGCGGCGCGGTCAGGATGGCCTGCAGGCGTTCGATGAGGTGTTTGCGCTGCTCGAGGCGCAGGCGCATCCGCGAATCCAGCTCTCGGAACTGCGCGTCGACCTGCGGCAGTAGCGGCTCGTAGTTTTGTCCGCGGAGTCGGATGATATCGTCGAAAGCATCGAGGCTGGTCTTCCAGGCAATGAACCTCGACCGCAGGTCCTCGAGGTCGAGGTAGTTGTGCAATGCGGTTTGGAAGTCGTGAGATGCCATCAACTCCATCAGGTAGTAAGTTTCCGGCGCATCGG
Organism: Candidatus Acidiferrum sp.; assembly: GCA_049644365.1. Classification (GTDB taxonomy): domain Bacteria; phylum Acidobacteriota; class Terriglobia; order Acidiferrales; family UBA7541; genus Acidiferrum. The sequence continues at coordinate 16,711 of JBARRT010000194.1, read as the reverse complement.
GCAGGTTGCGCAGGCGGATGACCCAGGTTTCGTCTTCTCGGCTCTCCTCGCGGATCAGCGCATTGAGAAACCGGCCCTCCCTGATGCTGCGGATCGATGCGTCGACTCTCTCGATCTGGTTGCTGAAAAGCTCGAGCGCGTGCCCGTACAGGAGCGCGGCGCGACCGTGTAGGTTCAAGCTGGCGTATGCATGCGGTACGGCAAGTATGACTTCCTGAACCGCGGCATCCGTCGGCTCACGATCCACCAGGATGTTCCATGGCACGAGCGCGCGGTCATACTGCTTGGTCGAGGCCTCGGCCCAGCCTGCTCGCAGCAGAGCCTGGTTCGAGAACGGTCCCTCGAGATGGACGCGGTCCAGTGATTGTCTGGCGCGCTCAAAATTGCCCGATTCGAACAGCATAGTGCCCAGCACCAGGTTCGACTTGTCGCGGATGGCGATACTGGCGGGATCACTGGCTGGCAACTGCCCGGCCCGATCTAGTTGCTCGATCGCTTCCTGTGGTCGACCGTCCTGCAACAGCGCGATGCCAAGGTTGTAGGCAACAAACCCGGCGAGGCGCTCGTTGCTCTTTAGCTGCACGAGAGCCTTAACAGCCTCGCGCGACTGGCCTGTGGCCATATAGACGTTCGCCCGCAGGAAGTCGAGGTCACCCTTGATCTCCTCGGGCACCGTACCTTTGATCCGCGCCAGCGCCTGCAGCGCATCATCGAGCTGACCCTTCTGGAAGTGGATGCGGGCGAGCCTGAACGCGGCCTCGTTTCGTACCGCCTCATCGACGGCGCCTTCGAGCACCGCCTTGATGGCGCGCCCTGCGCGCTGGTGCATGCGATAGTCGAGCTCGAAGTCACCGACCGAGAATTCGGCGTCGTTGATGTGATAGTGAAGCGAATCGAGTTGGGGTTCGTCCAGAACGTGGTACTGGGCAAGCTCGGTGTCGAGCCGCTGGAGTGCATCGAAATACTGTCCTTGGTAGGCGTGATAGAGCGCTTCGCCGAAATAGAGGTCCCTCACGTCGCCGCCGGTGGCCGGAGGGACGGCAAGTCCCAAGGCTAGGGCGAGTCCGATGAATTGGCGAGTCGCGCGCATCGATTACCAATCCCCAAGTGTGATCGAAGTGTTGCCGGAACGCGGTCCGGCCAGAGTTAGTCCGACCAGCTTTGGCTTCACTTCTTTGCGGAAAGTAAACTGTCCCGAGCGGCTGAAGTCGGCGCCGCCCTCAAGCTTGCCGTCGACAAGCACGTCCAGCTTGTGATCCCCGGTCGCCACGTTGCCGACGTAGATCCGTTGCACGCCGCCCTTGCGCAGGGCCTGGAGCTCTTTGGCGCTGTAGATGTAGTGCGCAACGAGTTGGCCGTCGATCTGGAGTCGCACGGCGTCGAGACGCATCGCGTCGCCCTTGGCCAGCGCGACGAAGATCGCGAACTGTGTCCCTGACGGGTACTGCAGTTTCTCCTCCAGCTGGCTCAGCTCTGCCGACATGCGGAGGGAGTCTGACTTGATCTCCTGGATCTGTTCGTCGAGGCCCCTCATCTCCCGTTGGTCGGACGGGATCTCTTCCTGGGAAGGCTTCCGGACGGCAGTCTGAGAGGGCGCGGGAGTGATTGTGACTTGGGCGCTAGCATGGGCCGCGCCGCCCGGACCCGTGGCGGTGACGGTATACGTTGTCGATTGAGAAGGCCTTACCGTCGTAGAACCCTTGGGCGCGACGGGGCCCACAGAGGGCTCCAAAGTGATGGATGTGGCGTTCGTTGACGACCACGTGAGCGTGACCTGTTGGCCCGCTTGGGCGGAAACCGGCGAGGCGCTCAGAGCGACGCTCGGGGACGCTGGCGGTGGCGCCAGTTGCGCCGCAGCAATAGGCATTCTCCCGTTAGCCATCAGCGCAAGCGCGACCAAACCAAACGACACCATAGGGCGAAGCAAATGGACACGCATCTTAATTCACCCCTTGTGTAAATGGAGCATTTACACGTAGCTGGATGCGCGCAAATGTCCCCCCCGCATTGGTGCAAGGATTGCGGAATAGCACGACGCTGTAAACTGTTCTTAGGAACGGAATTAGAACGGGCGTGATGGTACTGGACTACCACCCGTTCGTTTGGCCGCCATGGAACGCCACGGAAAATTCGCAGCAGCAAGCCTACAGACACAGTCTTACCTTGACCGAGAGGATAACGTGCGATGGGCAGCGCTTAGCGTCGCGCACCTAGATACGCCGAGGACCTGGACTAAAGTCCGGTACCGGATAGGGCACATCCGTCCGTTTGGAGAATCGATGCTGCAAATGTCTATATGCAAAGATTAAGGCGCCGATTTTACTTTAGGGGGAGACCATGAAATCGGGCTATCTTGAACAGCTAAAATCTGATATCGCAGCACGTTTCGAAAGGGATCTTCGCAAACCAAGGGTTAAACCTGCTGCGAAGCCAACCATGGAAGAGGACACGGCGTTGGAACAGCAGAAACAGGATCATTTCGCTAGGCTCCTGATGGTGGAGGCGGTACGTCAGCTTAAGTAGGTTCTAGGAACCATTCGCCTATGGGATGCGGCAGGGGTCGCCTTGGGCTTGAATGAAGTCATTCGTTGCGAGTGTCGCCCGCTGCCGTTCAGAGCTGGCGCCCTCTCCAGACGGGGACTCCTCAACGCCTGGTAATCGCGGTTCCCGGTAACTTGGGCACTAACACTGAGCCCAGAAGCGATTTGGTCGAATAGCGTAGACGGTGCCGACACTCACGCCCAACTCGCTTGCGATTTTCGGCCACGACAGGCCGGAGGCCCGGAGCCGGGCGACTTGAGCAGCATCCACAGCGACGCGGGGCCTACCCAGGCGCTTCCCCTTGGCGCGAGCGTTCCGCAGCCCTGCCCGCACACGCTCAGCTATCAGCGACCGCTCTAATTCTGCCACAGCACCCAGAAGCTAAAAGCAAACGGCATCGGATACCCCAAAGTCCTCCTGCTCAGGAAAAAAGAGATTCAACGGCGCGAGTTTGCAATCCAGCAACCCGGCGAGACTCCGGTAGACGGCTGCTCTTGCATTGGTGGTTGGCTACTCAACGGGACGCCTTGTCCATGCCCGAAGGGGAATCCGCACCGGGAGCGATTAGCGAAGTGGGGGATGAAACTATGATGCCCTCGGGCATGCGCTTCTGCAGAGTTTTCGGGCAGCCCCAGGGACTTCGAGCCGAACACCAGAAAAATGTACTGGTACCAAGATTTTTTCTGACTTTTTCCTTTCTCGATGTTCCTTACATAAGTAGAGGCTATGCGCGACGCTTTTCGCTCATCCTCCACGGGCCGCGTGTGACACTTGAATTTTCTTCTTACTTTTCACTGTTTGGATGTTCCCTGGCTAGAGGGAGGGTTTCGATCCATCGACCGAAATATATTTCTTACTTTTGCCTTTTTCCAAGCCTCTTTAATAGTAGGGGGTTCGATGGTCTCGAAGTTTTTCAACGATTCTGCTCTGTGGGAAGGTGAGGGTGCATGAAAGACACAGATCACTGTGTCCGTCACCGTGGAGGTCACCATAGCAAAAAGTGTCCGAAAGGAAAAGAAGTTAAGCATAGCGGAACGCTCGATTTGGACGCGGCATGGCTCCGTGTTGGGCTGGAGCGACCCCACTTTTGCACACGATTCCGTGGCCAAAGTGATTCGCGGGTCGCTCCAGCCCACAGATTCGCCAGCGGAGGAAATTGCCGCGTAATGGCGACCGCGCTTCATACCGTCCCTGGCAGCAACGAAGATGGAACGTTGCACCGCCCGTCGAGTGCGTGTAGTGTGTCGCCAGGGCAAGCCGAGTCAACGAGCCAGGAGAACGGCTCGATGGCAAGGCGTAGGCACCAAACAGGGCGGGTTATCGTTCGTGGCAAGAATTCACCGGTTTTCGTTGGCCGGTGGAGGGAGGATGTGATTCACGGAGACCAGACAATTCGGGTTGAGCGTTCGATGGTACTCGGCACAGTAGCAGAACTCAAAACCAAGCGCATCGCTCAACGTCTTCTCGACCCCATCCTCGCCAGAATCAATTCCTTCGATTACCGGCCGAGTAAGTTCGTCACAGTTGAAAAATTCGCAAACACCTGGGAGCTTCAGGTGCTCATTCACCAAAAGCCTTCCAGTGTGAAAGCTGCGAAATCACACCTACGGACCTACATCCGCAAACACTTGGGGAAAGTCCTTCTCCATGAACTCACGCCGCAGATCCAACAAAACTTCGTCACGCTGCTTTCGCAAAACGTGTCTCGCAAAACCGTGCTCAACGTCCTCGGCACTCTCAGCTCGATGATGCGCACGGCGAAGTCATGGGGCTACTGCACGGAGGCGATTACGACAAGTGAGCTGACGCTGCCGGCGGATGAGATTCACAAACAAACTCGATTCTTCAACGGGGAAGAGGCTCGCAAGATCATCACACTTGCTTCTGAACCATATCGCACCATGTTCGCTGTCGCAGCAATGACAGGACTGCGCGTCGGCGAAGTCGTGGGACTGCAAAAAGCGGACCTCGACTTGGACCGCCGCATTATCCACGTCGAGCGATCGGCCTGGTACGGCAGAGTGCAGACGGTGAAGAGCAAGGCGAGTCGTGCTCCCGTAGCGATGGCGGAAGCGCTCGTCACGATGCTGAAAGAATATCTGGCGACGTGGCGACCGAATCCCGAGGGCTTTCTCTTCCTCAATCGCAACGGGCGACCCTATGCAGCAAACAAAGTTGTCGAGTACGGCCTTTGGCCTGTCCTCGACAAGCTCAAGATTGAACGCGCTGGCATGCACGCGTTTCGGCATTGCCACGCGAGTTTGCTAATGGATGTAGGAGCGAATCCGACAGTGACGAAAACTCAAATGCGACATTCGGATGCGCGAGTCACGCTGGGAATTTATAGCCACGTCATTGGCGATTCTCAGCGTGATGCGGTGGACAAAGTAGGCGAGATTCTGCGCCCATCTGCGCCCAAATCGGAGAAGTCAGGTGAGTGGATTCATTAACTTGCGGAACTCTGGACGTGGGTTCGATTCCCATCGCCCGCTCCATAACTCACGATAATCCAATTGGTCTTACGCGGCTAAGCTACCTGAATCCAGCATAAAAATGGACCGTTTTGGACCCCAATCTTTTCTCGCTCACGCCTGCGCATCTCGGCCTCTTGACAAGAAAGCGCATGTTGCTTCACACTGCAAAGTACTTTGTATTATCGAAAGTCGCGGACGTTTTAACTAATGCACACCTCATCCGTTAGCAGGCCGCGCTCACTCGCCCGTCGGATATTCAGAGTATTCGCAGTATTGGCAATGTTAGGTGTTCTCGGGGTTGCCGTGTTGCTGGGCTCGCTCTGGGTGGAGCACACGACCGAGATCACGCTTCCGACCCCCTCGGGTCCATTCTTGGTTGGCCGGGCCATTTACGATTGGACTGACGAGCAGGCACCGGACACGCTGGCACCGGTTCCGGGAGCGAAGCGCGAACTGCTTGTCTGGATCTGGTATCCGGCAGTCGCCGGGCAAGCGGCCGCCCCTGACGACTACCTACCGACTCGATTGCGAGCGCCAGCCCGCCCTGCCAGCGGCCCGCTAATCTTCAGACTTCTAAGCCAGCTCTTCCGACTTCTGACGCGGGATCTGTCGAAGGTCCGTGGCCACAGTCTTCGTTATGTCGATGTGTCGCCACAACAGCGATCCTACCCTGTCGTGATTATGAGGGCGGGGGCTTCTCTCGAAGTCTGGAATTACTCGACACTCGCCGAAGATCTGGCGAGTCACGGTTACGTTGTAGTGGGCTTCGACGCGCCGTATCGCACGGGTGTCGTCGTTTTCCCTGATGGCAGGGTGATCGAACGAAGGCCCGAGAATAACCCGGAACTCGTCTCGGGAGAGGAGCTGACCCGCCTTGCTAACAAGCTGCTGGCCGCGTGGACCGCTGACACCGCGTTCGTCCTCGATCGGTTGAAGCAGCTGAACGCCTCGGACGCGCCCGGCAAGTTCATGGGTCGGCTCGACATGACGCGCGTGGGAATATTTGGGCACTCTTTTGGCGGCGCAACAGCTGCACAATTCTGTTCTCAGGATTCCAGGTGCACGGCAGGCATTGATGTTGACGGTTCTCTACGCGGCAGCGTCATTCAGGCGGGCATCCATAGGCCGTTCATGTTCCTCCTAAGCGGCCAGGGCGATTTTTCTTCAGACGCGGAGGTCCGTCAGATCCAGGCGGACATCCAATCGGTTTATGATCGCCTGCCTGTGGGTGGAAGGCTACGCATCTCGATCCGTGGCGCAAATCATTTCACCTTCACCGATGACGGGGCCGTGTTGAAGAGCCACCTCTTGCGGGGAATACTCCGAGTGTTCGGTAGGCTTGGTATCGATGGCCATTGGCAGCTTGCGGTCACGGCCTACTGCGTACGCAGCTTTTTCGATGCATACCTCAAGAGTGCAAGTGTCTCACCACCCAAGATTGCATCTTCCATTTATCCCGAGATCCAAATTCTCGAATGAACCACCTCGCGTCGATCTCCAGCACTGAACGCTAATCAAAAAGCGAAGGTTGCCCGGCACCGAATTCCCCTCATCGCATTCCAGCCTGTTTAAATACCCCTGCAAGAAAAGCCCGCGCCACCGTTCTACTGACATGAGGTACCGGTAGTTGCAAGACCAGGCTCTTCGCTCTTGCAAGAAAATTACTTTATGGAACAACCCTATCCACGCAGCCTGACATCCCATTCCATCAACACGTCATTCCACTCCCGGGTTGCTCAATGGATGTACGCGCTCGTCGGCTTTCGAGATGAGGAGGCTACTTGTATGCCCGCACGATTCGAATTGACTCTAGTGCCAAGGAAAAGTCCCGGATTGCCGCTGTTCATCGGTCTCTTTCTCGCCGTGCTTTTTTCTTGCGCGACGAATTCTCGCGCACAAACTCCCGCGCATTCTCCCGGATGGGTCGTTTTGCCCGTCGACGAGTACCGCACGCTGCACGCTCGGGCGTACCCCACCGAACGTGAACCGGAGCCGCCGCCCGTCGAAGCGACCCTCACGCGCGTGGACTACGATCTGCGCATCAACGGCGATCTCGCCTCCGGTCGCGCCGGCCTGACCGTGGACGTTTTGAAAGACGGCTGGGTGCGCGTGCCCATCCCCGCCGGCTTGCTCGTTCGCGAAGCCAGACTCGACGGCAAGCTCGTTTCTCTGGTGCCTATTGTTGGCGGCAAAGCCGGCGGCCAGCTCTCCGCACTTCTTTCTCATCCTGGCCGCGCCGTTCTCGTGCTCGAGATTGCTCTTCCTGTGGCCACATCGGCCGGAGAAGAAAGCATCTCGCTTCCTTCTGCCGCCTCCGGCGTCACTCGGGCGTCCGTGCAGATTCCTCGCCAGGGCGTGGACATCCGCCTCGCGGGCGGTCTTCTTTCCGAAAAATCCGAAAGCGCCGCCGAAAGCAAATGGATCGCCTACGGCCGCGGCAATGAAGTCCTCACCTTCACCTGGCGGCGAAAAACCGAGGACCATCGCGCCACCCAGCCGCTGCGCCTGCGCGGTTCGCTGACCCAACTCCTGGGTCTCGGCGAAGATTCCACTTCCATCAACGCCGAAGTAAATCTGGAAGTCACTCAGGGTGCAGCGCACGAAGTAAAAATCCACATCCCCGACCGTGTCACGATCAATCAGGTTCTCGGCGCGATGGTTGCCGATTGGGTTGTGAAGGACAATGAACTCTCCGTAACCTTTCTCGAACCAATCGAGCAGAATGCGCGCTTCGTCATCACCGGCGAAACTCGCACTTCCCGCGACGGCCAAATTGACATTCCACTTCTGCGCCTCCTCAACGCCGAGCGCGAAACAGGCGGCGTCGCCGTCGAAGTTCTAGGCGCCGGCGAGATCAAGGACGCCAAATCCGAAGGTTTGGAAAGCGCCGACGCCACCGACCTCGGCGAGATGGTCGCCAGCCGCCAGTCGCAATCGCTCAACGCGTTCCGGTTTCGCCCCGGCCCCACGAAATTGGCGAGATCGCTCCGCGTGGAGGTCGCGCGGTACACGCCGCAAGCGGTCTTGATGGCCAACGTCGAGGAAGCCCGCTATCAAGTGCTCATCACCGGCGAAGGAAAAGTCCTCGTTCAAGCCCGCTACGCCATTCGAAACAATCAGCGCAACTTCTTGAAAGTCACTTTGCCCGCCGGCGCCACCCTGTGGACGGCTTCCTTGGCCGGTCGCGCAGTCCGGCCCGGTCAATCACCTGACGGCAGCCTCTTGCTTCCACTCGACAAGGCTCGCTCCGGCGAAGAAGCACCCGAGTTCGCCGTCGAAATTGTCTATCTGGCACGCGGCTCTGCCTGGAACGACAAAGGTCAATTCAAACTCTCGCTGCCCGCTCTCGATTTGCCCGTCTCCCACACCGGGCTTCTCGTTTTCCATCCGCCGCTTTTCAAAGTGACGCCGGAACCGGGGACGTTTCGAATCGTCACCTACACAAATCCAACCTCAACCGCTCTCAGCCCAGGAGCGTACTCAGCGGGAATCGGTTCCGGCATCGCGGGCGGAATCGGGGCGGGAGACACGGCCGGTTCTAGGCCCATGCCGGAAATGGCTCCGTCGCCACCGCCAGCTTCGCCCGATGTGGATCTCAAAGACGAAGGCAAATCCAAACAAGCGAAAGCCGCGACGCTGTCTCTGCTCGATAAATTCAGAGCCGATGCTTTGGCAGGGAAGCGCGCTGGCATTCTCCCGATCCGTGTCTCCTTTCCGGCGTTCGGTCCGTCACTCTTTCTCGTTTCTGAACTCACGGCGGAAAATCAGTCTCCTTCCGCGGAAATCACTTTTCAGCGCGACAAAAAGGCAGGTGGCAAATGAAAAAGCTTCTAGCAATTCTGTTGGTCTGGATGTTGTTTCTCCCCGGATTTGCCAAAGCAGACGGCTCCGCGCTTCCTCCCGTCCCGGCTTCGGGCAATGTCACGCTCCCGCTTGACGAGTACAACCATCTCCTCGAACTCGCGAGCAAGCCGGTGCGCAAAACCGACGCGCCACCTGTTCCTTATTCGATGAAGCGCGCCGATCTGAAATTCCGCGTCGCGGACGAATCGGTGCAAGGCACCATCCAGTTGCAGGGAGAAATTCTTCATAAGGGCGCGACGAAAGTTCCGCTCACCACCGGCATGGCCATCCTGGACGCCCGCCAGGAAGGCAAGAGCTTGCCTCTCGCGCTGGAAAACGGAACGCACACTGCCGTTCTGAATGGTCCCTCGGAATTTGCCGTGACTCTCGATGCCGGTCTCCCGCTGAACATCGAAGCGGGCCGCGCGTCCCTCAGCCTTCCTGCGCCGTCGGCAGGAAGCGTGCGCTTCGCCCTCGTTGTTCCTGGCGATCACACCAATGTGCGCGTCAGCCCTGGCCTCATCACCGCGAGGTCGTCCGCGAACGGCCAGACCTCCATCGAAGCCACGCTCGTTCCCGGTGTGCAGGCCAACATCTGGTGGACCACCCGCGAAGCCGCCGCTCCCGTCGTGCCGAAAGAAGTCCGCTTTCTTTCCGACGTGAAAACACTCGTCTCCGTCAGCGAAGCTGAAATTCGAATCGCCGCGCTCGCCGACATTTCGGTCGTGCAGGGAGAACCCGCTCAATTCGAAATCGAAATTCCCGCCGGCTACGAAGTCACCGGAACCACTGGCGCTTCCATCGAATCCAGCGAAGTGGAATCCGGCGTTCTGGTTTTGAAAGTGAGCGCCCCCGCGCAACGTTCGCATCAATTCCTGATCTCCATGGAAAAATCGATCTCGGCTACCAACGTGGATGCGCCGTTTTTAAGTTTCAAAAATGCGCAGCGCGAAACCGGCGAAGTTCTTGTCGATGGCGCCGGAACCATCGAACTCACCGCCAAGGAAGCCGGCGGCCTCAAGCGCATGGATTTCAAGGAAACGAATCCGTATTTGCGTTCGCTTTCGCGGTTTCCGATGCAGGCGGCATTCCGCTATCACAAGCAGCCCAACGAAAAGCCCAGGCTGGCGCTGGAATGGACGCGCTTCCCGGACAGCAGCGTGCTCTCCGCGGTTGTGGAACGTGCCGTCGTCACAACGCTAGTCACGACCGAAGGCCGTTCGCTGACGGAAATAAAACTGCTCGTCAAGAATCAGGCCCAGCCATTTTTGAAAATCGCGCTGCCCGCGGGCGCAAACATTCTCACCGCCGAAGTCGCAGGAGAAAAAGTAAAGCCAGTCGAGGGTCCTGACGGCAACCGCGTCCCTCTGCTACGTCCCGGCTTCCGTCCCACGGATTCTTACAACGTCTCTTTTGTTTTCATCCATTCCGGCGCGCCCTTTGCGAAAAAAGGCGGCTCCGATATTTCTCTCCCGAAAATGGACATTCCCATCGATCTTCTGCAGTGGGAAGTTTTTCTTCCCGAGCGATACAAAGTGAAAGATTTCGGCGGCGACGCCATTGCCGCGAGCCTTTTGCCGCCGGCTTCGCAAGATGTTTCCGGCGCGGAAGAATTCCAGAGCCTCGAACTTTTCGGAAGAGTCGGTTCCGCGAGCCTCGGCACGGCGACGCAAACTGTAACTGTCGAGGCCACCAACAGCTCGCTCGACAGGCGAGAATCCGAACGCAACGCGCGAAAAATTGCGGCGCAGCAACAGACGGCGGCTTCTGCGAACGTGACAAGTCTTCAGCAGCGTGTTTCGGGCGTGCTGCCGGTTCGCATCGATGTGCCAAGAGCCGGGAATTCGTATCACTTCGTCAGGCCGCTGGTGCTGGACGAAGAAACCAAAGTGAGCTTCACCTACAAATCCAAATAGGATTCGCTACCGCGAGAGAGCAGGTTCGCGGGTCGCAGTTTTCATCGCGCGATCCAGAGCCTGCTTCTCGTCTTTCTCCATCGCGCGCGTCTTGCCTTTGGCAAGATCGCCGAGCGTCAGCGGCCCGATCGCTACGCGAATGAGCCGCATAACTTCAATTTGCAAATGTTCCAACATCCGGCGAATCTGGCGGTTCTTGCCTTCGTCCAAAACAATTTCGATCCAGGAATTTCGCTCGCCGCGCCGCAGAAGGCTGGCGCGTTTCGCGCGCAGCAATTCGCCGTCCTCTGGGGAATGAATTCCGGTGCGCAAAGCATTGAGCAAATGTTCATCCGCGATTGCATCAATCTGAACGTGATACGTTTTTTCCAGATGCGTCTCCGGCGCCGAGATTCGCGCGGCCCATTCGGAATCATTCGTCAGGAGCAACAATCCTTCGCTGGCCATGTCCAGCCGCCCGACGGGCGCAACCCACGGAAAGTTTTCAGGAAGACAGCTGTACACCGTTTCGCGGCCTTTTTCGTCCGACGCGGTTGTTACCACGCCGCGTGGTTTGTTGAGCGCGAGATAAATTCTTTCGCTGCTGCCAACTCGCTTGCTATCAAGTTCGATGCGATCTTTTCCGATATGCACCGGCGTTTCCGGATCGCGGCGCAATGTTCCGTTCAGCTTCACGCGTCCCGCGAGAATCAGTTCGGCGGCGTGCGAGCGCGAGCAAATGCCGAGCTTGGAGAGCGCCCGAGCCAGACCGATGTTTCGTAAAGTTTTTGATCGGGGCGCAGCCGAGTTGCCGGCACGATTCCTCATAGGCTCAACTTTTCTTCGGCGCGGTCTCCGTTTTTTCCGGGTGCTTTACTTCGCCGTAACGCCCGGCCAGCCAGGCGCGGGCTTCGCCGGGCTTATAGTTAAACGGGCCCATTCCGCCGCGATAGGCGATGCGGCCGTTTTCATCGATGATGTAGAGACGCTCGGGCCACGCGGAGTACGCAAGATCCGCAGCGTTGGCCATGTCGTCGACGCCAAAGGGCAGGGGATACTTGAAGCGCTTGGTGAAGTCGTTGGCGATGGCCATGCGCTGTGCCAAAGTTTTCGGCTGCGCGTAACACACGTCGTCTTTCACATTCGATTTCATCTGCCATTCATCGGTGGGATGCGCTTCGCGCACGTAGACGGTCAGGAAATCGGCGTGGTCCTTATAGTCGTTGTAAATCTGCACGACGTCGCCGACCTGGCGACGGAAGGGCGGTCAGGTAAAGCTGCCGAAAACGAGAACGAGGGGCCGGCCCGCGGTGCGTTCGCGGATGTGGAAACGGGACTGGCCATCGAGAGCGAGGAGCCGGGCGTCCGGCGCCTCGTCGCCCACTTTCAAATTGCCCCGGTGCATATGCGGCAGCGCGTACCGCACCATATAGAGGGCATCTTTTGGGCTGCCGGCCAGATAGGAGAGCGCCCCAAAGGCCACGACCAAAAGGCCCAGCACAACTCCCAGTGTCCATTTCAAGAACTGCTTCATGCCGTCTCGCTCCAGCAGATAGACTTATGACCGCTTCAAAAAGGAAAACCCCACGCGGAGAAGGCGCACCCGTAACTCGGGCCGCTTCCGCCGCCCCAACCTAGCACCGAGCTCAGACCGTAAGAATAGTGCATTTGCATTAGTGGCGGTCCTTCGCGCGAAGGGTGTCTCTTTGCTCCTTGTAGCGCGCCAGAGACTGCTCTATCACTTTCACCGCCGCATACGCCGGGCGAATATCTTCCACTTGTACCTGCTTGCCTTCCAACTGCTTGTAATCCTGGAAGAACCGTTTCAAGACCAGCAAGCGATGGGGCGGCAATTCGTTGGCTTCGACGTAGCTGTTGAATTCCGGATCGTTGGTGGCCACGGCGATGACCTTGTCGTCGCTCGCTCCGGAATCGATCATGGTCATCAAGCCAATGGCGCGCGCTTTGATGAGCGCCAGTGGCTGCACCGGCTCCTGGCACAAAACCAGCACATCCAGCGGATCGTTGTCGTCGGCGTAAGTCTGCGGAATGAAACCATAGTTTGCTGGATAGAACACCGCCGAATGGATGATCCGATCCACCTTTAATAGGCCACTCGCTTTGTCTAACTCGTATTTCACGTTGGAGCCTAGCGGAATCTCGATCACCGCCTGAAAATCGCGCGGAAGTTCGTCCCCGGGAGAAACGTCGTGCCATGCATGGAGCATCGCTCTTGATCCTTAGTGGCAAAGGGCCGGTGACATTATGGCCTGACATGGCCTTCGGTGCCAGGAGCCCGAGACTTGTGAGTGGTAGCTCATGGACAAGGAGCGCGGAAGATGGAGGGTTCTGGGGAGGTGAGGGGAGAGAACGGGTTCCAGAATGGGAATTGTTGGTACACACCCCGGTTGTTTTTGTATGAGTGGCAAATGCAGGACTTACAGGTGAGAAGTCTGTATGAGTGGCAAGGAAAGGACTTAAAGTAAGTGCGTTTTCAATGATTTGCGGGCGGCTCGTAAGAGTGACAAACAAAGGATTTATGGACGCGAGGTGTTTATAAAAAGGTAATGATGGGGGGCGGATAGATTTTGAAGGAGTTAGAAGGACCGCTGCGCGGGAGAGCATCGCCGTCTGGGCGGAAGAATCACGCCGTCATGATCAAAACATTATACCATGTCTGTACTATTTGTCAAATGATAATTCGTAAGTGGTTTGTTTGCTGTGAGATGGCTGATGCTGGGGTGGATTGACGCCGCGTGAGGGCCGGACGAACCTGGGGCTCAGGCGCGGGCCTTGTCAATCATCTTCTCCCAGATGCCTTTGGACCGGAGGATCAGCTCGACGAGCTCGCGGGCGGCGCCTTTGCCGCCAACGGCCTTGGTGATGTAGTGCGCGGCGCGTTTTACTTCGTCGGTGGCGTTGCCGACGGCCACGGCGAGCCCCACGCGCTTCATAACCATCAAGTCCGGCAAGTCGTCGCCGAGGAAGGCGACCTCGGATTCGTTGACGCCGGCTCTTCGCAGAACGTCTTCGTAGGCGGCGATCTTGTGGCCCTGCTTCTCGTACACATAGGTAATGTCGAGTTCCTTGCAGCGGCGGCGAAGCGCGGCGCTGCCGCGGCCGGTGATGACTCCGGTATGGAGACCGGCGGTGACGGCCAGGGTCAGGCCCTGGCCGTCATGGGCGTCAAAATTCTTGATTTCGAACGCGCTGCCATCTGGTTGCGAGAGCAGCGTGACGCTTCCGTCGGTGAGCGTGCCATCCACGTCCATCAACAGGACTTTGATGCGGCTTGCGCGCTTCTGGACGACGAGTGTTGCACTGCCTGGGGTTCGAGCCAAGGGACTTTCCTCCGGGAAGAAGGTTCTAGTTTAGAAGTCATCTCGTTCATGGTCTAGCCTGGATTTCCCGCCAATTTCCCGAATGCATTGTTCGTGAAATAGAGAAAAAGCCTTAACACAGAGGGCACGGAGAAGAAGAGGGAAGACGAGAGAGCAGGCGGAGCGTCCTCCTCGGAAGTTGGCAGACCTTTCAAAGGTCGCGGGGAATGCAATAACACATCAGAGAGACTCTCTTCAGGGGCTAAAGCCCCTCCGGTCGGAAGGAGTTACGCCGGGGCTGAAGCCCCGGCCTCCTAAAGAAAGACTTTTGACGCAGCCTGCGTATCGTCCTTCAACGCGCACAGGCTGAAGCCTGTGCCACTGGCTAGATTAGCTCCAGGGTCCAGAGGTCGTGCAAATGCACCACGCCGAGGACGCCGTTCGCTTCATCCACGACGACTATCGAAGTGATTTTCTTCTTCTCCATCAAGTTCAAGGCTTCGCTGGCAAGCACGTGCGGGCCAATCGTTTGCGGATTCCTGGTCATGCCATCCGCGGCGCGCATTTCGAGAACTGCGCCGCGATGCTTTTCCATCAGCCGGCGAAGGTCGCCGTCGGTCAGAATTCCTGCCAGTCGTCCATCCGGTTCAAGCACGGTGGTCATTCCCAGCTTCTTGGCTGACATTTCATGAAATACGTCGGGCATCGGCGTGTCTTTCGAAACGCGGGGCAGCGCCTCGCCGGCGTGCATGAGGTGTTCGACGCGGAGCAGTTTCTTGCCCAGGCTTCCGGCGGGATGCAGCGCGGCAAAGTCATCGGGGCGGAATCCGCGGCGCTCGAGAAGTGAAACGGCTAGCGCGTCGCCTACTGCCATCGCTACCGTGGTGCTGGCGGTTGGCGCGAGATTCATGGAACACGCTTCTTCTTTCACGCTGACGTCCAGAACGACGTCGCTCGCTTCCGCCAGGGTTGAATGCATTTTGCCGGTGAGGGTTACAAGACGCATCTCCAGCCGCTTCAAGGCTTCGAGGAGCCGGACAATTTCTTCGGTTTCGCCGCCGTAGGAGACGGCCAGGAGGGCATCGCCGCGGGCGAGCATGCCCATATCCCCGTGCAGGGCTTCGGCTGCGTGCAGGAAGAAGGAGGGCGTTCCCGTGCTGGAAAGTGTGGCGGAGATTTTTCGGCCGATGAGGCCGGATTTTCCCATGCCGGTGACGACGACGCGGCCTTTGCAGGCGAACAGGAGGTCGACGGCTCTTTCGAAGCTGGAATCGAGGCGCGCCAGGACGTCCTGAATTGCCTGCGCTTCGATCTTAAGCACGCGCCGCGCGGTATCGAGGCTCATGTGTGGCCCCATATGACGCCTAAGAGTCGGATCAACCGTACGGGCACGATGTATCGTGCCCCTACGAACAGACTCGGAGGTGCGCCGAGATAGCTCAATCCGTGCTCCAGCGACGGACTACCGTGCCAAGTTCTTTTAATTTGGCGAGCAGGGCGGGGAGTTGCGCGAGGGGAAGCGCGTTCGGGCCGTCCGACAAAGCCGCTGCGGGATTGTCATGAGTTTCGAGGAAAATTCCATCCACTCCGGCGGCTACACCTGCGCGGGCCAGCGGCTCGATAAATTCCGGCTGGCCGCCGCTGGCGTGCCCTTGGCCGCCGGGAAGCTGCACGGAATGCGTCACGTCAAAAACGACGGGATATCCGGTTTTCTGCATCACCGGGAACGAGCGGAAATCCACCACGAGACTCTGGTAACCAAAGGAAGCGCCGCGTTCTGTGAGAAGGATTTTGGAATTACCGGTGCTGGCTACTTTTTCGGCGACGTTGGCCATGTCCCAGGGCGACAGATACTGCGCTTTCTTTATATTGATGATGCGGCCGGTCTTTCCGGCTGCGATCAGCAACTCCGTCTGCCGCGCGAGAAACGCGGGGATTTGCAGCACGTCGCAGACTTCCGACGCCGGTCCGGCTTGCGATGCATCATGGATATCCGTGAGCACCGGGACCTTCAAGTCCGCTTTGATCTTGCCGAGAATGCGAAGGCCTTCTTGCGCTCCGGGCCCGCGAAATGACTTCACGGAAGTCCGGTTGGCTTTATCGTACGACGCTTTGAAAATGTAAGGCACGCTCGCATCCGCCGCGATTTTCGCGACTTTTTCCGCCATCATCCGGGCGTGGGCTTCGCTTTCGATCACGCACGGCCCGGCAATCAGGAAGAGCGGATTCCCGCCGCCGAGGCGCAGCGAACCAAGTGCGATTTCACGTGTCAGAGTCATCTGGGATGTCAAATATACAGCAAGTTTCTAAGGCTACGCAGGCCGCGCCGGGTTTGCAACGTCAGAAGAGTACAAGTAGCGGGCCAGTTTCCCGTTATTCAACTAACCGTGGAGTTTGCCTTGGTTTTGACGCGAACGTTGAGAGAACTTGTCCCGAAGTAAACCGAACAATAACCCTAAGATGAAATACCAGGCGCCGTTCATTGCCACAATAACTATAGCCAACAAGAGGTTGGCTGATGGCCCCAATTCCCTGCCGACAACCATCATTACGAGTGGGGGACAAACAATAAAATTCAACCTTTGAACCACAGCACGTGACGCGGGTGGTTCGTAATGGCGTGCCGACACATAGTTTC
>JBARRT010000193.1:0-22770 GCA_049644365.1 Candidatus Acidiferrum sp. | reverse complement strand
GACGATGGTGTCCGCCTTGCGAAGCAGCGGCGCGGCCGCGTCCACATCCTCCGGCGAAAGTAAATCGTTCGCGCCCTTCACGACGATGATGCGGTTCTGGCCACCGGGTTCCACGAAGATGGGAGCGACGCCGCTGGATGCGCCTTCGGCGATTCCGACGTACTTCGCGTCAATTCCTTGCGACTCGAAATTCTTGATGGTGGCAGGGCCGAACAGGTCGCTTCCCACTTTCGCAACCATTCCCACGTTTGCACCACACAAACGCGCGGCCACCGCCTGATTGGCTCCTTTGCCGCCAAAACCAAGGTCAAATTTCTTGCCGAAGATCGTCTCCCCCGGCCGCGGAAACACGTCATTGAACGTGGTGAGATCTACGTTGGCGCTGCCCACCACGGCAATGAGGGACTGCTTGGCCATCGTTTCGCCTCCGATGATTCCGCGCGCGGATTATATAAGAACTCCATCCGGAAACTGCAACAACTCTCGCCAGCGACCCCGATTGAGTTGCCATGCAATCCCCAGCTTTGTCCTTGACAGCCGGAGTTGCCGTGACTATAAGCAGCCAGTGCAATAAAGGGCAAAACGGCGCTGCGTTCGACATTTGTTCAACGCAAGAAGTGGTTCGAATCGCCCGGCCCGCGAAGGAGCCGTATTTTCATGTTCGTTCCTCATGATTTTGGCATTGCCTTAGTGATGATGATTACGAGCGCGATTTGTTGGGGCTCCTGGGCAAATACTTATAAAGGTGTAAAGAACTACCGTTTCGAATTGTTCTATTGGGACTACGGCGTCGGCATTTTTCTGATCTCGCTCGTGCTGGCATTCACGATGGGAAGCACCTCGAATGATGCTGCGAGCTTCCTAAACAATGTCCACTCGGCGGATAACGCAAATTTCCTCTATACGCTGGGCGGAGGCGCGGTGTTCAATCTGGCAAATCTGCTGCTCGTCGCCGCGATTGACATGGCCGGCCTGGCCATCGCATTTCCCGTTTCGATCGGCATCGCATTGGTGGTCGGCGTTGTTTCCAGTTTCTTGCTGCAGCCCAAGGGCAACGCAGGTTTGCTGGCTGCCGGCGTTGGGTGTGCCGTCGTCGCCGTGATCCTCGATGGCAAGGCCTACGGCAGCTTGAAAAAAGTCGCCACCGCCGTCACTCAAAGAAGCATCATTGTCTGCATCGTCTCCGGTATCTTGATGGGTCTTTGGGCCCCCTTCGTAACTCACGCGATGACCCAAGGACACACGCTCGGGCCCTACAGCATTGGCGTCTTCCTCACGCTTGGCGCTCTGCTCTCCTGTTTCATCTGGAACGTCTATTTCATGAAGAGGCCGCTCGTGGGTGAGCCAGTAAACTTCGGCGAATTCTTTCGTGGACCGGCCTCCGGCCATATGCTCGGTCTGCTGGGCGGCGCCATCTGGGGCATCGGAACTGTTTTCAATCTCGTGGCGGCGAATTTCACTGGAGTGGCGATCTCTTACGCCATCGGCCAATCCGCGCCCATGGTCGCCGCCCTCTGGGGCGTCCTGGTCTGGAAGGAATTTGCGGGCGCGAGCCGCCAGGCGAAGACGTATCTCGCGCTGATGTTTTTGTTTTACATTTTCGCAATTCTTTTGGTGGCAAAAGCCAATACGGGAACCTGATCGCGTCTGAATTCTAGCCCGTAAATACGTTGCGCAGCATGAACCACAGATTAGCGGGGCGCTCCGCCAGCCGCCGCACGAACCACGGATACCAATAGCTTCCGTAAGCCACGAGCACGATCGAAGTGCAGCCCTCGTTCGCAAGGCGTTCTTGTTCCGCCCGCTGAATTCCGTACAGCATCTGCACTTCGAAATCCGACTTCTTGATTTGTTCTGCGGAAGCAAAGTCCGAAAGTCGCCGGATCAGCGCCAGATCGTGCGTCCCGAACGCCGCGCGCACGCACCGGTTTCCTTTTTTCGCGGTGAGCATCTCCTTTGCAAGGGCAAAGTAATTTTCATCGACATCCTGCTTGCGGGGAAACGCAATCTCGGGAGGCTCGTTGTAGGCGCCCTTCACGAGGCGGATCGAGGGACGCAACGTCAGCAGCTTCGAAAGATCGTCTCTGGTTCTAAAAAGATACGCTTGCAAGCAGACGCCAACATTTGGAAACAGTTCCAGCGTTCGGCGGTAAAGGTCCAGGGTCGCATCCACATAATTGCTTGATTCCATGTCCAGCCAGACGATGGAATCCTTCGGCGCGCGTTCGATAATGGTTTTCAGATGGTTGAAACAAATATCGGGCGACAAATCCAGCCCCAGCTGCGTCAATTTGACGGAAATTTCCGCGCGTAAACCTGACTTCTGTATCCGGCTGAGTACATCCAGATAGTGGTCCGCCACGTGCTGTGCTTCCGCACGATCCGTAATGTTTTCGCCGAGGTGCGTGAATACGGTACCAATCCGTTTGCTACGAAGATTTTGCGCCGCCTGCATCGCATCGTTGAAAGTTTCTCCCGGCATGAACCGGGAAACGCTGCCTCTTACAAAGCGATAGCGAGTCGCATGGTCGCGCAGCCAGCGATTCTGGGATGCCGCAAGTAGCAGTGATCGCGTCAGGCTCATAACATCCCGCCCCTTCATTCAACGAATAGATCAAGAAATCGCGAGCGCGCGGAGAAGCAAACCCGCCACCATTCCGCCGAGGAGAGGGCCGATCACGGGAATCGGCGCATAACCCCAGTCGGACGCGCCTTTGCCGGCGATCGGGAGAATGGCATGCGCAATGCGCGGACCAAGATCGCGAGCCGGATTAATGGCATATCCCGTGGGGCCGCCGAGAGACAGGCCGATGCCCCAGACGAGGCTGCCAACGAGGTAGGGGCCGAGCCCCGCTGCGGGTCCGCCCGCCGCTACATTCTTGGAAAAAATTGCGCCAACGACGAAGACGAGAACAAACGTGGCGATGACTTCACTGAGCAGGTTCGGAAGAAAGCTGCGAATCGCAGGCCCGGTGCAGAAGCATCCAAGCTTCGCCGCCACATCGGGTGTCTCCTTCCAGTGCGAAAGATAGTGAAGCCAGACCAGCGCGGCGCCGGCAATTCCGCCAAGCAACTGCGCAACGAGATACGGCATAAATTTTGCAAAATCAGAATCGCGAACCGCAAAGCCGATCGTCACCGCCGGATTGAGATGCGCGTCGCTGCTCCCGCAAGCGATGGCTGTGAACACTCCCGCCATCACCGCAAACGCCCAGCCTGCAGTGATCACAATCCATCCGCCGCCTTCGGCTTTGGAGCGCTTCAGCAGCACCGCGGCGACAGCGCCGTCCCCCAGCAAAATCAGAATCATCGTCCCAAGAAATTCACCAAGCAGTGGTGAGGTCATGAGTCACAGCCTCCGTCAGGATTCGATCCAGTCAAACGATCGCGCAATCGCTTTCTTCCATTGCTTGTAGAGCAGCTCCCGCTCTGCTTCGGCCAGATTCGGCTTCCAGGTGCGATCGACGGCCCAATTGGCGCGCAATTCTTCCAACCCCGTGAAAAACTTGACAGCCAGCCCCGCGGCATACGCTGCGCCTAGCGCCGTCGTTTCTTGTATCACCGGGCGAACCACCTCCCGATTCAGGATGTCCGCCTGAAATTGCATCAGCAATTCGTTGACTACCATTCCCCCATCCACGCGCAGGCTTTCGAGCCCGATTTTTGAATCCTTTTCCATGGCCTCGACGACTTCGCGTGTCTGAAACGCAGTCGCTTCCAGGACCGCCCGCGCAATGTGCCCCTTATTCGCATAACGGGTGAGCCCGGCAATCACTCCCCGCGCACTCTCCTTCCAATAGGGAGCGTAGAGACCGGAAAAAGCGGGGACGAAATAGACGCCGCCGTTGTCGTTGACGGTGCGTGCAAGCGCCTCCACGTCCGAGCTTTTCTGAATGAGCCCGAGATTGTCGCGAAGCCATTGCACCAGCGCTCCCGAGATGGCGACTCCACCTTCTAGAGCGTAGTGAACGGCCCCGCCGCCAAATTTGTAGGCAATCGTGGTGAGCAGCCCGAAATTCGAAGGGACGAGCCGTTCGCCGGTATTCATCAACAGAAAGCAGCCCGTCCCGTAGGTATTTTTCACCTCGCCGGGCCGAAAACACGCCTGCCCGACCAGCGCCGCTTGCTGGTCGCCAAGAATCCCGCAGATGGGAACGCCAGCAATCGTCGCAAGTGACGCTTCTCCATACACTTCGCTGCTCGATCGCACCGCCGGCAGCACCGCGCGAGGAATCGCAAACGCTGCGAGCAACTTTTCATCCCAATCCAGTGTTTTCAGGCGGAGGAGTTGCGTTCGGCTGGCATTGGTCACGTCGGTTGCGTGAATGCCGCCTTGCGCTCCCCCAGTCAGGTTCCAGAGGAGGAACGTATCCACATTTCCGAAAAGCAGTTCGCCCGTCGTGGCTCTCTCTTGCGCTTCGGGAACATTCTGAAGCAACCAGCGCAACTTCAGGCTGCTGAAGTAGGTGCTGAGCGGCAGCCCGGTTTGCGGGCGGAAGCGGTCCTGCCCGCCATCCTGTGCAAACCGCGCCACATCTTCTGCCACCCGCGTGTCTTGCCAGACGATGGCATTGGCAACCGGCTTACCGGTGTTCCGCTCCCAGAGAACGGTCGTCTCCCGCTGGTTGGTGATGCCGATGGCGGCGAGGTCTGATGCGCGCAAGCCGCGCTGGGCGAGCGCCTCTGCGATGACTTCTTCCGTGCGCCGCAGAATCTCCAGCGGGTCATGCTCGACCCATCCGGGCTTCGGAAAAATCTGCTCATGCTCCTTCTGCGCCACCGCCACAATCCGGGCGGATTTGTCAAAGACCATGAACCGCGTGCTCGTTGTTCCCTGGTCAATCGCACCTACGTAGTCTTTCACCGGAGAGGCCTCTCTGTGCGTGGCGCAGCATACTACGCTGGCCGCCAATCGCTCTAGGCAAATGACCGACGCCGCGTAAGCCGGCTATCAACCTCCATGACACAAGATACTTTTGGTTCGAATCAGCATCTAATGAGTTTGGAAAGGTAAAGGGAACGACACTATGACTCGCAAGAGAATTACAAATCGCATTGTCTCGCTGCTCGGAGCGCTTGCAATTGCGCTTGGGCTTTTTGCACCCGGCGTCATTGCAGCAGGCCCGGGAAACGTCACCATCACCGTTACCGCCGTTGGGAAGAAGGACACTGTCCCACCGGCTGCAACAAAGGATGATGTGCAGTTTTATTTGAACAAGGAGCGCACGCAGGTAGCGGGTTGGGCCAAAGCAGAAAAGTTGTATCTCGCTGTGTTGATCGACGATTCGCTGGACAGTGGCGTCGCCAACCAATGGAGTGACTTGAAAGCGTTTTTCGCGGCACAACCAGCC
Source organism: Candidatus Acidiferrum sp. (assembly GCA_049644365.1). Lineage (GTDB taxonomy): Bacteria > Acidobacteriota > Terriglobia > Acidiferrales > UBA7541 > Acidiferrum. Next base: position 17,419 of record JBARRT010000193.1, on the reverse strand, counting down.
ACGACCTACATATCTGTGGCCTATGCTCGCAATGGAACCGCCATGCTCGCGCAGGATTTCACCAACGATCATGAGCTTGCAGGGAAGGCTTTGCGCATTCCGCTGGGCACCGGCGGTGCGTTTTCAAGCCCCTATCTCGCGCTCCTGGATCTCATCAAGCGTCTGCCCGCATCCCAGGACCGGCGCTCCATCCTGCTGATCTCCTCCGGGATCGACTATTTCCGCGGGGATTTCAGCTTCACGAGCCCGGATCTCAGTCCCGCGATTGAACGCGCCCAGAAGCAGAACATCAACATCTGGTCGATTTATGCTCCCGACGACGGGCACAGGTCGAGCCGATTCTTCCGCGTCTCCCGAGCGCAAGCGAACCTCAGCCAGCTTTCGGACGAAACCGGCGGAGAAGCCTATTACCTTGGCACGGCCGCGCCCGTCACGTTGAAGCCTTATTTTGACGAGATTGGCACCCATCTAAACAATCAGTATCTTCTGACCTTCAATGGCAGCGGCGGAAAGAAAGGACGATTCGAACGCGTCCACGTCGTCACCGAGCTTCCAAAGGTTGAATTCCTGGCGCCTTCGCAGGCTTTTCTGCCCCCGGGGCAGTAAGGTCAGCAGACTCGCGAGACGCATAAAACCAGAGGCGCGGACCGTCCAGTCCGCGCCTTTGGTTTTGTATGATCCGTCAAAACCGAATTCATTCGTTGGCGGAAATGTCTAGTCGTCGGCACTCGTCAGCGCCGCCGCTCGCGTTGATTCGCGGATGACCAGCTCCGGATTCATCTTGTGCCGCGAGATAGTCCAATCGCGTTTCTCAAGTCCGGCATTCACGCCTTCCATAACGATGTTCACGGCGTGATTCCCCATCGCCTCCAGCGGCTGCCGCACGGTGGTTAAGGATGGCGCGGCCAGCGAAGACAGCGGCACGTCATCAAAGCCCACCACCGAACAATGCTCCGGCACTTTCACGCCCGCCTTCGTCAGTGCGCGGATCGAGCCCAGCGCCGTCAAATCGTCGAACGCCATCAATGCCGTGAATCGTTTTTTTCTTTCCAGCAATTCTTCCGTGAATCGAAAACCGCCCTCGAAGCCTGAGTTGGGGTCAAAGGAATCCGGGAGTTGCAGCACCAGCGCCGGATCGATCTCCATCCCAGACGAGTGCGCAAATTTTTGAATGCCGCGCCATCGCGGCGCACTGTCAATCAACATTTTTGGCCCGCGAATGAAGGCGATCTTTTCATGGCCGAGTTGATGGAGATGCTCCAGCGCCAGCCGGCCGCCTGCCTCGTTATCCACCATCACCGAGCTGACCGTGTCCCCGGGCAACTCAAACCCGATCGTAGCTGCGGGGATGTTTCGTTTGGTGAGGTCCGCCAACAGATGAATGTCCACGAAAAGCCAGTTGGCCACCACGATCAACGCTTCGACGTGATGCTCGAGCAGCAGCTCGAGGTAGCGTTCGAAGCGGTTTCTCTGGTTATGTGCATCCGCAAAAATCTGCACGTAGGAGGATTGATACAGGGCGTTTTCGATGCCTCGCAGCACCGGCGTGCAGTAAGGGTCGGCAATATCGAAGAACATGACGCCGACGCTGTGGCTTCGCTTGCTGCGCAGAAATCGCGCCATCGCGTTCGGCCGGTAGCCGAGCTTCTTCGCTATGTCCTCAATGCGCTTTTTCGTCGCCGGCGCAATGTAACGCGCCAAAGGCGCGTTGTTCAGCACAATCGAAACCGTAGCCGGAGAAAAGCCGCTGGACTGCGCGACATCCCGCATCGTTACCGTGAGACTTTTGCCGCTAGCCCGTTTCACCAGACGTGGCGCCTCCGCGGACATCATCATCCTTCTAGAGTCGCCCAATATGCAATGGCGTTGGTGGCGCGAGGGGTATCATTCCGCGGGAACCTCAAATGAGAGTGGTTCCTTGAACCCGCGCGTTTTCCACACTCCGAAGGCGATGCCTGCGGCCATCCAGATTGAACCGGCAATCATCGCGGGCCGGCTTAAGTTCAGCCACAATCCCAGACAGATGAGAAAACCGGCCAAAGGCGGTATAAGATTCCACGGTTTCTTTTCTTCCGCTCGGACGAAGTAGCGAATGAATGCGGCCGCATTCACGCCCATGAATGCAATGAGCGCACCAAAATTGAGCATTTCCGCGCCAAGCCCGTAGGAAAGAAAAAACGATCCGATCAGTACGATTCCTCCGACAAAAAAGACATTATTGCGCGGAACGTGATGCTTTTCGTCGACCGCGCCGAAAAACGATTTCGGCAGCGCGTTGCTGCGCCCCATGCCATAGAGCAGCCGCGCCGCGCCCAGTTGCGCACCCATGCCGGACCCAAAATTTGCCAGCAGCAATGTAAATCCCACCACGGCGAAAAGCGGCCCCCAGGCGCGTCCTGCCACGTGTACATAAGCCGTATCGACGTTTGGGAAAGCTTCCGATACTGGCCAGATAAGCTGCGCTACGTATACTTCGGTTGCCGAGAGCAATCCAATCACGATGCAGGTCAGCACCGTCGCCAGCATGATATTCCGCCGGGGATTCTCAGCTTCTTCGGAGAGCGTGGAAATACCGTCAAATCCGATATACGTCAGGACTGCGATGGATGTGCAACCGAAGAGTGCGCCTGTGCTGAAAGTGGCCGGATCATAGAAGGGCCGCGTAAAGAAACCGGGATCCGCATGCGGGTGGCCGAAGATGTAACGCACCGCAGCGACAAAGATCACCACGATGACCGCTCCCATTCCTGCGGCCATACCCGCGTTGATGCGCGCCGATGTTTTCACTCCGCGGATGTTTAGCAGCGTAAACACTACTGCGAAGAAAATCTTCCATCCCCATACAGGGAGTGCAGGTGCGAAATCATGCGCTTGTTGCGCGCACCAGATCGTACAGATCAGCGGATTGAGGATGTAATCCATCACCATGCTCCAGCCGGTTACGTACCCTGCCCCTGGATGAATCTCCTGCGCCACATAGGTAAAGGCCGAGCCCGCGCTCGGATATGCCCGGGCCATCTTGCCGTAACTGATGCCGGTGAAAAGCATCGCCACCATGGCAATGAGAATCGCTGTAACAACGTGCCCTTTTCCACGATTGCTCAGGACTCCGAATATGGACATCGGCGCTACGGGTTGAATTACGATGACGCCGTAAAGAATCAGATCCCAGAGCGTGAGAGTCCGCCTCAAACGTGGCCCGGAATTCCCTGTCGCCTCGTTGCTCAAAAATCTCTCCTTCTTGCAGAGGTGCTACGCTTCGTTTCAAGCGCAATTCTGTCCAACGAATTAATGGACGCTAGATGCTACAGGAATCCCTCCCCGCCAGCCGCATCTTTTCCACCCAGTATTTAATCGTTTCAATGAAGCAGTCTGGCCAAACTCACCCCCTTCCGCAACACCTAAAATTCGCTCGCCGCCATGCTCATCCGATTCCATTCTTCTTCCCTGTTTTTCACCCTGCACTCTCGTACAGGTCACAAAATCCACAGGACGGTATCTCTTCGCTCACTCGCTCCCCGATTCGACGGCAACGCCCTAACCTGCTAAGTAGTCTAATTAAGTAGGCGCCGGCCCGGAGAACCGTACCACTTGGGAAAAACGGATTATGGCCGAGGCCCCTCTACAGCATAGCCGCAGTCGCACGACAATTTTTCTCGCGCATGCCGCCGGCTTCCTCTTTGTCGTGGCTGCCGCCTACTGGCTGCGTCGCATCTCCATCGAGCCGGATCCTCTTCTCCAGGGCTACCTCCAGATCGTCAGCGGTCTTCTGGCTTTCGTCTTCGCGGCTGTGACTCTCGTTCGTTTTCAGGGAACCCAGGATCGCATCTCCCTGATTCTCGGCGCCGGCTTCCTTCTTTCCGGCGCCGTTCTCACCGCGACCAGTGTGCTCTTTTTTCAATTTTTGCCGGATGCCCCATTGCGCCTACTTTGGGCGCCGATTGCCTGGTGGATCGGCCGCATGGTCCTGGCGCTCCTGCTCATCGTCGCTCTGCTCGTTGAACGTTTCATCCCGCGTTCCCGCCATCCGCGGCGCGAAATCGCAGGAGCCCTGTTGACCGTCATCGCCCTGACGTATGCCCTTGCCGCAACACTGCGCCGTTTGCCTCCTGAGGTTTCCCCGCATCCCGGCGCCTTTTTCCCCAGCCCGCAGCAGTTTCTCCCCGCCGCGATTTTCTTCGTCAGTCTGATTTGGTATCGTCGCCGCTTGTCCGCAGAAGATTCCGCTTTCGATCGCACCATTTACGCCGCCGCTTGGTTCAACGTCGCTGCTCAGTTTTCCGCCGCGCAATCCCAGCGCTTGCTGGACGCTCCCTTCCTTTTTGCCCAGGCTCTCATGGTGATGGGTTACACCGTCGCTCTCGGCGGCGCACTTTTGGACAACGCTCACCTCTTCGAACAAGTTCGCCACCTCGCCGTCAGCGATCCGCTTACCGGCCTGGCGAACTACCGGCATCTGCTCGATGTCCTGGAAAATGAGACCGAGCGCACTAACCGCAGCGGCCGTCCTTTCTCCGTGCTCCTCCTCGATCTGGATGATTTAAAAAAAATCAACGACAACTACGGCCACCTCGTGGGCAGCCGCGCAATCTGCCGTCTTGGGCACGTTTTGCGGATTCACTGCCGCGCCATTGACACCGCTGCGCGTTATGGCGGCGACGAATTTGCCCTCGTCTTGCCGGAAGCTCAAGAGGATGAAGCGAGGCGCGTCGCCAGCCGCATTCGCGAAGTGCTGGCTAACGACGACGAGCAACCGCCGCTTTCCGCGAGTATCGGCATCTCGGTGTATCGCGGCGATGGCGAGCGAATCGAAAAGTTGCTCTCCGAAGCAGACCGCGATCTCTACTCAGAAAAAGCACGGCGGGGAAGGCGCGCAGTCGCCGCAACCCATCCTCGCCGTCGTATTCCGAAAGCTTGATTCCATTACTTCTATCGAATGGAATTGCCATCGGCATCCACGACGTGCACCGTCCCAAGGTTCAGCTCGCGAATTCCGGCCTCCACCTTTGCAAGGTCCCCGACCACCACCCAGACCAGTCGGTCCGGGTTGAGGAAAGACTTCCCCGCGGTCGTGAGATCGTTGGTCGTCAGCGCCCGCACCTTGGATGCATACGTAGAGTAGTAGTCGTCGGGCAAACGGTATTGCACGATATTCTCAATCGCATCTCCGACCTCGGTCATAGTTTCGCGCGAACCCGCCAGGCGAAGGGTTCGATTGTCCTTGTCCTTATTGAGTTCATCCTGCGAGATGGGACGGGCGCCAAACACGTCGCGCAACTCTTTGTTGAGCTCCACGAGAGATTCTTTCGTCTTATCCGTCTGCACCGGCGCTTGCGTCACCCAGGTGCTGTCGCCGCGCGCAAATTGAAACGCCGTGCGCGCGCCGTAAGACCAGTGCTTGTCCTCACGCAGGTTCATGTTTACGCGCCCACCGAACGTTCCGCCCAAAATGTCGTTCCAGATTCCCAGCGCAATTTCCTGCGGGTTGTTGCGCGGCGGTGCGATCGTTCCCGCCAAGATAAAAGACTGCGCCGCGCCCGGTTTATCGATCAAATACACTTCGGCGCGCTTCGGCGCCGCTACGTTCGAAATGCTCTTCTTCGGCGCATTCCCTTGCTTCCACGACGCAAAAGCCTTTTCGAGTTGCGGTTTAATTTCCGCCGGCGTGGTGTCGCCCACGATCACCAGCGTTGTGTTATTCGGCTGGTACCACGTGTCGTGGAATTTGGCGATCGCATCTCGCGTCAATTTTCCCACCCCTGCTTCGGTCAACTCCAACCCGTAGGGATGATCCTTGCCGTAAAGCGCCGGAGTCATCACCCGGCCTGCCATCGCGCCAGGGGAGGTCTTCGCCCGTTGAATCGCGGCAATCTGAAGCTTCTGCTGGCGCGCGAAATCCTCCTGCGGGAACGAAGGATGGAGCAGCACGTCGGAAAACAACGCGAGCGATGGCTCCAGCTTGCTCTTCAACGAGGAGAGATACACCGTCGAACCGTCCAGTCCGGAAGCCGCCTCGAGCTCTGCTCCCAGCCGCTGAATCTCATCGCTGATCTGCAGAGCGTTGTACTTGTCGGTGCCACTGGTCAGCAGCGAGGACGTCATTGCCGCGGTGCCCGGTGCCGAAGAACTATCTGCGGAGGTGCCCGCATCCACGAGCATGGTGAAATTCACAAGCGGCAATTCATGGCGCTCCGCCAGAACGACTTTCAAGCCATTCGAAAGCGTCATGCGTTCAAACGCCGGCAGCTTCACGTTTGGCGTCGCGCCGACTTCGGGGAGTTTCGAACGGTCCGCGCCTGCGCTCGCCGCCTTGTACTCCGGATAGGGCACCACTTCGAGTTGATACAGACCGTCGCTGAGCCAGCGCCGCGCCGCATCGCGCAAATCCTGAGCCGTCGCTTTGCGCACGCGGTCCAGCGAAATCTGGTATTGCTCCGGATTTCCCGTGAATACCTGGCCGCGAGCGAGGATGTCGGATTTCCCGCCAAAGCCTCCGATGCGGTCGAGCCCGCGTACGAGATTCGCTTCATAGGCTGTCTTGACGCGCTCCAGCTCTTCCGCCGTGGGCCCGTCCTTCAGGAATTTGTCGAGCTCTTCCTGCACATCCTTGTTAATGGGCGCGAGGCTTCCCCCGGGCTTCGCCGACGCACCAACAATGAACTGACCGCCGATTTCGTTCGGGTTGATGCCGCAGTTTACCGACGTGGCGATTTGCTCGTCATAAACGAGCCGCTTGTAAAACCGCGAATTCTTGCCCGCCGCCAGCACGTCGCTCACGAGGTCCAGATAATCGGTGTCGGCCTGGCCGTATTCCGGAATATTCCAGACGTTGAACACGCGCGCTACCGGCACGCGGTCTTGCGCTTGCTGGCGGTGCACGCCGGTCATTTTCGCCACCCATTCCGTCTGGTGCGCGACCGGGGGACCTGCGGGGATATCCCCAAAATACTTTTGGACCTTTTCGCGCGCCGTCTTCACATCGATGTCGCCGGCAATCACCAGCGTGGCATTCGAAGGCCCATAATAAGTCTTGAACCACTCCTGCACGTCCGCGAGCGACGCCGCGTTCAAATCCTCCATGGAGCCAATCGTCGTCCACGAGTAGCCATGCCCGGCGGGATACGTGTTTTCGGTGATCAGATATCGCGAGATGGAATAGGGCTGGTTATCGCCCTGGCGCTTTTCGTTCTGCACCACGCCGCGCTGCAGGTCGAGCGTCTCCTTGTTAATGGTGTTATAAAAATGCCCCATGCGGTCGGATTCCAAGAACAGCGCATAATCCAGCGCTGATGTCGGCACGTTCTCGAAATAGTTCGTGCGGTCGGAATTGGTCGTGCCGTTGAGGTCCGTTGCGCCCACGCGCTCCATCGCATCGATGTAGCGCCCCTTGAGGTTTTCGCTGCCGCCGAACATCAAGTGTTCGAACAGGTGTGCAAACCCGGTCTTCCCCGGCTTCTCGTTCTTGGACCCCACGTGATACCAGATGTTCAGGGCTACGATCGGTGCCTTATGATCTTCGTGAACGATCACGGTCAGCCCGTTCGGAAGCACAAATTTCTCATAGGCTATCTTGACGTCTTGCCCAGATGCGCCTGCCGCGACCATCGTCAACAGCGCCATCGCCAGCGAAAGACTTACTCGAAGCTTGCAGTCAGGTAGCTTCACGCGTTTCTCTCCCATGAATTGCACATTCATTTTACCGGGCGGTCCCGTTTCGGCCCCGCGGCGTCAGTATACCGCACGCTTTTGAACTGTGTCTTTTCTCGCCAGGGAAAACCGCGGCTCCGGCTGGCTGCGGTCCAGAAGCCGCCCGGTCACGTATTCCCCTATGGCCGGGCCATGTTTAAATCCGTGTCCCGATCCGCCGCCCGCAAACCATACGTTTTCCATTCCCGGATGCCGGTCAATCAGAAAATCTCCGCTCGAAGTGTTCTCATACTGGCAGACGCGAGTTTCCACGATCGGGGCATCCTTCAAGGCCGGGAATCGTCGCGCCACGTACGCTCGGACCCTTTCCCTCATCACCGGCGAAACAATCCTGGACTCCGTGTCCGGATCGACTCGCTCCCCATGCCCGTCATATGCAATCTTCAATCCCCGGCTCTCAATGTCCGGCATTCCGTAGAAGAGATCCTCTTGAAACAGCCAAGTCGGCAGCCCCGGAGGAGCAAACCTCGTATCGCCTGCGGGCAGCCCAAAGAAAAAAACTTCCTGCCGGGAAGGGAAGATCCGCGGCCCCAGAACTTCCGGAAACACCTTGCCAAGCCACGCGCCGCAGGCAAACACGAATTCGCCTGCCAAAATGCGTTCGCCCTCGCTTGTCACCACCGATTCCTGCCGCCCCGATCCTGCCGGTTTCAGAATCTGCGCGCTGCGATACTCAACCCCAAGCTTCACGGCTCCTTCGACCACCGCCGCCACGGCCCGCCGTGCCATCAAGACGCCGCTGCCTGTTTCCAGGATTCCTGTCTGGACGTCCTCAAACGATACTTGCGGATATTTCTTCTCCAGAGCCGCCCGGTCGAGTTCTTCAAACGGCACGCTGCATCGGCGCAAGACAGTAGCCGTGCGCCTCAACTGCGAGTCATCGCTGCCTCCCAGCCAAAGCACGCCGGTTTCCGCGAAGAGCGGTTGCTGCGATGCCGCAAAAAACTTCTTCCATTGCACCAGTGAGTTTTGCGACCACAGTGTATACAGCTCATCCGCGCCGTAGCCCATTCGAATGATGCGCGATTCGCCCCCGGAGCTGGCGCGCGCGTTCGCGGGACCATAAGCATCAATCAGCGCAACCTTCTTGCCGCGCTTGGCAAGATGCCACGCCGTCCACGCCCCAAAAACTCCCGCCCCCACGACCGCAACGTCGTACACCTTCTGGCCGCTCATCGTCCAAGCATCTTATCAAATGTATTATCCCGGCGAGGTTGTGAAGCGGTCTCTGTTTAGTCCGTTGCACGCCCGCGGGGGCCTTCCTCGATAACCATTTTCAGGATAGATTCGAGTGCTTGTCCCGTAACGCGACTATACGTCCACTGACACGCGGGTCAGGCAATATACGGTAGATTTCCTTCCTTTGAGTAGGGTATTTACTGGATTGACCAGGCGCTCCTTCAGGAGTCACTGTCTGGCTATGCCAACTGGCCGATCCGACAGACGAATCACGAAAGAAGTGGCCGTCGAGCTTGTTCGTCCAGGTGCTTCGCAGCTCAGAGAGATGGCCATTGCCCAAAACGTGAGCGCTCTCGGGATGCGGGTAGCAACGGAAGACGTCTGGCTCCCAGGGGAACCCGTGGTGCTAAGCTCTCCGGAGTCTGGTTTCCGTGCCCAAGCACGCGTCGTTTATTGTAAGCACATGGAAAACAACAGGTTTGCCGTCGGTTTGAAACTTTTGACCTCGCTGGGAGAATGGACCAAGCCGCATTAGCTCGTCGTGGGGATAATTCCAGAATCTTGTATATGGGTGATGCCTGGGGTTTAGGGCTTCACCCAACTCTTCCCGCTCACATCCCGACTTCCCTGCGATGCCAAGCCTATGAGGCCCTCCTCGTTCGTGCGTCTCCCATCGCATTGAGGGCATATCCACAGGCGAAAACCCCTCTTCTCCGGATCGATTTCAGCGAGATACATGGGCGTCCCATCGTGGAGACATCGGACGCTGGGAACCATGTCCAGCTCATTCGTGTTTCCACTTTGGCTCAGGATGAAATATCCACGATAGATGTTGTAGTGGACGAGACAATCGGGCTCCGTACACGCATACGCGAGCGTTTGTGTAAGATCAGCTTCGCTGTTCAAGAGGCTCTGATTAAGCCGCATCGCCACGTGATGCTCGTGACAAAATGCGTGAAGTTCCTTGCTCGGCTGGGTAGCAGGCATAGGCCCTCCTCTAGGACACCTCCAAATGAGCTTCCGTCGGAGACGGTGTACCAGTGGAACGCGCTGGTTCCGTTAGATTTTGGAGTCGTACCCCAGTACGTACTTTCATACGCCAGCGGCGTTCAGGTGTCAAGAGTCACAAGAACGTGTCAGAAGAATTGCTTAATTCCAGGACGGTTCTTTTCATAAATCAACGTCGCAAACCGACGAAAATCAGGACCGGGGGGACAAATCAGTGCCTGCATTTCGGCCTTACAAAAACCGTCGATCAAAGCGGATTGCTCTGAAAAAAGGTGCCAGTCTTGTCGTCAATCTTGAAAGAATTCCGGAAAGGCTTCCCTGCCTCATAGTCGATAGCTCGGCAGAAGGGTTCAGACTCATGGGAGTTCTAAGACTGAAACGTGGACAAGTTGCCGAAATCATCCCAGACGAAGACCCACTGAATAGTTCCAAGTGTCAGGTGATATGGATCGGCAAACCAGGATCTAAGCAGGAAGGGCAGGTGGGGCTGCAGCTTCTGAATCTTACTGTGAATCCGCGGGACGTCTGAGACTCACCCCGCTATCTCGAACGAAAAACGCTTCCATCCTGCCTGTCTCCGCGCTACCATCTTGCGTTTCACGCTCTAATTCCGGAGGCTTTTGTGAATGCGTCTCGCGGCTTTGTTCGCTTCTGTGTTTCTGCGCTTATTTTCCACTTCTTGTCGTCCAGTGCCATTCGCGCGCAACAAACCGCTGGTTCGGCCCCCGCTCCTTCCATTGATCCAAAATCGTACTCCGGCATGAAGTGGCGTCTGATCGGTCCGTTTCGTGGCGGCCGCGTCTTGACCGTGGCCGGAGTCCCGAGCCAGCCCAATACCTATTATTTTGGTGCCGTCGCCGGCGGCGTTTGGAAAACCACGGACGCTGGCGTCTCCTGGGATCCGCTCTTCGAGAAGCAGACCACCTCCTCCATTGGCAGCATCGCAGTCGCGGATTCCGATCCCAACGTCATTTACGCGGGAACCGGCGAAGCTTGCATCCGCGGAAATATCTCCTTCGGCGACGGCGTCTATCGTTCGAATGACGCCGGGAAAACCTGGGCCAATATCGGACTGAAGGACACTCGGCACATCGGCAAGCTCATCATTCATCCCACGAATCCAGACGTCGCATTCGTCGCTGCTCTCGGCCATGCTTACGGCGCAAACACCGAACGCGGCATCTTTCGTACTCGCGACGGCGGAAAGACCTGGGAAAAGGTTCTCTATCTCGACGACCGCACCGGCGGCATTGACATCGTATTCGATCCCCGCAATCCCCACATTCTGTTCGCCGCCATGTGGGAGGGCTATCGCACTCCCTGGTCGCTCAATAGCGGCGGCGCCAAGGACGGCCTCTTCCGTTCGAACGACGACGGCTCCACCTGGAAGCGCGTCGAAGGCAACGGCATCCCCGAGGGCCCGCTCGGGCGCATCGGCGTGGCCGTTTCCGGCGCCGATTCGAATGTCGTCTATGCGCTCATCGAAGCAAAAAAAGGCGGACTCTATCGCTCTGACGACGGCGGCGAGCACTGGTCGCTCATCACCGATGACCACCGCTTCCGCCAGCGTGCCTGGTATTTCACTCATGTCTGGGCCGATCCAAAAAATGTAAATACTGTCTACATCGCGGACACCGGGCTCTTTCGCTCCGTGGATGGCGGCAAGACCTGGGATCGTCTGAACGCTCCCCACGGCGATCATCACGGTTTGTGGGTGGACCCCCACGATTCGAACCGCATGATCAACGGAAACGACGGCGGCGCTACGATCTCCGTCGATGGCGGGAAAAATTGGACCACGCAAGCCAACCAGCCAACCGCGCAGTTTTATCACGTCGCCGCGGACAATGATTTTCTCTATCGCCTCTATGGCTCCCAACAGGACAATTCCTCCATCGGCATTCGCACCCGCAGCGACCGCGGCTTCATCGATCGCGGCGACTGGGATGCCGTCGGCGGCGGTGAAAGCGGCTACGTCGTCCCTGACCCGCGCGACTCCAACATCGTTTACGCTGACGACGAGGGGCCCATTTTCACGCGTTTCGATCGCCGCACCGGTCAAGCCCAGAGCATCCAGCAGCGGCCGATGATTCCGGATGGTCACCCCGCTGCCGGACAGAAATACCGCTATACCTGGACCATGCCGCTCCTCGTTTCGCAGCACAACCCCGACGTGATCTTTCACACCTCGCAGTTCGTTTTCCGTTCTGCCGATCAGGGTCGTTCCTGGACCACCATCAGTCCGGACCTCACTCGCAATGACAAGTCCAAGCAGCAGGATTCCGGCGGCCCCATCACGAAAGATCAATACACCGTCGAGTATTACGACGTCGTGTTCAGTTTGGCCGAATCGCCCAAGCAGGACGGCGTGCTTTGGGCCGGAACCGACGATGGCCTCGTCCATGTCACCCGCGACGGCGGCAAGAATTGGGCGAATGTTACCCCGAAAGAGCTGCCTGAATGGGCCATGGTCAGCCTGATCGAAGCGTCGCCCTTTGATGCCGCAACCGCTTATGTTGCCGTGGACGCGCACAAGCTGGACAACTTTCATCCCTACATTTTCAAGACCAGCGACTTCGGCAAGACCTGGTCCAAACTCATCGGCGGCTTGCCGGACAACTCCTACGTCCACGCCGTCCGCGAAGATCCGGGACGCAAGGGTTTGCTTTACGCGGGCACGGAGACCGGCGTCTGGGTTTCCTTTGACGACGGTTTACATTGGCAAACGCTCCAGAACAATTTGCCGACCACGCCCATCCACGACCTCATCGTCCACGAAAACGACCTGGCCGTCGCTACCCACGGCCGTTCTTTCTGGGTCCTCGACGATTTGAGTCCGCTGCGCCAGTTGACGACCGCGACAGTGGCCGAAGACGCGCATCTCTTCGCCCCGGCGGCCGCAGTTCGCACACGCATCGGCCACTCGAGCCGGCGCCGCTATGCCATAGGCGAGAATCCCCCGGAAGGCGCAATCACCTACTATCACTTGAAGGAAAAACCGAAAGACCCGGCGAAGCTCGAGATCCTTGATGCCCAGGGAAAAGTCATCCGCAGCTACTCCAGCGAGAAGAAAAAAACGGATGAAGCGCCTTCCGAATGGGAACACGATGAAGAGACGGAACATATCCCCGCCGACGCTGGCGTCAACCTTTTCGCGTGGGATTTGAGGTATGAGACCCCCACGAAAATTCCCGCGTCCATCTATAGCAACGGGCGGCCGATCGGTCCGCTGGTTCTTCCGGGCCGCTACCAGGTGCGTCTGACTGTCGCGGGAAAGAGTTCTATGGCTCCGCTCGAAGTGAAGATGGATCCTCGTGTGAAAGAGTCCGAAGCAGACCTGCGCAAACAATTCGAACTCATGCTCAAACTACGCGACCGCCAGGACGAGATGAATAAAGCCATCTTGGCCATTCGTGACCTGCGAACGCAGCTCCTTGCCCTCGAGAAGCGGCTCACCGGCCGCGAGGATGCAAAGTCGCTGATCTCAAATTCGAGCGATCTGCGCAAGAAAATCAGCGCCATCGAAGAGGAATTGATTCAGGTGAATGCCACGGCTTCCGAAGATGAAGCCAACTACCCGACCAAACTCAACAGCAAGCTCGGCTACTTGGGCCAAGTCGTGGACAGCGCCGATGCCGCCCCGACCGCCGCCGAACTGGAAGTGTTCGCTGAGCTCGACCCGCAAGTGGAAATCCAGCTCGTAAAATGGCACGAGGTTCTTTCGAAAGACGTCCCAGCGCTCAACGACGCCATGCAGAGAAACAACATCCCGCTCATCGCGCCCGCCGCCGCAAAAGCCAACTAGCGCGGCAGGGCTCGACACAATTTCAATTGCACGCCATTCCGAGCAACACGAGGAAGGTTTCCTCTTTCTGGACGCAACATGTCGCGCCGTCATTCCGAACGAAGCGAGGAATCTCTCTTCCTCTCATTTCGCTCTATTTACGAAATGCGCTTGCGATTTGTTTTCCCCAGTGCGAAAGGTGATTCAGCGACTCCGTGTGCGTCGGATCCAGATGCAGCGGCGTGATGGAAACGGCCCCGGAAAAAATCGCCGCGTAATCCGTGTCCGGCTCAACGTCTTTGTCGATTCTCTGTTCGAACAGCCAGAAGTAACTGCGGCCGCGCGGATCTTTTCCTTCGCTCAATTGATTGCGCGTAATCTTCTGCGATTGCCGCGTGAATCGTACTTCGCCGTTCCACGGCTCCGGCACGTTCACGTTGAGCAGTACCTGATCTGGCAATCCTTCTTTCAAAATCATTTCCGCTGCTGCCCTTGCCACCCGCGCGGAGTTTTCGAATCGCGCTTCCCTTTTCTTCGAACAGACCGACATCGCAATCGACGGAATGTGATGCAGCGCTCCCTCGCGCGCGGCTCCGACAGTCCCGGAATAGTAGACATTTTCCCCGAGGTTCGCACCATGATTGATCCCGGAAATCACCATGTCCGGTTTCTCCGGCAAAAGTCTGTGCAACGCAACAATGACGCAATCCGCCGGCGTCCCGTCGATCGCCCATTCTCTCTCGCCGATTTGGTTGCAAACAATCGGCTGCCGTAGCGTCAGCGATTGCGCCGCTCCGCTGCGCTCCAGACTCGGCGCAACAATGCTGACCGTCGCGAAGCTTTCGAACGCCTTCGCCAGCGTTCGAAGCCCCTCGGCCTGGTATCCATCATCATTGGTCAGAAGAATGTGCGTCATGATTCGAACGATTCGCGTCGCTTCACTTTCTCAAAACCACCACACGGCACGGATTTTCAGCGGGGGGCACGGGGCGGCTGTTGCATTTCCAAAAAAAATGGTCGGGGCGCCCGGATTTGAACCGGGGACCTCACGCACCCCAAGCGTGCGCGCTACCAGACTGCGCTACGCCCCGACGGGCACGCTAATCACCGCGCGGCGCAAAAAGCAGAGGGCCGAACCGCGACAGTTGCAGCAACAACAAGGCTATCACCGCCGTTCAATAAGCGTCAAGAAAGCGCGCAGAGCGTCGCGCAAGTCCAGCAACATTTTGCGGCTTAGGAGCTGCGCTGCTCCTTCCGTTCCGCGAATGGTGATCTCGTCATTTTCCGCCGCGCCGCTGTGCTCGCGAAGGTAGCGGCGGGCGCCGGCGATCGTGAATCCTTCGTCGTACAGCAGACGCTTGATGCGGAAAACCATGTCCACGTCTTCCTGGCGGTAGAGGCGGCGGCCACCGGAACTTTTCAGCGGCTGCAGCATCGGGAATTCCGATTCCCAGTAGCGCAAAACAAACGCTTTTACATCGGCCAGGCGGCTGACGTCGCCGATGTGATAGAGATCTTTTTCAATTGCGGCTTGCGCGGCTGCGCCGTTGCTTGGCATTTTCGAAAACCCTGCCGGGAAGGGGACGCGGATATCCTAACAGTTTGCGGGGAATTGCTGTAGAGGGAAGCGATCATTTGTCACCTCGCGAAGATTCGTCAGCGCGCGAGGATTTTCCGCCGCGCGAAGATTTG
This sequence comes from Candidatus Acidiferrum sp., assembly GCA_049644365.1. Taxonomy (GTDB): domain Bacteria; phylum Acidobacteriota; class Terriglobia; order Acidiferrales; family UBA7541; genus Acidiferrum. The sequence continues at coordinate 2,049 of JBARRT010000193.1, read as the reverse complement.
TCTCCGCGACGGGATTTGTCGCGGCGCGAAGACCGGTCGCCACGAGAAGATTTTTCGTCGCGCTCGGATTTGTCATCGCGCTTGCGGAGCCGCTGCACGAAGCGGACGGGCGTGCCGATGAAATCGAATTTGGCGCGCAACTGATTTTCGAGGAAACGTTCGTAGCTGAAATGCAGCGGAGTTTTCTGGTTGGTGAAAATCAGAAATGTCGGCGGGCCGATTTTTGCCTGCGTCATGTAATAAATACGCACGGGGCGAGCGCCGGGAGTGGTGCCGCGCTGCAAATCCACTTCTTCCTTGAGCCAGTTGTTGAGCGCCGGCGTGGAGATTCTTCGCTGGCGGGCTTCCCAGCATTGATTAATCAACGGGAAAAGTTTGTCGGCGCGCTCGCCGGTTTTCGCGGATAGAAAAACGATGGGCGCGTAGCTGAGAAATTTCAATTTGGCGCGAATCATTTTTTCGTAATCGAACATGAGCCGGCCGGGATCGAAATTTTCGGGCTTGTGTCGTTCGCCGGGGGCGCGCCTGGCTTTTCCCTTGGTGGTGGCGGCATCGCGCGAGGCCGCTGCCCGCGCCGCAACGACGGCGAGGTCCCACTTATTGATGACGATGACCACCGAGCGGCCGGACTCCTCGGCGTAGCTGGCGATTTGCGCGTCGCCTTGCGTGACGCCTTGTTCGCCATCCACAACCAGAAGCGCGACGTCGCAGCGTTCCAGGCCGCGGCGCGCCATCACGACGCTCAGTTTTTCCGCGACCAGCGTGGTTTTTCCTTTGCGGCGGATTCCCGCGGTGTCCACGAAGCGGTAGCTGCGATCACCGTGCGTGATTTCCAGATCCACGTTGTCCATCGTAGTGCCGGGAATCGGCGAAACGATGGAGCGCTCTTCGCCGACCATGCGATTCAGCAACGTCGATTTGCCGACGTTGGGGCGGCCGATGATGGCGACTTCGATGACGCTGGGCTGTTTTTCCTCCTCGACGGAAGCAACGTCTTCCGTCTGTTTCAAAGCTTCATCGAGAAGATCGTCCACGCCGGTGCCGTGTTCGGCGGCGATCGGAAAAATTGGCACGCCGATGCGGTGAAACACTCCGGCGTTGGCTTCCTGCGACGGCGCATCTACTTTGTTGACGGCGATCACAAACGGCTTGCCCGTGGTACGCAGGAGGCGCGCCAGCTCTTCGTCGAGAGGCGTGAGGCCGGCCTGACTGTCCACGACCAGAACGAGCAGCGCGGCTTTCTTGATGGCGACGTGCGCCTGGCGCAGGATCTCCTGCGGGATCAGGGCCTTGTCGTCCGGGACGATGCCGCCGGTGTCCACGATTTCCAGGACGCGGCCGCGCCATTCGGCCTTGCCATAGATGCGGTCGCGGGTGATGCCCGGTTCGTTGGTGACGATGGAGCGGCGCGTGCCCGTCAAGCGGTTGAAGAGCGTGGACTTGCCCACATTGGGGCGGCCGAGGATCACCAGAGATGGAAGTTGGGCGGTCATGAAATTGGGTGGTGATGCAGCACTCCAGTGTAGCGCAGGAGAGGAGAGTTAACAGTCCCGAGCCGCTCGGGATCTTCGATTGACAGTTCAAAGTTGAAGGTTGAGAAGCGAAGAGCGGAAAAGGATAACGTAGAGACGCTGAGTGGGCAGAGGCAGCGCGGAGAGGAGTGGTCCTTTGCACCGGCCGGAAAGTTAACAGTTGACAGTTCAAAGTTGAAAGTTGAGAAGCGAAGAGCGGAAAAGGATAGCGCAGAGATGCTGAGTGCGCAGTTCCAGAATGGGAATTGTTGGTATACACCCGGCAGTTTTGAGAAAGAGTGTGGAACCCTTTGATTGCAAAAGAGTTGTGAAACACTCTTGGTGCACTGGAGTAAAAAAGAGTGAGGCCGGAGAAGAATCCTTCGGCTCCTCCGCCGTTGGCGGACTCAGGATACGCATCCTTGTCGGAAGCGCAGGGCGGGGGACCCCACCCCCTGTTTTTTGTAAGTGTTGCATCTAAAGGGTTTAGCTTTGGCGTAAGTCTTTTGTTTGCAACACTTGCGGGGCGATCCATAAG
>JBARRT010000192.1:0-4384 GCA_049644365.1 Candidatus Acidiferrum sp. | reverse complement strand
ATCGAGACCCGCCGCTGCCAGCGCCGCAGATGGATTCCTCACCGGCGGTTTGGCCATGACCTGGATGTCGTAACGAAGCCCGAGGTTGAAGATGAGATTAGTCCGGGCGCGCCACTCGTCTTGGAGAAAGATTGCAAATTCCGTTGAATTCGGAAACGTGGTAGTGCCAGGCTTCTCTTCGCCCGAGAAAGCCTGAACGTATGTTTCATTCGCGAGTGGAGTCCTGCATGTCGCAGGCGCAGGGTTCTGCGGAGGGTTACATACAGGAAGTTGCGCTAGGCTGCGGCCAAAACTCTCCAAGCTGTTGAAGCGATAGGTGCCGAAGAAGTTTGGTGTATTCTGTCCCCGGTTACGAGCCAGCAAAACATCCACACCGAACTTGAAGGCATGATGGCTGTGACCCGTGGAGAGCGTATCCGACCAGTAGAATTGGCGGACTAAGGTCCTCCCAGGGCCCCCTGGCCCGTGCCCAACTGTGAGAACCTGTTGGCCACTCTCGAAAATGTTGGCTTGGGGATTCACGGCGTTCGACAGGCGTTTGTCGTCGTTCAGCAGATAGCCAAAGCGAGCGACATTGACCATTGCCGAGGAGATAGTGGAAGTAAGAGAAAGGACCAGAGAGTGATTGGTGTTCAGGGAGTCGGTGTTGTTCTCCAATGAGAGCTGCTGGCCTTCGGCGAAACTGTTCTGTCCGGTAAAGCGCTGCGTGTTCCAGCGTGCGCTGAGCAATTCAGTGGAAGTGATTCGCCAATCCACTTTGGCAAAATAAACGTCCTGGTCAAGAGTTCGAATGTATGGGTCGGCACGCGGGGTCAAGTAGTTCAGGGCGCTCTGCTGGAAACCGGCAACGGTCGCGTCGGAGGAAAGGATGAACCCAGAAGGCAGGTTCAGGAGCGTCAGATTCTGGAGTTGCCGGCGCTGCGCGTCGTAGCCTGCGAACAAGAACACCTTGTTCTTCAGAATCGGTCCTCCGCCGGCTCCCCCAAACTGGTGAATGTGGAGAGGTTCTTTGGGCTGGGAGTTGATTTTGCGAATCAGGTCCGTAGCGTTGAGTCCTTTATCGCGGAAGTACCAAAAGAGCGAGCCATGAAAATCGTTCGTGCCCGACTTGGTGATCACGCTAATCAGACCATTGCCAGCGTGGCCGAGCTCTGCGGAATAGCTATTCGTGTTCACCTGAAACTCGCGCACGACTTCCAGGCTGAACTGGTAAGGCTGAATGCCAGGGCCGAAGGGGTCGGAGAAAGCCGGTGCGTTTTCCGCGCCGTCCACGAGAGTCATGCTGAACGAGCGTTGGCCACCGATACTGGGGATGCCGGAACCAAAATTGATCAAAACGGGGCCACGGATGACACCCGGCGCGAGCACAATGAAATCGTCGAAGTTGCGGCCATTGACAGGCAAGTTGGCGATCGAGCGCTCATCAATGGTGGAACTCACACCAGTCCGCGTGGGCTCAACGAGTGGTGTTTCGCTGTTGACTTCAACGCGCTGCGTTTGCGAGGCGAGGGGAAGCGTGAGCGGCAAGTTGATCTTGGCGCCGACGGTCACGACAACGCCTTTGTCCACCAACGTGGCAAAGCCCGGATGCTCGGCGGTCACCTCGTAGGTGCCGACTGGGAGGACCAGAAAGCGAAAGCGGCCGTCGCCATTGGTGACTGTGCGATATATCGCCGCAGTATGAATATTTCGAGCCGTCACGTTCACGCCGGAAATTACCGCGCCGGAGGGATCGATTATGAAACCTTCGATGGAACCTTCGTCGCCCGATTGCGCAAGCGCGGACACGGAGGAAAAGAATGCCAGCAAGCCCAGCAGCGTTGCGGCTAGCCATTTCATTTTCCGCGGCCTTTGGGAGGCTCTTGTGAGGGTGGAAGGCTCTCCGGCGGCAAGCCGATGCGGACCAAGAGGTCGCGATATCGCGGGTCGGAGTTGAAGGGTTCAAACAAGGGCTCGGATTTGAGAAGGAAGATGATGCCCGCATGCCGCTCAAAAGATTTCTCCAGTAGCGCGAATACTTTCTCTCCATCGCCAAGGCCGGCATACGCGACCACCAGCCCGTAGCCTCCGGGGGCCCCGCGTTTCCTTGCTCGCTCTTCCAGTTCGTGCACGAGTTTCAAGGCCTCGTCTCGTCGCCCAGCCTTCGCATAGACATTTGCCAGCGTTCCCACAGCAATGCCGTCCCTGCCGCGCAATCCGATCGTCTTTTCAAACGCTGTGATGGCCTCTTTGTACATCCCCTTTTTCACATAGGCTCGGCCCAAGAAGGTGTACGCGCCCCAGTAGGTGGGATCCAGATCCACAACTTTCTGCCAGTCGGCGATGGCCTCGTCAATTCGGCCAGCCGCAAGGTAAGGAACGGCCGCGTGGGTGATTGTGCCCGGCTCCGCAGGTTCAAGCCGCATGCCAATCTCGGCGTGCACGAAAGCTTCGTCGAAGCGTCGCATGTCCCCGAGATATTGGGCATACCACGTGTGTGCCAGGGCATAACTGGGTTTGAGTTCAATGGCCCGCTTGAACTCCTGCTCAGCCCCTGTCCAGTCCCAATCGGAAATCCTGAGCCATCCAAGCGCGGCGTGAGCTTGCGGCAGCGTTTCATCCAACTCAAGCGCCTTGTTGGCCGACTGCCGGGCTTGCACTTCCGCTTGAACTCCTGGCCCCAGCAGATACGCTCCGCCGTGAGCGTACAGGACAGCTTGCTCTCCATAGGCAGCAGCGAAGCCCGGGTCGATCTCAATCGCTTTCGTGAAGTATTCCGCGGCCTTGCCCCGGTCAGTCTCGGTCCCTTTTCTCAAATGATAGCGGCCCTTCATATACGCTTCGTACGCTTCCGGGGTTGTCTCTCGTGAACTGGAGAGGCGGGACTTTTCTTCGATCGTCACTTGCGCATTCATCGCTTCGAGAATTTCACGCGCCGCCACGGGGAGCAGCGTCTGAACATTCTTGGGATCGACCTCGTACGACTTGGCCCACAGATGCCGATCCGTAGGCGCGTGAATGAGTTGCAGGTTGACTAGCAACCGGTCTTTCCCCGAGCGTTGGACGCTTGGCTCGACGATGGCTTGCACTCTTAGTTCCCGCGCAATCTCGGAAAGTCTCTTGTGTTCGCCTTTGAAGTACATCGAGGACGTGACCGAGGGCACCGTCAGTGATTTGACTTGCGCCAAATGGGTGGTCAGGACATCGGTTAGGCCGTCTGCTAGAAATTCTTGTTCGGGGTCTCCGGTTAGGTTCTTGCACGGTAGGACAGCAACCGATGCAATGGGACCCACGCCTGTCCGTCCCGTGATTCGATCACGCAGGCCTCCGACGTTTGCTGTCAGCGCTACGGCCAGGAGCGCTGCGACCGCAAACAGGCCTACCGCCCAGGACTGGCGCCACCAGGCCATCGGTGGGAGAACCTGCCCTTCCGCAGGTGCGTGCGCTCCATTTACCGGATAAATGAACCGGTAACCGCGCTTCGGGAGCGTTTCGATAAAGCGCGGACTATCAGCGGAATCACCCAGCGTGTCGCGCAACTTTTTGATCGCGGTGTTCAGTCCATCGTCGAAATCCACAAATGTATCAGCGGGCCATAACTTCTGTCGCAACTCCTCGCGCGTGAGCACATCGCCCGGCCTCTCCAACAGCATCGTGAGAATTTGGAAGGGTTGTTCCTGAAGCTTGATTCGCGCACCACTCTTGCGCAACTCACCCGCACGCAGGTCTGCCTGGAACACCCCGAACTGCAGGACTCGGCTGGTCTGGACGGGAGGTGCCATTTCCACCTCGGATGATTGCACGAAGTCTAACACCCGGTCGAAAGTGGTTCAACGAATCTCGACCCGGTACAGACAGGCGCCCAAGTCCTTCTCAGTCAGCGGGTTCCCGCTCCAGAAGGATTCCCGAAGGAAGTCAGCTTCTGTTCATTGACCACCACTCGAAACTCAACGACTGTCGGTGCGTTCGCGCGATTCCCGAACTTTAGGATGGGCGCGCGGCAAGGTAAGCAGGTCTTTTTCAATTGAAGAGAAACAATGGGAGGACACCATGAAGCGAATCAAGAGAAGCATTGCAGCCATAACGCTGGCCGCTACTCTCGTGCTCGTGCTGGCTTCGCTGCTGGTAGCATCGGCGCGGACAGATGATGACGAAAGAGATGCGCCCCGGTTTTCGGACTGGTCCGCTCCGATGAACCTCGGCCCACCGCTGAACACGCTGTTGACCGGTTCTCCACCCCTCGGAGCTGACTTCAACCCACTCATTTCCCGGGATGGGTTAAGTCTCTACTTTTCTTCGGACCGTCCCGGAGGCTTCGGTGGCTTTGACATTTGGGTGTCCCAACGGCTTAGCGTGAACGATCCCTGGGGAGAGCCGCAAAACCTCGGTCCCAACGTCAATACAC
>JBARRT010000191.1:0-7046 GCA_049644365.1 Candidatus Acidiferrum sp. | reverse complement strand
ACTGGGCCAAGAGCGTACCGGAAGGCTTTCGCTTCGCCTTGAAGGCCAATCAGCAGATCAGCCACATTCAGAGGCTCCGCAATTGCGAGAGCACCCTGAAGCGTTTCCTGGAAGTCGCCAGCGTTCTCAACGACGGCGATCACCTCGGCCCCATCCTTGTTCAGCTCCCGCCCAACTTCAAATTCGATCGGCCCCTTCTGGAAGATTTTCTTGCTCTTCGCCCGGAAGCTTTCGCTTTCGCCTTCGAGGTGCGCCACCCGTCTTGGTACACCGACGAAACGTACGCTGTTCTTCGTCAGCACAAGACAGCTCTCTGCCTGTCCGAGACCGACAAGCAAACACCTCCCGACGTGCTCACCGCCGCCTTCACCTACGCCCGCCTGCGCCTCGAAAACTACACTCCGAAGCAAATCACAGCCTGGAAAAAACGCTTCGACGCCTGGCTTGACCAGGGCGTGGACGTGTACGCCTATTTCAAACACGAGGACGCTGGCAAAGCGCCCGCCTACGCTCGCCAGCTCCTCGGAAAAGCAACCTGACGCGCCCGCGTCCACCAATTCCATCAATCAATGGCTTGATTCTGCTTGGACTGCTCGCATCATCTCTAAAGCTCTACGTGCAGGCGAAGTGTCGGCACAATCACCGGGCCGCGATCCCGGTTGTAGCCCGGATTGTTAATGTGCTGAAGCCCCACGGAAGGATAGATTCCCCGCCAGACGTGCAGTGTGTAATAGGCTTCGACAATATTCTCGCGGCCATAGTTGAGCATCCCGTCGCCCAGAAGAAAACCCGTTCCGCCCAACTTTAAATACTCCTGGTGGTCGCGTGAAATTCCGTTCGAAACAAAAACAAATCCGGCGCGATCGAATTTTCTCTGCCACCGCCGGCCGCTAGCCCCGGCTCCGAGCTCCACCGTCTGATCCACCTCGGTGTACGCAAACGATTCGTGTCGGCCTTCATCCCAGCCCCACCTGCCGAAAACACCCATCCAGGAATTCAGTGGCTGTTCGAAATTCACGCCAAATCCGTATTTGAGGGTAGTACGGAGCGGATGAGCGGTGATGTCTGGTTTAGGCGTAAGACCTACCAAGAAATTATCCACTGCCTCGCGGTAACTCCCCATGTTGGCGTGATTGACGAAGGCCAAAAACCGGATAACGCCCTCTTGATGACGCATCACCGTCCCATGCAATTCAAACTCGAAGTTTTCGGAGTGCGCGCGGCTCAGGTCCGCGTCGAGATGGATCCCATTGGCAACTTTTGGCATCAGCGCCTCGGCGAATCGCGCGGCCCAGCGCCGGTCGTGGTATTCAATCATCGCCGCAAAAGTGAAGCCCCGTGTATCCGCTGCGTAGTCGTATGCGCCGTTGTTGTCCACGGTCCAGTTCATGAACTGAAAACTCGTGTCCGTGCCATACGTATTCATGTCGAAGAAGTCCGCCATGCTGAACTTCCCGAAGCGAATCTCCAGCCTGCGCTCCGGAAGTGAAGAAAAAAGTGAGAGCGGCGAACGGGAATTCTCGATCTTGCGGTGGCCAAGAGGAATGATCTGGTGCCACATGAGCCTCGCGATGTAAGGCGCTTTGCTCAGATCGGGATTCCGCACGATGTCCAGATTCGTGACGCCGCCCAGGCCGACCGCCTCGCCAATCCCGTGGCCGCCGGTTTCCTGAACGTCGCAGAGCAGTTCCATGGTGTTCGTGAGGCGCACGCCCGTGAACAATGTGAGGACGCGCGAAGTTGCGTCTTGCGCTTGCGGAGGCAGGCTCCGCGGTCCTTGATAGGGCGAGTGAAACGCCGGGTGCCACTGCGAGATGAAATTCGCCTGCCCGGAGATCCACCAGCGGTCCGTCTCTGGATGCGGAAACATCGTCGGGACGGGATCCGCCGCGGGCGTCGAACCGTCGTTCGAACGTGGCGATTCAGCCGGAGGCGAATCTTGTGCGCGCGCGCCCGAAGCCACGAACGAAGAGGCGCCAAGCGTGGCGCAAAGCGCCAAAACGAAATGTAAGTTCGAATGCCGCATCTTCAACTTCCAGCTTCCCTTTCACTCCGCCAAGATCTGCTTCGCGATTCGAATCGTGCAGCCTAAATCGCACTCGATGAACGAATGATGAACGACGCTCCAGTGGCTGGACAGAAATTAGCATTTCTCGCCGATTTTCTATATCTTCTCTGCACCCGGAATTCAGCGCCAGCGTCAAAAAATCGGAAGGAGACTCCCTGGTGAGAAAAGTTTTGGCGGCCCTCCTCTTCGCCGCGTTTCTGCGTGCCCCGGCCATCCGCGCGCAGGCTGGCCCCGTCGAAGGCGGCCACGAGTGGCAGGTCTGGACTGGCGGAGGCCGCGGCGTCAGCGGCAGCCAGTCGAGCGACGGCGTCTGGAATGTCGGCCTGCGATATGGATTGATTCTTACTGCGCCGCATGGCCCGGGATTTCTCCGCGGCCGACTTGAGTACGCGCTGGATGCAGTTCCCGTTTTCTGGGTTTTTCAAAAAACGAATACGGCCTATGGCGCCGGCTTGAATCCATTTGCATTCAAATGGATGCTGGACACGAAGCACGACGTGGCTCCTTATTTTGAAATCGGCGGTGGCACGCTCTTCACCAACACCAAAGTTCCGGAAGGCACGTCCCACGTGAATTTCACGAGCAGCGCCGCGCTGGGCTTGCACTTTCTGCGCACGAAGCACAATATCAGCGCGGAGATCCGCTACATGCACATTTCGAACGCGGGTCTTGCGACGCCGAATCCGGGAATCAATACGATCCAATTCCGCCTGGGCTTCGGCGCCTTCAGCCAGAAGGAGTAGCGGCGAATATCTTGCCCTGAGCAAACGAGATGAAAATGTTTGCAATCTTTGCGGCCATCATTGCAGTACTCGTTGCGGCTATGGTCGTTCGCGCGCGGCATATCGGCGCGAAAGCTCCTTCCTCGGGGATGCCCGCTCCCGATTTCACTTTGAACTCGCAGGACGGCAAGTCCCTCAGCCTCCGCGATCTTCGCGGCAAGTGGGTGGTGCTCTATTTCTATCCCAAAGATTTCACCAGCGGCTGCACCGTGGAAGCCCGCAATTTCCAGCACGACCTCGCTCAATTCGAACAGAAAAATGCCGTGATCCTCGGCGTGAGCGGCCAGGATGAAAATTCACACCAGAAGTTTTGCGCGAAAGAAGGCCTGCACTTCAAACTTCTGGCAGACACGAATTATCAAGTCTCTTCCGCCTACGATTCGCTTCTGAATCTCGGCATCGGCAAACTTTCCGCCCGCCACACGTTTCTCATCGATCCCGACGGCGTCGTCCGCAAAAACTATCTCAACGTCAACGCCGGGAAGCACAGCGCGGAAGTTCTGAACGATTTGGCGCAACTCCAGCCGCTCGCATATCCCGTCAAGAATTGATTCGCGCGTTTCCTCATGGCTCGTCGTCGCTGTCTGCGTCCGCGGACGGATTGGCATCCGGCACTTTGCTGGGGTCGATCGGAGCCATTCCGGCCTTCTTCAATTCCACATTGAGCGCCGGGATGTCTTGCTCGCGGATTTTCGTCCAGCGAGCGGTTAGATCTTGCAAAGTGGCTTGCAGTTCCTTGTAAACAGCAGTGGCTTGCGTCGTGGGCGCAGCGTCTGCGCTGTCGGCCACGGCGAGAATTCCGCCAAAATGCTGATTCAGTGTTGAAAAATTCTCCGGAGGTTTGGCACCCGGCGCAACGCCGAAGAAATTGCTTTGCGCCGCGCCCTCCAGCTCCGCGCACTTCTTGTCCAGCGCGGCGATGGAATCGGCGAGCGCACCCTTCCCAGCTTTCGCCGCAAGATTTTTCAATTGCGAGCGTACCGATTTCACGCGTGCCAAGGCCGCAAAGCTGTCGTTCATTCCCGCGACGGCTCCTGTCTCCATCTCGAATTGCTTGTGCAGAGCGATGAGAGGAGTCTTGATGCGCGGGTCCATTTCGACGCTGAACGTTTTCGAAAAACTCCAGGAGCCCGAGGAAAGCTTCGCCGTGTAAGCGCCGGGTAGGACCCACGCGCCCAGCGGATACCGCGGCGTATCACGGTAAATCGCGGAAATGGGAAATTCATGTTCGAGAGCATCCGGCGGGGCGTAGTGAAAACTCCAAACGAAGCGATGCATTCCCGGTTCCGCGGAAAGAACTTGTTCCGGGCGAACCCAGTACATTGGAATGGGATTTTCCGCCGCAAGTTTTTCCATGGGGATTGGTTTATCGGTGCTGGAGAACCGGCGGACGAGGTGATTCTGACTATCGAAGATTTCCAGCGTGACCGGATCTTTCGCGGCGCTGGCGAGGTAGTAGTCGATAATCGCGCCATCGGGGGGATTTTTCCCGGCGGGGAATTCCGGAGGCAGCGGCGTATCCGGGTTGCGGTTCCAGCGAATACGAATTGCTTTTTGCGGAGTGAAAAGATGCGCGGCGGACTTTGCCACTTCGTCGTTAAGCTGCCGCAGCGGTGCAAAGTCATCGAGAATCCAGAACGAGCGGCCGTGCGTCGCAACGATCAGGTCGTCGCCGTGAATGTTGAGGTCGCGCATGGAGGTGTGCGGCAGATTCAGTTGCAGCGGCTGCCAGTCGTCCCCGTCGTTGAAAGAAACGTAGACGGATCCTTCCGTTCCCGCGAAGAGCAAACCTTTCCGCACGGGATCTTCGCGTACCACGTTGCTGGCGCCGCCATCGGGAATGCCCCTGGTAATTTCCGTCCACGTTTTTCCATAATCGCGCGTACGATAAATGTGCGCGCGCAAATCGTCGAGACGAAATGAATTGATCGCCGCGTACGCCGTACCGGCTTCGAAGTGCGACGCTTCGATAATCGAAACTTTGCTCCACGGCTTCAATTGCGGCGGCGTAATGTCTTTCCAGATTTTTCCGCCGTCGCGCGTGATATGAACCAATCCATCGTCCGTGCCCGCCCAAATTGTTCCAGCCTCCTTGAAGGAAGGCGCGACGGCGTAAATCACGCCGCGGTGTTTTCCTTTTTCCGGATCGGACGCCGCGAAAACGCCGAGATTTTTTGGAATCTCGTAAGTTTCGCGCGTGAGATCCGGACTAATCACCTGCCAACTGTTTCCCGCATCGGTCGTCTTGAACAGAACATTCGCTGCGAAGTACAGGGTGTGCGGTTCCAGCGGCGAAAAAACGACGGGCAGCGTGCGCGCGTAACGATACTCGCCGCGGCGAATTGGTTCCGGCGTAATTTTCGCGTACTCGCCAATGTCCTGTTTCGTTCGCGTGAGCCAGTCGCCATACAGAATGTTCGGATCCAGCGGATCCACGGCGATGTAGCCGTACTCGAAAATGCCAGGCAGCCGCCAATCGCGGAAAGTAATTTCGCCGTAATCGCTGCGGCTCATCGTCGCGACGGAGCCGCTTTCCTGCTGCGCGCCGTAGACCCAATACGGAAAACGATTGTCGGTAGTCACGTGATAGAACTGAGCGGTTGGCTGGTTGTACCAAGTGCTCCAGGTTGCGCCTCCGTTCACGCTGATGACCGTGCCCTGATCGGAGGAGAGCGCGATGATCTGCGGATATTCTCTGCTGATCCAGATGCGCTGGTAGTCGTCGCCGCCGGGCGCGCCCTTGAATCCAACGAAAGTTTTTCCGGCATCGGTGGATTTCCACGTTGTGGTGTTTGCAACGTAGATGACGTCCGGATTGTCCGGGGCAACGGCAATGCCCATCGCGCCGGGACCGCGGCCGCCGATGCGGCGATCGCTATTTACCAGGTTCCAGGATTCGCCGGCGTCGTCGGAACGGTAGATGCCCGCGCCATTCTTTTTCGCTTCCACCGTGGCGTAAACACGATTCGGCTGGCTCTGCGCGACGGCAATGCCGATGCGGCTGAGGCCATCGTCGGCCGCGGGAAGGCCCTTGGTGAGCGGACGCCACGTGTTTCCGCCGTCGGTGGACTTGAAAAGTCCGCTGCCGGCACTGATAAACGATTCGCCGCTGCGGATTTCCCACGGAGCGACGCGCGCGGCCCAGAGAACAGCGTAGATGGTTTGCGCGTTTGATGGATCAAAGGCGAGATCGGCGGCGCCGGTGTTTTCGTCTTTGTACAAAACTTTGGTAAAAGTCTGGCCGCCGTCGGTGGAACGAAAGACGCCGCGCTCTTCATTGGGGCCGTAGGGATGGCCTTCGGCGGCGACGAAGAAGCGGTTTGGATCTTTCGGATCGACGAGAATCGCGGTGATCTGCTGGGCGTCGCGAAGGCTTTGCATGTGCGTCCAGGTTTTACCTGCGTCGGTGGATTTATAAATTCCATCGCCGGTGGCGAGGTCCGGGCGTTGCAATCCCTCGCCGCTGCCGACGTAAATAATGTTTGGATCGGATGGGGCGACGGCGAGAGCGCCGACGGAGCCGGTGGGCTGATCGTCGAAGATGGGATTCCACGTGTTGCCGAAGTCCGTGGTTTTCCAGACGCCGCCATTGACGGCGGCCATGTAAAACACATTGGGCTGGTGCGGGACGCCGGAGATGGCGACGGTGCGGCCTCCGCGGAACGGCCCGATGCTGCGCCAGCGCATTTCGGAGAAGAGTTTTTGATCGAACTGCTGGGCGTTTGCTGTAGCGCAAAAAATAGTCGCGACGGCGATTCCAGCGATGAACCACTTCCCTGCTGCGTGACGCCGCATTCGGCAACGCATCCGGCACCTCCCCGAAATGGGAGAGGATACCTTGCCTGCGGGAACGGAGCAATGCGTGTGAGGCGCACAGCCAAGAATGGCTGTGCCACGGCGAGGGCGCACTGAAGTGCGCCCCTACATTTCTGCGTGCCCGCCTGGATGATGCGCATCATGAGGTATGGCCAGGTCGATCGGCCGATTCGCTGGGGAGTGGGTCGGGCTTGGGGCGAGGGAGGTCGATGATGATCTGGGGTTGGTCTTCGAGTTCGGGATGGAGTTCGCGCTCGATGGCGGGGAGGGTGCGGAGGAGCAGATTGCAGGTGTAGGCCATGACCGCGGCGCGGCGCGGGTGGATCTTGTTCCTAGCCTGGAGCTTATAGAGTTCGCCGAGGGAGCGGTTGATAACGACC
>JBARRT010000190.1:0-53075 GCA_049644365.1 Candidatus Acidiferrum sp. | reverse complement strand
CCATGCGATAGCAGGCCCGCGCGAGAATGGACATAGTTCGGGCATAGTGTGCACCAAAATGCAGCAAGGGCTTCCGGCTGAAAAACCGGAAGCCCTTTGGTTTGTTTCTCGAATTGGTTGCGGGGGTCAGATTTGAACTGACGACCTTCGGGTTATGAGCCCGACGAGCTACCAGGCTGCTCCACCCCGCACAGTTACTATATCGGACGGGCCCGATTCCGTCAAACCGGCGCAAGCCGGGCAAGGTCGTAGATTGCTTTTTTCAGATTCGATGAGCGAGAACTACCACTGGTTGTACGGCGTTCCTTCAAACGAAGTCGCGCCGGAATGGGAATGGACGTCCACAAGTCCAGTGCCGGACTGCTCCGGACTCAGCACCACGCTGTCGAATTGCAAGTCCCAGTCTGCTGCGCCGGTTATCGGATCCTTGGGAACCGTCCGGAGGTAGCCAGCCTGGGCCAAATCGTCGAGGGATTGCGGCGCGGCCTGCTTGTCGAGCGTGTAGTTGTCGATGCACTGACGCATGGCCTGAAGATCCTGTTTCAGCGTCGCTTCCCGCGCCCGCTGCACCGATCTTTGGTACTGCACTGCCGCGATGCCAATCAAGATCATAATGATCGAAATCACGATCATCAACTCGATGAGCGTGAATCCCGCTGCAAACGGCCGGCCACTGCGGCTCTTCAGCAATTGTCTTTCAATCTGACTCTGCGAAAGTATTTTCATGGCGAATCCTGATTCCGACTACCAATCCGAATATTTCGTTCCATCCAGCGCCGTGCCGGTTGATTTCGAATAGACGTCGAAAACATTTTTCCCGCCCCAGCTCCTCGAATCGGGGTCATCCTGAACGGCACGCAGGCCCCATTCCGCGCGCCCAGTCATGGGATCCACGGGAATCTTTCGCAGGAAGCGGATCTTCCGGTCACTGCTGGCGCCAAGCTGTACGCCCTTCACCAGCGTCTCGAGGTCCGGCGGGTAGCCTTCGCTGCCGATTTCCACGCGGATCTGGTTGCGGTCCGCCGCATCCTTGTACCGGTCGATGGCATCCTTCATCTCGCGAAGATCACGGCGGAGCTCCGTTTCCTTCTGTCGAATAACCGTGTACTTCGCAATCGGCAGCGCGGCGCTAGACAAGATCAACAGTATAGAGCACGCAATGATCAATTCGAGCAGGGTCATGCCTGCGTCGGAGCGGGAGCGCCCCTGAGGTGAACCGTTCATTCGAGTGTTGCGTGACATCGACAATCCATTCGCCTACGGCTGGACTTGCAGCGTGGCCTCGCTGGTCACCAGCGGGATCAGCTTCTGCTGTGAATCTTTGGCGTTCACCTGCACGATCGACAAGTTGGAGGAGCCCGGGGCGAGCGCCTTGATGACAATGCCGATCAACGTGCCGCTGCCGTTCACTCCCGGAGTGTTTGGCTGGCGCGTGGCCGAGATGATGGCCTGTCCATGCTCTTTGTCCACGCGCTGCACGATGGCAATTTCCTGCGTGCCGCCGGAGAGAAATCCCCCGTGCTGCACTTCTTCGACGCTGATCACCGCGGGATTGTATTGCAGCAGCAGGGGAATCGAGAAAAGGTCGTTCACGTTTTCGACTACAACTCCAATAGTTGCAGTCTGCCCGGCTTTTAGGGACAGCGATTGCGGTTCGAAGCGGATCTTTGCTGCTGTAGTCTGCGGGGCCGCGCCGTTTGCTGGGACGGCGCCGGACACGTTTGGAGACGTCGATGCCGGATTCTGATTCATCTGCGGCTGCTGCGCAGGGGGCGTTGGAGGCGCGGCGGAGGGAGCGCGGATGTCGCTCTCGCGCTTCACCTGCACGTTGGTTTCAGATCCTGAATACATGGACCGCAAATTGGCTTTGGTCCACT
Organism: Candidatus Acidiferrum sp.; assembly: GCA_049644365.1. Lineage (GTDB taxonomy): Bacteria > Acidobacteriota > Terriglobia > Acidiferrales > UBA7541 > Acidiferrum. The sequence goes on along the minus strand of JBARRT010000190.1, from coordinate 51,198 downwards.
CCGGCATCCGCACAATCCGCGGAATCAGCACGATCAGGACTTCGTTTTCCTGATGATCCGTCTTTTCATCGGAGAAGAGATAACGCAGGAAAGGAATCTTCGCTAAGCCCGGCCAGCCGTTCAGTGTCTTCGTGTCCGTTCGCTCGAACAGCCCGCCAAGGACATTCACCTCGCCTTCTTTCAGGCGAATCTCATGATCCAGTGTGCGCTGACTAATGATCGGTTGCTGAATGCCGCCAATCGTCGAGGTGCCGGTCACCGAGGAAACCTCAACTTTTATTTTTAGGCTGACTTCATGATTTGGGTGAACGCGAGGCGTGATGTCCACGTTTACGCCCACATCCAAATACGTAAATTGTGTGTTGACGAGGGGGTTCACGAAGCCCGCTCCACCTGTCGAACCGACGCCCACTCCCGCCTGGAAGCTGCCGGTGGCCACGGGCACGCGGTCGCCCACGCGAAGCTTTGCCGGCTGCCCGTCCACAGAACGGATTTCCGGGTTCTGGATAATCTTGGTGTAGGTATCGGTCAAGACCGCGTTCGCTGTTGCACCTGGCAGCGTCACGCTGTAGTCCTTGGTACTGAGATGCTTCAAATTGTTCAGCGTGAGAGGAGTGGTGGTCGTTGTGCTGCCCGAAGTAGTTGTTGTGCCGCCCGGCGTGAACGCCACGGTGGCCTGCTGCCCAGGAAGCACACCAAGGTCCCGCAAACGATCCGTGCGAGCCTGCAACACTTCCACTTGCACGACAACTTCCGGTTTGGCTTTATCAATGTCGCTAATCATCTTGCCCGCGAGAAGCAATTTGTCCGGCGTATCCCGCACGATGATGGCGTTCTGCGAGTTGAGCTGTTGAATGCGCTTCAGGTCCAGCAGTTGCCGCAAACCAGTCACGATTTCGGTCAGGTCCTGCGGCTGAACGGTGTTCGAAAGATAAAAAGTCTTGATGACCTGTTCTTCGTAGTCGCGGCGCTTTTGCGGCTGATCGGGAAACACGAAGATAATGTTTTCCGTCACCGGCTTCCATACCGATTTACTTTGCATCGAAACGATGTCCATCGCCTGCTCCAGCGTCACGTTGGTGAGCTCCACCGCGATGCGCCGTGCGGGAAAGTCCGGGTCGTAAATTACCGTCAGCCCCGCCAGTTTTCCGATCGTGTCAAAAACGATCTTTGAATCATTCGACATTTTCAGATTGATGGGGGCCCGCGAGAGCGGCTTGATTTCCGGCGGCAGTATTGCCAGAGGCGGCTGGCCTGAGTCTACCGCGGGCTCCGCCGCCGCATCGGTCTGGCGGTTTTTCTCTGCGATCAGCTCGACCGTTTTCCGCAGTTCTTGTTCTGCCACAGGGCTGGAAGGATCGATGGCCTGCGCCCGCTGGAACTCGCCGGCCGCGCCTTGCAAATCGCCCTTTTTCCTCAGTTCCACGCCCTGCTTGATGTGAGCTTGACCCGCTTCGAAGCGAGTCTGGTTCAACTTGATTTTGTAGTTTGCGTTGTACGGGTCGGCTTTGAGGGCTTTCTGGTAGTAGCCGAGGGCAGCGTCGTAGTCTTGGAGGGTTTCCGCCTTCCTGCCCTGGTTAAAATCCGAGTTTCCTTTCGGGCAGCCCGCGGCGAGCAGTCCGAAACCGACACATAGAAATAGGCTTCCCCACGGTCGCATGCACTCTCCGAGGCCTCGACACGAAGCCGAAACAGTCTAACATTCGGCTTAGAGGCCCGGCAAGGATGCTAAGGTTGGCTGTCTTGCATCGGCTAATGCGGGCTGGTTAAGATTTGACGCGGCGGTTATGATGGGGAGTTGTGACCAAGCCTGCGAAGAATACTGAGAAGTCAGAGAAATCCGCGAAATCCGGCGAACAAATCGTCGCGCAGAACCGTGCCGCGTCCTATAACTATCATATTCTTGAGAAACATGAGGCCGGGCTGGTGCTCCACGGCACGGAGGTAAAAGCTCTTCGGGAAGGCAAGGCCAATATTCGCGATGCCTACGTGGACTTCAGGCCCAATGGCGCGTGGCTTGTTAACGCCCACATTGCGCAGTACTTAGCGGGTGGACCTTGGAACCATGAGCCGCTCGGCTCGCGCAAACTTCTTCTCCACAAACGAGAAATCCTGAAACTCTCTGGCCGCACCGAGTCCAAGGGTTTGACCGTCATCCCCTTGAAGATCTATTTTCGCAACGGCATCGCCAAGATCGAAATCGCCCTCGCACAAGGCAAAAAGTCTTGGGACCGCCGGCAGGACGAACGCACCAAGGAAGCGCGCAGGGAAGTGGAAGAATCCATGTATCGCAATCGGAGGCGATAACGCATCATGCAGATCACGCTCGAGACCAAGCCGTTCGCAGCAATCGAAACCGATGCCCTGGTTTCGTATGTATTTGAAGATACCGATCCCGTTCAGGGCCGCATCGCGGAAATCGATCAGGCCGCCGCAGGCCTGCTGCGCAAGCTCGCAAAGAGCGGCGAATTGACCGGCAAGACGCTCGAGTTCACATTGATTCATGCGCCCGCGGGATTAAAAGCCGCGCGTCTGCTCCTTGTCGGGGCAGGGAAGCGCGAACAGTTCAATGGCGCCACGCTTCGCAAAATCGCCGGCGCCGCGTTGCGGTATCTGAAGGGGCGTTCCGCCAAGAACTTCGCATTTCTCGTCCGTGAGAATGATGCTACCGGCGAAAATGCCCAGGCAATTGTCGAAGGCGCGCTCGCGGCCAATTTCGAAACGGACAAATACAAAACCGATAAGAAGAACGACAAGAACATCGAAGCCGTTTCGATCGCGGGCTACTCCGATGCGGAACGCGCGGCAGGGGAGAAGGGGCTTTCGAAAGGCCGCGTCATCGCCGACGCGCAAAATTTTACGCGGGACCTCGTCAATGAGCCTTCGAACAAACTCACGCCGCGAATCCTCGCCCAAAAAGCGGAAGCCATGGCTAGGGAAGCCGGCCTTTCCGTCGAAATTCTGGATGAAAAGAAAATCGCGGAACTCAAGATGGGCGCGTTGCTCAGCGTCGCTCAGGGCGGTCCCGAGCCGCCGCGCATGATCGTCGTCACCTACAATCCGCCGAATGCGAAGCCGGGAGCGCCAGTCATCGGCCTCGTCGGCAAAGCCGTCACGTTTGACACCGGCGGCATCTCAATTAAACCGTCTGACGGCATGGAAAAAATGAAGTATGACATGGCCGGTGGTGCGACCATGCTCGGCGTCATGCGCGCGCTCGCTGCCCTAAAACCCAATGTGAAAGTAATCTGCGTCGTTCCATCCACGGAAAACATGCCCGGCGGCACGGCGCAAAAGCCCGGCGACATTCAAACCGCCATGTCCGGCAAGACCATCGAAGTTCTCAACACCGATGCGGAAGGCCGCCTGATCCTCGCCGACGGTGTCCACTATGCGAAGCAGCTCGGCGCCACGCATCTCGTCGATGCCGCAACACTCACCGGCGCCATTGTCGTCGCGCTCGCCAACATCAACGTCGGTGTTTTCGGCTCTGACCAGGCCTGGACGGACAAGCTCCTTGCCAGCGCCAAAGCCGTCGGCGAAAAAATGTGGCAGTTGCCGATGGACGACGAGTATCGCGAATTCATCAAGGGCAGCTTCGCCGACATTCAGAACATCAGCAGCGGCAAGGGCGGCGGCTCCATCACCGGCGCTTGGTTCATTCGCGAATTCGCGGGCGACTCGCCGTGGATCCATCTGGACATCGCCGGCACGGCCTGGAATGACGACGCCAAGCCTTGGCTCGCCAAAGGCCCCACTGGTGTGGCCCTCCGCACCCTCGTCCATCTTGTCTTGTCGTTTTAGTTGAAGAAGATCAGGTCCGTGTAGGGGCGCACTTCAGTGCGCCCTTTCTTCTGGCTACATTTTTTCTGGCGCTTCAATCCCCAACAATCCTAGTGCCCGCACCAGTTGCGCTTCCACTAACTCCGTGAGTCGCAGCAAAAATGCCCGCTTCTGCTGATCCGCTTCCGTCAAGATGTGGTGCTTGTGGTAAAAATTGTTGAATTCCTGTGCCAGTTGAAACGCATACTTCGCCACGAATGCGGGTTCCTGTGTCGCGATCGCAGCGTCCAACGCGTAATCCAGTGAACCCGCTGCCAAGAGCAATTGCCAAAGTCCGTTTCCTTCCGCTCCCGCAAGGAACTGACGGACATTCTCCGCGGTCACTTCGACGTTCGTCGCTCCTGCTTCCGCGCCTTTCCGGCGAATCCCGCGGATGCGCACCACCGCGTACTGGCAATAAGGCCCGGTCTCGCCTTCAAAACTCAATGCGTCCTTGAAATCAAACGCAATGATCGAGCTGCGCGTAAACTTCAGCAGAAAAAAACGCAGCGCTCCCACCGCAATCGCATGCGCCGTTCGTTTCTGCTCGTCCGCGCGCATTTCCGCATGCCGCTGCTGCACTTCGGCCAGCGTCGCCTCTTCAAGCTTGTCTAGCAAGTCGTCCGCCTTCACGCCAAATCCCTTGCGCCCGCTCACTTCCACGTAGGGCTTCTTGGCCTCCTCTGGCGAAAGCTCGTAGCCCATTTCCGCGGCGCAACGCGGCGTCAGCGCTACAATTTCGTACGACAGGTGAATCGACCGCTCCGCCGCCTTGCCGTGTCCAAGCGCCTGCAATCCCATCGCAACCACTTTCTGCAAATACGCCTGCCGCGCGTCAATCACGTTGTAAACCGTTGCTGCCGGCTCGCCGAAGTGCGGAGCTTGTGGATCGCCCTTGTCGCTCGTCGTTGCCCAAACAGTTTGCCCCTCCGGCGCATTCGGCCATTTCCGGTAATGAAAATCTTTCCCCAGTAGCCCGAATTTCCAGAGTTGGTACGCGATGTCTTTCCCGACGTACGTCACCGTGCCGTTCGAGCGCACAATAATCTTGTCCTGTATGTTCTCGTCGTCTTCCGCTTCCTCGTTCTTTTCCTCAACCTCCTTTACTTCCTTTCCCTCCTTTCCCTCCTTTCCCTCCTTTCCCTCTTCTTTCCAAGGCATTATCCAGCAGCCCGCCATTTTCCCCGTCGTCGCCAATTGAATCGCGCCGGACTTCTTTAGCATTTCGAACGCGGCATCCCAGAAATGCAGGTGCAAGATTTCGCTTTCACGCGCCAACAGGTCGTAATGAATATCCAGCCGCGCCATCGTGCGCAAGTGACAGGTTACAATCGCATCCGCCACCACTCGCGCCACTTCCGCGTCCTCGCCTTCGCCTTCCTCGATCGCCCTGAGCGTTGCGCCGCGCAGCTTCTCCGCGCGCGCTTTGTCCTCTGCAAAAAAATTCGTCGCCTTGGCGTATAGATCCCAGCAGTAATAATCGAACTTCGGCTCCATCGCACGGTTCTTGACCCAAGCCGATGTGGCCTTTTCCATTTGTAGCAAGCCGATCACTACGTCCGCCACTTGAACGCCCGTGTTGTCAATGTAGTTTTGAATCTGTACGCGGTTGCCGGTATGACGCAGAATGCGGACCATCGTGTCGCCCAGCACGGAATTCCGCACGTGGCCGATATGCGCCGCCTTGTTCGGATTGATGCTAGTGTGCTCGACGATGATTTTTTCCTGCTGGCCGCCTGCCACTGGCGACCTACCGCTTGCTTCCGTTCTTGCGCCCGCCCAGAACGCGGCGCGGTCGAAGAACGCGTTCAGATATCCGCCGCCCGCCACTTCCACTCTTGCGATGCCTTCAATCTTGCCAAGCCCATTCGCAATCTCCTGCGCAATCTGCCGCGGCGCGCGCTTCAGCCGCTTCGCCAATTCAAAGCAAACCGGCGAGGCCGCCTCGCCCATTTCAATCCTTGGCGGCCGTTCCAGCACAATCGCCAGCTCCACGCCGTATTTTTCGTGGATGTGCCCGGCCAGCGCCTCGCGCAATCGGTTTGTCAGTAATTGATACACGTATCCTCAGTGAACGTAAGTCTCATGAATGCAATCAAATCAGTATAGGAGATGCTGGCAACAAGGGTCAAAGCAATGGGAGCCTCCGCGTAGCTCAGTACTAGTACCACATCGTTATCATCATTGACAAGATAACAGACTCGTGCTACCGTGAAGAGTGAACTTTCAATCCCGTCCTCGACGTACCATCCGCTCGCTCGACTTCCGTCACCGTGACGAAAATCCCCTCACTGCAAGTCCTTTATTTGCCACACTTATAAATTATGATGCCCGTAACTCCTTTATAATCCGCTTTTACGAAAACTGCCGGGTGTCGTTAGGATTCGCGGCCAAAATCTCCGGGGGGGAGCGGCCTCATCCTCTCAATTTTCTCAGTCCTCAAACTCTCTAAAAAATGTGCGCTGTCCAAACCTTTTCAATTCAAAGCTTTGCGCACTCTTTCATTTTCCGTAGCCTGTAAGTCCTTTGCTTGCCACTCTTACGAAAACTGCCGGATGTGTGCCAACAATTCCCATTCTGGAACTCAATTCTTAAAGAATTACTTTAACTCCGGCAGGATCGCAGGTGGGATGAATCACTTGCAGGATGCGGGATTCACCAGTCACCAGTCACGAGTCACCAGTCACCTCCTCCGTTTGACACCCTCACCCTCCGCCGATAGTATCAATTCGCATCCGGCGGAGAGACATTTCCACTTTGCAGTCCCACCGTCCGGCGGCGGCATCCCATGAAACTTGCTTATTTTGACTGTTTTTCGGGCATCAGCGGAGACATGACGCTCGGCGCGCTGGTCGACGCTGGCTGTGATGTGGACCGCCTACGCGCCGAATTGCGCGGCCTCCAAGTGCCGGGCTGGGAACTCTCCGCCGAAAAAGTCTGGAAGAACGGGATGGCTGCAACTTACGTCAAGGTGAAGACAGGGGAGCAGTCCAAGCATCGATCGCTGGGCGCGATCCTCGACATCCTTCAGAAATCGCAACTCGCGCCCCAGGTACGCGAGCGCGCCGCCGCCATTTTTACGAAGCTCGGCGAAGCCGAAGCCCGTGTCCACGACGTGCCGCTCGAAAAAATTCACTTTCACGAAGTAGGCGCCGTGGACGCCATCGTGGACATCGTCGGTGCTTGCATCGGGTTCCACGCTCTGGGCATTGAAAAGTTTGCGTGCTCGGCGCTGAACGTTGGCGGCGGCACCGCAAAAATGGCGCACGGTGTTTTGTCTGTGCCCGCGCCCGCAACGGCGAATTTGCTCCAAGGGAAGCCGACCTATTCCAACGGCGTCCAGAAAGAACTCGTCACGCCAACCGGGGCGGCGATTGTCGCGACGCTTTGTGATTCCTTCGGGCCGCAGCCGCCGATGACCGTCTCTTCCATCGGCTACGGCGCAGGCACCGCGGACCTGGAAGGCCAGCCGAACGTCGTGCGTATCATGATCGGAGAAACGGCGGAAAAAACCGTCGCCGGTTTCGACGAAGAGATTGCCGTCATCGAAGCGAATCTCGACGACATGAATCCGCAGATTTACGGCTACTTCCTGGAAAAAGCATTGTCCGCCGGAGCGCTGGACGTCTACACCACGCCCGTGCAAATGAAAAAGAACCGTCCCGGCACCCTTCTCACCGTTTTGTGCAAGCCGCACGATACCAACACGCTGATGTCGCTGATTTTTGCCGAGACGACCACGTTTGGGGCGCGCACCTATCGCGCGCAGCGCCGCACTTTGCCGCGCGAATTTCTGAGTGTCGCCACGGCCTTCGGCGATGTGCGCATCAAGATTTCCCGCGTGAACGGCCGCATCCTGCATGTTGCGCCCGAATATGACGACTGCCGCAAGCTGGCCGTCGAGAAGAATGTGCCTCTGCAGCGCGTAATCAGCGAAGCTCTTCGCGCTTATGAAGCGGGCGGGAAAACACACTAGTTATGCCAGCCAACAAGCCCAAGTTTTATCTGACCACGCCGATCTACTACACGAACGGCTTGCCCCACATTGGCCACACGTACTCCACAATCGTGTGCGACACCATCCGCCGCTACAAACGCATGCGCGGCTACGACGTGATCATGACCACCGGCACCGACGAGCACGGCGTCAACGTCGAGCGCTCCGCAAAAAAGGCCGGCGTCTCCGAAGCTGAATTTGTCGCCAAGATGGCAGCGGAGTGGAAGGCGCTCTGGGAAGAGCTAGGCATTCAGGGCGACGAATTTATTCGCACCACCGACCTGAAACATGCGCACACTGTGCAATGGCTTTTCAAGCTGTGCCGCGAAAATGGTTTCGTCTACCCAGGCCACTACACGGGGCAATACTGCATCTACGACAATGCCTACGTGGACGTGAAGGCCGGCGAAAACTGTCCCGATTGCGGCCGGCCCACGGAAACCGTCACCGAACCAAATTATTTCTTCAAACTTTCTGCTTTTCAAAAACCTCTGCTGGACTGGTACGCCAAGCATCCCGACTTCATTCAGCCGGAATCGCGGCGCAATGAAGTGCTCAGTTTTGTGGAAGGCGGTCTCCGGGATCTCAGCATCACGCGCACCACGGTTCGCTGGGGCATTCCCGTGCCCGGCGAAGAGCCGCACGTTTTCTACGTTTGGTTTGACGCGCTCACCGCGTACCTCAGCGCCGTTGGCGGCCCGAATTACGAGAAGCTGGGGTTCTGGCCCGCCGATATCCATCTCGTCGGCAAAGAGATTATTCGCTTTCACGCCGTGTACTGGCCGGCGTTTTTGATGGCCGCGGGTCTCTCGCTGCCGAAGCAGATTTGGGCGCACGGCTGGCTGCTCATGGACAGCGCCAAGATGAGCAAGTCCGTGGGTAATGTCGTTCGCCCGCGTCCGATCGTGCACGTCCTAGGAATGGACGCGCTTCGCTACTATCTTCTGCGCGAGACGGTTTTCGGTCAGGATGGCAACTTCAGTTACGACGCGCTCGTCCAGCGTTACAACAGTGACCTCGCCAACGGCCTCGGCAACCTCGCCAGCCGCACCGCGGCGATGGTCGAGAAGAATTATGGCGGGAAAGTTCCTCAGCCCGGGGCGCTGCAGCCGCAGGACGAAGCGCTCGCAAAACAAGCGCAGGCCGCGATCGGCGAAGTTCTGGAGCTTTACGACAAGCTTGGATTTTCCCGAGCGCTCGAACTGATCTGGTCGCTGATCGCCGCCGCTGACAAGTATCTCGCTTCCGAGCAGCCGTGGGCGCTGAGCAGCTCCGATGCGGACAATCAGCGGCGCGGCACAATTCTCTGGACCGCTGCCGAAGTACTTCGCGTTGCGACCGCGCTGGCGCATCCCGTCTTGCCGGAAAGCACCGCGAAGGTTTGGGCCCTGCTGGGACAGTCGGGCCACGTGAGTTCTCAGGAATTGGACGCACTCCGCTGGGGTCAGCTCAAGCCTGGCCCGCCGCTGGGCAAATCACAGTCACTTTTTCCGCGCATTGAAAAGGCGGAAGCCATTGAGAGGATGGAAGCCATGGAAAGCGAAGCGCAAAAGCAACCCTCGCCGGTCACGGCGCCCGCGGCTGCAAGCACGCCCGTTGCGGGTGGCGCTGCTGCCGCCGCAGCGCCTGCCGTCGCGGAGAAAATTGGCATCGAGGATTTTGCCAAAGTCGAGATGCGCGTCGGGCAGATCAAGACCGCCGAGCGCATCGTCGGCGCAGACAAATTGTTGAAGCTCACCGTGGACATCGGCACGGAGATCCGCCAGATCTGTGCCGGCATCGCGCAATTCTACGAACCGGAAAAACTGATCGGCCGCAAAGTCGCGGTCGTCGTGAATCTCGCGCCGCGCAAACTCCGCGGCGTCGAATCCAACGGCATGATCGTCGCTGCCTCCGTCGGCCCAGAAGGCCGCCCCGTCCTCGCCGGTTTCCCCGACGAAGACGTCGAAATCGGCGCCAGATTGAAGTAGGGGCATGATATATGGTGCCCCGGCGGTTGCTGCGAGCGGGGCTTTCATGTGATGGAGCTTATCGATTCACACGCGCACATTGACTTCCCGCAATTCGCGGAAGATCGCGACGCCGTGCTCGAACGCGCGCGCGCCGCTGGAGTGAGCACGCTCCTCGCCATCGGCACCGGCCCGGGACCCGAGAAGCTCGATTCCGCGCTGCCCTTTGCCGAGCAACATGACTGGATTTACGCCACTGTCGGCATACACCCCCACGAGGCGAAGGAAGTCACACCGCAGCACTTGGAAGAACTGGCGCGGCTGGCTCAGCATCCGAAAGTCATTGCTTGGGGCGAAATTGGGCTCGACTATTACTACGATCATTCGCCGCGTGAAGCGCAAACGCGTGTTTTCCGGGACCAGATGGCTCTCGCGCGGCGCGCGAAGAAACCCATCATCATTCATTGCCGCGACGCCTGGGCCGATTGCCTGAACATGATTGAAGAACATTGGCGGCCGAGCGGCCTCGGAGGAATATTGCATTGCTTCACCAGCACGCTCGAAGATGCACGGCGCGGAATCGATATGGGCTTTCTGGTTTCTTTTGCCGGGAATTCGACGTATCCGAAAACGCAGAATCTCCGCGACGTTGCGAAAGCTCTGCCGCTCGAGAACATTCTGATCGAGACGGACGCTCCGTACCTCGCGCCACAGCCGTATCGCGGCAGGCGCAACGAGCCGGCTTACGTGGTGGAAGTGGCGCGCACGCTTGCGACTGTGAGAGACTTGACCCCAGAACAAATTGCCGCGGCCACGACAGAGAATTTTCGACGCTTTTTTGGCCTTGCCCAACCAGCGAGCCTCGCGGCGTCAGGTCTCAAGGCAGATGAATAATTTGGGGGATACACCATCGCGCTGCTGACGGTCAAAGAGATTTTTGATCTGGTCCGCGACGATCTCGCGCTGGTCGAGGAAGAACTCGCGCGGCAAAGCGAAGCTGCCTTTCCGCCGGTTTCTGAAATCACTGCGTACTTGCTCGGCGGTGGCGGAAAGCGGCTGCGGCCCGCGCTCCTGCTTCTCTCTGCGCGCCACGCAGGCCGCACCGATCGCAGCGCCATCCGTCTGGCTGCCGTCGTAGAACTCCTGCACAGCGCCACGCTGATCCACGACGACGTTATCGACAGCGCCGACACGCGCCGCGGCCGCCCCTCCGCCAACTCACGATGGGGGAATCATCGCAGCGTGCTCACCGGGGACTGGCTGTACATGCAGTCTTTTCAAATGGCGCTCGAGGAACGCAATTTCCGCATCCTTGATATCCTCATCGACCTGACACAAAAAATGGTGGAAGGGGAGCTGATCCAACTGGCAAAAATTGGCCGCATCGACGTGACCGAAGAAGATGCGCTGCGGCTGGCCACGTATAAGACCGCATGTCTCTTCAGCGGCTGTGCGCGACTCGGCGCCGTGCTTGGCGGCCTCGAAGGCAAAGAAGAGCAGGCGCTCGCGGACTATGGGCGGTATGCGGGCCTCGCATTTCAACTCGTGGATGATCTTCTGGATTTTACGGCGTCGGCGCAACAGCTTGGAAAACCTGTGCTGAGCGACTTGAAAGAAGGTAAGGTCACGCTGCCGCTGATTTACGCGATGGAAAATGGTCATCGCGACGCGCGCGAAATGGTGGCGCGGGTTCTGGAAGAAAAGGAGTTTGTCTCGGTCCGTCCGGAAACGCTGGTCTCGCTGGTGCACGAGTCCGGAGCGCTGGATCGCACACGGAATCTGGCGCAAGACTATGCGCGGCGCGCCAAGGCTTGCTTGAATGGCGGTCCCGATTCCGAGTATCATCGCGCGCTCGCCACGCTGCCGGACTTTATCCTTGAACGCGAAAACTAGCCGCGCGATTCCATGCTGCCGTTCAAACTGGTCTATCACGAACGCTATGACCTGAATCTCGGCGCGCACGTTTTTCCTTCACAGAAATTCCGCCTGATCCACGAAATGCTGCTCCGCGAAAGCATAGCTGCGCCGCAAGATTTTCTGCGTCCGGAAGTTGCGAGCGACGAAGACATTTTGCGCGTTCATACCGCGGACTGGGTGCGCAAATTGAAAACCGGCACGCTCACGGCCAGCGACGTGATGAAACTCGAAGTGCCGTATTCGCCCGAACTGGTGGAGGCCGTGTGGCTTGCTGCTGGCGGGTCGATTCTCGCGGCACAGTCGGCGCTGGGCGACGGATTTGGTTCTAATCTGGGTGGCGGATTTCATCATGCGTATCCGGGACACGGGGAAGGATTTTGCGCAATTCACGACGTGGCGGTGGCCATTCGAAAGCTACAGGCGGATGGCGCGGTAGAAAAGTCCATGGTCGTTGATACGGACGTGCATCACGGCAACGGCACGGCGGCCATCTTCCGAAATGATCCAACGGTCTTTACGATTTCCATTCATCAGGAAAACAACTATCCGGCGCACAAGCCGCCGTCGAATATCGATCTGAATATGGAGGACCGCGTCGAAGACGATGAGTATTTTGGGGCGCTGATTCCAGCCGTGCAAAAAGCCATGGATGAATTTCAGCCGGAGATTCTTTTCTATGTGGGAGGCGCGGATCCCTACTGCGAGGATCAACTCGGCGGCTTGTCACTCACGAGAGAAGGACTGAAGAGACGCGACCGCGGCGTTTTCGAGGAAGCACGGCGGCGCAAGATTCCAGTGGCCACGGTTCTTGCGGGCGGGTACGCACGGCGCGTGGAAGACACCGTGCGCATTCACGTGAATACTATTCTCGCTGCGCGCGAAGTCGCACTCGCATTTCCCTCCGCGTCTGTCGCGCGAAGCTGATAGTCTCCGCATTCCCTAAAGATTCTTGTTCTGAACTTCCAGGATGCGACGGAGGGCAGCAGTAAGCTCCAGTTCAAAGGTGTCCGGGCTGAATCCATTTGCGCGATAGGCTATTCTGCCATCGCGATCAATCACGACGACCGTGGGGAATGAGTTGACGCCGAACAGCCGGTCGAGGCCATCGGCAAAGACAACCGCGGCGTGCGGTTTGGATTCCGCCAGGTAGGCCGGCACGAGCGTTTCGTCTTCGTCGCAATTCGCAGCCAGAAAAGTCACATCCGGCACGGCGTTGAATTCCATGGCCACACGCCCGAAGAGCAGATCAAGCGCCCGGCAGGGGCCGCACCACGTGGTCCAAAAATCAAGGACGAGAATCTGACCTTTCGATTTTCGTAAGGAAAACGGCGTGCCCTCGGGCGCCTTGCGCAGCATAAATTCGAAAGGCTCGCGGGCATCCGTGTTTTTCCGGGATTTCACGCTGCTGGAGATTTGCGAGACATCGTCAAAAGTGCGAAGCATATACGCACCCAGATCCTCGTCGGAACCGTGGGCCATACGCCAGACGTTGCCTAGTTTTTGGCGGATTTCCTTGCGGCTGACATTGCCATTATTTCCTTCGGCAATGGCGAAAGCGAGTGAATACTCGGTGATGGCGGAATTCCAATCTTTTTTGAGTTCCGCAGTTTCCCCGAGTCGTTCGGCAGCGCCGGCAGTCGGAGCGATTTGATAGCTGGTCTCGAAGTCTTGTTGCGCGGAGCGGTAATCCTTCAATTTCATATATAGATTGCCGCGAATGAAAAGCGCGGACGCCTGCTCGGTTTTCTTCTCGCGCTGCCACTGTTCTTCGGAGACGCGCGGAGACCGGCCGGAGGCAGAGGTGCGGTTCACGAAGTCAAGGACGCGATTTGCGTAGCTGACCGCGCGGCGGAGCGCAGCTTCGTCGTCTTTGCGATCGAGAAGCTGAATAGTGAGCATGGTGATGGGGATATCGTTGGGGTTTAGAGCGACAATGCGTTCGGCGTAATCGGAGGCGCGCGCGTCGTCCCGCAACTGGAGGCTGGCTTCCACGAGGGCACGATAGATTTGCGAGCGGTTTTCAACTTCCGGATGCCTGCCCAAAAAGGCTTCCAGATTGCGGACCAGCATGGCTCGGTCATTTCCCGCGGTGGAGACAGCCAGCTGCAATTCTTCTTCCGGGGTGGGTTGCTTGATGGCCGCGGGCTGTTTGGAGAGGGACGGGCTTGTCGCTTTCTGCGCAGCGCTCTGAGTATTTTCAGCTTGTGTGCCAGTCTGTCCGAGGATTGGCGCCGCCGCGGCAGACAGAAAAAGCAGAAAGCCTGCTGATGCCCGGAAATTCAAAGTAGCCATACGAGGGAATTCTAAGCGTAACAAGGGAAATTGTCGCTAGTTCTTAGCCGTCTTCTCACAGGAAAGAATGTCAGCAGGGCGCGCCTAGTTCGAACCGCTGACGCGGATTTCGCCGGAGACGGTTTGCACATCGACGCGCGCGCCCCCGTTGCCCATGCGGGCGCGGAGGACCCGCTTGCCTTGCTCTTCGATCATGATCGGAATATCCGTTCGAATCTCGCCAGAGACGGCTTGCGCGGATAGATGGAAATTGGCAGAGGCCGGAACTTTCAAGAGTACGGAACCTGACACCGTCTTCAGCTCCCAATAGCCATTGGGTCCAGGATTTCCCTGAACGGAAACGCGGCCGGAAGCGGCATGCGCTTTTACGTCCTTCGAAGCGCCCTGAATGTCAACGCCGCCACTCGCCGTGTCTGCTTCGACGCGGCCGCCCGGCCGAAGGACTTGAATTGTTCCAGCGAGCGCATTGATGCGCACGTCGCCCTTGGTGTCCGAAACATTTACGCTGCCTGAAGCAGTGGAGATGCGTACGTCGTCGCCGACGTCATTTGCAGAGACGGAACCGCTGGCCGTGGTGAGCTGCGCATCGCGATCGATTTTTTCAACGCGGATGGAGCCGGAGGCGGCTTGCACTTTTACGGGACCGCGCACTCCACGAACCGCCTGCGCACCGGAAGCCACGGTAGCGCTGACTTCCGTGTCATGAGGAACTTGAATGGTGTAGGCGATGGAAAGGTGACGCAGACCAGACATTTCCTTTCCAATTCGAATGGTATCGCCTTTTTGCTCGATGGGAGGATTCGCGAGAGTCTCATCCAAGCGCTTCTGCGGGTCGCCGAAACCCATTCCCGAAGCGCGCACGGCGCCATGCACGTGAACTTTGCCGTCCGCGCTCCCTGTGATGTCCACGTCGCCGGAGGCGTTGGTGAGCTCCAGTCGAAGGGGGCCTGTCACGGTGAAATTGCGGTCAAAGCTGCCGCTGGCCGCTGGACCGACGTTGCAAGCGACGAGGGAAACTGCGGCCATCGTCAGAATCAGCGTAATCAAGAATTGGCGCTGGCGCAACATTCGTCCTCCGCTACGTCCATGAACTTCTCTCCATGGCCCAGTATCTCTAGTTACGCAAAAGCGGCCTATTATGTTCCCGAGGCGGCCTTTGCGGAGCCGCTGCGGGGCGGCATGATGGTCTCGTTGAGAGAGCCCTGCCGGTAACCTTCTAGATCCAGAGAAACATAGGTGAAACCAGCGGCCTTCAAACGGTCAGCAATGGTGGCAGCCATTTGCGGTTGGAAGGCACGGAGCATTTCGTCGGGCGCGATTTCGACACGCGCCAGATTGTCATGGAGCCGTACGCGGAATTGGCGGAAGCCGAGTTCGCGGAGAGCGGCTTCGCCACGTTCCACCAGCGCGAGACGCTCGGTAGTCACTTCGGTGCCGTACGGAAGGCGCGAAGCGAGACACGCAGAGGCGGGGCGGTCCCAAGTGGGAAGGCCGGCGCGCTCCGACAGAAGCCGAATCTCCGCTTTGCGCAGGCCGGCGTCGAGCAGAGGCGCGAGAACCTGGTGTTCGGTGGCGGCGCGATGGCCGGGGCGGAAATCGAGTGTGTCATCGGAGTTTACGCCGTAAGCCACAGCGGCAACGCCTTGCAACCGCGCCAATTCATCCAGCACGGAAAACAGTTCATCCTTGCAGAAGTAACAGCGGTCTGAGGCGTTTGCGCGATATGCGGGATTATCCATCTCATGCGTTTCGATGAATTCATGACGCACACCATATTTGCCGACGAACTCTTCGACGACTGCGCGATCGTGCGCGGAATAACTTGGCGAGAGAGCCGTGACAGACAGGGCGCGACCTCCCAGCGCGCGATGCGCGGCCCAAGCCAGGTACGCGGAGTCCGCGCCACCGGATAGCGCGACGAGGAGGGAAGGAAGTTCGGCCAGCCGCGAAAGTAGAACACTCTCTTTTTCCTGGGCCGAAAGAGGGACTTCTTCGGAAGTGCGAATGTGAACGAGTTCTTTCATCTCAGCGGTGAGTATAGCGCAGAGTCCACCTTGAGTTGCAGTTGCGAACGCGCCACCGATGACCTCACTTGAAATCCAAAAGCACGTCGACAGTGCGCTTGCCCGGATCGGTTTGGAGAAAGTGTCCCACGGTTTCGTAATGCACAGGCAATTCGCCGAAGACCTGTTCACGATGGGATTGCAGTTTGACGAGAAGTTCTTCAAATTTAATCTTGTCGAAGAGATTGCTGGAAGCGATAGGCCACGCGGCATAGAGCTTGCGTTCCGCCGCCAGAGAGAGTCCCGTGAGGACGATCTTGCCGAAATTGTATTGAATACCCTCTTGGACACTCACGGCATAGGAGACAGTGTGGGCCTGATCGTCGTAGGTTGCGACCGGATCGAGCTTGGCTTCCAGATAACCGTGATGGCCGTATTCCTCGCGAATGCGGTCCAAGCCTTCCTCCATCTGCATGCCATTGGCGATATCGCCTGATTTCGCGCCCAGCAAACCGCCTAGAGTAAATTCCGACAGCACGGTGTTGCCCGTCCAGTGGACTTCCTTCCAACGAAACACCGCGCCCGGCACTACCGGCACATAAACCGGAATTCTCTCGGGAAATTTTTGATTGGGGTTGCCCGTCAAGCGTACCTCCGGCGGCCCGAGCTTCACCCGCAGGTATCCCTGTTGCAGATAAACCGGCCGTATCGCCTCCGTCAGAAAAAGATCGATGGCCATTCGCGAATAAGCTTTTCCACGAATTTCGGAGAGATGCTGCTGGACCGCTTTGGACGCGAGGAGGGATGAATCGCTGAATTCGACGGTGGCAATCTGCGGAGGGGCGCCTTCGATGCGAAATTCCTGAACATTGCCTTCACCCACAGGATTGGGGATGACGGCGTGTTCGACGGCCGCTTGCAAGCCGTGCGAAGAGAGCAACTCCTTTACAGCATCACCGGCGCGATCCACAGCGGCGCCCGCTTCCGGCAGCGTCCCGTCAAAATAGGGAAATGTCTTGCGGATGGCGTCGGACAATTCCGAATCCGCGAACCACGGTATGTTGTCAAAGTAGACCGGAAGACGAGGCGATTCCTCGACGTGGTAAGTCACAAACACGCCGCCGCCGCGTGTAAGAAAATTGAAGTTTACTTTTGCGAATAGCCCACTCTGAATAAGCCGGTCTGCCGCAGCCTGCAAGTCATCCTTGCCAACTTGCGAGCCGGGCTGGAGTCCCGCCAGAGAGACGATTTGCGCCTCGGTGAGGATCCTGGCGCCCTCGGCGCGCGCTTCCCGGAGCGGTGCGCCGCCTGCTGCCGGCGATTGGGCAGAAGCGGGCCGGGCCGCCAATAGGGTTAGCACCAAACAAGCGCCCAGGCGCGCACGAAAGAAGCGAGACATGCATTCATTTTAGCGGAAAACGTCCCCGGCTACTCAACCGTGACGGATTTCGCGAGGTTGCGCGGCTGGTCGACGTCGCAACCACGGCGCACGGCAATGTGATACGCGAGCAGTTGCAGAGGAATGATTTCGAGCAGAGGCACGAGCAACTCGGGAGCCGGAGGAAGTTCGATGATGTGGTCGGAGGCTTCACGCGCGAGATGGTCTCCGTTGGTGACGATGGAGATGACGATGCCGTCGCGCGCCTTGACTTCCTTAATGTTTGAAACGCTTTTCTCGTAGCGAGTCATAGCTTCGGGGTCGGATTCGTCGCGCGTGGCGAGCACGACAACGGGCAGATTTTCGTCGATCAGTGCGTTGGGGCCGTGCTTCATCTCGCCGGCGGGGTAGCCTTCGGCGTGAATGTAAGAGATTTCCTTGAGCTTCAGAGCGCCTTCGAGGGCGATCGGGTAATGGATGCCGCGGCCCAGATAGAGAAAATCGGTAAAGCGGAAGAATTGCCGCGCCAGGTTTTCGTAGAAGCCAGTTTCATCCGCCTGCAAGACGGTTTCGATTTTGTGCGGAATGCGCGTGAATTCCTGCATCAAAGTTCTGGCGGCTTCCTCCGTCATCTTGCCGCGCACCTGGCCAAGATAGGAAGCCAACAGAAGCAACGCGGTCAATTGTGAAGTGAAGGCCTTGGTGGAGGCAACGCCGATCTCCGGGCCGGCATGGGTGGGAATCGTGCCGGCGGCCTCACGAGTGATCATCGAGCCGAATACGTTGCAGATGGCAAGGGTTGGTGAGCCTTTGGTTTTTGCCTCGCGCTGCGCCGCGAGGGTGTCCGCCGTTTCGCCGGACTGGCTGATGCACACGGTCAGCGTATTCGAATCGATAATTGGGTCGCGGTAGCGGAACTCACTGCCGTAATCCACTTCGACGGGCAAGCGCGCGAGGCGCTCGATCATGAATTTTGCGGCCAGCGCCGCATGCCAGCTCGTGCCGCAGGCGACAATGCGCACACTTTGAAACCCGCGAAATTGCTTCTCCGTGATCTGCATTTCATCGAGGAAAACTTTTCCCGTGTCCTGCGAGATGCGGCCGAGCAGGGTGTCGCGAACGGCGCGCGGCTGTTCGAAGATTTCTTTCTGCATGTAATGCTTGTAGCCACCCTTTTCCGCCATGATGGGATCCCAGGCTACATGGTGGGCGGGACGGTCGACAGGATGGCCGTTGTGGTCCATCACGCGCACCCCCTTAGCGGTCAGGACAGCGATGTCGCCGTCCGCAAGAAAAAAAATCTCACGCGTGTGCTGGAGCAAAGCGGGAATGTCGCTGGCGACAAAGTACTCTCCCTCGCCGAGACCGATCACGGAAGGCGGGCCGAGGCGGGCGGCCACGATTTTCTGCGGATCCTTCGCGGAGAGAAAAACCAGAGCGTAGATGCCGCGCAATTCCTTGAGCGAGCGGCGCACGGCCTCTTCGAGCGGGACGCCGCCCTGCGAATTCTTTTCCACCAGGTGCGCCACAATCTCCGTGTCAGTTTCCGTGACGAACTTGTGGCCTTCCTTCTGCAGTTTTTCTTTCAGCTCGAGGTAATTCTCGATGATGCCATTGTGCACCACGACGATCTGGCCGGTGCAGTCTCGGTGAGGATGTGCGTTTTCTTCAGTGGGACGGCCGTGAGTCGCCCAGCGCGTGTGGCCAATTCCATAGGTGCCTTCGATGGGAGATTTTGCGATGACTTCTTCGAGATTCCGGAGCTTTCCGGGAGCGCGCCGAATCTCCAATTTGCCGTCTTGCGTCACGACGGCTATGCCCGCGGAGTCGTAGCCGCGGTATTCGAGCTTGCGCAGACCTTCGATGACTACAGGCACCACTTTCTTGGGGCCGATGTAGCCGACAATTCCGCACATGAGCGGGTTCTCCTGGCTGCGAATTTAAAAGCGCAACACTGCCGGCATGGGTTGGCGGCTCATTCGACGATCTCGAAGCGATATTCCTCGATGACGGGGTTTGTAAGCACTTCTTTTGAAATGCGCTCGAGTTGCTTCTGCGCTTCATCGCGATTCCAACCCTCGAGATTCAAGACAAAGAATTTTCCCTGGCGAACGTCTTTCACCTCGGCGTAGCCGAGGCCGGAAAGCGCGTGCTGTATGGTTTGTCCCTGCGGATCGAGTACAGAGCGTTTTGGCATGACCCAGACGTGTGCTTTCATGCGTTCAGTATAACATTGGCTTTGGCTGGTTCAGGAGCGGTGCGTTTCGCCGGCGGGCGAAAACGCGTATTGGAAACCCATTTCGACAATGCGAGCAAGTTCGGCTTCCAGAAGTCCCATGCGGGCGGCGTTTTCGTATTCCGCATGCAAGGTTGTATGGAACATCGCGGGGTCGTCGGTGGAGAGGACAACCGGTATTCCGTGGTGTAAGAGCTTCGGCAAAGGGTGTTTCTCGATTCGAACGGTTTCCTCCTGGAGCTGTAGAGCGAGGGCGCCCGTTTTCAGATTGCTACCGGGACAGACTTCCAGCGGAATCCGGCGTTCGGCGAGCAAGTCCATCAAAGCTGGATCGTGGATCGCAGCAATGCCGTGTCCGATGCGCTCGGCGCCGAGGAGATCGATGGCTTCGCGGATTTTCTCCGGGCCGCCAACTTCGCCAGCGTGCGTGAGGCGGTGCAGGCCGAGTTCCGCCGCTTTCTCGTAAGCCGGACGAAACGCTTCGGTCGGAATGCTCAGCTCATCACCGCCCATGCCGAATGCCAAAATTTCCTTTGAGTCGCACCTTCGGGCGGACTCGACCACTTCCAATGCAGCGTCGGCTCCGAATTGACGCGCCGCATCGAAGATCCAGCGGAAGCGCAGGCCGCGGCTTTCGAAGGGCTTTGTTGCACGGAGAATCGCTTCGAAATTGGCTTCCGGCGGCTGCTTTCGCAGGAGCATCACGCCGATGGAGAGCGTCACCTCGGCGTAGACAACATTCTGCGTCAGCAGGTGTTCACCAAGATCGCGCGCAATGAGGGCGTAGTCCTCCGGCTCGCGCAGGAAAGAAGTCACCCACTTGAACGCTTCGATAAACCCGGGGAAGTCGCGATAGGCGTACCGCTGGCGGACCTCCTCTTCGGTCATCACGACACCATGCTGAGCAGTTAACGCGCAAACCGTCGCGGGCTGGATTGAACCTTCGAGATGGAGATGCAGTTCCGCCTTCGGCAGGGAAGCAATGTGAGAAGAGAGCAAGGATGAAGTCATCCGGAAAAATCAGCGCGGGAGTTGCGGCCGCCCGGCGTTGATCCACGCCGTAAGCCAGAACGAGCCGACGTCGGTGGCCGCGTCCGAGAGCTGCCGGATGAGGATGGCGGCGGCTTGATTGTAGAAGCGGTCGTAATACTCGTCGGTGAAGGAATTCGTGCCGCGGCGCGCGTTGCGGTCGGCCAGCAGAATGGTTTCCAGCCAGCTGTGAGAACTGAGGCAAGCATCAAAGGCGCGATCCGTGGGGTCATCAATAAAGATGGCATCGTTGGGCCGCATGGGGAAGAAGGAAGAGTAGCGGTCAATCAACGCCGATCCAAAGCGCTCGTTGATTCCGGGCTGGCCGCTGAGGCGCCCATCGAAATTATCCGTGGTATTGAATGGGTCGTGGGCCTCGGCTACGTAGTTCGCCAGAATCGCGGCGTAGAGTTTCGCTTCTTCCCACTTTCCGGTCTTCATAGCCTCGGTAAGTTTCTCGCTGTACACGCCAATCTGCCAGGGTAGGAGGCCGTTCGCGTCTAGCTTGGGTTTGGTAAACTTTGTTACTGCCGCTTTGTATACGCGCGGGAGCGCCGCGAACGGAAACCGGCCGTATTTGTCGAGAGCAATGAAATGATTGCGCCGTTCGGCAGGGAGTTTGTTGATCTCATCGAGAGGATCGGTCACATGCTGCAAGAGCAAGGGGCGATTCGATTCAAAATACCAACGGATCTCTGGCGGCAGGGTGTCGATCGCTTTATTGACGACGAGTCTGTGCCCGCTTCGGCCCCAGGCGCGGCCTTCCTGCGGACACAAAAGGAACACTAGAAGAAAAGCGAGAACAATCCCCGTTTGTTTCGATGGACGGCAAATGGACCACCGCTGCATTCTATGATCCCTCGGACATATGATTCGCGGCCCTTAATGTGCTGTGCTTCCGGCCATAGAAATAATAAAGCACGAGCCCGAGGATCATCCAAACGAAGAATCGAATCCAGTTCATGATCGGCAGGCCCGCCATCAGTAGAAGACACGTGAATATCGTGATGATGGGGGCCAGCGGTCCGCCAGGGGCCCGGAAAGCACGGTGCCGATCCGGCTCCCGGTATCGAAGGATGAGCACACCCCCTGCGACCAGAGCGAACGCGAACAGGGTGCCAATGTTGGAAAGATCGGCGAGAGTCCCGATGTCGAGCAGGCCCGCTGGAATACCCACCACGAATCCCGCCATCCAAGTGGAAAAATCAGGTGTCCGAAATCGCGGATGCACGCGCCCAAAAATTTTGGGAAAGAGGCCATCGCGCGACATCGCAAACCACACACGCGCCTGGCCCAGCTGGAAAACCAGCAGGGAAGAGATCATTCCCATGAGTGCGCCGATCAACACGACCAGGCGAACTCCCGAGAAATGGAGTTTCTTCAGGGTGTTGACCACCGGCGCGGCATCGTCCACAAGCGTTTCCCACCGGACCAAACCGGTGAGCACGACCACCACGGCGATGTACAAAATCGTGCAGATGACCAGCGTCGCGATGATGCCGATCGGCAGGTCGCGTTGCGGGCTCTTGCACTCCTCGGCAGCCGTGGAGACAGAATCGAATCCGATGTAGGTGAAAAAAACGATGGACCCGCCTGTCAGGATTCCGGGCCAGCCATTGGGCGCGAAGGGATGATAGTTCGCCGGATGTATGAACCTGGCCGCGAAACCCACGAACACCAGAATGGCGATGATTTTCAGCAGCACCATGATGTTATTGGTTCGCGCAGACTCTTTGATGCCTCGCACCAAGATCACTGTCAGCAGCATGACGATGATGAATGCGGGCCAGTTGAAGCCAAAATGCCAGCCGGGCGCATAGAGCATGGTTCCCTGCAGATCATTCAATCCGCCGGGAAGATAGGCGGGAGAAATCCAACGCGGGTCCGGATGCAAGCCGAACCAATCGAGCAAGCCCACCATGTGCGCCGAAAAACCCACGCTGACAGCCATGTTGCTGACCGCGTACTCAAGGATGAGATCCCAGCCGATGATCCAGGCGATGAGTTCTCCCATCGTTGCGTACGTGTAGGTGTACGCGCTGCCCGCGATGGGGATCATCGCGGCAAGCTCCGCATAGCAAACCGATGCGAACCCACAGACGATCGCCACCAAAATGAACGAAAGCGCAATGGCCGGTCCGGCACCAGGGCGTCCAAACGAAGCGGAATGGTGGATCAGATACTCAAGCAGAGGGGCGTTCAGAATCGAAGAAGCCTGAAACTTCTGTCCGGCGATCGCCGTGCCAATGATTGTAAAAATTCCGGAGCCGATGACCGCACCGATGCCGAGCGACGTCAGGCTCAGCCATCCGAGAGACTTCTTTAACCGGACTTCAGCTTTTTCGCAATCTGACAGCAGTTGGTCGATGCTCTTGCAGCGGAAGAGTTGTGATCCCACCCATGCTCTCCGATCGCATTCGGGCAAACCCGAAGCCTGAAGCTACTCGATAGGCCTTTGGGGAATCAATGCGCGCCTCAATGTACCCTGAGATGACCTGTCACGCAACTTTCGGGCACATTTCTCTCCAAGCCACGTGTTTTCAGGTCATGCCTGCTCAAGTTGCGCGTAACGCTCGATAAATTTCTTCGTACCGCGCCCCGGAAAACTGACTGACACCCGCCGGTCTTCGTCCTCGCCTTCAACGCCCACAATCGTGCCGACGCCAAAGCTGGGATGCCTCACTTTTCGTCCTAACATGGGATTTGCATCTCCGCCGCGCTTCGCCGCCGCCCGGCCAAACGAACTCTGCGTCGCCGCCTTCCTTGGAGCTGACGCGACTGCCGATTTCTGTCCCCTGCGCACGCGCCGCGTGAATTCTTCCGCCGAATACGAGTACTCAGGGTCTGGCTCGTATCGCCGGGTTTCGCCGATTTCTGCCATCGACCCGCGGACGGTGTCCACCAGTTCGCTCGGGATCTCCGCTAGAAAACGCGAGGGCAGGGAAGCGCGGAGTTGCTGCTCGTTTCCGAAAATGCGCCGGTAAACAGCACGCGTCATCGTGAGTGACTGGCGCGCCCGCGTCATTCCCACATACACCAGTCGTCGTTCCTCTTCAATGCCCTTGTCTTCCGTGATAGAGCGGCTGTGCGGACAGATGCCTTCTTCCATGCCCGTCAAGAACACATGGTCGAACTCGAGCCCCTTTGTGCTGTGGAGCGTGATTAGCGTCACTCCGGGCTTGCCTTCGAATTGATCGGCGTCGCTGACCAGCGCCGCGGCGTCCAGAAAATCGGTAAACGTTTCGCCGGCCTCCATGCTTTCCGCCACGGCACGTGTAAGTTCCTCGAGGTTTTCCATCCGTGCGACGTCTTCCGCGCTGTTACGATCTTTCAGCATGTCCATGTAGCCTGACTCTTCGAGAACGGTTCGCAGGAATTCTGGCGGTTCTTTTTCTGCCAGCGCGGTCTGAAGCTTGCCAATGATTTCCCGGAACGCTCGTAGTGGCGTGACCGCCCGCCCCGCGGATGCACCCGAGATGAATTTTTCGATGGCCGCCCAGAGAGGTGTGCCATCCGCTCGCGCTGTTTCGCGCAACGAGTCCACAGTCGTCTTACCGATTCCGCGCGGCGGGAGGTTCAGCACGCGCAAGAGGGAAATGTCATCTTCTGAATGCATCGCCAGCCGAACGTAAGCCAACGCATCCTTTACCTCCGCGCGGTTGTAAAAACTGAATCCGCCAACTAGTTTGTATCGCAAACCACGGCGGCGGAAGACTTCTTCGAAGGCGCGCGACTGAAAATTCGTCCGGTATTCCACAGCACACGTCTGGTCGGGGTCGTCATTCAGGATGCGCTCCAGTTCACCGGCGACGAATTCGGCCTCGGCCTGGGTATCACGAGCTTCGAGATACCGGAGATTTGTGCCTTCGCCCTTTTCCGCGCTGAGCGATTTTCCCAGCCGCTCCGGATTGTTTGCGACAACTGCCCCTGCGGCGTTGAGGATATTCTGTGTCGAGCGATAGTTGCGCTCCAGCCTTATGATGCGGGCCGCCGGAAAATCTTTCGAGAAGCTCAACAAAATGGAAACATCCGCGCCGCGCCAGCGGTAGATGGATTGGTCTTCGTCGCCGACCACGCAGACATTTTGCTGTGGCCCGGTGAGCAGTCGCATCAGCTCGTATTGCACGCGGTTCGTATCCTGATATTCATCCACGTGGATGTATTGGAAGCGCGCCTGCCACTTCAACCGCGTGGGCGTCGATTCCCGGAGCAAGCGGGCAGACCGCAGCAATAGATCATCGAAGTCCAACGCCTTGCTGTCATGAAGAAGTTTTTCGTACGCCGCGAAAATATCCGCCGTACGCCGCCCATCCTGATCGAACGCCTCGGCTCTAAGTTGTTCCGCGGTCTGGCCGTGGTTTTTCGCGTAGCTGATGCGGCTCAAAACGATTCGCGGCGCCAGGGAATCATCTTCGATTTGCAATTTATTCATCGCCAGTTTGACAGCAGCAAGCTGATCATCGTCATCGTAAATGGCAAAATCCCGGGGCAGTCCGGCGGCGGCCGCCTCGCGCCGCAGGAGCCGCGCGCAAAGCGAATGAAACGTGGAAAGCCACGGTTGCGCCGGCGGAATTCCCGCGCGGAGCAAAAGGCTTGAGACGCGATTGCGCATCTCCTCCGCTGCTTTGTTGGTGAAAGTTACCGCCAGAATGGCTTCGGCGGGCACCCCACTGGCGATCAAGCTGGCCATTCGATAGGTGATCGCCCGCGTCTTGCCCGTTCCCGCGCCTGCCAGGATCAGCACGGGGCCTTCGATGGTTTCTACTGCAAGTCGTTGTTCCGGATTCAATTCGTCGAGAAGAGTGAGCATTGGCCCGCGATGATCGAAGAAAGTTTGCACACGTCATGGTAGCCGACCGCGACGACCCGCGCAAACCTGACTTCTTCTTTCGTTGCTAGTTGCTGCCCGGACGGCTCAGATCAATTTCGAAATAGGTCAAGGAACGGTTCTTTTCCAACACCAATAGATCGGGCACGTAGAGGTGCGCGGTGTTCAGCAAATCAAATTGCCCCTGCAAGTCAAAGTAGAGAAGTCCTTGCACGGTGCTGTGCGGCGCCACGATGCTCGAAGGGACAGCCGCGTTTTCCGCCTGCTTCTGCACTTCAAACCAGTTCTTGTCGGGCGTGGTCTTGGGCGCTCCGGTGGGAAACGGGAACTTCTTTCTGGACTTGGTGGGATCCTTTGCGCCTGGCGAAAGCGTTTCGTAGGCGACCTGGTCTGGAGTGAGAGGCACCAGTTGCTGCCGGTTGTCCTCATCGATCCGCACCGTCAGGCGGATGCGGTCGAGATTCAGCTTTATGCTCTCGTCCGAATCGTTCCGAAACGCAACCATCACTGCCAGGACACCTGCTGCAAACGGTGATTTCTTCGGGAACTTCTCCTTGTAGAGTGCAGGATCCGTCCAGGGAAGCGCTGTGATGGTCATCGCCTCGTGGGATTGCAGCGACGCGGTTCGCAGCGAGGCCGGCTGTTGCGGCGCGCCGGGCATCGCCGCCAGCAGCAGCGCAAAGATGGGAATTGAGATGGTTAGTCTCAGCATCCGGTTATAATAGACTTTTCTCATCTCGACGCCTTCGATTCCTGGGGGACGCGCAGGGTTGCCCTGCGCCGCGCCGTTTGTTTGTCACGGAGCGGAGAGCAGACCGGAGCCACGCTTAGTGTATTTCATTTACAGCCTTTTGACGGGCTTCGCGGCCCTCTTGCTCCTGCCCTACTGGCTGGTGCAGGGACTGCGCCACGGCAAATACCTTTCCAATCTCGGGCAGCGCCTCGGTTTTTCATTTCCTTGGCTCGCGAACCTGCCTGCGGACCGGCCCGGAGCCATCTGGCTTCACGCAGTTTCCGTGGGTGAGGCGCTTTCCGGCGTGACACTCGCCCGGCGCCTGAAAGAAGCCTATCCGGAATGGCCTCTCATTGTTTCCACGACGACCATCACAGGTCAGGCGCTCGCAAGCGAACGGATGCCCTTTGCCGACGCCGTCATCTATTTTCCGCTCGACTGGGCCTTTTGCGTTCGGCGCGCCATGAACGCGGTGCGGCCCTCTCTCGTGCTGATTCTCGAGACCGAAATCTGGCCGAGCTTTCTGCGCGAAGCGCGCCGCCGAGAAGTTCCCGTACTTTTCGTGAGCGGACGCATCTCCGACCGATCCTTCGCGCGCTACCAGAGGTATCTCGGGGCGTTCGGTTTCTTCCTGCGGCCCCTTTTGAAAGATGCTCTTTCGAACGCCAGCGGGTTCCTCATGCAAGGCGAAAAGGATGCCGAACGCATCCGGGCTCTCGGAGCGCCGGCGGATCGCGTTTTTGTCAGCGGCAACTTGAAATACGATCTCGAGCTTCCCGCGCCCACACCGCTCTCGAATTGGCTGGAAGCGGAGGCTCGGCGTCGCGGCCGCTCGCCAATCATCGTCGCAGGCAGCGTGGTCGGCACAGAGGAACCCCTCGCTCTCATCGCGTTTGGAACATTGCAAGGGGAGTATCCCAAAGCGCTCCTGGTTCTCGCTCCGCGAAAGCCGGAACGCTTCGAAGCGACCGCCGAGTTCATCGACGAATCACATCGCAAATTCATCCGTCGCTCGAAGCTCCGGATCCCTGGCTCATCGCATTCGGCTGGAGGCTCCGAGAACGACGCGATTTCGGAGGATGTTACGGTCATTCTGGTGGATAGCATCGGCGAACTCGCCTCTCTCTATCGCGTT
Organism: Candidatus Acidiferrum sp.; assembly: GCA_049644365.1. Taxonomy (GTDB): domain Bacteria; phylum Acidobacteriota; class Terriglobia; order Acidiferrales; family UBA7541; genus Acidiferrum. The sequence goes on along the minus strand of JBARRT010000190.1, from coordinate 23,879 downwards.
GCCGATGGCGTGTTCGTCGGCGGTTCGCTGGTGCCGTCCGGCGGACACAATATTCTCGAACCGGCGGCCTTCGGGAAAATTCCCGTGTTCGGCCCTTCGATGGAGAATTTCGCGGAGATTGCTTCGCGCTTTGTCTCCGCAGGCGCCGCCGTGCAAGTCGAGAGCCCCGAAGATGTCGGCGTCGCCTGGATTGAATTTTTCCGTGATCCCGAGCGAGCGAAGAAAATGAGCGCTTGCGCGCGCAACCTAGTCGAAACCAGCCGCGGCGCCACCGATCGAGCGGTCGCGGAAATCGCAAAACTCCTGAACGGTGCGGCTCGATGAACGTCTCACCGCTGGTGCGGGTGCTGCTCTGGCCTCTGTCGCTGCTCTATGGCGCAATTGTTCGGCTGCGCGTCTGGCTCTATGCCAAAGGTTTGCTGAAGCAGAAACGCTTGAAGGCTCCGGTCGTGAGCGTCGGAAATCTAACGGTTGGCGGCACCGGCAAAACGCCGATGGTGATTTGGCTTGCCGAACGATTTCTTGCGGAAGGAAAGCGCGTCGCCATCCTCAGCCGCGGCTACCGCGGCACGAACGGCACCAGCGACGAAATCGAGCTGATGAAGTTCCGCCTCCAGGGCCGCGCCACCTTTGGAGTCGGCAAGGATCGCTTCACGGAAGGCGAACGCATCGAGTCGCGGCAACCCGTCGACGTATTTCTTCTCGACGACGGCTTTCAACATTTACAACTTGCCCGCGATCTGGACATTCTCCTGATGGACGCGTCTCGAGGACTCGCAGGGGAGTCTTTGTTACCAGTCGGCCGTTTACGGGAGCCGCTTTCCGCAATGAGCCGCGCGAATATTCTCGTGTTTACACGCACAGAAAACATGCCCGGGACCGTCGATGCGATTCAAAAACTGAATCAATATCCGGTTTTCGCGGCGGCCACTCAACTCGTTGGATTCCGCCGCCTCGATGGTGAAATCACTTTGCTTTCCCCTTCTGAAATTGGAGCGGGTCCCTTTTTCGCTTTTTGCGGTCTCGGCAATCCGGATGCTTTCTTCCGTGACCTCAGAAACTGGGGGGTTGCCGTTTGCTCGCAAATGTCCTTTTCCGATCATCACCACTATACAGAAGAGGATATTTTGCAGATCCAGCGGGAAGCAAAACGCGCCGGCGCAAATTCATTTGTGACCACGGAAAAGGACGAGCAGAATCTCCGTGGAATAAGATTCGAACACGCGCCTGTGTATGTCTCCGTGATCGACCTCGTGGTGAGTCCGGAATCCGACTTCAAGAACGCTCTCGCTCAAACGTTGCGACAGGGCACAGGGGCGGCCGCGTGAAAATTCTAATACGCGCCACGAACTGGGTCGGCGATGCGATTATGGCGCTGCCTGCGCTGCGTGCCGTGCGCACGCGGTTTTCCGATGCGCAGATCGCAATTGTCGCCCGGCCCTACGTTGCAGACATCTACCGCGACCAGCAAATCTGCAATCAACTCATCAACTACGACGCGAACGGCATTCACGCGGGCTTTTCCGGACGCGAACGATTGGCGGACGAACTTCGTGCGCAGAAATTCGATGTCGCCCTTCTGCTCCAAAACGCGTTTGACGCCGCCTGGCTCGCCTGGCGCGCGAATATTCCCGAACGCATCGGCTACGCGCGCGATGGCCGCAGTCTTCTCCTTACCAAGGCTGTACGTGTCTCCGCACCTGGCGAAATTTCGACACACGAGAAGTTTTACTATTTGGAGCTTATCCGCCGGGCGGGATGGATGGACTCGCTTCCCGATGAATCTTTCATTGCTATGACCGTTCCCGAAGTGAAGCGCCGCCGCGCCGCGGAATTTCTGGTGGAATCTGGCGCCCGTCCGCATGCACTCCGCGTGGCCATCGGCGCCGGAGCCTCCTACGGCTCCGCGAAATGCTGGCCACCTCCGCGATTCGCCGAGCTCGCAAGTCATCTTCAAGCGCAAAATGATGCCGACGTGATCCTGTTCGGAACGGCTGCCGAAGAGGCCGTCTCAAACGCGATCGCCGCCGAGATGCGGCAGCCACCCATCGATCTCACCGGAAAAACTGCGATCGCCGATCTTCCCGCCTTGCTGTCGCAATGCCATCTCTTCATCGGCAACGATTCCGGCGCGATGCACGTCGCTGCCGCGGTCGGACTTCCCGTCGTCGCCATATTCGGGCCCACGGATCCGCTTGGCACAGCTCCGGTGACGCCGCGCTGCACGATCGTCCAGGAAAAACCATATTGCAGCCCGTGCTTTCTCCGGCGGTGCCCAACCGATCATCGTTGCATGACGAAAGTCACGCCAGACATGGTGGAAACCGCGGTCCGGCCGTTGCTTTTTACGATCGGGGTGCAGCGTGCCTGATTCCAGCGCCCTGCGCCCCGCCGTTTTTCTGGATCGTGACGGAACCATCGCTGAGGAAGTCGGCTACTTGAATCATGTCAGCCGTTTTCGTATGTTTCCCTTCGTGGCAGCCGCGATTCGCCGTTTGAACGAAGCGGGACTTCCCGTCGTCGTGGTGACCAATCAGTCCGGCGTCGGCCGCGGCTACTTTCCGGAATCGCTAGTGCACTCTGTCAATGAAATGATGAAAGAAGAACTCGCCGCAGTGGGAGCGCGCATTGATGCCGTTTACTATTGTCCGCACACATCGGCAGACCGTTGCGATTGCCGCAAGCCCAGGTCCGGCCTTCTGCAACGTGCTGCACTCGAACACTCGCTCGATCCAGCGCGGTCGTTCGTCGTAGGTGACCGCTACGGCGACATCGAACTCGCTCGCAATGTTCGCGCGCGAGGCATCCTCGTGCGCACCGGATATGGCGAAGGGGAATTGGCTTGGCATTCCGCGAAATGGTCAATGCAACCCGATTTTGTCGCGGAAGATCTTTCGAAAGCGGCAGACTGGATCCTGAGGCAACCACGATGAAGCGTCCCCCCGCGCAAGAGCAAGCGTCCCGATCCGTGGATCTCCTATCCCTTGCGGAATGCGTCGAGCAATTTAGTTCGAAGACCGTCGCACTTCTCGGCGATTTTGCTGCCGATGAATTTCGCTTTGGCGAAATCTCCCGCGTCTCGCGCGAAGCCCCCGTGCTGATCCTCAGGCACCGCGAAACGCAACTTGTCCCAGGTGGCGGGGCCAACGCTGCCAACAACCTGGCATCGCTTGGCGCGCGTGTCTTGCCCGTCAGCGCCGTGGGTAATGACCCGGCCGGCGATGCGCTGATCGCCCATTTCCGCCGCAAGCGCGTCAACGTTTCGGGAATCATCCGAGTGAAGGGCTGGACCACGCCAACAAAATCGCGCTTCCTCGCCGGGTGGGCGCACACCACCGCGCAACAGGTTCTTCGCGTGGACTACGAACCGCAATCACCCTTGCCGGACCCCGTTCGAAAGAAACTCCTTCAGCACCTTTCCGCCAACCTCCGTAAGGCTCACGCGCTGGCCATTTCGGATTACGGATTTGGCGTGGCCACCCCCGAGCTCGTCCAGCAGGCCACCAGGAAACGCAAGAATGATCTGCCCATCATGCTCGACGCTCGCTATCGGCTTCACACCTATGCGAAGGCTGGCATCTCTGCGGCTACTCCAAACGAAGCCGAGATCGAGGCACAGCATCACACCACGATAGGCCAGGACATTGAACAACTCGCCCGAGCGGGCCGCGCAACACTCGCAACCATGAAGCTGCAATCGCTTCTCGTCACTCGCGGGCGCCACGGCGTGGCTCTTTTTGAAGCGGACGATCAACTCACCCAGATTCCCGTGCACGGCAGCGATCAAGCCGTCGATGTCACCGGCGCGGGCGACACGGTTCTTGCCGCTTACACTCTTGCACTCGCTTGTGCCGCCTCTCCTCTCGAAGCTGCACACATCGCCAACATCGCCGGAGGCCTCGTGGTGATGAAACGCGGCACGGCTACCGTCTCGCGCGAAGAACTTCTCGATGCCATTCGCGGTGAAGCCTCCGGAACCGCCCGCTGAGTCATGCGAGGAGCCGCTTCCAAAATCGTGTCGCGAGATGTGCTCCGTCAAGAACTCACGGAACACAAGCGCCATGGCCGGCGCATCGTCTTTGCGAACGGCTGCTTCGATACGCTGCACGTCGGGCACATCCGCTATCTCGAAGGCGCGCGCCGCGAAGGCGATATTCTGGTCGTTGGCGTGAACGCTGATTCCAGCATGTGCAACTTGAAGGGGCCCGGCCGGCCGGTTCTCGACGAAAACGCGCGCTCGCAGCTCGTTTCGGCGCTCCGCAGCGTAGACTACGTCGTCCTCTTCGCCGAGCCCAACGTCGAAGCGCTCTTGGAGGAGTTGCGGCCCGACGTCCACGCCAAGGGCACGGATTACACGGCAGAGAGTGTACCGGAACGCGCAATCGCCGCGCGTCTTGGTATTCGCGTCGCCATTGTTGGCGACCCCAAAGATCACTCAACGCGCGAACTTCTCGAATCCATCCGCAAGGCGCCGCATGCCTGAGCGGCGATTTCTCGTCGTACGGCTCAGCTCTCTCGGCGACATTGTGCATACGTTACCCGCCGTCGCGGCGCTGCGTGAATCTTTCCCAAATACAGAGATTGTCTGGCTGACCCATCCGCGCTGGAAACTTCTTGTGGAAAGCAGCGCCCTCGCCACACAGGTCTGGGTTGCCGAGACGCGCTCACTATCGTCGCTTCGGGGAATTCTGAGCCGCATTCGTGAATGGAAGTTCAGCGTCGCGATTGACTATCAAGGTTTGTGGAAGTCGGCGGCCCTCCCGCTATTCGGTGGCATTCCACGCAGGATCGGTTTTTCTTCAGAAACGGTTCGCGAGTTTGGTGTTCCCATGCTCTATTCCGACCGCGTCCGATGCACGCGGACCCACATCGCAGACCAGAACGGCGAGCTTTCGCTCCGCGCGGGCGCACGGCGTGGAGGTGCCGCCTTCTCCCTGAATGTTTCGCAATCAGACGTAACGGCAGTGCGCCACTACTTGCAAGGTCACAGCATCGAGCACTACGTTGCTCTCAGTCCCGGAGGAGGTTGGCGCTCCAAGTGCTGGCCGCCTGAGCGATTCGGTGTGCTCTGCAAAAAAATGCGCGAAGCTCTGGGCCTACGCTGCATCGTCAACTACGGCCCTGGTGAAGAACAACTTGCGGCCACTATCCGCGATGCTAGCGGCACCGCCGATCCGCTCCTCTACAATGGCGACCTTGGTTCCTTGATGGCTCTTTTGCGAAACGCGCTTTGCATTGTTGGGGGAGATACCGGTCCGCTGCATCTTGCCGTCGCCCTTGGAACGCCGTCGGTCGCCCTATTTGGTCCCACCGATCCTGCGCGCAATGGCCCGTACCGTGTTGTCGATTCCGGTGCCGTCGCTCGCTGCGACATCGTTCTTCGCAGTCCGCGGGCGGTCACTACCTACAAGCGAGGCCGTCAAGCCGATCCTTCCATGCTGGAACTAGAAGTGGATGCAGTCTTCGAAGCTGTGCGCCGCAAGGTCGAGGCCCGCGCATGAGCTCCATCGCTGCGTTATTCGCGCGTTGGCGCGTCCGCCTTGGCTATCCGCTCGTAATTGTCGTTCTGTTTTTTGCCCGCCCCACGCCGCGCAGCATTTTGGCTGGCGCGCTCACGGGAGCGATTGGCTTGTGGCTGCGCGCCTTTGCCGCTGGATATCTTCACAAGCAGGAAGTCCTGACGGTCACCGGTCCTTATGCCTACACGCGCAATCCACTGTACCTGGGCAGCGCAATTCTTGCGCTAGGGGCCGGAATTGCGGCGCACTCCTGGATTTCCGTTCTCTTTTTATTCGTCTATTTCGCGCTGTTCTACACCGTTGTCATGCGGCGGGAGGAGAAGGAGCTTCATCTCCGTCACGGGGCTGCCTTCGAAGAGTACGCGCGAGCTGTCCCGCTTTTCATCCCGCGTCTGACCGCCGTCAAAGGGCCTCTAACCTCTGGGGGCTCGTTTACTCTCGCGCAGTACAAGAAAAACCACGAATGGCAAGCCGCGGCCGGTTATCTATTTCTTCTCGCCGTCTTGCTTCTGATTTGGCATCTCCGCATGCGTTGACGTACCTGTATCGGTTCTTGCTTCCGGACACTCCACAAAGCACGAAATTTTGAGCTTCGTTCCGTCTGTCAGAACGTGCACCGCCCCGTCAAAATCCGTTCTGTAAATCCGAACGCCCGCTTTCTCCAGCCGTTCCAGCAACTCCGGGCTGGGATGCCCGTAAGGATTACCTACTCCGGAGGAGATGATCCCGATTCGCGGTTGCACAGCTGCGAGAAATTCCGGCATGGTCGAGTTTTTGCTGCCGTGGTGCCCGATTTTCAAAACGTTCGCGCGCAGCTCGTTCGTATCATTCTCAGCAAGAATGGCGCGCTCGGACTCCTTTTCCGCGTCCCCCGGTAGCAGCAGGCTTTGGTCGCCGTAGCGTAAGCGCAGCACCAGCGAATCATTGTTCTTTGCGGAAGACGCAATCTCTTCCGGAGAAAGTTCCGGCCACAGGAATTCACCTTCCGTGCCATCCCAGGAAAACGATTTGCCACGGAGTTCATGGTCGATGGGAATCTTCTTTTCGCGTGCCAAGCCCTCCAATTGTTCGAGTGCCGCCGTTGACACTTCTCGGCCAATCCAAAGCCTGCCAACGCGGAAGTTCTCGAACACGGCGGTAAGCCCGCCAAGGTGATCCTGATGCGCGTGAGTCAACGCCACCACGTCCAACTTCTGAAATCCTCGCCACCACAAGTACGGCGACACTGCCTCCTCGCCGGGATCAGCGCCCTGTTGCTCTTCGTGACCGGGAAATCCTCCGAACGCACCGCCACCGTCGATCAACAATGTTTTGCCGCCCGGCGATACGACAAAAAGCGAGTCGCCCTGGCCTACATCCAAAATTGTCACTTCCAATTTTCCTTTGGACCACTGCGATCCAAACGGGAAAACCGCCACGGCCAGCGCGCATGCTCCCCAGGCTGCCAATAGGCTCCACGCCAACTTCCGCCCCGGTGATTGTTCCGCGCGCATCATAGCCGCAAGTAGGACAGCCACGGCGAAAAACGCCACGATCAGCCACCACGGCGTTCCGGGAATCCGATAGCTCCCCCGTGGAAAATGCACGAACCATTGCACGATGTGCAGCAGCAGCTCCGTCAACCACGCGAGCGGGACCGCAAGAATCTTTCCGAGGGGCTGGCAGACCAGCCCGGTAACGAGCGCGAGAAATCCCAAGGGAACAACTACGCCCGTCAACGGGACTGCTGCAAGGTTGACCAGCGGCCCGGACAACGTGATTCTGTGAAAATCGCGCGCCATCAACGGAAGCATTCCAATCTGCAGAGCCACTGTGATTGCGAGCAGCTCCCAAACACGGAGCGTGAGCGATAGTCCACCTGCGAGCGCGTCCTCTGCCGTCTTGCCCAGCCGTTGCGGCACTCGCGAACCAATCCATCGCGCAAGGGAGCGAAGATCAATGCGAAACTGCGCCGCGCGCGGTTCGTACGCCGCATCGCGGGTGACTTCCCTCCAGCCGCGCAGCGCTCGCACGTAAGGCTGTACTGTTTTCTCCAGCCACGGCGCCGCCAGTCCCGCGATGCAGCCGATCGCGAGAAAGCTCAATTGAAAGCTCGGGTCGCGTAATGCCAGCGGCTTCGCTACAAGCAGCACCAGCGCCGCCAGCCCCGCGGAGTTCAGCAAATCGAGCCTCCGGAAGAGAAATCCGCCGAACACGACGATCGCCGCCATGAGCGTCGCGCGCAGCACGGGTGCTCTTTGTTCCACTACCGCGACGTAGGAGAACAGCAGCGTAAGCGTGAAGACCGCCCTCCAGAGTGGTGTGAAGCGAAGCTTGCGGCAAATCCAATACAATGCAAACGCAAGCGCCCCCACGTGCAAGCCCGCGATCACCAGCACGTGAAATACGCCCGTTTTCTGAAAGTCTGTGGATTCGGTGCGATCCACAAAGCTTCGATCCCCCAGAAGCATCGCCCGCAACACACCCGCGACCTGCGGCTTGCGCGCGAGCAGCCCGTCTACTTCATCGCGCAATTGCCGCCGTACCCTCGCCAGTCGTGTTTCAGCAGTAGGGTGTGGCGAGGAAACGCGTTCGATCAGTTGCGGGGCGCGAAGTGTTGCTACCAGGTGGATATCCTGCTGCTGGAGGTACGCGCGCCGGTCAAACGCACCTTCATCCATGGAAACTTGCGGTCGTTTCGCTTCCGTTAAGACCGCAATTTCATCTCCCGCATGAAGTTCCAGAGGCAACGGCTGGTCCGGGTGCGTCGTGAAGCTCAGCCGCAGGCCGCCTTTCGTCGGCTGGAGTTCCCCTTCGAACTCGACTCCCGAAAGTTCGATTTCGTACCCGTAACCCCAAGGCAATCGCGCCGGTTCATCGCGCAGATGGCCATGCCAGCGCAAAGGCGTTCCCAAACGAATGCGCCCTTGCCCCACGAGTGAGAGAACATGGTTTGCAGGGCGCGGTTGCTCAGCGACGCAAGCACAAAGGCATCCAAGAAATATCCAGCAGAGAAGGGAAGCCGTAGCAGCGAGGAACAGACGCCCGAACTTCAAGAACACGATGCCTGTCGTGACAAGCAAAGCCACGGCCAAGAACGAAAGTGAGAGGAAAGCGAGCGACGACGCATGACGCGCCACCGCGGGATGCAGGCCGAGTGCGATGCCGCTCGCGAAGGCAGCGGCGATCGCCACGGCCGGCAACTTCATGGCACTCTTCGCAACCGCACAAGCGTTTCAATATGAAAAGTTTGCGGAAACAGATCGAACAAATGCATTTCTGTGATTTCGTAGTGAATGTTCGGGCCCGCAATCTCTTTTGGCTTCCGAGCCGACGCCGTCAGCACCGCCAAATCGCGAGCCAGCGTGGAAGGATCGCAGGAAAGATAAACGATCTCCGCAGCTCCCAGCTCCGCCAGTTTTTCCGCTGCTGCCGCGCCTAATCCCGCGCGTGGGGGATCCAGAATCACGAAATCCGGCCGCTCTACCGTCTTATTCAGAAACTCTTCAGCGTGTTCGTTGTGCGATGTGATGGCCACGCCCGCGGCTTCGGCATTGGCATAGAGATCGCGCGTCGCCGCGAGATTCGCGTCCACGCTCACGACCTTCTGAAACGCTTTCGCCAACGGCAGGGTGAAGAATCCCACGCCTGAGAACAAGTCCAAAGCTAAAGTCCCCCGCGCGTTGCCCGTCACGGTTTTCAGCAAGTCTTCTATCAAGAACCGGTTGACCTGGAAAAACGAAAGATGGCTCACGCGGTATTTGTACCCGCCCGCCTCGTGAACCAGGTATCCCGGCCCCGTCAGTTCAAACCGGTCTTTCTTTTGGTCCAGCAGCAGCAGGCTCGCAAGCTCCGGCAATGCTGCTTGAAACGTGGCCGCCAATTCTGCCGCCGGCTTCGTGAACTTTTCAAACGCCACGTTCAACGCAATCTTTTCATCCGCCGAATCCGTGAACGCCTCAATTTCCTGGATCCCCGCCGGAAGCGTACCCGCTCGCGCCATCTCCTGAAGTTGCAAAAACGCATGCGTCAGCCGCGGGGAAAGCACCGGGCATTCATCGATCGGAATAATGACCGAGCTCTCCGGCAGGAAATACCCGATCGCCCGCGGCATCCCGCTGCGCACTGCCCACTGTGCGCGATTTCGGTATCCGTACGGTTCCGCCGAGTGCTCGATAATTGGCCCGTCCCACGCGATCCCTCCCAGCCGCGAAAGCGTCTCGCGCAAAATGTCCTTCTTCAGCCGAACCTGCTCCTCCGGCAAAATGTGCTGGTAATGGCAGCCTCCGCACTTTTGAAAATGCGCGCACTTCGCCTTCCCGCGATCCTTCACCGCCGATGTGACTTCCAGCAACTCGGCCCAGATCAATTTCTTTTTCTTTGATTTGACAGCCGCGCGCACCTCTTCCCCCGGTAGCACGTACGGAACGAACACGGTATTTCCATCGACGTGCGCCAAGCCATCACCGCCATAAACGAGCTTCTCGATTGATAATCTTAACTCATCAGCCATATAAATGTACCCTATCTTTGTTCGATTCCTGGGTAGGGGAAAGCCTCAGCTCGTTTGTCCTGATTGTCCTGAGCAACCGCCAAAGGAAGTCTCGCAGTGCCCTTTCTTTATCGGAAGCTACGCGAAGAGCATCCGCACACGCTCACGCTCACGCTCACGCTAAATAAAAAAGACTCAGTCGCGGCAGTCCAAATTCCTCCAGCAACCGCTTCTGCACATACTGTTTTTCAATCAACGCAAGCTGGTCCGCCTTCATCTTGCGCCGGTAGGCTGCCAGTTGCCCATCCACTTCGCGCCGAATCTTCAGCATCATCTCCTCCGGCGCATGACTCGTCAGCGCTGCGTGCATTTTGTCGTCCAGGATCGTCAGCCGCCGTTCCAAATCCTCTAAATCCAATTTCCCTGGCACGTCCAATAGCGTAACGGTTGCCTCCAGCGACTTCGCAATTTCCCTCAACCGTGCCGCCATCTCCGCATGTCCGGCAACATTCGTCGTCGCCGCTTGCGCCAGCTTTTCTACATTTGCCGCGAAATATCCTTTCAGTTCTTCCCTCGAGAATGTTTCGGCCCCCGCGCTTCCACTCTTCGGCCCGCTCCCTGCAGCCGATTCCCGTTGCTCCTCCGCTGCCTCCAACACTGCATCCGTGCAATACGCCAGGCTCTTCAGCGCCTTGCCCGCCCCGCGCCTCGAACGCTGATAGCTTTCGAACGCCTTGTCGATCCCTTTCAGCACCGCTTCCAGCGGCACGCCCGCCTTCTGCCATGCCTCCATGATCGCCCAATCCAGCGGCGACACCAGCAGGTGCGCCCCGCGCTTCTTCCAGAAATATTCTTCAATTTCCGTGAAGTAAGTAAAGTAGTTCCAGCCGTCCATTCCGATGGTCAACACGCCGCAGATTTTTCCGTCACTCGCATTTCGATCTCGACGCCCTTCGCGTTTTCCTACTTCTCCGCTTTTCGTCCTGGCGCCGCCGCACTTTTCCCGTGCTCCGCTCCCTGATTTTTCTCCCAAATCAATCGCAGCCCGATCAGCGTCAGGAATTCATCCGTGTGCTGAATGTGCTTCGAGCCTTTCGAAATCAGCTTCGCCTGCCCGCCCGTGGCCACCACTTTCACGTCCTCGCCGATTTCCTTTTTCATCCGCGCAAGCATCCCGTCCACCATGTCCACGGCGCCGTAATACAATCCCGCCTGCATGTGCGTCACGGTGTTCGTCCCGATTACTTTTCCAGGATCCTTGATTTCCACCCGCGGTAGCCGCGCGGCGCGCGCGAACAGCGCCTCCGACGAAATCCCCAGTCCCGGCGCGATCACCCCGCCAAGATATTCGCCTTTGGCGGAAATCGCATCGAACGTAATCGCCGTCCCAAAATCCACCACGATGCACGGCCCGCCGTACTTGTGAAACGCCGCCACTCCATTCACGATGCGGTCCGCGCCCACCTCCGATGGATTATCCACCAGCACCGCCATTCCCGTTTTCACTCCCAGCTCGACGAACAGCGCCTTCTTCCCAAAATATACGCGCGCCATTTCTCCCAGCGTCCAGTTCACCGGAGGCACCACCGAGCTGATAATCACTCCGGTAATCGCGTCGCGGTCCAGCCCCCGCAGCGTAAAAAGATTCCGCGTCAGCACGCCGTATTCATCCACGGTCTGTTCGCGCGCCGTCGTCAACCGCCAATTGGCAATCAGCTCTTCGCCGCGAAAAACTCCCAGCACCGTGTTGGTGTTCCCCACATCGATCGTCAGTAGCATCAACGCGCCTCCGCCACGTCGCCGGCAATCACCGTCGTCAATCGCCCGTCTTCGCGTTCCACTTGGAGCAATCCTTCCGGCCCGAGTCCCGCTGTCGTGCCCGTGTAGCTTTCCACGCCGTTGCTCACCCGCACGCGCTTGCCTTTCGCGTAACTCGACGCCGATTCGAATCGCGCCACCACGCTCGCCACGCCGTCCCGAAGGAACCTGCCGTAGTCGGTCTCGAATTCCCGAAGCAACCGCACCAGCAGTTCCATGCGCGATTGCGCTTTGCCGGACTCCACGCGCAGGGAAGTGGCCGCATTCGAAAGCTCCCCCGGAAATTTCTCCTGATTCACATTTAGCCCGATTCCCACGATCACGAATCGGATCTGGCTCGGCTCCGCATGCATTTCTGTCAGGATTCCGCCAACCTTTTTCCCGCGAATCAGCAAATCATTCGGCCATTTCAAATCCACGCTCAGGCCCGTCACCGCTTCGATCGCTGTGCGCGCGGAAAGTCCCGCCATCATCGTCAGCAGCGGCGCTTGCACCGGCGCCAGCTTCGGCCGCAGCAGCAGCGTCACGTAGATTCCCGCCGCCCGATCCGAAACCCACGCGCGTCCTGCACGCCCGCGTCCCGCGGTCTGCTCCTCCGCGAGCACCACGGCGCCTTCCGGCTCGCCCGCGTGACCCAACTCCAGCGCCACGCGGTTGGTCGAATCTGTCTTGAAAAAGTGATGGATGCGCTTGCCGAAGAGGCCTCCCTTCAGCCGTTGCTTCAGCATGTCCGGCATCAGGATGTCCGGCACCTGCTCGAGAAAATATCCCGTCGCCGGACGGCCCTTCGCCTTCACGCCCAACTCGCGGAGCCGCCCCACCAACCGCCATACCGTCGAGCGGGAAACGCCAATCTCCCTCGCGATCCGCGCCCCGCTGATCACAATCGTGGAGTTTTCCGCCAGCAGCGTAACCAGCCCCGCCAGCCGTCGGTCCGTTGTTCCGGGAAGTAGGTCCTGAGCCATGGCGATGAAGCGCGTCCTCGCGCTGCCCTAGCTTACGTTTCCTCGCCGCCGTCCACAAGCGGACTCGTCAGCCGCCCGCTTCAAGTTGCTTCAATCGTTCCTGCAATTTCTGCAGTTCGATACGCTGTTCTGCCAGCGTCGCTTCCAGCCCCTTGATGATTTTCTCCGGCGCCCGAGTGCGGAACGTCTCATCCCCGAGTTGCCTCTCCTTCGAAGTGCTGGCCTTCTGCAGCCCTTCGATTTCCTTCATCAATCGCGCCTTCTCCGCCGTTGCATCCACAGTTTCCGAATAGGCCAAGCGCACATCAAACGCCGCCGTCGATCGCACCGCGCCGGTCTTCGCGTCAAACCGCTCGCGCGGCACGATGCGAAGTTCCGACAGCACAGCGAACCGTTCTACCGCTGTGCGGTTCGCCTCAACCAAATCGCGCGACGACGCGTCCACTGTCGAAAACTCCGCCGCCACCTTTTTCTTTGGGTCCAGCTTCAATTCCGCCCGGATCGTCCGAAGCGCTGTCACCACTTCTTGAATCAGAGCAACTTGGTTCACGGCGCTCGCGCTTTTCCAACCCACGCGTGCCTCTGGAAATCGATCCAGCGCAATCGATTTCGCCCCCGCCTTTTGCGGCAATTGATGCCACAATTCTTCCGTCAAGAAGGGCATGAACGGGTGCAGCATTCGCAGCGCTGCATCGAACGCCGCAAACAGATTCTTCCACGCGACGATCGCACGCTCGCGGTCCGCATTCTGCAGTTCCGGCTTCACCCACTCGATGTACCAGTCGCAGAAGTCGCCCCAAAAGAATTGGTACACGCCTTGCGCCGCTTCGTGAAACCGGTAGTCGCTCAACGCACCATTTACTAACTCAATCGTTTCCGCGAGCCGCGCAAAGAGCCATGCGTCCACCAGCGGAACATTCCCGCCAATTGCATACGGCGCCTTCGCCCGCACTTCCGGCGCCGCCAGGTCCTCCAGCTTCGTTCCGCCTTCTTCAAATTTGTCCAGGTTGACGAACAAGAACCGCGCTGCATTCCAGATTTTGTTTGCAAAGTTCCTCGAGCTTTGAATGCGGTCCTCGGTCCAGATCACGTCGCTTACTGATGCGGTAACCGCCAGCGTGAACCGCATCGCATCCGTTCCGAACCGGCGGTTGACGTCGATCGGATCGATTCCCGTGCCTTTGGACTTTGACATCTTCTCCCCGTCGGGAGTGCGAACGATGGAATGCAGGTAAACGGCGCGGAAGGGAACCTTCCCCGTAAAGTGCAAGCCCAGCATGATCATCCGCGCCACCCAGAAAAACAGAATCTCGTAGCCGGTGATCAGCAAACTCGTCGGGTAATACGTCTTGAAGTCCGCCGTGTTCTCCGGCCACTCAAGCGTTGAAAACGGCCAAAGCCCCGAGCTGAACCACGTATCCAAAACGTCCGGGTCCTGCGCCAATTTTATCGAGCCGCACGTCCCGCACTTCGCCGGCGCCTCGCGCGCCACCGTGATGTGTTTGTGCTCCTCGCAATACCACGCCGGAATACGATGCCCCCACCACAGTTGCCGCGACAACGTCCAGTCGCGGATGTTCCTCATCCAATTGAAATATTCTTCCCGCCGGTTTTCCGGCACCATGCGGATTTCCTCGCGTTCCACCGCCGCAATCGCCGGCTCCGCCAGCGGCTTCATTCTGCAAAACCACTGCGTCGATATGCGCGGCTCGACAATCGTCCGGCTCCTTTCGCAAATCCCGATCGCTGTGGTGTGTTCTGTGATCTTTTCGAGCAGGCCCTGTGCCTTCAAATCTTCAACTATCTTTTTCCGCGCCTCAAATCGGTCCAGCCCCACGTACGCCCCGGCATTGGCATTCATGTGCCCGTCATCGGTCATCACGTCGATCTCGGGTAGTTTATGCCGCCGCCCCGCCTCGAAATCGTTCGGATCGTGCGCTGGCGTAATTTTCACCGCGCCGGTGCCAAACTCCCGGTCCACCATCTCATCCGCGATGATTGGAATCTCGCGCTTCATCAGCGGGAGTAACACTTTCTTGCCGATCAGCGCTTTGTACCGCTCATCCTCGGGATGCACCGCCACCGCGGTGTCTCCGAGCATCGTCTCCGGTCGTGTCGTCGCCACCACCACAAATTGATCCGTCCCCACAACCGGATACTTGATGTGCCACAAATGTCCTTGCCGTTCTTCGTGCAGCACTTCCAAATCGCTCAGCACCGTAAGACAGACCGGGCACCAGTTCACCAGCCGCGTCTCGCGGTAGATCAATCCCTCTTCATAAAGCCGCACGAACACTTCGCGCACCACGCGCGACATCTCCGGCGATAGCGTGAATTTCTCCCGCGACCAGTCGCAGCTCTCCCCTATCTGTCGCATCTGCTCCGTGATTTTTCCCCCGCTCTCTTCCTTCCACTTCCACACGCGCCGTTCGAATTCTTCGCGCCTCAGGTTCCGGTAATCAATTCCTTCCTCCGCCAGTTTTCGCACCACCACCCGCTGCGTCGAAATCCCCGCATGGTCCATTCCCGGCAGGTACAGCGTGTTGTATCCGCGCATCCGGTGCCAGCGCGTCAGGATGTCAATCTCCGTGTGGTCCAGCATGTGGCCGATGTGCAGCGACCCGGTCACGTTCGGCGGTGGAATAACGATCGAAAACACGGGTCCCGGAGCGCTGGGATTCGCCTTGAAAAGCGCTTCCTTCACCCAATACTCAGCCCAGCGCGGCTCGATCTGCTGCGGTTCGTACGCCTTTGCAATCTCGCGAGCCATCCCGTGCAGTTCTCCAGTGTAGCGGCGGGCCTTGGCCCGCCTCTTCCCAATGCGTTTCGAACGTTCAGAGTAATCTTCGACTATACGAGGCGCAAAGCAGCCGCGTCAAATTCGCACTGGCGTTCATCAATCGCTCAACACTGGCAATGGAATGGAGCGCGGATCACTTCACTGCAAGCAGTGAAGTGCCATAGCCCTTGGCATCGAGGTGGTTCGCGTAAAGAATGCGGCCGTCCGCGCCTGTCGCCGTAGTGTGCACAAACGATCCGTCCCGCAGATGATAGGTGAAAGTGTAGAAGCCACTGCCACTAAGCTCGTCTGGCACGCCGCACACGCTTACCACTTCCGAAATCGTCATCCTGTGGGTTAACGAGCGCAAATCCGCCAGATCGCGAGCCGTGACTGGCGCTTTTGGAAACACCGTCTTGAGGATCTCATTTTGCCCGGCTGTAACGGACGAGTCTCCATGCAGGCGGCACAAAAAACTCTTCATGCTTGGCTTGCAGATTTGTTGAGTCAGGCGAACGGCCTCCAAGGCGTCTGTTACGCGTCGCGCTTTAAATTGGCCGTCCGATGTTCCATAGAGCACCGTATTGTCTGTAACTCTTGATTCACCCGAGGGAGTCTCCGTAAATTCTTTACAGCGCATCGCCAGGTTTTGAAATCCGGCATCTTGCGAATTCAGAATGCCGTAGACGCAATCGAAGAAAGTAAGGTTACCGTCACCAATGAGATCAAGTTCCACGACCAACCCATCGCTTGCAGTCCACCACAAATCTTTCCCGTCACCCCACGAACGCATCTGCCACGCAGATTTCCCCTCATCGTAGTAAAACGAAGAAAACATAGAATCTGGTTCGCACTCAGTGCAGCTGAGGTAGGTAAATGTCACGTCCGGAGCCGTAGTCGGGCCAAACCGGGCCAACTTGATGAATTTCCACTGCCAGAGCACCTCACCATGTTCAATGCTCGATTTTCGCCCGGTAGTGAGATCGAGATTGAACGCGGAATAGTACACGTTCCAAGCGTTATCCTTGTTTACCTCTTTGGTGGGGCGATGGCCCACGATGACCAGCGCCGAATGATCAAAAGTCCCTACCTTTTGCAGGTATTTATATCCGTAGACATCGATTCCACTTTTTTCTGGCGCTGCCTGGTCCGGCGTGAGTTCTTCATTGAACTTTTGCAGGATTTCTTCCCATACCTTAGGATCCGAAGCCGGTTGAACCCAATGAAACGCCTCTGGTGTCTTGGCGGAAGTCTGTGGAATGGTTGCTCGCGCGGAGCCCGGGACGAACAGCGATAGGATGCCCGCGAGGCAAGCCATCCTGCCGAGAAGATTGCTTCCAGATGACCTGAACTTGATTTGTCTTAACATCGTTGTGCCCTCGCAACTAACGCTACCATTGCTGGTTTTCTGGAGTAACTGGTCGATGGTTCAGTGCGGTCCCTACCTAAACAACCGCAAGAGAGCAGCGCAGAAAACTGCCGCAGCATGAATCAATAAGCAAACGGGTTCTTATGTGGATCGTGGTGCTCTATGGAATCTGACAGCGCAGGGAACTACGACTTCTTCGACTTCAGCTCTTCCTTGACCATCGCTTCAACCACGGGCCTCAATATCTCCCGCGTGACCGCCTGCAAGACCTCCGGACTCATATTCGCCAGGACTCTTGCCACTAAGTCATCCATGCTCGGCGTAGGTGCTGGAACAAGCTCCTCGTGCACATAGACGGTCGGTCCGTCAGAGACCGGCTGCTCTGCTGCTTGCACAACATCTTCGGCAACCTGCGCTGCTTCTTCTCGAATGGCTTCGACCGCGGCCGCAGGCAAGGCCGTTTCTTCGATAGCCGCTTGGACTGGTTCGCTCGCGGCGGGCAACTCGGCAGTTTTTCCCGCTCCGTTGGCCGCGTCCACACCAGCAGGTGCTTTCACTCCGGAATCCCATGCCGACGCCAGCCGGTTCGCCTTCTGAATTTCCGAATCCCACGGGCTTGACGAGGAAGAAAACCACGGGCTATCGGAGGATTTCTTTTCCGGCTCGTGCGAACTCACTGCCGCACTTTCCGCAGTGGTTTGTTCCGTGTTCACCACTTCTTCCAGCGCCGTAACCGTTTCTTCTGCCGACGGCTTCTGCACGGACGCCGTCACCGCAGCCCAGGCCTCCGAAGCAAAGGGCGCAACAGGAATCTCTCGCTTCACTTCCGGCACAGTCATGCTGCCCGCAGGCGCGTCCTGCGCATGAGCGTTCACTTCCTGCGGCTCAGGTTTTTCTTCGGCCGGTTCCCATGCATCTACCGCCGTTTTTCGCGACTGAATCGCTTCGAATCCCCCCGAGCGCCAGTTCGAAGAGCTCGCATCCGCGTCAGCCTGCGTTCCTGTTTCCTCGTGCCGCCAGGAAGACGCCGGCTTCTCTTCTTCCTCTTCTTCGGATTCCTCGCCCCCGGCCTCATCGCGCCAATCCCGCTCCAACCCCAGCGCCGGATTCACTGGTGGCAGATAGTCAAGATCTGCTTCCTTCTCCTCCGTCGGGGTCTCCAGCAGACTTCCGAATGCCGCGGGTTGCGAGCCGGCATCAATCCTTACGGGTTTGGGAAGCGCCGCAACCTCCTCCACAAAACTTTCGTTCGTTACTGTCCCAATTGGCTCTTCGGGCTGAATCGCTGGAACTGGTACGTGTGGGACAGGTGCAGACAACAAATCCGTTCCCCTCAGGGGCGGCGGTTCCGGAGCTTTGGCGACACTGCTTTCCCCATGAGCGATACCTGCTCGCGCCAATGCCGACTTCACCATCGAAATCAGCGGATCGGGCGGAACAAACGGCTTTTTCAAAACGCCGTCAGCTCCAACTCGCTGCGCTTCCTGCTCATCTAGGGGGTCAAACGCGCCAACCAGCAAGATCACGGGAATGTGTGCCAGCTTAGGATCCGTCTTCACGTACTGGCAAACTTCATATCCGTTTCGAACCGGCATGAAAACATCGGCCAGCACCAAATCGGGGATAATGTCGGAAATTTTTCGTACGGCGGCCTCGCCGTTGCCCACGGCAACGACGTCAATGCCCTGATCCTTCAGGGCCAGCCCCACCATTCTCTGGATGTTGCTGTTGTCGTCCGCAACCAGAATCCTGGCCACCAAACATCCTCCGACGATTCCACACCCATGCATGCCACGCCGACCGCTGCGCGGCCACACCGAATCGCCTTCTCCAATGTATTGGAGCATCCTCCCAGGCAGGCGTCAACGCCAACGGGTTACGCGTGTGTCGGAAATGAACACGGTCCCTCAGCCCCCGGAGCCGCCTTCCTTCCTCAATACAAAAGGGGTGCGCATTGTCCTCGCACCCCCAATTCACTTCCCGATATTCTTCTTGGCCGGTTCCTACCAGGGAACGATTTTCCGCAGCCCTTTCTTTTTCTTGCTGGTGGATTCCTTCTTCTTATCGTCTTTTGTTCCATTCTGCGCGCCGTCTTGCGAGGGCGCTGCATCCGCTTTAGCCGCATCGCCAGGCTGCGCAGTACCTGCCGCCGCATCCGTCTTGGGGGCAACCTCCGCTGATCCGGTGGCTTCCGTGCCTCCGCCATTCGCTGAATCGGCTGCCGCTGGCGGAGCATTGGGATCCGCTGGCGCCTCGGAACCTGGCGCGCTCCCATCCGTCGGTGCTGCCACGTTTTCCGCCGCGCCCGCCGTTCCGCTGCTCCCTCCCGGCGTTACCGTTGCGACGATCCCGGTTCCCGTTCCCGTTTTCCTGGTCTGGTCCCCGCCGGCTAAAATATCCACTCCCGCTGACGTGTCGGATTCTGGCTCCAACGTCGGTTTTCCAACGCGTGAAGCAACTTGCAGTTCCTGCCCTGGTCCGGTCCTGAAGAATCCCAGCGGTTTCTTGACTAGGCTGGTGCGCGGGCGCGGCGCATTCTGTTCCGCGGTCATCCACGCCACCGCCTTCGGATCCGGCTGCGGCACCGGCGCTCCCAGCGCCTTCAACCGCCCCTTCGCATCCGGCACGAGAGGTGACAGCGGGTAGTTGCGCACAATCTGCGCGTAATAGTTCGTGGCAAATTCCTTCCTCTCCGTGCCTTCCCAAATTTGGCCCAGCATCCACAGCGCCCGGTCGGCCTTGCTGTAGAGTGGATACCGCCGCGCCACGCTTTTCAACCGGAACTCCGCGGCTTTCTTGTCGCCCTTTAGGTAGTAGTAGTAGCCCACGCGGAAGTCTCCTTCCGCCAGAACTTCCTGCACTTCGCGCAAATGCTGCTCCGCCTTTCCTTCCAGCGGATCATTGGGATATTTCTGCAAATAGGTCTGGAACTCGTCTTCGGCTGCGCGCGCTTCGGTCCGGTCACGGTCCGGCTTTTCCATCTGTTTGTAATGCGCCATCGCCACCTGCAGTTGCGCGTACGCCGCTTCCTTCATGAACGGAAAGAAAATCACGAAATCCTTGTACGCCTGGATCGCCTGCGTCATGTTCGCCTTGCCGCTCTCTTTGAAGAATGAGTCGGCAATCGAAAGCTTCGCCTTGGCCAGGTATTCGCTGTCCGGATACGTGTTGATCAGCGTCTGCAGGTTCAGCCGGCCGACCTCATGCCGTCCGCGCCGGATGTCCTCAATCGCTTTATCGTAAAGAATCTTGTCCGGCTCCGCGGTATTCTCCGCGCTGGTGGACTTGTTGACCTTTTTCTTTTTACGGAAAATTTGAGCGTCGCACTGCAGCGCGCTCACCAGGAATGCTCCGGTCAATAACACAAGCAGAGTACGGCGCAAACTTCACCTCTCTCTCGAATTCGGGGTTCCTCGCCGCGGTCTGCCGAAGCTCGGGACGCTTCCTGACTCCCCGCCGCTTGGAACATCCAAGTATACCCTGAACGAAAGGCCAGCCCGAACAACAACTTTGCCTCTCCGGACAAGTCCCCGCCCGGCCGCCCCTCTCTGTGATGCCACCTCACTCCACGAAAGGTTGCCTTCGCTCTCCCACTTGGGCTTAAAAAGTGCGTCTCAGAGCGCCTTTTTGTCCTTATCGTCGCCCCGCGCTTCCACGTACACCAGTTGGAAGAGGCTTCCTTGCCCATTGGATTGGATTGCCACGAGGTGCTGCTTCTCCTTTGTCCCCGCCTTAAACAGCAGCCCCCCCTTTTCCGGCTTGTCATCCCCGCACTCGAGCTTGTTCGAATTTTTCGCACTCGGCTTTTGCGATGGCTCCGAGCAATTCAAAACCGTACCGTACTTAGCCAGCGCCTTCTTGTAGAATTCCGCAATCTTCTCCGGCGCGTCATTCGATTCCAGTTTCATCACCGCTAGCTTGAACCCAAACGAACTGCCCCAAATCCCCATCTGAACTGAGGGGGAATCTTCCTTTTCGTCCTTGTGTGGTCTCGCTCCGGTGTAGACAGGCAGTCCCACTTCTTTGGAGGTTGCCTGCTTACTGAACGTCACCCCCGCTCCGTCCTTATCCTGTGCTCCGCGGATGGCGCCCGCGCTTGCCGCACTAGCCACCAGCAAGGCCAGGCCACCAAGCACACCGCAAAAAATTCCAAAGCGCCTAAACCTGGCGAAAACATTCACTCCGCAGCGCGTTCGATGCGTCTTCTGGTTCCACACGTTTTGCTTGTTCACAAGACCTCCCTCGTGCTTAGAGATACGCGGTAAACAGTGTTTAAGTTCCTCTTATTCCTATTCCGTCATGACGAGTCAGGGAATATTTCCATCACTCCGCTGGTCTTGCATGCAGGGCGAGTGTAAGCTCGTGCTGTTCCTGCATCCCAAAAAAGGGCAAAGGAGGTTCTTCATGAAGCACACCATGGCTCTCGGGCTTCTGGTTGCCGCCGCCCTGGCGGCAGCTCCGGTTCTGCCCCAAGCCGAAAAGTCCCAAGTCGCAAAAATGTTCCTCAAGGTCGGTGACACTGCTCCCGATTTCACCCTCCTCAGCGACGGGTGGAAAACCGTGAAGCTCAGTGACTATCGCGGCAAGAAAAATGTCTTTCTTGCTGTGTACGTCCTGGCCTTCACCGGCGGTTGAACGAAACAACTTCAGGCGGTCCAGGCTGGAATCGCCTCCGGTAAAATCGACACCTCGGATACGGAAGTTTTCGGAGTCAGTTTAGATAGTCCCGCTGCCAACGCCGCGTTCGCCAAACAAATCGGCGTCACCTTCCCGCTCCTCAGCGACATGAATCGCAAAATGCTCAAGACCTACGGCATCCTCAAGGGCTACAACGTCCAGGATGAAACATATGAGTGGGCCCTGCGCGCCAACATCGTCATCGACAAGCAGGGCGTCATCCAGTTGATTGACGAAGGCGACAGCGCCGTCGATCCCAACACCGCCTTGACTATGTGCACCACGCTGCACAAAAAAGCCGCCGCGAAGTAATCCTCCGCGCCCCCATCGTGGGCACTCAAATCGTTGTGCTGGCCGACGTCGCCGCAGCGCTGCGGACGCGCGCCAGCCAGCGGAATTGCTTAAAGCATTCCACCAGCGCCATGAGGGCCGCGAAAATCATGGTGTAGTGCAAACTCATGTTGATAATGCGCAGCGCTTCCGCAAATTCCCAGGGATCGGAAATTCCGGGCGCGATCACCAGGATGTCATTTACGCGCGTCACCAGGTAAAGGATGACCACGCTGCCGCCGTTCGTAATCAGTTTCATTTCGGAATAAAACTTGAGGCGATCCGGATAGATGAACGTAACGATCTGCTGCACGATGGCCACGAGCGAAAGAAAAATCAACGGCCAATAGATGATGTGCCACACGGACCCCAGTTGGAACGGAATCTTGTCTACAAGGCCCACCGGGCCCAGTACCACGAACAGCGCCAATTTGCGAATCATACTCACGCGCATCAGCCAGAGCAGGAAGGCCGCACTGAAGAAGAGTTCAAAGGCGGTCTTGAAACGCGAAATCGGTTTGCCATCAGGAAAATCCGAGGCCGGCCGCAGCTTCGGCAGCGTACGCGGGTTGAAGTTCTCGTTCGTTGCCTTGGTCGCTCTTTCGAGAAGCCGGAATTTCGAGTTGCCGATGTCCAGAACGGCGAAAACGATGGTCACGATGGCGAACATGGGCAGCACCGCGCCGACGTAGCTCAGCAGCGCGCCCACTACTTCAAAAAACGGCTTTCCCTGCGCGATCAGCACCAGGACAGAAACCGCGTAGCCAAATCCCACGATGGCTAGAATAATTTTCATCACCAGCCAATAGAAGGGGAAGAGTGTGGAGCCGATCAAGTGCCGCGACTGGCGGTAACGCGTGGCTACCAGCAGCGGATGACCGTGCTTTTTCAGGATTTCCGCCAGCTCGTCCTCATTCAACGCGCGGCCGAGCGCGGACTCCCGGTCCTCGATCTGCCCGCGCAGGTTTTCTCGAAGCTCTTTGAGGATATCCTCCTGCTGCGACATCGGCAGGTAGGTCCGAACCGCTTGCAAGTAACGCTCGAGAAGTTCCATGCCATGCTCCTAAACAACAAACTTGATGGTGACCCCGGCGAAGAAGGGGAGCACCGTGGCAGCAAACAGAAGAGCCGCGCTCAGCAGCGGGAGGACGAGATTGCTTTTGGCAAGCATGGTCAGCGCGGCGACGGTCGAGCCAAAAACCAAAACGGCCAGGAGGTTTTTCATATTCGCACCACTCACCTAAACAATCCGCTTCAACGACGAATTCAAGCCGTTCCATTCCTCGAGCAGCTGCTTGAGGATGCGTGCCCCGTCCTTCGAGAGGCGGTAAAACCGTTTGTTGCGCTTGTCTTCCTCGCGCCATTCGCTCTCGAGCAGCCCCTGGGTTTCCAGCCGCCGCAGCAGCGGGTACAGCGTACTTTCCTCGATCTCCATCCCCTGGTCCGCCAGCGCCTTGCGCAGCGCATAGCCGTAATGCTCTTCGCGAAGCTGCGCCAGCACGGCAATGATCAGCGAGCCGCGGCGCAATTCCATCCGAAGATTCTCGAAGAGGTCGGAGTCCGTGAGTTTGGCAAGGTCAACCATCTAGAGCCACCTACCGTGTGGCGTATCTTGTGCCACATACACTATGCGGTACACAGTATCTAAAGTCAAGAAAAATCTTAAGAAAAAGAACGGCGAGGGCGCACTGAAGTGCGCCCCCACGCAAGCTATAGAGAAGACAGACGTTGGGAGTGGGCATGGTTTATCCCTTCAGTCACGCTTGGGGCGAGGGAGGTCGATGATGATCTGGGGTTGGTCTTCGAGTTCGGGATGGAGTTCGCCTCGATGGCGGGGAGGGTGCGGAGGAGCAGATTGCAGGTGTAGGCCATGACCGCGGCGCGGCGCGGGTGGATCTTGTTCCTAGCCTGGAGCTTATAGAGTTCGCCGAGGGAGCGGTTGATAACGACC
>JBARRT010000189.1:0-50055 GCA_049644365.1 Candidatus Acidiferrum sp. | reverse complement strand
ATCTCGTCCTTCTCAATGACGAGCACAGTGGTAGGTGCAATCGTGGTCGCCGTCGCCATGCAGATGGACTGGCCCGCAAGGCATCCTTCCCCAAAGAAATCGCCCGGCCCCAGGATGGCCACAACGGCTTCTTTGCCGGTCTCATTAACAACGGACAGCTTCACACCGCCTTTTTGAACGTACATCACACTCGTAGCAGGATCACCTTGAGAGTCGATCTTCTGTGATCTGCGATATTCCACAACTCTTCTGGCCACGCCGGCCGAATCGAGAAAAGCTTGGGCATCGAAAGCGCGTTTCCGCGTGGATTTCCTTTTGGATTTAATGGGGCTTGAACTCGCGATTGCTTGCATGACATCACCGCTTAATACATGTTTTAGCGAGGTCCTGCGAGTCGAAGCAAGACTTATAATCGGCTCGTTGGTAACTGATACGGCACATTTCAGGCTGCTCCGATCCGAAGCAGCAACGAGGCAGAGGGATTCGAAAATGAATGTGTCACGGAACCCTTACAACTGCGAATCGGAGCTTGGTGGGCTCGCAGATCAGTGAACGCCTAACATTTCTCGGGCACTCCGCTTCGTCACTGTCTCAGATTGGGGCACACGGGAATTTTGTGGTCTTTAGTACTGCGCTAGTACTTACCGTTCAATAGTGAACGGAAGTAAATCACCTCAAGAGATATTCTTAGCACGAATCAAGTACGACGATGTACGGGCGGTTTTGAATGCAAAGGGAACTGGCTCTGAGGCTCGATGAAAGGCACAATGACCACACCTGTTCTGTCCCCCAAAATACTTCTGATTGAAAACAATCCAGCCGCCGCCGACAAGATTCGCACGGCGCTCGCCGCGGCGGGCAGCGGTTCGTTCGAGGTGGAATGGGTTCGCGAGCTTTCCGAGGGTCTTGCGCGGCTGAGCAAAGGAGGAATTGACGCTGTCTTACTCGAGCTGTCCCTGCCCGATAGTCGCGGTATCGAGACGTTCGACAAGCTGTTCAGCGCCGCGCCCGACGTCCCGATTTTGGTCCTCGGGAACGGTAACGAAGCCCTCGCGAAAGAGGCTGTAGGGCGCGGTGCGCAGGATTATCTCCTGGCGGGTCACCTCGATAGCTATTCGCTGCCGCGCGCACTGCGCAATGCGATCGAACGCAAGGCCGTTGAGGATGCCTTGTACGTAGAAAAAGAACGCGCCGTGGTCACTCTCAACTCGATTGGTGACGCCGTTCTCTGTACCGACGTTTCCGGCAATATCACCTATCTCAATCTGGTTGCAGAGACCATGACCGGTTGGCGTCGTGAAGAAGCCATCGGCAAACGCCTCGCCGAAGTCTTCCGAATTATTGACGGCCCCACGCGCAACCCCGCTCGAGATCCCATGGAGATGGCCGTCGAGCAAAATAGGACGGTGGGACTAACTGTGAATTGCGTCCTCATCCGCCGCGACGGATTTGAATCCGCGATTGAAGATTCCGCCGCGCCGATCCACGACCGGGCAGGCCGCATCACCGGAGCAGTGATTGTCTTCCATGATGTGAGCGCGGCGCGGGCCATGTCGGTTCAAATGACGCACTCAGCGCAGCACGATGCGGTCACGAATCTGCCCAACCGCCTGTTGCTCAACGACCGAATCACTCAGTCAATTGCCTTGGCTCGCCGCTGGAACAGGCCGGTTGCCTTGATCTTTCTGGATTTGGATCGTTTCAAATACATCAACGATTCTCTGGGACATGCCATCGGCGACAAACTGCTTCAGTCCGTGTCAAGACGATTGCTGGCCGGCGTGCGCGCTTCCGACACGGTCAGCCGCCTGGGCGGAGATGAATTCGTGATCCTCCTTTCGGAGATCACCCATCCCGAAGACGCGGCCACGAGTGCGAAAAAACTACTTCTTTCGCTCAACGCACCCCATGCCATCGGGGGACAAGATCTGATTGTCAACGGCAGCATCGGTATCAGCGTGTACCCGGAAGACGGAGAGGATGCCGAAACGCTGATCAAGAATGCGGACACGGCGATGTATCACGCCAAGGAAAGCGGGCGCGATAATTTCCAGTTCTTCACGGCGGACATGAATCGGAGGGCTGTGGAGAGGCAATCTCTCGAAGGCAGCCTGCGCGGCGCTCTCGGGCGAGAAGAGTTCTTGTTGCACTATCAGCCGAAGGTAAATCTCGACACGGGTGAGATCACGGGAGTAGAGGCGAGCATGAGAGAAACTGTCGTCCACTGAGTTCTCACGCTTCCACTCACCGCAGGCAATGCCCTTACACCCGCGGCGTCACTCGCTGGCCTGAGCGTAGTGGTGCATTTCGTAGGTGGGGAAGCGTGGCGAGTTCGGTGTTCGTCACGCTTCAGGGGTGGGGTGCATCTGATACTGGCGAATCCTCCCTGGCGTCAGCTACAAGAGCGCGCCGAAAAGATTCCGGGAGACAAGAAGCACGTAGATGGGATCGTCTCACAGAGTCAATGCGCCGCGCAGTTCAATACAGCACATGAACTTCCTAGCAGCGGCGGCTAGCTCCTAGTAACTCGCGTTGCCGGACGTCTGCCCGCGGCTCTCCAGAAGGTCTGCTTGAAGCCCTCTAGGAAAATAGGGTGGACGCCACTTGGCCGTGACTGCGCTACTTTGTGGGGAAGAAGGGGAACAGCTTGCGAATCTCTTCTTCGCTGGGCCTGCGCCCGTATTCGGTGATCTCAAAGGCCTCGGCGTGCTGAATGCGCTGGGCTTCAGGCCCGTAGAGCCTCTCCAGCGCGTCTCGCCACTCGGGCTTGACACTGCCGACGGCGATGGGCCGCGTCGCGAGCCAGGTCTTCCGTGCAACGGGATCCTTAGGAACCTCATCAAGCTCCCCAACGGTCCACGGAAGCCACTCGTAGAATTGCGAGACGTGCGCGTCGAGCATGGCGACTTTCTTCTGGTACACGTCGTCGATGGAAACCACAATGTCTGCCCGGAACGGCTGCGGCCGTGTGAACCGGTCACTGTAATAAAGGAACACGGGATTCCGGCGCAGGGGAGGCGTGTCGGTCACGACATTCGGCACTATGACCATGTAGGACGCATCCTGAACGAGCACTCCGGTATAGCGATGATCGGGATGATAGTCGTTGGGGCGGGGCCCGATTACGATGTCAGCCTTCCACTGCCGGATTTCGCGGATGACCTGCTCGCGGACGTCGAGAGTAGGCAAGAGACGACCGTCATGGTTTTCGAGCACTTCGTATTCGATGCCGATTCGACGTGCGGCCTCCTGTGCTTCGGCACGGCGGCGCATGGCGAGCGGGCCTCCACCCAGGGATTGATGGCCAGCGTCGCCGTTGGTCAGCGAAACGAATTTCACTTTATGGCCGAGCGCGGCGTACTTAGCGGCGAGGCCACCCGCGCCCAGGTCGCAGTCGTCAGGATGCGCGCCGAAGGCGATGACGCGTACAGGTTCATTCTGGGCCTGCGCCGGCAAAGCGGGGAAGCACAGCGCCGCCAGAAGGCACGCGAACCACATCCCACCAGGCACTGCAATTGTAGAAAGCAATCGCCGAAGTGGCTTCCGCATGGGGATGTACCCTCGGGCAAAAACATGAGGCCGGGATGACACGTTCTCCATTGAGACCTTCTTTCTGACGCCGAAAATGGAAGGATTATATACCCGTCAAACGGGTTAGGATCGTGATAGCGAGGGATCATTGCGACAACGTTGCAGCGCTGCTTTTTGATGCCGCCGCCCAAAGGAGGTATTCGGAGTGCAACCACGAAGCATTACACTCGAATTCATTTGATCGCATCGACGGAGAATCGGGACCACAGGTCCGGTTTGCTCGTTTATCTGGACTTAGGACTTGCCTATTTGAGTGGTCAGCGCTCGCCAAAGAGCCGATCGCGCACGTTGTCATCGGCTGGTAGGTCTGGGCCGCTAAACAAATGATCTGGAACGCGGGATAAGTCCTCTGCAATTCGTGGCATGGCGCGTTGCCGTAAGGTTTGTGCTTCGGGGCCTGGATCCTGGAATAGAGTTCGGAGCCAGCCACAGACCTTGTGAGAGTTCTGGAAATAGGCATCATGCTGGCGTGCGAAATGATGGCCAGCTTGGTCCCAATCAGAGTTGCCAACAAGTGCGTCGCGCAAGACGCGGGCATCTCTCAGCGTTGTTGGCATGCCTTGTCCGAACGTGGGATCGCTGGTTGCAGCGGCATCACCAAGCAATGCGATTCCATCGCGATATGGATGATCCACCCAAGACTCGCTAACGTCGAAGGTTGCGAGCGGGCCCACGCTTTTAACCTCGGCATAGGCTTCGGCCAAAGTTGGGGCTGCGCGCTTTGACTCGGCCAGAAAAGCTCCCAGTTTGTCGCTGCCCTGAAGAGCAAGCCCGCTCTCGGTGGGATAGCCCAGATAGGTGCGGCATCGCTGCTTCGTCTGCGGCACTATTGCTACAACCAGACCCAAATCCGGGTTGAAGAGGAAGGTTACGATATCATCCCGACCGGACACACCTGTCAGAAGTACTCCGGCAAAGTGAAAGGGTTGCGGACCTTTCTGCATTGCAAAACCTGCCCATTTGCGCACTGCTGATCCGCGGCCATCCGCGCCGACCACCAGTCGCGCTGAAATCCGCTCTGCCTTGGCGTTTCGCGCGATCACTGCCGCATGGTTTGCGCTGGGTTCAACCGCTTCGACTATCATACCTCGACGTACCTGCGCTCCTGCTTGCTCCGCTTCGGCCAGCAATACTTCTTGCATCTCTGGATGACAATACGTAAGGAACGGTTCTTTCTGTGGAGTTGTCTCGATGAGATTGCGAGGGCCAAAACCCATTTCTACCCACGGAACCACCTTGGCACACGTCTTCAGCAAGAGGTCGGCGACGCCCAGGGCTCTTGCTTCTGCTACGCCCCACGGTGCTAAACCCTCGCCCCGCACGCGGTCTCGGAATTGAGTCTCTTTCTCCAGCACCAGCACCCGGGCACCGTGCCTGGCCATCGATATGGCCAATGCTGAAGCACCAAGTCCGCCCCCGACCGTCACCAGATCGAACTGAGGGGATTTCATCGTCTCCTCACTCTCCGCAGAGACTTAAGGAATAAGGTACTCGAAGGTTTTTCCAGTTCGTGGACTTGACCGGGTGTTGATGGTATCAAAGGGATTTCAACGTGAGAAGAGACTTGTACTCGGTTGGAGCATGTTTGTGCCGCGTGATTTATTTCCCTCAATATGATGAGATGAGGCCTGCGAATTCGCAGGAGAGCCCCTTTCTATGACGTGGAAGCGTGTCGTGACGGCCACGGTGCTGATCCCATTTGTTGTCGGCCTGGTATTGTGGGGCTCGACCGCCATTCTCGCACTGGGAGTGGCGTTGGTGGTGATGCTGGCGATGTTCGAGTATTTCGCGCTAGGTGACGCGATTGGCCACCGCGCATACCGCTTCTGGACCGCATCATGCGCCTTGCTATTGATTTACGCGCAGTGGCTGGCATCCACCATGCCATCCGACTATCCGGCGGAGTGGGAGATGCGGTACCGGTATGCATGGAGATTTTTCGGCGGGCCGCCGACCATTCCGGGCACGTTTTTTCTTTTCGTTCTCGGCATTGCGGTGTTGACGCTATTCACCAAGCGGCCACTGGTGGAAGCGCTGCCCGCGGCGGGAATCAGCTCGAGCGGGCTGATTCTTGTGGCGTTTCCTTTGTCATATACGATCCGGCTCCACGGCTTGCCTTCGCAAGGCCCGCTTCTGTTGCTATTCGCGCTGGTCATCACGTGGGTGGGTGATACGGCGGCGTATTTCGTGGGCCGTTGGATCGGCAAGCATGCTCTGGCACCGCATCTGAGCCCCAAGAAAACGTGGGAAGGGACGGTAGCGAGTTTCCTGGGCTCGCTGATCGTCGCGGTTGTTTTCGTGCGGTGGATCCACGCTCCGTTGCAATACCTTCTGGGGATGGCTGCAGTGGGAAACGTGGCGGGGCAGGTGGGCGATCTTCTGGAATCGGCGTACAAGCGTAGCGCGGGAATCAAGGATTCCGGAAATCTGCTGCCCGGTCATGGCGGTGTCCTTGACCGAATCGACGCGCTGATCCTTGCGATTCCGGTTGTCTGGTATTATTGGATCTGGATCTACTCTCCCAAGCCGTAGGCCGGCAAGAGTCACCATCGTACAAAAAGGGAATCAACAATTCCGTGAAGCAGCTCGCCATATTGGGGTCCACCGGTTCGATTGGAAAGCAATGCCTGTCGGTGGTGGAATCTCTGCCCGGGCGGTTTGGGGTTGTCGCGCTGGCTGCCGGTGGAAACCTGGAAGAGCTGGCCGGACAAATCGAGCGGCACAAGCCTGAATTGGTGTCCGTGGGTGACTCCAAGAAGGCGGATGAACTTGCGGTGCTCCTGCGAGGGAAGAGCATCTCGCCGCTGCCTGCGATCCACCACGGGCGCGAAGGTCTGCTAGCGGTTGGAACGCATTCGAAATCCGACATTGTCGTTTCAGCGGCGGTGGGGGTCGTTGGGCTGGAAGCGACGTATGAGGCCGTGAAACTGGGAAAGACGGTGGCGCTCTCGAATAAAGAAGTGCTCGTGGCGGCAGGCGAGTTGGTGATGGCCGCGGCGAACAAAGCCGGGAGGGAACTGCTGCCGGTGGACAGCGAACACAACGCGGTTCACCAATGTTTGCGCGGCGGAACACATGGTGAAGTGCGGCGGCTGGTGCTGACGGCTTCGGGTGGACCATTCCGGAAGACTCCGCTAGCGGCGCTGGCGAGCGTTACTCCCGAGCAGGCGCTGGCACATCCGAACTGGCGCATGGGCAACCGCATCACCATTGATTCGGCAACGATGATGAACAAGGGATTCGAAGTGATTGAAGCGCGCTGGCTCTTCGGAATGCGCCCGGACCAAATCGACGTCGTGATTCATCCGCAATCCACGATTCACTCCATGGTGGAGTACGTGGACGGTTCTGTTTTAGCGCAACTCGGCCCAACGGACATGCGCATGCCCATCCAATATGCGTTAACCTATCCAGAGCGGGTGGCATCTAATAAAGTGGCCCTCGACTGGAGCAAACTAAAGCGGCTGGATTTCGGAAAAGTTTCGACGCGGCGTTTTCCGTGCGTGCGACTCGCGCGGGAGGCGATGAAAAAGGGCGGCGCGTTTCCCTGCGCGTTGAATGCGGCGGACGAAATTGCTATTGCGGCGTTTCTGGAACGGCGCCTCCCGTTCCTGGGAATTCCTGAAGTCATCGAACGCGTGCTGGGCCGCACCCCGCAGGTTCGATTTGAGAAGATGGACGATGTGCTGACGGCCGATGCTGAAGCTCGTCGAATGGCAAGGGAAGAAGTAGAACGGCTGGCGGTCAGCGCGGCGGCAGCGACCACGTAAATGCCGGGAAAAGGTAAGAAGAATTTATGAATACATTGATTGGCGTATTCCTGGTACTCGGGCTGATGATTTTGGTGCACGAGTGGGGACACTTCATCGTCGCGCGGCTGTTCGGTGTGCGCGTGGATGTGTTTTCGATCGGGTTTGGTCCGCGTCTGTTTGGCTGGAAGAGAGGGGCGACGGACTATCGCATCAGCGCGCTGCCGCTCGGCGGCTACGTGCGCATGGCCGGGCAGGACCTCTCCGAAGTCGATTCAAGCGATGTGGCTCCGACGGGCGCCCGCGATGAGCTGATGAGCAAGCCGCGCTGGCAAAGAGCGCTGATCTCATTTGCCGGCCCAGCTGTTAATTTGATTTTGCCGGTGGTCTTGCTCGCGGGCTTCTTCGTCATCAAAGGTTTTCCGTACCCCGCTTACCTGGACAAACGGGTCGTGATAGCCGGGCTTCCCGCCACTACCCCTCTTGCAAAAGCGGGCGTGCACGACGGCGATCGGATCATTGCAATTAACGATATCGAGACTTCGACATGGTCAAAGGTGAACAATGTTCTCCTGCAAACTCCCGCTACGGGAACTTTGCGTTTCACCGTCGAACATCAGGGTGCAAAGCAAACGATTGAAGTGAGCGCCGCGGACATACGCAACACGGACCGTGTTTTGGGTAACTTGCCGGCGCCAGCGCTGGTTGGCCGCGTAGAACGCGGGAAGCCTGCCAGCCATGCGGGCCTCCAGCGCGGAGACCTTATCGTCTCCGTCAATGGAACGCCCGTGCGGAACTGGTTCGAGTTCTTCGATGCCATCCGGCAGTCCAATGGGCAAACTTTGAACACAGTCGTGAGACGCAATGGCAATGAGCTGACCGTTGCAATTCATCCGATGCAGGACAAGGATGAAGACGGGCAAACGGTTTGGCGGATTGGAATGGCGGCTGGAACCGAGTGGGCCTTCAAAGAAATGAGTCTTGCCGCCTCTGTGAAGGAAGCCACGGATGAAACGATCGGTGCCACAGGCAAGCTTATGAGCGTGATTGGCAGACTCTTCACCGGCAAACTATCCGTCCGGCAGTTGCAGAGCTTCGTAGGGATTGCGGTACAGGCCGGCCAGGCGGTGCAGGATGGCCCTGTGGACACCATCAATCTGATGGCCATGATCAGCCTGAACCTCGGCATCCTGAACTTGCTGCCGATCCCCATCCTCGATGGAGGCAACATTCTTCTGCTGGCAATGGAAACCATTCGTCGCCGCGACTTCAGCCTGGCGTTCAAAGAGCGCTTCGTGCAGGTTGGATTTGTGTTCCTCTTGGTGCTGTTCGCTTACGTTATGTACAATGACGTTGTGCGGCTGCTGCCGAGCCACTCCTAGGACGCAATCGCGCACGAGTGGGGAATTAGAAATGGCTACATCACCGACGCACCGGGTTTCTACCGGGGAGCGCCTCAATACAGCAGAGACAACGGGCAAGCTTCAGCAAGCAGTAGCTGCGCGGGGAATCCGCATGACCCGGCAGCGCCGTGTGATTCTTCAGGTGATGGATGATGCCGAGCAGCACCTGGACGTGGATCAAATTCTTGCCAGGGCCCAGAAGATTGATTCGGACATCCACCTCGTTACGGTGTACCGCACAATTGACCTGCTGAAGAAGCAGGGCCTCATTGACGAACTGGATTTGCTGCATCTTCGCGGGGATCGCCATTATTACGAGACGCACGGTCCGCGCGATCACATTCATGTGGCGTGCTTGCGCTGCGGCAAGGTTCGGGAATTCGAAAGCCGCTTGTACGAGCAATTGAAGGAGCAGATCGCGCGCGATTTCCACATGAAGGTTACGGTCTCGCGCACGGAAGTCGGCGGCTATTGCGCCGAGTGCCTGCAAAAAGCAAAAGAATAGCTCTGCTCTGCGGCCGGCTGGTAAAGGTTTTGTAGAGGCCCGGCTTTAGCCCGGCGTTTTTGAAGGTAAGCGCAAGAGCTGGGGTAATGCCCAGCCTCTACGTAGAAAGGCCCGCAGAGCCGGCTGGAAGCCGGCGCTACAAAATGAGTCCGTATCTTTTTGATTTGTACCCACTTATAAAACTTCGTTCTTAACTGATTTTCTTGTTGACAAATGCATTATGGTTCTCTAGAATAACCCTCGGGTAATACTGCGCCCCGACTCCAGTCGGGGCGTTTTTTTTGGAGCTAGAAGTCATCTCATAAATCAGATCGTCAGAAAAAACAAGATTCTTCAGGGGCTAAAGCCCCCTTTTTCCACGCGTTTTCGGCACGGCTGAAGCCGTGCCCTCCTAAAAGCCGTTTATGAGATAGCTTCTAGTCTCTTGCGCGGTTCTTCTGGGTTCGCCAGTCAGTCCCAGCGCTGGACGCATTCGCAATCTGGTACCCCTGCCGTGCTGTTCTCTCTGTTTTCGCTTCCAGGACATAAACCAATGCCAAACAAAAAACCGAACCCCAAACTCCTCTGGATGCAGTTTGAAGATGTTCTCGCCCCGCGTCTCGGCCTGACCGTCTGGGACCGCGCCGTGTACTCCTATCTCCTGCGCCATTCCCTCGTCGTAGGCAAGCTCCGCCTGCACTTTGCGGTTTTGTCCGTAGCCCGCGACCTGCGTCTTTCCAATGGACCGGTGCGCCAGGCCGTCCGCCGTCTCGATGAGTTGGGCGCTTTACGCTTGCTCGAACGCAGCAAAACCGGCCACCTCGTCGAGATGCGTCTGCCCGAGCAGATCCGCGCCGTCCGCCCGGGCAAAAATGGCGCCTCCCGGGCCGCGGAAGAGCCTCCTGCCTCCGCCCTTGAAGCCACGGATTTCTTGAAAACCTGGGCGCTCCGCAAAACCATTCACGATCGCGAACGCGGCGCCTGCTTTTACTGCCTCCGCCGCACCCCCGCCCACGTGCAGTGCCTCGACCACGTCGTCCCACGCGCGCGCTTTGGACGCAACTCCTACCGCAACCTGGTTTCCTCTTGTATCGAATGCAACTCGCGCAAGGGCGACCGCCCGGCCCGGGATTTTCTGCGCACTCTCTACCGCCAGGGGCGCCTGACGCCCGCCGAACTCGACGCACGCCTCCGCGCCTTGAAAGATCTCGCCGCAGGCAAGCTCCGCCCTTCTTTGTAGTGGCGATTTTACGTCGCCACCTTCTTTTGTAAGGGCATGGCTTGCCGTGCCCGAGCTCGACAACCACGTCGTAGGCGCACCACATCGTAGATTCCGGGCAGCAGCCGGAATGCCGTGCCCTCCACCTTTCCTCCGCACCGTGCCTGCTCGTCCTCCTTCGAGCGCCGGAGGCGCGCCATACTTTAGCCCAGCGCGTAAGCGCTGGGTTGCGTGGTATATAAGACGCGGAGCACCGGAGGTGCGGCACGTGTCCCATACCTACGCGCAGAACGTGGTGCATGTGGTATTCAGCACGAAAGGCCGACACAAAACGATAGACAGCGAATTTCGGCCCAAATTATGGGCCTACGTTACGGGCATTTGTAGAAAACTGGACATCTATGTTCATTCCATGGGTGGGATGGAAGATCATATTCATCTGCTAATTCAAATCCCGCCCGTTTTAACCTTGTCGAAGGCCGTTGCAACGATCAAAGCGAATTCCTCACGATGGCCAGTAACGAAGGTCACAAGTTCGCGTGGCAGGAAGGCTATGCGGCATTCAGCGTGAGCGCGTCGGTGATTCCCGTCGTGATTCGGTACATACGGAATCAGGAAGAGCATCACAAGAAAATGGATTTTGATGCGGAGTTTGTTGCGTTGTTGAAGAAGCATGGAATCGAGTTTGACCCAAAATATGTTTTGGGTTAGGTGCCGCACCTACGGTGCTCATGATTTTTTTTGCTCTTTAGCCCAGCGCGTCAGCGCTGGGATGAGAAAGCAGAATTTGCGCTTCTTCCAGCGCCGTAGGCGCGACATACTTTAGCCCAGCGCGTAAGCGCTGGGTGCGTGGTATATAAGACGCGGAGCACCGGAGGTGCGGCACGTGTTTCATACCTACGCACAAAACGTCGTGTTCGGAATTAAGGCGCGGCCACCCGCCGCTTACTTTTTCTGCGGTGCCGCGGGAGGCGGTTCGCTGGTCGGGGGAACAATGTTCTTGAGCCGCATGTAGGTGACCAGATTGCCGTAGTGTTCCATGTCATGCGCGTTGTTAATGTTCAGCACACCGAATTTGGGCATATCCATGCCGAACAACTTCACCGTTTGCGTGCCGGACGCATCCGTCGCGCCGTCATAAGCTTTGTCACAGTAGGCGAGCGCACCTTTGAGCGCGGCAACGAGATCGGCTTTGGTGGTCTTGGTCTCCTCGATTTTGAGGCCGGGATTCGTCTCCCCGAGTGCCAGCGCGCAAAAATTATATTGGGCGTCCGCGACATGCCCCACAATCTGGCCGTAGCTGCGGACGGAGTCAGTGGGCTTGAAGTTGTAGTTCTCTTCGGGCATTTTTTCAGCGGAACTGACGAGGATGGTTTTCATCCTGGCGTAGAAGATTTTATTGTACGTGCTGAACGGACCTTGTGAAGCCTGCTCTCCCTTGCTGTTCGAGGCCCCCTGCGGAGCTTTGGAATCCTGTGCGAAAGCCGCCGTGGATACCAGGAACAACACCACTGCTGACGCCATAGCCTGAAATTTCATTTGACTCTCCTGACTGCGCAGATTTAGCGCCGACACCTCGGGCGCTGCTTCTATATACGCTGTTGGGTCCCGTTTCATTTCAGGGGAAACTTCCCGTCTGTTCCCCGGTTTCTCAGAGGATATGAGAGAGCGAAGAGAAGAATGGCCCACCCTTTCAAAAAGCAAACGCGAAGGGCTGGGGCACCCCTCCGTAGTTAAGTTAAAGGTGCTCCACCCGCGGGCCCAAACAACGCGCTTCGTTCGGGTGACACACCAGGAGCATTAGGCGGGTGGCGGCCACGAAAAGGATTTGTCGGCAGGTCGTGAAGAAAATACTACGGGAGGCTATTCGGCGCAGCGGCCTCAACGGCAGGGGCTGCGCTCAAGGCGACCGCGCTCGGCGCTAAAGTCACGCGAAAATCCCCGAACTCCTCATCGAGGATTCCCGAATAGATAACGAATAAGCCAACGGCGCCGTCGATGAGGACTTGTGACACAAAGGGTACGATTGCGCGCATCGAGCCACCCAACGCGGCAAGAATCCCAATCGTCATACTTAGAGCTATAGAACCGGCGATCCTGAGAATCACGGATAGACAACGTTGCGCCAGATGAATTCCCACCAGACGCGCAGTGTTCGTTCAAAGGACCGGGACAAAGGCTCGCCGCCAGAAGCAGGAGCGCGGGGCAGCAATGCGATGGAGAAAGAGCGGAATTTCTTTCCCAGAATTCGCCAGATGCCAAGCATCGAAACCGCGGAGACGACGACATAAGGCAAGATCCGACCAGCCCACCGCACAACCTGGGTCGAAAGCACATCGTTTTCCCAGGCCTTGCGGAGCAGGACCGTGAGAACGACGATGATGAAGAACGAAATCAGGGATGTCGGCCAGTAGTAGGCCCACCAAATCCGAAGGCCATGGCCAAGGTTAGGCTGTAGATAATTTTCCTGGGACGGAGATGTGCGCTCGAGCGAAGCTGCGTCGAAAGATCCAGGTTTGCTTAGCATTACCTTGTGCGCATGGTGCGCCGCGAAAGGCAGTGTGGCAGCTTTCTGCGGAAAAGCCAAGCCGAGGCGCACTCCTTTTCGGTTCCAAAAGGTGAAAGTTTTGCCGTCTGCCACTGTCAACTGTGAAGAAAACCACTGGCGAGTGGCGAAAAAAAAGGAAAGCAGATCCCTCACCGCCGTTCGCGCCAATTCTTTGCAGCCCGCTTACCGCGTGCCAGTGCGCGACCGGGTTCGGGATGACAAGAAGAAGATTACAGGTTAGCGCCGAAAGCCAGCAGACGGCCATCGCAATCTTTCACCACGAACTCCCGCTTGTGCCATGGCATGTTGCCAAGTTCTCGAGTGAATTCCACGCCTTGGGCGGCGTACTCGGCATAAAGTGCGTCGGCATCTTCAACGGACAGAAAGAGAGCCGGGCTAAAGTCCGGCCTCTACAGATTCGTGGTTGGCTTCCAGGGCGGGGTCCAGTTTGTACGGGAAGAGCTCTGCTTCATCCACTCGATGGTTTGCGATCCGGACAGAGGGTAGACGTGAGGCTCATCGCACAGCCCTTTCCGTACCGGATTCCACCAAATGTAACAGGCGACGCCCTCGATGACCTCGTTGGGCCGCAGAATGTGATCGTAATAGCGCATTTGCCAGAGCCGCCCGCCATGAGTTTTCTTGAATTCATACGCAGTGCGTTGCTTGAAGGTGTTGACGAACTGAACCAGGTCAGAGGTGTCCGAGAGTCCTTCACAAAGGAAATGAATGTGGTCAGGCATGATGCAATAGGCGTGAAGAGAGAAATTCCATTGAGCGGCAGTTTCCAAGAGACGACGGGGCAGCCATTCCCCTATGGATTGATCCTCGAAAAAGGGCGCGCGCCTCTCGGTCCCAACGGTCACGAAATAAACCCGGCGACCGCGGCAGTGTTCCGCCGGACGGCGAAGACGTTTTTGAAAAAAAGGCATGCCGACAAGGCTAACACCCAATGGATGTTGTAGAGGCCGGGCTTCAGCCCGGCGTTTTTGAAAGTAAACCGGAAGAGCTGGGCTAAAGCCCAGCCTCTACAAAGACAGGCTAGGGCCGGCCTGGGCAAGTAAACGGACGGAGCGGAAACGGCGCAAACGATTGAAGAATTGGTTTGCCGCGCCGATGTCATGCGCGATTTGTGCGCGCAGCTCTTCCGGGCCACTGAATTTCTTTTCTTCACGAAGACGGTCCCAAAATCGCACTTCGATCCGCTTCGGCGTGGTCTGTGGCTGAAAATCGAGCAAGTGCGTTTCCACGCTGAGAGACGAGCCATTGAACGTGGGCCGCACGCCAATGTTGGTGACGGAACGGTGGCTGCAGTTTTCGCCCTCGAGCATTGTTCGCGTGATGTACACACCTCGGGCGGGGAGCAGTTCCTGCTCGGCGGCAAGATTCAACGTGGGAAATGTAAATTTGCGGCCGGTCCCGGTGCCAGGGACCACTTCACCGGTCAGCGCGAAAGGCCGGCCCAAGAGGCGCCCGGCATGGGACACATCTCCTTCCGCCACTTCCCGGCGAATAATCGTGCTGGAAACTACTTCGCCGTGGCACTGCACCGGAGGAATGACTACGACGGCGAAGCCGTTTTTTGAACCCAACTCCTTCAGCAACTTCACGTTTCCCGCCTGCTTGTGTCCGAAATGAAAGTTCTCGCCGACTAGAACAGCTTTCACCTGAAGGTCGCGAACAAGGATTTGCTCCACAAATTCCTCGGGAGCGAGCCGGGAGAGTTCGAGGGTGAAGGGCATGATGACCGCGGCTTCGATGCCCAGGGCATTGAACCATTCCAACCGTTGCGCGATGGTCGAAAGCCTCAGCGGAGCGGACTCGGGCCGCAACACTTTCCGCGGTGATGGGTCAAACGTAAGAACAGTGGATACCGCACTGAGGGCGTGCGCACGCTCGACCGTGGCGCGAAGAATCGCTTGATGGCCCAGATGGATGCCATCGAAGTTGCCGATGGCCAGGACGCTCGCGTGTCCATAGGAGGCATAGCGCGAGGCCCAAGCCTGCGAGGACGTAAACGTCGTCAGCCGCCGCGATGAGGCACCTCCGGCAAGCGTCA
The DNA here is from genome assembly GCA_049644365.1 of Candidatus Acidiferrum sp. Lineage (GTDB taxonomy): Bacteria > Acidobacteriota > Terriglobia > Acidiferrales > UBA7541 > Acidiferrum. The sequence goes on along the minus strand of JBARRT010000189.1, from coordinate 35,002 downwards.
TCCGTGCCGGCGACTCCTGTTGCTCGCGGCCCGCTTCATCTCGTGCGTCCACGTGCACGTCAAATTGAAGGCCATCATAGGCCAATTGCACGTGGGGGAAGCCCATCTGACGAAGCCGCTCGTTGGTTTCCGCGTGTGGCAGGTCGTGCGCGATGTGGGTGAACCACGCGCGCCGCGGCTTGAGCTGCTGGATGAGGGCCAGGGCCTGATCTACGGTCTGGTGCATGGGGTGAGGAGTGTCGCGCAAGGCATCGAGAACCAACTCGTCGAGGCCCTGCAGCAGCGCCAGGGAAGAATCAGGAATCTTGCTGAAGTCCGTCAGGTAGGCCGCGCGGCCAAAGCGAAAGCCCAGAACTTCCATGTCGCCATGGAGCATGGGAATCGGAGTGAAGGGAATGCGCAGCAGTTCGAACGGACTGTTTGCGAGCTTGAGGGTCACGCTGGGCACGGTGCTGAGGGTGGGTTTGTCATCGAAGACATAGGAGAAAACGCGGCGGATGACGCGAAACGTTTCTTCGTTGCCGAAGACAGGAAGCGCGGAACGCTGACGGAGATTAAACGGGCGAATGTCATCAAAGCCGAGGATGTGGTCGGCATGCCCGTGCGTCAGTAAAATCGCATCGAGGCGGTCGAGGCCGGCTCGCAACGCCTGCTGGCGGAAATCCGGGGTGGTGTCAATCACTGCGTGCTGGCCGTCGCGTGAAATCAGGACGGAAGGGCGCAGCCTTTTGTCGTGTGGATCGTTCGAAGCGCACACGCGACAGGGGCAGGCCAGCGTGGGAACCCCCATGGAGGTGCCGGAACCAAGAACCGTGAGCTTGAGTGGAACGGAGGCCATCTTCAAAGTGCCGGAACGGCGAGAAGCGGGGCGCAACTTAGCAGGCCACCGGACGGCAGACTACGGGCGCGCCTTGGCCTTGACTTGCGCCGCCTGCGCCGCAATCGCCTGATTGACCTCCAAAAAGGTCATCTTCAATTTGCCAAGGAGATCCATCAGCAGAGTCTCTTCCTCTGGCGCGAGATTGCCCTTCGTCTTTTCGTGCAGGGCGTCGAGCATGTCGATCAGTTCGCGCGCAGCTTCTGGATCGATCATCGGCTGACCGGAGCGCGGATCCGCGTAAGCGCCCAGGACCATGGCGGCGTTGCTACCAAGCATGCGGACCAGGTTTTCGAACGCCGGAATCCGCGCGGGCAACTCAGCCGGAGGCGCCGCGGCAGGGGCCGTCGCCGGCTCCGCAGGCGCAAGCGGGCGCATCGCGGCCTCGCGCTTGGCTTCGCGTTCAGCTTCTTCCACTACTTCTTTGCGCAGCTCGCCCTCGGAGGTAAACGGGCGCCGGTCAATGACGCGGAACGAGTCTTCCTGTTTCTTTTCGGACAAGGGACATTCCTTAACGATGTAGTTCGACTTCAGTTTATCACGGCTTGTAGCTTTGGTCGCTCCCGCACTTTGATGGCGCCTTTAGCGAGCTTGTCAAAGGCCCGGCGCCACCGTAGAGTGGAACGCTTGACGAAAGCGGGAAAATATTCCGAGACATGACGCGCCCCGGCAAGAAACAAACAAAGAACGGAAAGAATTCGCGGCGCCGCCACGCTAAACCAGTGAAGCGGAGGCAAGCGACGCCGGGCGAATGGTTTGAAAAGCTCGTGGCCGTACAGGCTCGGCTTCGCGCTCCGGACGGCTGTCCCTGGGATCGCGAACAGACTCACGAATCGCTGCGAACCTATTTGATTGAAGAGGCCTACGAAGTCCTGGAAGCGCTGGAGAGTAGGAACGACGCCAAGTTCGCGGAGGAGATGGGCGATCTTCTCTTGCAGATCGTATTTCATTCGCAGATGGCGCAGGAGAGGGGTGGTTTTACGATTTCAGATGTAATCCGCGAAATCCACGACAAGATGATTCGGCGGCATCCCCATGTTTTTGGAGAAACGCGTGCGAAAGATTCAGCGGAGGTATTGAGAAACTGGGAGCAGATCAAAGCCGAAGAGCGGCTTTCGAAAGTGGAAGCTTCAGGCGATGCGTCTGGAAGGAAAGGACCGAAGGAAGCGTCGCTGCTCGACGGCGTGTCGCGCGCCCTGCCCGCGACTTTGGAAGGCTTCCAGCTTACGCGCAAAGCCTCGCGCATCGGCTTCGACTGGGAAACTGCCGGCGGAATTTTCGAAAAGATGGGCGAGGAGACGAGGGAATTGCAAAATGCTCTGGACGCCCGAGAACAACTGAAAGTTGAGGAGGAGCTCGGAGATTTGCTCTTCGCTGCCGTAAACCTCGCGCGATTTCTGAAGGTGGACCCGGAGATTGCCCTGAAAAAAGCCAATGCGAAATTCTCTCGAAGATTTCGCTCCATGGAAAAGCTGGCGCGCGAAGCCGGGCGGGAGTTCAAGAATCTACGGCGAGAGGAAATGGAAGCGCTCTGGGATCTCGCCAAGCGGACGGAGCAGAAAATCGAACGGAGCGGGGCGCGAGCCAAGCGATGAGCCCGGATATCGTTGTCCGCAAATGCGAAAACCTCGATGAATTTCACCGTTGCGTGGAGCTGCAACGCGAAATTTGGGGAGAAGCAGACCTCGAAGTTGAGCCGGCCACGCTGTTCGTCGTCGCCGCGCATACGGGCGGCGAAGTGCTGGGAGCTTTCGATAGCAATCGTCTCGTGGGCTTCACGCTCGCGGTCGTCGGGCTCCAGGGCGGCGTCCCGTACCTCCACTCGCACATGACCGGCGTGCACAACGAATATCGCGACCGCGGTGTTGGACGCATGCTGAAACTCTTTCAGCGAACCGAAGCTTTGGGACGTGGAATCCGGCTCGTTCAGTGGACCTTTGATCCTCTGGAGCTGCGCAACGCGCACTTCAATTTGAATAAACTCGGCGCGATTTGCCGGAAGTATTGTCCGAACTTGTATGGGGTTACGACGAGCCCGCTTCACAGGGACTTGCCCACCGATCGGTTGCTGGTGGAATGGCATCTGGACTCCGCGCGCGTGGTTGCGGCGATTGGTGACCTCGCCGAGGAACCCGTCGAAGCGCCAGCGGTTATCGAATTGCCTGCGGATCTGGAACGCTGGCAACGCGAAGGGGAATCGGAGGTCGGCAAAGTCCAGGCCCGCCTTCGCGAAGAGTTCACCAAGTGGTTTGCGAAAGGGTATGCCGCGGTCGGTTTGCGTACGGCCGCAGCAAGCAGGGCCTACCTTCTGAGGCCGTGGAGCGACTTCTGAACCTTTTTGGAAAAGTGAGCGACTGAGGAAGCATGCGCGTTCGAGAAATCGTGTTGCGAGAAGTGCGGATGAAGCTGGTGGCTCCATTCGAAACCAGCGTGGAACGCACCGACGTCCGCCGGATCATTCTCGTGGAAGCCGATGTGGACGGCACCGCCGGCTGGGGTGAGTGTGTCGCCGGAGAAACTCCATCGTACAGCCCGGAAACCACGGACACGGCGTGGCATATTCTGCGCGATCATCTCTGGCCGTTCTTAAAGGGAAGGGAATTTGGTTCGGCCGCAGAAGTGTGGGACCTTCTCGGCCATGTGCGCGGCCACAACATGGCCAAGGGTGCTCTCGAAGCTGCTGTCTGGGAAGCTGAAGCCAGACAAAAATCCATTCCGCTTTCGAAACTGCTTGGCGGAACGCGCGAAGAAATCGCTTGCGGCGTCTCCGTCGGCATCAAGGATTCGCTGGATGAACTTGTTGCAGCGGTGAAAAAGGAACTCGCCGCCGGCTACCAGCGGATCAAAATCAAGATCAAGCCCGGCAAGGATCTGGAGCAAGTGCAGCGCTTACGGCAGGATTTCCCGCGCATCAAGCTGATGGTGGACGCCAACTCCGCGTACACGCTCGAAGATTGGCCTCTCCTGAAGCAGCTTGAAGGTTTTTATCTCATGATGATCGAACAGCCGCTCGGCTGGGACGATCTCTACAGCCACGTCGAGCTGCAGAAAAACCTCGACACGCCGATCTGCCTCGACGAATGCATTCACACCGAGGAACAAGCGCGCGCGGCCGTGGAACTCGGCGCCTGCAAAATTGTCAACATTAAGCTCGGCCGCGTCGGCGGCTACACGGTCGCGCGCCGCATTCACGATTTCTGCCAGCAGCGCGGCGTCCCCGTCTGGTGCGGCGGCATGCTCGAATCCGGCATCGGCCGCGCGCATAATATTGCGCTCTCCACGCTTCCGAATTTCACCCTGCCCGGCGACGTGAGCGCCAGCAAGCGTTATTGGGTGGAAGACATCATTGATCCCGAAGTGACCGTCTCGCCGCAAGGCACGATTCGCGTGCCTACGGGACCCGGCATCGGATTCGCACCGCGCCGCGGACTCATCGAAAAACTCACGGTTCGAAAAGAACGGCTGGCCTGATTCCGTGAGAATCGAACCCTCAGCCGGGCGGGCGCCTTCCCGTGTGGTCATCACTGCATCCATTGCTCTGCTGATTGTCGTGTGGGCTGTTAACTTCATCGCGGCAAAAATTGGACTGTTGTACCTGCCTCCGTTGGCAATGGCTTCTTTCCGCGTTGTTTTCGCAGGTTTCTTCATGGTTCCCACGTACTTCCTCTGCTCGCGGATGCCGGCGTTCTCGGAAGCCACGGCTCTTCGGCGTCGCGGGTTCGCCGCGCGCGACTTCTGGATATTTCTATATTTGGGTTTTTTCGGCGTGGTCGTAAACCAGATTTGCTTTACGGTTGGGCTTCATTTCACGTCCGTCAGCCATGCCGCCGTTATTGTCGGCATGGGTCCTATCTACATCCTGATACTGGCCGTGGTGCTTCGTTTGGAGCGCGCCACAGGGCACAAGGTAATTGGAATGCTTATCGCGCTCCTTGGAATTGCGGTGCTTGCCTCCGAGAACGGTATTTCGGTTCATTCCGCTTCGCTCGAAGGCGACGCCATCACCATGACTGGCTCCATTGGCTTTGCCATGTACGTCGTCCTCGGCAAACGCGTGGCGGGGAAGTACGACACTCTAACCATGACGGCATTCAATCATTTCGCCGGAGCGCTTATTGTGCTGCCGTTGGCTATCTACGAGGCTAACAATATGTACGGCGCTGGAAATTGGCCGCTCCCCTGGCAAGCCTGGGCCGCCACAATCTACATGGCAATTTTCAGTTCCGCCTTGGCATACGTCTTTTACTTCTGGCTGCTCCGCTACCTCGAAGCCTCGCAATTGAGCGCCTTCACCTATCTTTTGCCGGTGCTGGCAACAATCCTCGGGATTCTCTGGCTTGGTGAGAAGGGCTCATGGGTCCAAGTGCTGGGCGGAGTTCTGGCACTCGCCGGCGTCTACTGGATCGAATCGGGCAGGAGTCGCTGATTCTGCACAGCGGGTTGTAGGTATAATGGTTTCGCGCGCCCGTAGCTCAGCTGGATAGAGCATCTGGCTTCGAACCAGAGGGTCGGGAGTTCGAGTCTCTCCGGCCGCTCAATCCTCCCAAGGGCCGCTGGCCTGCTCCCTGTATCAGCGGACATAGGGATAGATCTCGTCAGCGATCCAATAGTTCTCCACAAGAATTGCAAAGAGCGTTCCCATCAATAATAGCCCCCAGCGTCGACGTCTCCAGACGGTGCTAAGAGGTGAGAGCTGCATTGGAATGTCCACGAGGTAGGCGGTGCAGTAGCAAACATTGGCTAGTAATGCCAGGATGACAAGAAGCAGAAGCGAATGTAACGTCAATTCCGCGCGGAAATGGGGCCAAGTCGCTACAAGCCAGACAACAACGACCGCGCCGAGGACAAAGTTATAGAGAAGGCGACGCGGCTCCCAAAATCGGATCGCGTCGACAAGGACCCCTCGAAACTGGCCAGCTGGTGACTCGCCAAAACCTTGTAATTGAGTTGGATGTTCGGTTTCCATAGGAAGGGTCCTCCGATCTCCTACGCGAGGATAATAGCACTAAGCTACAGCGCTGCTTCTTATTGTCAAGTACTTTTCCTGGTAAAGTGTATCCGGATGCGATTCACCTCCACATATAACGCGCAAATCGGTAACTGAACAGCAGGCATCCGGGAGCGGCTCGCAGAGCAAAGCCCCGACCGCCGCGTAAGCCAAGTGGCGGTAGCGCGAATTTTATTTTGATGGAAGAATAGCGCCCGAACATCCATTACAGCGTTTTTATAGCGGGGCATTGCGCGGGTGGGAGGAACCAAATGACGGCAAGGCACCATGAAACCACTCTCAAGAACTCATGCCGAACCTGCTCTCTTCTCGGATTGGCTATTCTGTGGATGGTTGCCTTCGCCGCGCCTACACTGCGGCCCCAGGCGACGGGCTCTCCAAAGTTTCACGTCGACTCTAATCGTCTGCAAGGCACGCTCGAGAAACTGAGCGAGTTCGGGCGGAATCCTGAGGGTGGTGTCACGCGCACCGGATTCTCGGAGACCGATATGGCCGCCCGGGAGTACGTCATCGGCCTGATGAAGGAAGCTGCGCTCGAGGTCCGCGTCGATCCCGCCGGAAACATCTTCGGTCTGCGCGCAGGCTCGGAGAAGCTGCCGAAATTGCTCTTCGGCTCGCACATTGATTCCGTTCTCCACGGCGGAAACTTCGATGGAGACGTCGGCAGCATGGGCGCCATCGAAGTAATCCGCGCCCTGAACGACGGAAACGTGAAGACTCGCCACCCCTTGGAAGTGGTCATTTGGACTAACGAAGAGGGCAACCACTTCGGCATAGGTACTCTGGGTTCGGGTGTGGCCGCTGGGACGCTCGGACCTGAGATTCTCGATCGTAGAGATGAGCAAGGGCTCACACTTGCGGATTGGCTGCGCCGTTACGGTCAGGATCCGACGCATCTTACCGACGCGGGTATCCCACGCGGGGCTTTGGCAGCATTTCTCGAATTGCACATCGAACAAGGCCCGCACCTCGATGAATCCAAAATCCCCATCGGTGTTGTGCAGGGAATTGTAGGTATCAGGCGGTGGCAATGCGTGGTCACAGGGTTTGCAAATCACGCCGGCACCACGCCCATGAATCGCCGGAAGGATGCGCTGGCGGCAGCTTCCCGTGAATTGCTTGTGGTGCGCGACGTGGTACGCGCGGAAACCGGCCACCAGGTGGGCACCGTCGGCTACTTGCGGGCCGAGCCTGGCGCGGTAAACGTCATTCCCGGCCGTGCTGAGTTTCCGGTCGAGTTGCGTGACCTTGACGCGTCAAAAATCGACCGCATGTGGGAACGCATGCAAGCAAGATTCACGCAGATTGACAAGGAGGAGAGCGTCGAAACGCGTTGCACGGCGTTGGACAAATCGGATCCCGCCCACGCCGACCCGGCCTTACAGGCTGCCGTGCGCGATGCGGCAAAGTCGCTCGGCCTTGCCACCATGGATCTGCCCAGCGAGGCGGGGCAAGACTCCCAGGAAATTGCCAAGATTGCGCCGATGGCGATGATCTTCGTCCCCAGTCGCGACGGAATAAGCCACTCTCCGAAGGAATTCACTTCGTGGCAAGACGTGGCCAACGGCGCCGAAGTTCTCTACCGGGCGGTTCTGCTGCTCGACGACCGGCTCAACCGCAAATGATTCCAGGGGACTGCGACGCTTTCGATCTCCTGCGGTTGCGCGCGGCCTCGATTGAACTATCCGAAATGCACTGCTCGGCCCGCGTCCACTTAGCCGTGCTTTCCGCGGTCCATTTCTTCCTTGCGTCCGTTCGTATGAATCTTGTTGAGAAAACCTACCGCCACGACCCAGACCGCGCCGGCACAGTATCCGGCGATGACATCGCTGGGGTAATGCACTCCCAGATAAATGCGCGAGTATCCGATCATTCCGATCAGCAGCACCGCGCCCGTCCAGATCCACCATTTGGCCGCGCGCCCGCTTGCGCGTGCCGCGAGAATCGCAGCAAGCACGCCATAAAAACAGACCGAGCCCATGGCGTGCCCGCTCGGAAAACTATACGTGGTTGGAGTGGGACCAAAGTAGCCAACAGGCCGGGGGCGATGGAATGCCAGCTTCAACGTTACATCGAGCACAGCCATGCCAATCATCGTCATCGCCAGCAGCGCCGCTATGCGGACCTGGCGGAAGTAAAGAAAGGCGGCGATCGCGAGAACGCACAGCGTAGTTACCACCGCGACGGATCCAAGGAATGAGAATCCCTGCATGAACCAGGTAACCCAGGGCGCGGCATGCCGGTGGACCGCATCCCGCACAAACTCGTCGAATTTCTGGGTATCTCCCTCCAACATTTCTTCCGCCAGCCAGCCGAAAGCAAACAGTGCTGTCGCTGCGATCAGAAGTGCACCAAGGAGCAAGAATCCGTCTTTTGCTTTTTTCGACCTTTCCATCGTATTGGGTTGGTCAGCCTGGGAATGTTACCTGTTCTCGGCGGATTGGTCGAATCCCCGCAAGATGCCATCGAGAATCGCCCGTGGGAGGCACCGCAATGCAGGTGGCGCGAACTGCCCTTTGATGGAAGAATAGCGTGGCGGCGGCATCGCAGCAACAAGATACTCGTCCGTTTCATTCCACACAGTTGACCGGACGGCAGGAAATACAGCCGTCGAGGAGGCAAGACCTTGCCCGGCATCCCTTTGCGAAATGGCGGCACCGCGGCTCGTATCGCCGTGATTCCGGGTGACGGCATCGGCAAGGAGGTCACGCCTGAGGCGGTGAAGGTGCTGCGGGCGGTTGCCGGGTCAGCCAAGCGGCCCATGGAATTCATGGAATTCGACTGGGGCGCGGACAAGTTTCTGCGCGAGAACGTGACGCTGCCCGCCGGTGCGGTCGAAATGCTGCGCGACGAATTCGACGCCATTCTCTTTGGCGCGCTCGGGGATCCTCGCGTTCCTTCGAATCAGCACGCCGCCGATATCCTGCTGGGGCTGCGCTTCAAACTGGATCTCTACGTCAACGCCCGGCCCGTCGAACTGCTCCACGACCGGCTGACACCGCTGCGCGACCGCACCGAAAAAGACATCCGGCTGACGGTCTTCCGGGAGAACACCGAGGGCCTCTACGTGGGCGTCGGAGGATTCTTCAAGAAGGGCACCGCCGACGAAATCGCCGTCCAGGAAGATGTCAACTCCCGCAAAGGCGTCGAGCGCATCATCCGCTACGCCTTCGAATACGCCCGGCTGAACGGCCTGAAGCGCGTGTGCATGAGCGACAAATCCAATGCCATGAACTTTGCCCACGACCTGTGGCAGCGAGTCTTCAAGGAGGTCCGCCAGGAATTCACGGAGCTCGATTCCCGCCATCTCTACATCGACACTCTGGCGATGGAGCTTGTCCGCGATCCCCGGCAGTTCGACGTCATCGTGACCTGCAATCTCTTCGGGGACATCATCAGCGACCTGGGCGCACAGCTCGCCGGCGGCCTCGGCCTCGCCCCCTCCGGCAACATCCATCCCGGAAAAACGTCGCTATTCGAACCTGTGCACGGTTCCGCACCGAACATCGCTGGAAAGGGAATCGCCAATCCGCTCGGTTCCGTTCTGGCCTCGGCGATGATGCTCGAATTCCTGGGCTGGAAACCGGAGGCCGCGGCGCTTCGCGAGGCCGTGCGCGCAGCACTCCGGGAGAACTACGTGACACCTGATCTCGGCGGCGAAAAGCGAACGCAAGCCGTTGGAGATTGGCTCGCCGATCGAGCCGCAAAGAGCGCATCCAGTTGAAGTTAAAGTAATACTTTAAGTAGTGAATCGGCCACACTTAGTCGTCTAACGGCGACGTACCAGTTGCGTCAAGAGCACTCCAAGCAGAAATCCTCCGACGTGCGCCCATACTGCGACGCCCCCTTTTGCACTGCTTCCTAACGCGTCAATCCCTGCAAGAAACTGGAGCAGAAACCAATAGCCAAGAATGAAGACCGCCGGGATCGGAACCACAAAAATGAACACGAGAGTGAGGATCCGTTCTCGAGGATAGAGCACCATGTACGCGCCCATGACCCCCGAAATCGCCCCGCTTGCGCCGAGGGCCGGAATCGTCGAGCCGAGATTGAAAAGCACGTGAAGCAATCCTGCGCCGAGCCCACAAGTCAGGTAGAAAAAAAGATACGGCAAGTGGCCAAAGACATCCTCCACGTTATCGCCAAAAATCCAAAGGAAAAGCATATTCCCTGCAAGGTGAAGGAAGCCCGAATGAAGGAACATGCTGGTAATCAGCGGCAGGAACGTGGCCTCGAAACCCATGTGCCCGTCTAGGAAGGCTGGGATGCGGGCCGGAATCGTGGCATTGGACAGTATGAATAGCTTCTGGTCATAGGGGGGAAGAGCGAGCTGGTAGAGAAATACGACCACATTCGCAAAAAGGAGCGTGATATTTACGACCGGATAGCTTCGAGAAGGATTGTTGTCCTTGAGCGGAATGAGCATGAGTAGTGGTCCACAGCAGAGTAGCGAATCGCAAAAGAAAAGGAAATGAAAAGAGGAGGGAATAAAGCCGGCGTGGCGCGTCCGATAATATTCGCCTTGAGGATTCGCAAGTTAACAGAATACTTTCTGCCCGGAGACCCCTCAAATAGCTGGGCTTTTCTCAATTCTTTGCCTCCAGAAATCCTCGCATCGCTTTTGGAGATTTCGAATTTACGCATCTACCCTCCGCGAGATTTTCTGAATTCTTCACGCGGAGATTGCGCCGCGAGTGCGCGTATGGTATTTACAATGGTTCCGCGTGTGCGCGCGTTTCGAGCGGGATGCGGGAGTTCGTTCGACGCAAGGTCGGCACGCCGACAGCTCATGCCTGCCCGGGAAACGGAAGCCATCATCCTGAAGACATTTCCATTGGGCGAGGCGGACCGCCTGGTCAGCTTTCTCGGACGGTCGTCCGGGCGTGTGCGCGGCGTGGCCGCAGGCGCCCGGCGCTTGAAGAACCGCTACGGCTCCACGCTCGAGGTTCTCTCGCACGTCCAGCTTTGGTACGTCGAGAAGGAAACCCGGGAGCTGGTTCGCATCCAACAGGCCGAATCGCTCGAGTCTTTTCACAAGGCGCAGAGCGATTATGGTCTGAGCACCGGTCTGGCTGTGGTGAGTGAAGTCTCGGAACTGGTTTTACCGGAACACGAAGTTTCGGAATCCATGTTCCGGCTGATCCTGCTCGTGACCCGGGAAGTCGAGCGCACCGGAGACTGGAATCTGCCGCTCAGTTATTTCGCTTTTTGGACGGTGCGGCTCGGCGGGTGGCTGCCGAGGTTCGATCGCTGCGCCGGGTGCGATGCGCCCCTCGGGTCGAAGCCGGCGTTTTATGACGCGCATCAACCCGGCCTCTTTTGCGAGAAGTGCCGTCGCTCCGGGATGAAGCCGTTGCACCACGAGGCACGCCTTCTCGCCGAGCGCTTTACCGGCGAGCGGCTCGACCGCATCGCGTTCGACAAATCGATGCAGTCCAGCGCTGGGGAATTGCGTGAAGCTTCCTTGACCTGGATCGAGCACAACCTCGAGCGCCGTTTGATAACGCGTGAACTTTTGGAGCAGACTTGAAAGTTAAAGTAAAACTTGAGAAACGACAGCGGGGGCTCAACTTCCAGGATTTGATTCTGCAACTCTCCCAGTTCTGGGTGAAGCAAGGCTGCGTCCTCCAACAACCGTACGACGTCGAGGTTGGCGCCGGCACCATGCATCCGGAAACGTTTCTCCGCGTACTCGGTCCCGATCCCTATCGCATCGGCTATGTGCAGCCGAGTCGTCGGCCCGCCGACGGTCGCTACGGCGAAAATCCCAATCGCCTGTACAAGCATTCGCAATTTCAAGTCATCCTCAAGCCCTCGCCTGTGGACGTCCAGGATCTCTACCTCAAGAGCCTAGGGGCCATCGGAATCCATCTCAAGGAACATGACATCCGTTTCGAAGAGGACAATTGGGAATCCCCGACGCTCGGCGCCTGGGGCATCGGGTGGCAAGTGCTTCTCGACGGCCTCGAAATCACACAGTTTACCTACTTCCAGCAGAGCGGCGGCATCGACCTAGATCCGATTTCCGTCGAGCTGACCTATGGGCTTGAGCGCATCTGCGCATTTCTCCAGGGCGTTGAGAGCGTTTACGATCTCCGCTGGTCCGCGGACAAAACTTACGGCGACATCCGCCTCCTGGAAGAGCAGCAACTCTCTGAGTACAGCTTTGATCGCAGCGACGCTGCCGCCATTCGCGCCGAATTTGAACTCCACGAAAAGCAAGCCAAGGAACTCCTGGACGGTTTCAAGACCGCGGAAGGGAAGGACCGCGTCCGCTGGCCGATTCTCGCTGCGTACGACCACTGCCTCAAGTGCTCGCACCTCTTCAACTTGATGGACGCGCGCGGCGTCATCTCCACGACGGAACGCGCCGCGCTCATGGCCCGAGTCCGCACCATTGCCTGCCGCACTGCTGCTGCCTATCTCGAACAACTCAGTGGCGCAACTCCACGGCGAGAGGTGCGAGCGTGAAGCCCGTGGCTAACGAGAAACGCGTCGAACTCCTCTTCGAAGTCGGCTGCGAAGAAATCCCCGCCGGCATGCTTCCGAAGGCCGAGGAAGAACTTCGCACCAACATCGAAAAGCTACTCTCGGCTGAGAGTCAGTCCGAGGGCGTAACGGTTGAAACCTTCAGCGCGCCCCGCCGGCTCACGGCCTGGGTTCGTGGCCTCCTCGCCAAGCAACCTGACGTCGAGACCGAAGTCACCGGCCCGCCCAAATCCGTCGCCTACGATTCCGTCGGCGCGCCGACGCGTGCCGCGCTGAGCTTCGCGGAAAAGCAAGGTGTCCACGTCAGCGACCTCTACCTGGTCCAGACTCCCAAGGGAGAGTACCTCGCCGCCAAGCAAGTCAAACTCGGCCGCACCGCCGCACAAATCCTCACCGCCGTCCTTCCGCGCGCTGTCCACGATCTCACCTGGCCGCGCTCCATGACCTGGACCGGCCTCGAAGGTGCGCGCTTCATCCGTCCCATTCGATGGGTCGTCGCCGTGCTCGAAGGCAAGCCTCTGAAACTTTCGGTCGGCGGCATTCCTGCGGGCGACACGACCCGCGGCCATCGCTTTCTCGGCTCGAGCGCCATCCGCGTCAAGAGTTTCGGCGGCTATGAGAAGCAGCTCCATTCGAACGGCGTCATCGTCCGTCCCGCGAAGCGTCAGGAGAAAATCGACAGGGAGCTGGCGGCTCACGCCAAGCGCAGCGGCCTCGACATCCATGAGGATGCCGCGCTGCGAAAGCTCGTCGTCTATCTCAACGAGTTTCCCACTGTCATCCAGGGTGACTTCGATCCCAGCTTCCTCAATCTCCCGGACGAAATTCTCGTCACCGTCATGCGCGATCACCAGAAATACTTCGCCGTCGAGAAAAAAAACGGCGATCTCGCCCCGCACTTCCTCGCGGTGATTAACGTCGCTGGCGATGCCAGGGGCATCATCCGCGCCGGGCACGAGCGTGTCCTCCGCGCGCGCTTTGCCGACGCTCAGTTTTTCTGGACCTCCGACCAGAAATGTCGGCTCGCCGACTATCTGCCTAAGCTTGAGCGCATTACCTACGAATCCCGCCTCGGCAGCTACCGCGATAAAGTCGAACGCGTTCGCTCCATCTCCCGGTGGCTGACCGAGCAGTGGTTCAACCTTGGCATGCTCCAGGCCCACGTCGCCGAAGCAGACCGCGCTGCCGAGCTCGCCAAGTGCGACCTCTCCACCGAGATGGTGCGTGAATTTACCGAACTGCAGGGGATTGTCGGTGGGCTCTACGCACGGGCTCAGGGCGAGCCCGTGGAAGTCGCTGACGCCGTCTACGACCACTATCGCCCCGTTGGGCTCGACGATCCCATCCCCCGCAATCTCACGGGGTGCGCCGTGGCTCTCGCGGACAAACTCGATTCCGTAGTGGGCTGCTTCGCCGTGGGCGTCATCCCCACGGGCTCGAGCGATCCTTACGCGCTGCGTCGCGCCGCGCTCGGCATCGTGAAGATCATTCTCGACAAGAAACTCCCCCTCTCGATTTCGCTTTCGATTGGTGCGGCCGCAAAAGCGCTAGTCACGCTTAAGCCGAAGCGCGGCGTCACTCCCGCACAGGAAGCGCAGATTCTCGAGTTCATTCTCGACCGCGCGAAATACGTCTTCCGCGAAAGGGAAGGCTTTGGCTACGACGAAGTCAGCGCTGTCTTCCGTGCCGGTGCCGATGATCTCGTCGATGCCCAGAAGCGCCTCGTGGCACTGAAAGCTATCCGCAAGTCCAAGAACTTCGAGCCGCTGGCGGTTTCCTTTAAGCGCATCCGCAAAATCCTAGAGAAGGCGAATGTCCCTGCAAAAGATGGCCATCACGTGAACTCGGAGCTGTTTGAGAGTCCCGCGGAACGTGACCTCTACTCTGCGGTGCGCGACGCAGCCACGAAAGTTCAGGCCTTGAAGCGCGCGGGGAAATATCAGGAAGCTCTCGAAGTCATCGCCGGCTTGCGCAAAGCCGTGGACCAGTTCTTCGATGGCGTCATGGTGATGGCGGAGAACGAAGCGGTGCGGAATAACCGTTTAGCTCTCCTCGCGGAACTTCTCCGCGAGTTCACTACGGTCGCCGACTTCTCCGAAATTGGCGGTGAAGAGCGGCGCTAGCTACTTCAAGTATTACTTGAGGTACGTTTCTGTCGGCGCGCCGACAAGATTCCGGATTTTTTTAGAATTTGCATTGGCACCAGAAGCTCGGCAACTAAAAATCTCTAGCGAGGGACACAGTGAAAAAATGGGTGTATTTTTTTGGGGCAGGCAAAGCCGAAGGCGATGGCACCTGGCGCGATCTCCTTGGAGGTAAAGGCGCCGGACTCGCCGAAATGACCAAGATCGACTTGCCGGTTCCCGCAGGGTTCACCATTTCGACCGAAGCCTGCGACTTCTTCTACAAGCACGGCAAGAAGTATCCTCCGGAACTCCGAAAGCAAGTCGCTGACAGCGTCGCAAAACTCGAACGGGTCACAAAGAAAAAACTCGGCGATCCCAAGAACCCTCTCCTCGTCAGCGTTCGCTCCGGTTCCGCGCGCTCCATGCCCGGCATGATGGAAACCATCTTGAATCTCGGATTGAATGATCGCTCCGTGACCGGCCTCGCCGCAGTCACGAAGAATGAGCGCTTTGCCTATGACGCTTATCGCCGGTTCGTCCAGATGTACTCGACGGTCGTCATGGAAATGTCCAAGGAGGACCTCGAGCATCGCCTCCGTGCGATGAAGGACCGGCTCGGCGTCAAGGAAGACACCGCCGTGCCCGCCAGTGGCTGGAAAGAGCTGGTTGCCGAATACAAGTCGCTCTTCCAGGAAAAGACCGGAAAGAACTTCCCGGACGATCCCATGGAGCAACTCTGGGGAGCCATCGGCGCGGTATTTGGTTCGTGGATGGCGGAGAAAGCGGTGACGTACCGCCGCGTCGAAAAGATTACGGGCCTTCTCGGCACCGCCGTCAACGTTGTGCAGATGGTGTTTGGCAACACCGGAGACAATTCCGGCACCGGCGTCTGCTTCACGCGCGACCCGAGTACCGGCGAAAAAGTCTTTTACGGCGATTACCTCGTCAACGCCCAGGGTGAAGATGTCGTCGCCGGCATTCGCACACCCATGCCGCTGCGCGAAATGGCCAAGACCATGCCCAAGGTTTATGCCCAGCTCCAGAAAGTTCGAGTAAAACTTGAGAAACACTATCGCGACATGCAGGACATGGAGTTCACCGTCGAGAACGGCACGCTCTACATGTTGCAGACGCGCACAGGGAAACGCACCCCTGCTGCCGCTTTTCGCATCGCCGTGGACATGGCCAACGAAAAGCTCATCTCGAAAGACGAAGCTCTCCTCCGTATCAAGCCCGAAGACATCGAGCGCCTCTTCTATCCGGTCATCGATTCGAAAGTGGACAAGAAATCTCTCAGTTCGAAAATCCTGGCCACCGGCATCAACGCCGTGCCTGGCGCCGCCGTAGGCAGAGTGGTTTTCTCCGCGCAAAAAGCGGAAGAGTGGGCCGCGCGCGGCGAGAAAGTGATCCTCGTCCGCCGTGAAACCAGCCCCGAAGATGTCGGCGGCATGGCCGTCGCTCAGGGCATCCTCACCGCCACCGGCGGCAAGACCAGCCACGCCGCCGTAGTGGCGCGCGGCTGGGGCAAGTGTTGCGTCGTCGGTGCGGAAAAACTGGACATCGATTACAAATCGCAAACCATGTCCGCCGTCGGAAAAGTGGTCAAGGAAGGGGATTGGATCACGCTGGACGGCAGCGAAGGCGTCGTTTACATCGAAGCGATGCCCCTCGTTACTCCCGAATTTCCCAAGTCTTACGAAGCCCTGATGAAGTGGGCCGACCAAACGCGCCGTCTGCGCGTCCGCACCAACGTGGACACTCCGCAAGACGCTCGCAAGGCCATCGAGTTTGGCGCCGAGGGCATCGGCCTCTGCCGCACCGAGCACATGTTCTTCACCGACTTCGAGCAACCGGAAAGGAGCCACGAGCGCCAGCGCGCCATCCAGGAAATGATCCTGGCAGACGAAAAAGTCGCTCGTGTTAAGGCCCTGGACAAGCTTCTCCCGTTCCAGCGCCGCGACTTCATCGGCATCTTTAGAGCCATGGACGGATTCCCGGTCACCATCCGTCTGATCGATCCACCGCTGCACGAGTTCGTTCCGCACGATCGCGCCAAGCAGGAAGAGCTGGCCCGCGACTTGAAAATTGATGTCGAGAAAGTCGCCCGGCGCGTCGAGCAATTGCACGAAGCCAACCCCATGCTCGGGCATCGCGGCTGCCGCCTGGCCATCACTTACCCCGAAATTCTCGAGATGCAGGTGCGCGCCATCATCGAAGCAGCCATCGAGTGCCAGAAAGCCGGAGTTAAAGTATTACCTGAGATCATGCATCCGCTCGTTCTCGATCGGAAAGAGCTCTCCATCCTCGAACAAGCCACCCGGCGCGTGGCCGATGAACTGATCAAGAAATCCGGCGTGAAGCTCAGCTACATCGTCGGCACCATGATCGAATTGCCGCGCGCCGCTCTGCTGGCCGGGGAGATCGCGGAAGTCGCGGAGTTCTTCTCCTTCGGCACCAACGATCTCACACAAACCACCATGGGCCTCTCTCGTGACGACGCTGGCCGCTTCCTCCCGGACTACGTGGACGAGAATAAAGCCGCTGTCTTCAGCTCCGATCCTTTCCAGTCTCTCGATTCCAAGGGCGTGGGCATGCTCATGCGCTGGGGCATCGAACAAGGTCGCAAGACTCGCCACAAACTGAAGATCGGCATTTGCGGTGAGCACGGAGGCGACGCCGACAGCGTAAAATTCTGCCACGCCGTCGGCATGGACTACGTCAGCGCATCGCCGTTCCGCGTCCCGATCGCGCGGTTGGCCGCAGCTCAAGTAGTAGTTGAGGAACGCGGAGCAAAGAAAAAGAAGGGGAAGTAGCGCGGAAAAATCGATTCGAATGGAGTTCAAGTAACACTTGAGGTCGTCGGCGCGCAGACATTTCTGTAAACTCTGCGCGTCCGGCGAATTTTTTACGTCGGCATCTTGAAGAAAAAATACAAACCCAGAAAAAAGAAAATAATGTCCGGAGACCACCCCGCAAGCAACGGCGGTAGCTGTCCCACTCCACCCATCGCTTCCAAAAGCGCCGCCATCGCCCAATACGTAATCCCGATCGCCACGCCCAAAGCCACGCCGCCAAGCGCTCCGCGTGTTCCTACCAGGAAGGCAAACGGTATCGCCAGCAGCATGCTCACCGGCGCCATCAGCGGATAGGCAAGCTTCTTCTGCCACTGTACGGTCAGCCCGGCCACGTCAAATCCCGCGCGATGCAATCCCTCTATGTAAGCGCTCAATTCCCGCCAGCTCATCTGAAAGGCCTGCCGGACTTCCCGGTTGAAATATCCCGGCGGCTCCGTTAGCTCCGGAAGCGACGTGACCGGAGGAAGCCGGTCATAACGCACGATCGTGCCGCCCGAAAAATCGCGAACCCACCCGCCCTCCAGCACCCATACTTTTTGAGATTCCGACCATCGGGCCCGCGTCGCATACACGCGCCGCCGCAACTGGAACGTGGCCGGATCGATTTCCAGAACGCTCAATCCTCCAAACAGGTTTTGCGCCGGGAGGAAGACGTCGTAATTGTAAATCTTGTAGTCTTCGCCGAAGATCCAGCGTTGCGGACGCGTGTAAGTCTGCGGCGGGCGTCCTTTGATCAGGTTTCGTAGTGCGTCTTGGCGCTGGTTGGCAAACGGCAAGTACGTATCGTCGAGCACGACCATGATCGCGGCCAGCGCCATTCCTGCGAGCAGCAATGGCACTGCCAGGCGGTACAAGCTCATGCCGCTTGCTTTGATCGCCACGATTTCGTTGCTCTTGCTCATGATTCCCAGCGTGACCAAAACGGCCACCAGCGCCCCGAGCGGAGCCAGCTGATACATCAGGTAAGGAGCCAGATAACGGAAATAGTCCACGACGATCAGGAAGGGAACACGGTGGCGCGCAATATCGTCCAGCAATTCGAAAAACGTGAACGTTTCGAACAGAAAGACAAACGTGCCCATCAACAGCGCGAAGTACGAAAAGAACCTCCGCAGAATATACAAATCCAGCAGCCGCGGAAAACTCGAACCGTCGCGAGTGCCCGCTTCTTGCAGGCCGCGATCTCCATTGGCCGGCCCCGCAGCTGCAGCACGCACGCGCGCCTGTGTCTTGCGCCGCCGCAGCAGCCGCAGCCGGCTCTTGAAAAATCCCAGCGGCCGCAGCCAGTGGCTCTCTCCGCGAAACTGCTCCATTCGCGGCAACAATGACAGTCCGAGGATTGCTAGAACGATATTGGAGATCCAGATCCCTCCAGCCGGAGGAACGGCTCCTTGCCGTGCAAGTCCGGCACCCATCACGAACAGCAGATAATACAACGCGATCAGAATGACGGCGATCAACGATCCCGCCGCGCGCCCGCCGCGCCGAGGCTGCGCTCCAATCGGAACCGCCACCAGCGCAAAGACAAAACAAGCGACCGGAAAAGCAAACCTGCCGTGAAGTTCCACGCGCACATCGCGCCAGCCGGGACCTTTGTCCTCCAGCAGCGCCCGAACGGATCGCTCCGGATTGCTGAGCTGCCGCGGCTGCGCGGGAACCAGGCCACTGACTTCGATAGGCCAATCGCTCTGTCCAAACGCCGTCACGGAATAGTGATCCGCATCGTTACGGGAAAATTCGTGGGTCGTGCCCCCTTGAAGATGCAGCTCCAGCTTGCCCTGCTTTGGTTCGGCAATTACAATCGCGTTCTCCGCCAGGGTGAGGCGTGAGCCGTTCTCTCCGCCGGTCTCTGCAAGAAACACACCGTGCCATTGCGTGCCGCTGGCCGTCACGTCGTTGACGTACAGCACCCAGCCTGGAAATCGCTCGTCAAAGACCCGCGGCTGCACCTGAAAAGATATTTGCGAGGCGATCAAATTCGCTTCGATGGAGCGCAGTGTGCGCAAGGCCAGCGGCGAAAGCCAGAGGCTCATGACCAGCGTGAACGCGGCGCCCGTCAGTGCTATTACACCGACGGGCAGGAGAATCCGCCGGCGTCCGATGCCAAGTGCCGTCAGTGCGATGATTTCGCTGTCGGCGGACATGCGTCCAAGGCCCAGAAGCACGCCGATCAGAATGGCCATGGGGATGGTAAAAATAAAAATGCCGGGAAACAGGCAAAGGAACAGCTTCAGAATCTGGCTGCCGGAGCCGGAATGACGGACAAAAAGCTCCATCAAGCGGACAAGCTTCGGAACGAAAAGAACAAAAGTAAAAACGATAAGCCCAAGAACGGCGTGCCGAAAAACTTCGCGGACGATGTAGCGGTCCAGGATGCGCATGGCGCGAACCGTGAGTGTAGCACGGCCGCGGCGGCGTTCACCTGCAGCGCTTCTCGTACCGCCCAGCCCTGGGCGCCGGAGGCGCGAAACAGGCCGCGCCTCCAAGTATTTCTCAGGTTAAGTCCATACGATCGTCAGTTCTTATGGTCCTCGTCTTTGTCCTTATCCTTATCCTCGCGGTCACTCAACGTCTTGAGGGACGGCACGCAGAGCAATTGCGGCCTCGCGACAGTTAGCGGCTGCAGGAGGCCGAATTGGTTGTCCACCAACACCTCCCGACGCTCGGTGCCCTCCTTGGCTCCCTGTTTGTCTCCGTCCTCGTCCCTTTCCTTGTCACCCTCTCTGTGCCCCGCACGGATGTCATAGCACACGAGATGATCGATGGTGTTTCGGAGATCATCAGGGAATTTCCCGTTCTTGACCACCGGGGTACAGATCAGCCGCGCATCCTTGACGGTGACCGTTCTTACCCCAAACTGATCCTCGAGGCGCACATTAGGCCGCTCAAACTTGTCGTCAGGCTTTGCTTTGTAGCACTCGTAGTGGTCGATGAGCAGCTGCGTGACATCTCTTACCCGCGGGATTGGCAGCGGCTGCGAACAGGGTCCCGAGGAACACCTGGAGGCGACGTTGTTGGTATCCATCGTCACGGCACCATCTATTGCCAAGGCTCTACCGGACACGCTGGCGCCGGTAGTCAAGGTGATGCTCGCCTGCGCGAGAATATTTCCTGTGAACGCAGTGCCTGTACCGATAGTCGCGGAGCTACCGATGATCCAATACACGTTGGTATCTTGACCGCCACCGCTCATGACAACAGACGCGTTGGTTGCGGTGGTGAGCGTGCTCGCTATCTGGAAAATCCAAACATCAGAGGCGTTGCCCTGGAGAGTGAGTTTCCCCGTCAACTGGGCCGACGAGTTAAAACAGTAGACGCCCGGCGTGAGCGGCGCTGCGAGTGTTCCCAGATCCATGCCAGTCAAGTTGTTTGCAGGGGGGCAAGGGTGGGCCGGCGCACTTAGGGCTACGAACGCAGTGATGAGATCACCGTGAGCCGATGTCGCGGGAGGGATGTTATGGAATGTTCCCCCGGTCACAGTCCCCGGAGGAAAGCCAGTGATCGCGGTACCTGGGCTGACACCGAGATTCCCGGTGACGATGGTCGCGCCGGTATTAGTCACGGTCGAGCCACCCAGGACCGCGAAACTCTGTAGATCGTTACTTAGCGGTGGCGCCGTCGCCTGTGCCCAGCACAGGCTGCCCGTGCCTAGCATGCAAATAACCAGCAAAACTTTTTTCATAGCAAAACTCCCTGGCTGGACTTGTCGCTGACAATGAGGGGACAGGGTTGTCGAGTCGACTTCGAGTTTCCAAACCGGCGCGGATACTAACAACCAGTGCAAATCGCCATCTATTCACTTTTGGACACTCTCGAAAAGAGCGGGCCTTAGGTACTCTTTCGGTACCCTTAGAACGCACAGTACGTCAGTTCATTCGCGGAAACGCGCGGATAACTGATGGCAGGGAGGTGACCTGTATCGAACAGAATCCAAGCCCCCGCTATGCGAGGCTTGGTGCTCAGACAAGAAGGGGCCGGGAAGGTGCGCGAAGCTCCGGATCAAGAATCCGCGCCCCGGCGGTAAACAGCTCACGTGCTCAAAACGAACTCACTGTTTCCACAGTTTCCTGGGACCTTTCACAGGCGGTTACTTGGCCTGTGGAGGATTTGCAAGAAGAGTCGCTTGCTTCGCATTGCCACTCTAGTGGCTGCCGTCCCATTTGTGTTTGCCCTATGCGGGATGATTTACATCAGCTACAACCGGACGAACTTGCCCGATTTAGACGCGTTCCTTCGCTTTGAGCCTCCCACCATGGGTCGCATCTACGATGCGAATGGCCACGTCCTCATCGAATTAGGAAGCGAGCGCCGGGAAATCATCCAATTTAAGAATATTCCTGACGTCCTGCGGCAAGCGATCCTTTCGGCCGAGGATGAGAACTTTTTCTCACACTCGGGAGTGGATTATTCTGTCTTTCCTCGTTTACTTAGCAAGATAAACTTTCACTCCTTGGTCGTCCATGCCGGGAACTCAGCCGGTGAGAATGCCGCTGGGCGCGCTCCCGTGTTTCCCCAGGGCGGCTCGACGATTACGCAACAGCTTGTGCGCGGCTACTTCCTGCAAAAACTTACCAGCACCAAGAACAGCAACACCCTTCAGCACGAGGGCCTTTTCCCGCACGCTCTTGCTTTGGTCCTCGGTGTGCCCGGCGCCAACAAGGTCCTGCTGAAAGTTGAGGAAATGCGCCTCTCGTTGTGGATCGAGGGGGAGATGCGGATGCGCTTCGGATCCAAACGCCGAGCCAAAGAAGAATTGCTCGCGCGTTACGCCAGCTTCATCTACTTGGGAAATGGTCGCTACGGCTTCGCCGCGGCCTCGCAGTATTATTTTGGTGCGCCGTTGGCGGCGCTCACTGCTGATGATGCCGACAAGGCGGCGCTTTTGGCAGGCATCACCAAGTCGCCGGGCCAGTATGCCCCCACTTTGGCAGGCAATCAAAAACCACTCCACAGACGAAATCAGATCCTGGCCCTCATGGTTAAAAACCATTTTATTTCCCCACAGGCGGCTCTGAGCAGTCAGCAAACTCCAATTCAGCTGGCTGCTCGTGTAAATGGTCCGAACGAAGCGCCCGCGGCAGTCGGAAATGTTCTCGATGAGCTTAAAGGACTCGACGCCAAACTCGCCCCCGATATCGGGATAAAGCAACTGCTGGAGGGCCGCATCCAGATTCATTCAACGATTGACGATCGGATCCAGCGCCTCGCGAACGCCGCACTCGAAAACGGCTTGAACCTCTATGAAAAGCGTCATCCTAAGAATGCGGGGATGATTCAGGGCTCCGTGGTTGTTCTGCGGAACCGGGACTCCGCCATCCTGGCTGAGGCAGGTGGGCGCCGCACTTACAAAGGTCGCGACACCGCTTACAGCGATTTTAATCGCGTAACCCAGTCCGTGCGCCAGCCAGGCTCGGCCATGAAGCCGATTGTTTATCTCGCTGCATTTCGTCAGGGCGCCCTGGATCTCGATACTCCTGTGCCCGACGAACCCATCTCGGTGGCGACCTCGGCAGGTCAGCCTCCGAAGTGGATCTCCAATTTTGACAATCAATTCAAAGGCATCATCCCCGTCCGGCAAGCTCTGGCAGAGTCCAGAAACGCAGTCGCCATTTGGATTGTTCAGCGGATCGGAATCGATTCTGTGTTGAAAACAGCTAGAGACGTGGGCATCCAAACCGCGTTACATCGCTATGACACTACGGCTCTCGGCGCGTCCGAAGTCACATTGCTGGAACTTGCGAACGCTTACCGGATGATGGCTAGCGGCATACATGCGGAGCCTTACGTGATTGCCAAGATCGAACGGAGTGGGGGAGAAGTTATTTACAGCCACCCCTTGCCCTGCTGTTCGATCAACGAGAACGGACTGGAGCTATCCCTGATTCAGGAAGGATTGCGTGGCGTTGTGCGCATTCCGTCGGGTACCGCGCACGCGCTCGACGCGCGCGCCTTCCCAATCCCCGTTATGGGTAAGACCGGCACGACGAACAACTACCGGGATGCTCTTTTCATAGGCTCTACCTACGGCCCGGATGGAATTACGGTGGCGGTTCGCATTGGATTCGATGACAACCGCACACTGGGCGGAATGGAAACGGGCGGCAGAGCTGCACTTCCGGTATTCAGAGAACTCATGCTGAATACCTACCAAGCAAAGCTGGTTGGCCCTGCGCCTTCCTTTCCCGCAGACATGGAGAAAAACATCGCAGCCTATCTGAATGGCGCCCTTACGGAAGAGGAAACGGCGCGGCTTTTCAATTCGCCCAATACCGGAGATGCCGCAGCGGATCGAATTACGTTTTGCCGCGCTGCAGCCACGGTACTGACAACAAGCGTTTGCGAGCTGCCGCTCCTCCCTCTGCCTGTCGTTTATACATATAGAGATGGCCGTGGTCGGGTCGTTCATACGAATCAGTGAAACAACTTGCCCGTCTTGTAGCGATTAAGCCCCTGGCATCGGACGCTATTTCCATCCTTGGCCGCGCTGGCCTCTCTTCCATTTCCTGTCGGTCTGGCTGTGCAAGGAAAGTGCTACTCGTAGCGCAAAGCGTCGATCGGATCAAGATAGGCGGCTTTTCTGGCAGGGTAGTAGCCAAAGCTGATTCCCACCAGGGCGGAGAAGAGCACCGCAAGCAACACTGCGCCCGGACCCACCACCGTCGCCCATTGCGCCAGATGCGAAATGGTGAACGAGGCGACGATTCCCAGCAAGATTCCGATGACCCCGCCGGCAATCGACAACGTCACCGCCTCGACGAGGAACTGCGTGAGAATGTCCTTTGTCTTCGCCCCCAGGGCTTGCCGCAATCCAATTTCGCGCGTTCGCTCGCGCACGGAGATGAGCATGATGTTCATGATGCCGATTCCTCCGACAACCAGCGACACCGAAGCCACGGCTCCCAGCATGAGCGACATAATCTTGGAAGACGCCTCTTGCGCGGCAAAGATCTCCTCCATATTCCGGATCGAGAAGTCGTCCGCCTCGGCTGGTTGGAGATGATGGCGTTGCCTGAGCAATCCCTGAGCCTGGTCCTGGGCCTCTTGCATCTGGCTGGGGCTTTTTGCCTGCATGATGATATTGTCCACGGCATCGGCATTCGCCTGTTTCACCCCGATCACTTTTCGGACCGCCGTCGTAATCGGAAGCAGGATGACGTCGTCCTGATCCTGGCCGGAGGACGACTGCCCCTTCGGCGTAAGCACTCCTGCGACCGTGAACGGCACCTGCTTGATGCGGATCGTTTGCCCGATCGGGTCGGCGCCCCCGAACAGATTGGTCGCCACGGTCTTGCCAAGCAGCGCGACCTTGGCAGCTCCATCCACATCCTGCTGGCTAATCTCATCTCCATCGGCAACGGTGAGCTGGCGTACCGTTAGATAATCCGGCGTGATGCCATAAATCACCGTGGCCCAATTGTTGTTCCCGTTGACCACCTGGGCAGCGCCTCGTACCGTCGGCGCCGCAAGCGCAAGGGCAGGGCACTGGGCGAGGAGTTCCTTGGCGTCCGTTTGCGTCAACGTTACCGCATTGCCGCTGCCCAGCCGCAGCCCGGAGCTGGTAGTACTCCCCGGCAAAACCATGATGATGTTGCTGCCGATGCTCGCGATCTGCTCCTGAATCCGCTGCGTGGCGCCTGAGCCGACCGCTACGGTTGCGATTACCGAAGCGACGCCGATCACAATTCCCAGCATGGTGAGCGCGGAACGGAGCTTGTTCATCGCCAGTGCTCGGAACGCGATGCGGATCGAGGAGAGCAAGCGTTTCATAGCGTCAACTCCATGGTCGTGCTCAGGGCAACGGCCGATACATTGCTGAGTTTCTCCGCGTGCGCCACCGATGCATCGCTCACGATGCGCCCATCGCGAAAACCGATGATGCGATCCGCGTAGGCCGCAATCTCATCGGAGTGTGTGACCATGACGATGGTGATGCCCTGGGTGCGGTTCAGCCGTTGGAAGATGCCGAGGATTTCCGCGCTGTTGTGTGAATCCAGCGCGCCGGTCGGCTCGTCCGCGAGAAGAATTTCTGGCCGGTTGACCAGCGCACGCGCAATCGCCACGCGCTGCTGCTGGCCGCCGGAGAGCTGCGTGGGCAGATTCTGCTCCCGGCCGGTCAGCCCCACGGACGCCAGCGCGCTGATGGCCAGGCCGTCCGCATCCGGGGTATCTTCGTTCTTGTAAAGCAGCGGGAGTTCCACATTTTCCAGCGCGTTCATACGGGGAAGCAGGTTGAAGTTCTGAAAAATGAAACCGATCTTCTGATTGCGGATTTCAGCGAGCTGGTCGCGATCGAGGCTTTCCACGGGAATGCCCGCGAGCAGATAGCGTCCCGACGTCGGCCGGTCCAGGCAGCCCAGTAGATTCATGAACGTGGATTTCCCCGACCCGGATTGGCCCATGACCGCCACGAACGTGCCCCGCTCAACCGTGACCGTGACCCCCTGGAGGGCGTTCACCGTGATGTCTCCGAGCTGATAGGTCTTTGTGAGACTTCGAACGTCGATGAGGGGTGCTGGCACTCCAGATTCTCCTTAGAGCCCAGGCCCGCGGCGCGAACCGCCGCCGGTGGGTGACGGTGTCGCGGCCTTCGGCGCAGTCTCACTCGTGGTAAACCTCACCACCACAAGTTCTCCCGATTGCAAATTACCGGTGGTCACGGCCGTGAATTTGCCATCCGATAGCCCAAACGTAACCGGAATCGCTTGCAGTTTTCCCCCAGGCGCCGCATAGATGGTCGCTTTCCCGTTCTGCGCGGCCGGGAGCCCCAGTTGCTTCAGCATTGCCACAGAGGGACGGAGTCGCAGCACGGCGTTTGGCACCTTGAGCGTGTCCTCGATCTTGGCGGTAAGGATCTTGGCATTCGCGGTCATCCCGGGGAAAAGCTTAAGGTCCGGATTTGGGACGGTGATCACCACATCGTAAGTAACCACGTTCTGCGCGATGATCGGCGCTTTGCGGACGTTGCTGACTTGGCCGCGAAATGTAGTCCCCGGATACGCGTCAACCGTGAACGTCGCCGTCTGCCCCGCCGTGATGGTGCCGATATCGGATTCATCCACGTTGGTATCGAGTTGCATTTTTGTCAGATCTTGCGCGATCTCGAAGATGGTCGGGGCCGCAAACGATGCGGCTACGGTCTGGCCCACATCCATGCGCCGGGCGATCACTGTGCCGTCAACCGGCGCGGTGATTCGCGTGTGTGCAAGGCTGATCTTGGCCTGATCGAGCACCGCTTGCGCCTGGCGTTCTTGCGCTCGGCCGGAACTGAGCTGGCTTTGCGCCACTTGAACCTGGGCCTGAGCCGATTGCGTGGTTTGCTTGGAAGCTTCAATCTGAGATTGGTCGGCTGCCGACTGCGCTTGAGCGGCGTCATACGTCGCCTTGGCCGAATCGCGATCCTGCTGGGAGATCAGTCCCCCGGCGAACAGCGCATCGGCTCTCTGCGAAAGGGTCTTGGCGTTCAATTCGTTGGCACGGTCTTTCGCAACGACGGACTCGGCGCCCTTTCCGCTCGCCACCGTCCCGGCCACGTCTGCGTTCGCCTTGACGACCTGGGCCGCCAATGTGGCGGTTGCAGAGTGCACCGCGCCCAATGCCGCTTGGGCCTGATCCACTTGTGCTTGGAATGCTTGGGGGTCGATCAGTGCAACAAGCTGGCCTTTTGTTACCTTCGTGTTGAAATCCGCGTAAAGCGCTTTGATATTTCCCGATACCTGGCTGCCCACCTGCACATCCATAACCGCGTTGACCGTGCCCGTGGCCGTCACGCTCGCCTGGATCGTTCCTCGATCGACCGCTACTGTTTCGTAGCCGATCGCGCTCTGCGCATGCATCCGCCACAATTGCACTCCGATTCCCAGGGCGGCAACGACACCAATCAGCAGGGCCCATTTCGCCCATTTCGGTAGGGTGCGCTTCACGATTTGCGGCGGAGGAGCGAGCTCCGGCGGTCGCGGGGTCAGCTCCGCAGGCAATTTCTCCGGTACTGCAATTTCGACCTCATCTAATGCGATGGCCATGAGTCACAATTCCTTTTCTATCCGACGAGATCTCTGTTTCTCTCCGCGGTTCGGCGTTCGGACGGTAGGATGCCGCACCTTGTCGCTCGAACTCTGGGGCCCACCGTGCTAAGCGCAGAGAATGATGTGAAAACACAGCGGCGGCGCCGTCCCGGCAAGCGGGCTCCGCGTTCCCCGCTGAATATCGAGCTCCACCACAAAACTACCAGTTCGTGGTCCCCGCTGTCTGTTCCATAACGTGCACTTGGACAGCGGTCGCTCCGCCCGCTGCCTGTCGTTTACCGGCATAGAGATGGCCGTGGCCGGATCGTTTTTACGAACGAGTGAAACAATTTGCCCCTCTCCTAGAGACCACATATCCAAATAGCAGTTTGGGATATTTGGCGCCGCGGGTGTTTGCGCGGCGAGTTGCGGCGCTGCGGTCGCCTGCGGCTCCCCGCGCGCCGCAACTCGAAGAACTGGCTGAGGCAAAAGCCATGAGTTCAGGAGATTTTGGTGTCGTATGATCCTGTGCGCGGAGCAAGGGGGGCAGCTCAGCAGGTCAGACACGTCGTGCATGGAGTGGATTCTAAACCCGCCTCCATTCTTCCCAGCCCTGGTCGTTTTGAACGCAACCAAATCTACTCGGTCGCGGGAGCCGACGCCGTCATCTAATCAGCCATCTAATCAGCCATCTAATCAGCCCAAGTAAGTCAGCGCCTCGCAGGCATTGGTGAAGCTGAGGACGACGCCGATGCGCGAAATTTTTCGGGGATATCCTGCCAGTCGAACGACACCACACTGTACGGGCCGGTGCCATATCCCTCTCCTGGCAGCGCAAAGTAAAACCGAACCTGCAGGTACCAAGCGGGACCGACATGATTCAGAGGTACGCTAAAAAGCAAGTCTTTGCCGGGGAGAATAATCGTGGCTGAGATAAAGTCCGGAGCAAAATAGCCCTTGGGTGGCTCCTCTTGAGGTGGCGCTTTAGGTTTTGGCTTGATTGGCCCGCCGTAGTCGACAATGGGCAATTTGGCAGTCGCCGGAATCACTTCGTCGAAAACTCCCACGCCTAGATTGTCCGCTCCGGCGTCAAATATCGCGACGACAATCGGGAGTCGACAGTTGTTGACAAAGCGCAGCCACAAACCTTTTGTGGGCTCGTCTGGGGAGAGCGGTTCTCGCTCACCTACATGGTCGAACTTCAAGTAGGCGTAATGCTTCGAGGGATTAATCAGAAAGTTGTCATTCCTCGGACCAGCTTCCAGCCAAAAAGGCATCGTTGACAAGCCAAGAACAAGGGGCATTCCAAGATGGCTAATTTTCATGGGGCGGGCCTCGGCAACTTTGTATTTCTAGACCAAGCGTCGTTATTATACCTGGGATAATAAGCCTTGATCATTTGCGTAAGTCTTGAGGACGTGGGAGAGAGGGGAAGCATAAAGGTATAGCCTGGTCTGAATTCCACAGTTGGGATGCCTTGCTTTCCTTGTAACAGGCCCAGACCCTGAATGATCGTGGACGGGTGGCCCGGAGGCGCGTTTCTTTCTTTTCTCTTGAGGGCAGCATGCGATGAGAGAATACCACTTCCATAATTCATCGGGGAGTAGTGTGACGGGGGTGCCCCACCCTCGGTTTTTGAGGGTGGGGATTTTGGTGTGGAATGCCAAAGGGACTGAAGCGCTACTACGGGCAAGGTCAACTTCATTTTCTGACGTTCAGTTGCTACCGGCGGTTGGCGTTGCTCGGAACAGCGCGAGCAAGAAACTTGTTCGTCAAGGAACTGGCCAGGGTTCGGCGAAAGTATGGATTCCTTCTAGTGGGTTACGTGGTGATGCCAAATCATGTGCATCTGTTGATCAGCGAGCAAAGAAGGGGACTCCCTCGACGGTGCTGCAAATGCTCAAGCAGCGCGTCTCTCGGAAGATGAAGAGGAAAGGACGCGCGCGACCCAAGGGGCAACTCTCTCTGAGATTTCCGAAGTTCATCACGGAGCTGCCACAGTTCTGGCAACCGCGGTTTTACGATTTCAACGTGTACAGCCACAAGAAGAAGAACGAGAAACTGGAGTACATACACGCGAATCCCACCATTTTCTGTTAGCCTCGATTACGTGATAGTTTTTCTAAAGGCGGTTTTCCTCTAAACCAGCCGCAGGCGGGCTCGTTTCGAATGCGACCGGGCCTGAACCGCCGCTCAGCCTTCAATTGTCAGCCGGACGCCCTCCGGTCACGGGTCTATCACGGGAGACACGCGCAGAATGAAGCCGGTTCATCTGGTTGTCTTGTGGCACATGCATCAGCCGCAGTACCGCGATCCGGAAAGCACCCGCTACGTCCTTCCGTGGACGCGCTTGCATGCCCTGAAAGATTATTGGGGCATGGTGGACATGATGCGCGAGTTTCCGAAATTTCATGCCACGTTCAACGTCGTGCCTGCGCTCGGTCTCCAGCTCGAAGAGTATGCCAGCGGAAATTTCAATGAGCCGTGGTTTTCGCTGGCGTTCAAGAATGCCGAGGAATTGACGCGCGAAGACAAAGCCGAGATTCTCGCGCGCGCGTTTCAGGTCAACCACGAGCGTCTGATGTCGCGCTGGCCGCGTTTCGTGGAATTGCACGAATGGTCGCACCCTGCCGGCGGCGCACAAGCGCTCGTAACTTTCACCCCGCGCGATTGGCGCGACCTGCAACTGCTTTCCCAGTTGGCGTGGATGGAAGAATCTTGGCTGCAAAAAGATCCCGTAGTCAGCAAGCTCTCCGCGAAAGGGAAAGACTTCTCGGAGAAGGACAAAACCGCGCTTAAGGAAAAACAGTTCGAATTGCTGCGCATGGTCCTCCCCGCTTATCGCGAAGCCGCGCAGCGCGGCCAGATCGAAATCAGCACCACGCCGTTCTATCACCCCATTCTTCCGCTCATCTGCGATTCGGATATCGCCCGCGTCGCGAATCCCGGAACGCCGCTCCCGCGCCGCGCATTTCGCCACCCTGAAGACGCGCGCGAACATTTGCAGCGCGCGCGCGCCTATCACGAAAGAGTTTTTGGCGTTAAGCCCGCCGGCCTCTGGCCCTCGGAAGGCTCCGTCTCCGATCAAGCCCTGACCATCGCCGCCGAAGAGGGATTCGAATGGTTCGGAACCGATGAAGGCGTTCTCGGCCGCACGCTCAACGTCGGTTTTTTCCGCGACGCCAACGGAATTCCCGCGAACGCCGAGCGCTTATACAAACCGTGGCGCGTGCAATTGGCAGGAAAGGGAATCACCGGATTGTTCCGCGATCACCATCTTTCCGATGTCATCGGATTTGTTTACAGCCGCATGGATGCCAAATCCGCCGCCGCCGATTTGCACGGGCGCTTGCGCCATCTTGGAAACACCGTGCAGAGCGCGCAGCCGCTCACGATTTGCTTATTCCTCGATGGCGAGAACGCGTGGGAATACTATCCGGGCAACGGCCGTGAATTTCTGCGCGAATTTTACGGCCGCATCCAGGGCGACCAGGATTTTCGCGCGCTCACCGCGAGCGAAGCCACGGCCGCGGCCGGAGAGATTCCCACCATCAACGGAATTTTCCCCGCGTCCTGGATCAACGCGAATTTCGACGTCTGGATCGGCCACAGCGAAGACGTCGCCGCGTGGGAACTGCTCTGGGACGCACGCGAAGCTTATGGCCGGGCGGTGGACGCGCGAAAACAAGGCCGGTCCGACGCGCCCACGGAAACCGCGCTTAAAGAAGCGCAGGAATCGCTGCTCGTTTCCGAGGGCAGCGACTGGTGCTGGTGGTACGGCCCCGAGCACAGCACCGCGAACGATGCGGAGTTCGATGCGCTTTATCGAAAGCATCTCACCGGCGTCTACCTTGCACTGGGCCAGGTTGCCCCGGAAGAACTCGCCAAACCCATCAAGCGCCGCCCGGAGCACGCGCTGCAACTTGCGCCGTCGAGTTTTCTCAACGTCAAAGTAGACGGCCGCGACACTTCTTATTTCGAGTGGCTCGGCGCCGGCCTGTATTCACCGGAGCGGCGCGGCGGCTCGATGCACGGCCGCGTATTCTACCTACACGAGCTGCGCTACGGCTTTGAGGAAGAGCGCTTCTGCGTGCGGATCGATCCGTTTGCCGCTGCGCTCGGCGAGCTCGAAGATCCCGAGTTCCGCATCACCATCGGCGGCGCGGAAGAACTCACTATCGTCGTCAATCTGGTGCGCGGCCACGTCCAGGGATTCGCGGTCGAAAAGGCCCGCTTGTGCCTGCTGAACCCGAAGGCCGTCGCGGAAGTGGCGTTCGAGCGCATCCTCGAGGTGGCCATCCAGAAGGACCAAATCAACCTCACGGGCCAAACCAAGCTGCGGCTTGGCGTGGCACTGTGGCACGGCGGATTGCCCGTGGATGTTTTGCCGGCCGCGGGGTTTCTGGACGTCCCGCTCGGCGAAGACCACGCGGCTTGGCTGCCGGAGTAGAAGTTGGCGGCGTAAAGCCGCCTCTACAAATGGCTTAGCCGCGAAATTTGTAAGTTGAAGTTTTACTTGAACTGGCTCCGGTCGACCTCGGAAGGCCGACCCTACAAGAACTTACTGTCAAGATTTGCCAGTTAAAGTTTTACTTCACATCCCTCCGGCGGGCGTCAGGGGCTAAGGCTCTTGAAGTCTCGTCGTTTTTCGGCACGGCTGAAGCCGTGCCCTCCCAATGCCTTTTTCCTCCTAAAATAATTTCACGGCAAGCTCCTGCGGGTGATCGCCGACGGGAATCATGGTCACGAGAAAATTGGTGCGCACGCGAACCACGGCGAGGTCGCCGGAGCCCTGGCTCACGACGAGGAGCAAATTCTCCTCGGGATCGAAGCGCAGCGCGGATGGCGAGTCTCCGGCAGGGACGGGAAACCCTTTGCCTGGATCGCGGATGATGCGGCGATTGTAGATGTCCACGGGCGTGACTCGGCCGGCAGCGGTGTCCGAAGCATAGAGCAGGGAAGCATCGGCGCTGAGCACGCCGCGAGTGGGCGCGGAGCCGAGGACCATGTAGTCGCCTACTTCGTGCGTCCAGGTGTTGATGGCCTGGAGGCCGTGGGCTTCCGGCGAGATGACGTAGAGCTCGCCGCCGTCCGGCTTGAGCAGCATATCCGTGGGCTTGCCGGCGAGTTCAAGATTTGCCATCAGGACGCCGCGGCGCAGGTCCACCACGGAGATGCGGCGCTCGGAGCGACTGAGCACGAAGGCCACGGAGCTGTCCGGCAGGATGGCGACGTCTTCGGGTTGCGGGACGATGGAAACCGCCGTGCGCTGGGCCAATGTCCCGGCGTCGTGAATGCCGAGCGAGCCGTCGCGGCGATTTACCACCAGGATGAATTTTCCATCCGGGGTGACGCGGGCGAGGACGGGTTCGTGGCCGGTGGCGGCGCGCGCGACGATGGCGTGCGACTGCGCGTCCAGCGCCAGGAGCGTGTCGTTGCCGGAAGTCGTGGTGTAAAGCCATTTGCCATCCCTGGAAAATTCGACGGCGTAGGGAAGCGGGCCCACGGGAATGCGTGCGGTGATCTGGTTGATGCGGGGATCGAGAATCCAGATGTAGCCGCCGGCGCTGCTGACACCAAAGACTTCGGCGCGCGTGGGATGCTCGCGCAATCCAGAAAGTCCCGGGCCTACATACATGTGCGAAAAGGCTGTGAGCTTGACGAGGTCGACCACAGTGATGCCCCCGTCGGCGGTGGTGACGTAGGCGTAAAGACGCAGCCCCGGACGAAGAAACGAGGGGCGATGCTCGCGCAGCAGGAGGGTCAGCCCGCCGAGGGACAGAGCAGCGAGCAGGAAGTAGACGCGGAAGTTTCTGGGGCGATTCATGCGGGCCTCGGAATTGTGGCATGGGAAGGGCGAAGTAATGAAGTAAGGAAGTAAAGAGGTAAGGAAAGGACGAAAAAGCACCTCGGAAAGAGATCGAGTTCCAGAATGGGAATTGTTGGTATACACCCCGGTTGTTTTCGTATGAGTGGCAAATGCAGGAGTTACAGGCGCGAAGTCTGTATGAGTGGCAAGTAAAGGACTTAAAGTAAGTGGGTTTTCAATGATTTGCGAGCGGCTCCTATGAGTTGCAAACAAAGAACTTACGGAAATGGATTTTTGGTTCGGGCAGAGACGTAGATGAGGGTTTGGAAGGGATCCGCGTTGTAGTGCCGAGTTCATACGACAGGGTAGCACGGAATATACCGACTGTCAACTACTAACTACTTAGTGATTCGAATGGAATGTGACAACGGGGACAAAGTGGGCGCAAGTTCGGTGCCGGGAACGCGTGCGACACTCAGAGACGATCCGTGAGGAGCTGTGCCACGTCGCGACGGCCGTGGAGAATGGAAACGACCTGCAGGGGCGTTGTCTCGGGCCGGTACACGATCAGATACGAATAGACCGGGAAGAACTTCACCGCTTCCTCGGTCAAATTCTTGCGCCAGTGTCCAGCACCTGGGTTTGCGGCTAGAAAAACGAGCCTCTCCCGAATGACCGACTCAACGTGGTCGGCCATTTCAACGCTGCTTTGTTTCTTGATGTAGCGCCAGATTTGGACCAGATCGAGCGCGGCTTCCGGCGCAAGGACGTAGCGCCGATTCATTCAGGCTTGGCTTTCAGATCTGCCAGGTGAGCATCGAGGTGGTCTTCGGGGATTCCCTGGCCGCGGTCGAGCTGTTCGATGCCGCGCCGAATCTTTGCATTGATGGTTTCCCGGTTCTCGGAAAGCCAGCGGTCCTGTTCCTCCTGAGTTTCGAGCAAGCGGAGCAAGACCTCCTCGACGCTGGCGGAGCCGGTTGCCCGGAGCTGCTTTTTGATTCTGGCTTCCAGGGCAGCGTCACGGATTTCGATGTTCATCGCGGGTTCCTCGTGCGTTGTTGAGGATGTTTCTGGCCACGGGCTGACAAGCCAAACCTCAATACGAAGCAGTTTATCATGAACCCAAAGGGAGCGAGCGGCACGCGCGCAGGCGCCACTCGCGGAAAGTTGCCTTGGGAGGTTTATGCTCTTGCTGACTTTACGGCTGAGCTGCGGATCTCGTCGACGATCTTGTCAATGACGTTCGCGACTTCTGAATTCTTGACGTGAACATACTCATTGTAGTTATAGCTCAACCGCGGTGTCGAGTGATCTATCTCTCTTAAGGCAAGCTTGATTTTCAGAGCCTTGGCGACGAAAGCCACGTACTCGCCAAAAGTTCTAGCAGACTTCGACGAGCGGAGGCGATTCACTTTTCGAAGCATCTTAAACATTTTCTCTGCATCGGCGCGCTCAATTTTCCAAACCTCGCGGTACAACGTTTTCCAAGAGTAGGTTGGTTTGTCCAGATGCTTCTCGTCCCATTGGCATGCGAAAACCAAGCCGTTGAAAGACGCATCCATCGGAGGGCTGATCTTTTCTCCGTCCAAGTGGACCGTACGAATCGTGAGCGTTCCGTGAGGGAAGATCGAATCTCCCCGGGTAACAACCCGGGGGCTAATCAGCAGGGCGTATTGTTTAGTGTTGACTTTGTTGCTCACTGCGCCCCCTTTTCTGGCAAGCGGTATCAAACTAGCCGAACGCGGGGAACTTCACCATAGTACTCGCGGGAGATTTCTCTGGCAGCTGAGGCCACACGCCCACCCGCAATTCATCGATCAGAAGAAATCATGTAAGC
>JBARRT010000188.1:0-54576 GCA_049644365.1 Candidatus Acidiferrum sp. | reverse complement strand
GCCGCTGATATTCTCCCGGCTCTCCTTCCGCGTCAAGAAAATCGGAAATCGATGACCCGCGCATCACAATTGCTTTCTGCAGAATTTCTTGCAGCACGCGGCGCAGCGTTTTCGCTTGCTCCTTGCTTAGTTGTGCTCCCAGCCGCGCCGGATGAATTTTGGCCCGCCACAAACTTTCATCCGCATAGATATTGCCGACGCCGCGCAGCACGCTCTGGTCCAGCAGCAGCGCTTTGATCCGCGCGCGCCTCCCTCGAATCCGGCTCGCAAATTCTTCGTCGCTCACTTCCAGCGGGTCGGCCCCGAATTCCTTTAGCTCTTCGGCGAGCGGCTCTTCCGTCAAGTAGGCGATCCGCCCGAAGCGCCGTGCATCCGTGTACCGCAGTTCGCGCCCGTCATCCAGCAGCAGACAAACATGCGTATGTTTTTCACGCGGTTGCGCCGATGGCATCGGCGCGATCTGACCGGTCATGCCCAAATGCACCAGCAGTGCCGCAGGCGCAGCATCGCCATTCGCGGGGATGCGGTTCCTTCCAACTGCCGCAGAAAGCCGCAACAACATGAACTTTCCAAAACGCTCCACGGCCGCAATTTGCCGGCCCGGCAAATGCTCCTCCAGCGCCGCGGGATCATCAATGAAGTCCGTCTTCCCGAGCGTCACGGAAACAATCCGCCGTCCAAGAATCGCTCGCCGCAATCCACGCGCTACAGTTTCGACCTCAGGAAGTTCCGGCATAAGAGAACCAAGTCCTCAAAATAACACACCTCAGAAACCAGCGCTCTTCGCACAGGAAAGCGAGCTCCGCAGTTCAGCGATTTGGCCGCGAAAGTTTCGAGGAAAAAACAGCGAGCAATTGGATCAGCTTCATTGCTATTGCAGGGGCGCCGCATTGTTGCACCCCTGCAATGAGAGGCCGGCCCGGCTACTTTTTGTGATAATTCGGATACGGCGGATGCCCCGGAATCACAACCGGGTTTTTCTTCAGCGCCTCCAGCGTGACTTCCACTGCCTTCTCCAATTGTCGGTCGTGTCCCGCTGCAACGGATGCCGGATCGTTTTCGACCTCAATGTCCGGCGCGATTCCGCGGTTCTCCACTTCCCACTCGCCGTGCAGCCCATAGATTGCCACGCGCGGCGCGGTCACGAAACCTCCATCCATCAGCGACGGATAGCCGTAAATCCCCACCAGCCCGCCCCATGTGCGCGTTCCCACAAGCGGCCCGATCTGATCCTGCTTGAACATCCACGGCAGCGCATCGCCGCCGGATCCGGACATTTCGTTGATGATCATCGACTTCGGGCCATAGATTTGCGCCAGCGGTGAACAAAACGCTTCGCCCTCGCGCGAAATCGCGCAATTGCGGAGCGGCCGCTTCAGCATGTCAATGATGTAATCCGCCACTTCGCCGCCATGGTTATATCTCTCATCAATTACGGCTCCCTGTTTCCCAACCTGCGCAAAGTAGAAGCGGTTGAAATTGAGCCATCCGCCAACGGCTGTATCCGGAACGTGCACGTACGCCAGCTTTCCTCCGCTCAGCTCATCGACTTTCCTCCGGTTATTTTCCTCCCAAGCGCGGTTCCGCAATGCAAAATCGCTCGGCAAAGGCACCACGGTGACTTCTCTCGCGTCTTTGCCGTCGGCATTCGGGCCCACTTTGATCCGGATCTGCTTGCCCCCGGTGTTCTCGAAGAAACTGTAGACCTCCGCCGGTGGACGAACTTCCCGCCCCTCCACTTCCAGGAGATAGTCTCCGGCCTTCACGTCCACGCCGGGCTGCGTCAGCGGCGCGCGCAGGTCGGGATTCCAGTTTTCTCCGTTAAAGACGCGCGCAAACCGGTAGCGCCCGTTCTCGATTTTGTAGTCCGCGCCGAGCAATCCGCCTTTCACCTCCTTCGGCTTGGGCACATCGCCGCCAAAGATGAACATGTGGCCGATCGTGATTTCTCCCAACATTTCATCGAAGAGATAGTTCAGGTCCGCTCGTCCGCCCACACCCTTCAAGTAAAGCGAATATTTCGTCTCCGCGGCTTTGAGGTCCAGTCCGTGGTGATTCGGGTCGTAGAGAAAGTCCCGTTGAATGCGCCACACTTCGTGGTACATCTGATTCCATTCCGCTCGCGGGTCCACGCGCACTTCCATCTCGTCCAGCTTCAGCGCTCCATCTCCCGGCTTTACCACTACGGCCGTTCCCGTGATAAACCAGCCCGGCCCCTGGCGGTACAGCACCTTCTCGCCATTCGCGGAAACTGCGAACGCGTTGATTCCGCCGACGAACGGCTCGGTCTTTCTCGTCGTCAGATCAAATTTTGAAACCGTAACCGCAGGCGGCTCCGTGAGGCGCGGCACGTCCACAACTTCCGAGAGAAAGAGTGTCCCGGCCTTGCCCGCATCCAGGCTCACATAGTTCGCAGCCTTGATCGGCAGCGCCACGATCCGCTGCCCAATTCCCTCCAGATCAATCGTGACCTTGACGGTTTCTTCTTTTTTCTCGCCTTCCTTCCCTTTCTCGCCCTCTTTTCCTTTGCCGACTTCCTTGCCTTTTTCGCCCTGCTTGTCTTTGTCCGCGTCCTTGCCTTTTTCTCCTCCCGCCGCGTCTTTCTTCTCTTCTGCCGCTTTTTCTTCGTCGCTCTGCGGTTCCACGGGTGAAGGGTCGCCCTTCTTCAGCACTGCCGCATAAACACTCCTTAATACCGGGTGCTGAAAGCTCGACAAATCGAGCCAGCCCGCGGAAAGTCCCACGTCCGTGCTGACGGCAAAAAAGAGCGATTTCCCGCCCTTATCGAACACCGGATATCGCGCGTCGCTGATGCCATCCGTGATTCGCGATTCCTTGCCGGTCTCCAGCGAGTAGACGAACACGGCGCGCATGTGATTTTCCAGCAGCTTGCCGTAGGCCAGCCACTTGCTGTCCGGAGCCCAGTTTTCATTGAACGCCGACGTTGGATCGTCATAGCGGTCCGTCGTCACCTTCACCGGCGTCCCTTTCTCGACGTCCACGTACCACAGATTGAGCCGCTTGTCGGTGTACGCAATCTTCTTGCTGTCCGGCGACCACAATGGGCCGTAGAAAAACGAGGGCGGATTCCCCAGAGTGATTTCCTTTACGGCCCCAGAGCCGGTCTGATCGCTGATGTGCAACGCATATTCGCCGGACTCATCCGAGAAATAGGCAATCGACTTTCCGTCCGGAGACCATGCCGGATCGCGCTCCGCTACTGTCGTCGTCCGCGTCAGATTCCGGATATCGCCCTTCTCGCCCGGGACCGTCAGAATTTCGCCGCGCGCTTCGAACACCGCGCGAGCGCCGGCCGGCGAAATCGCCGCCGACTGAATCTTGTCGCCCACCTTTTCAAAGTGCGGCCGTGTCGCCGGCAAGTCCCCCGCGATTCGAACGTCCACTTTCTTCGATTTACCGCTGGCCGGATCGAAAAGATAGATTCCGCCAAACTGTTCATACACCAGCGTGTCGGGTCCACCGGATAGCGACTTGAAATCCAAACCTTTGTTTTCCACGACCTGCTTCACGGTCTTGGCCTTCGTGTCATACGCGAAGAGCGTCACCGGGCCGCTGCGGTCCGAGAGAAAATAAACGGTGTCTCCAAACCAAACCGGCTGCGCATCGTTCGAATTCACCCGCGGCACTTTTTCCAGCGCGAGATCGCTCAGCCGCACGATATAAATTGGCGTCGTTTGGCCGCCGCGATAACGTTTCCACGACGTCTGCCACTTCAGATTCGGCACGTAGGCGAGGCGCGTCCCGTCCGGTGAATACCACGCATCCTCCGCGCGCCACATCGGCAGAACCTCCGCCGGCCCGCCCTCGACTGGAACGGTGTAGAGACGGTCGAAATCCGCGTACGCCTCGCGCGGTGAAAAGAAGAGCACGCGCTTCCCGTCAGGAGTCCATCCCACCGCAACATCCGGCGCCGGATGCCACGTTAGCCTTCGAGGCTCGCCCCCTTCTGCCGCCATCACGAAAACATCGGCGTTCCCGTCATACTGCGCCGTGAACGCAATCCATTTTCCGTCCGGTGAAAACACCGGAAGCCCTTCGTGTCCGCCGGTGGTTAGTTGGCGCGCATCGCCGCCATCGCGCGGAACGCTCCACAAATATCCGCCGTAGGTAAAAACGATCTGCGTTCGGCTTACCGTGGGTGAATGCGCCAGCAATGGCGTTTCTTCCGCCGCGTTTGCCAACCCCGCAATAGCCAGCAACATTCCGATCAGGATTGCCATTCGAAAGCGCATGCCTCCTCCGTGAAACAAAATGAAATTACAACTGGGAATAAATGCGCTAGCCTGCCGCGCAGCCGCCGTTTACGACATGGTTGGCTTGATGTACCGACCCCGGCACAGAACTTACCTTCTGAGACGTAAGAAACCACAAAGATGTTTGCAAAAAGGAGATGCGTCAGGGCAAGATCGCGAACACGCGCACCGGCCCTCCCGAGCCACCCTCCAGCTTAATCGGGGCCGCAATCAGGAACGCTCCGCTCTCCGGAAGCTCAGTCAGGTCGGCAAGATTCTCCAGATGATACAAGCCCGCCCCGAGCGCCAAGTGATGCACCGCGAAATCCCCCGATGCTCCATAGTCAATGCTCATCGTGTCGCAGCCCAGCCCGCTCACTTTTCTTTCGATCAGCAGTTTTGCCGCTCCCGACGAAAACCCGGGAAAATGCATCTTTCCCTGCGCATCCTGATTGCGGTAGCGCTGCGCATCCGGCCAGCGGGAAGCCCAACCCGTTCGCAGCAACACGATGGCCCCTTCCGGAATCCGCCCGTGACGCTTCTCCCACTCTTCCACGCTTGCCGCAGGAAGCTGAAAATCCGCGTCCTTCGCTCCTTCCGCGCGCGCGTCCAGCACAACTGCAGGACCCATCAATTGCTTCGCGGGAATCTGGTCCACCGTTGCTTTCCCCGGCGGAAAGTGTGCCGGCGCGTCGAGGTGCGTTCCGTAATGTTCGAGCATCCAGAAGCTCCGCGTGAAGTAGCCGTTCTTCTCGATGGTGGCATTCACCTTCGCTTCGAAGAATCTTTCATCCCCCGGCCAGGGCACCAGCATGTCGTTAATCGCGTAGCTGAGATCGAGCACTCGGGTCTTCCCCGACGGAATCCCTTCGAGCATCGAATTCTGGCGCGGCTTGTCTGGAAACATTGTTATGAGGGCGGCAATGCAAAGGGCGAGCACACCGTAACGGCCCACGGCAGACATCGGATACCCTCGTTCATTCTTATGGCAGCGGGATGCCCGGCGTCGCAACAATCCCCGCCATGCGCAGGATCTCCTGGTATTCCGTATCGCTGATCATCGAGACAATCAGCCGCACGTTCTTCAGGAGTTTCATTTTCTTCAGCGCCGGATTGGCGCGGAGTTCCGCCAGCGTCACTTGCCGCGGCAACTTTTCGAACGCCCGCAAATCCGCCACCAGGTTTTTTTCCTTGCGGTCATGCGGATCGGGATAGGGATCCCGAGTGACCTCCGCAATCGAATACAGCGAACGTTCCGGCGCCGAGTGATAGCACAGCACGCGGTCGCCTCTGCGCACCTGTTTCAGCGCGCGAATCGCGTCCGGTTTCGAGCTGGCGCCGTGCCACATTTCCTTACCCTTCACAAAGAGGGTGTCCCAGTGATAGTGGTGGGGGTCGGCGGAGAAGATCCAGTAGTGTCGTTGAGCAGTCGGAGTCGACATCGATAGCTTGGAGACGGCAGCAATATACACGCTGACACACAAAAAGCGAAACAAAATGTGGGGGTTAGGTGATCCTGGGGTGCGCCATAGGAAAGCGGTTCAGATGGCAATATTTCGTCAAGAATACACTATCTCTATTAGTTTCTTATAGATAGAAAGAGCTAACCGGCGTCAACGAATATATCTTCTCCACGGACCTCAACGCGGTAGCAATCCACCCCCACGGCTGGGTTCTGGCTGATTTTGCCCGTAGTTACGTCGTATTGCCACCCATGCCAGGGGCACGTCACGACGTTGCCGTCCATAACCCCCTGGCCGAGCGGCCCACCCCGGTGCAAGCAGGTATTGTTAATGGCGTAGAACTTACCGCCAACGTTCGACAGGGCAATCGCTTTGCCCTCGACCTGGAACTCGCGAATCGTTCCCGGAGTAATCTCATTCGTCTTCGCAGCCCGCGCAAACGCCATGGTCCTTTTTCTCTCCCCTTTCTTCTCTGTGCCCTCTTCCTTTACTTCCTTTATATTCTTTACCTCATTTGCTTCCTATCTCGGCGCCGGACTCTGCGCCACCATCACTCCCTGCTTGAACTCGTCCACCATCTCCGGCTTCAACCGCACTTCGGTAGGCCGCTTCGCCAGCGTCATCTGATCAATCTTGTCCTGCAGTTTCAACAGCGCAAAAAACAGTCCCTCCGGCCGCGGCGGGCACCCCACAACGTACACGTCTACCGGAACGATCTTGTCCACGCCCTGCAGAACCGAATACGCATTGAACGGCCCGCCCACGCTCGAGCATGCTCCCATCGAGATACACCACTTCGGGTCCGGCATCTGCTCCCACACACGCTTTAGCACCGGGCCCATTTTCAGCGTCACCGTCCCTGCCACGATCATCAGGTCCGCCTGGCGCGGCGATGGCCGGAAGACTTCCGCGCCAAACCGCGCCATATCGAACCGCGATGTCGTCGACGCGATCATCTCAATCGCGCAGCACGCCAAGCCAAACGTCAGCGGCCAGATGGCGCTCTTCCGCGCCCAATTGAACACGTAGTCCACCGAGGTGATCATGAAATTCTTTTCGAATCGCTGGTCCAGTACACCCATAGGCCGCCATTCTCCCCACAGCGCCGCTATCCTGCGCGGAGTATATCTTCCGCAAGTAGTCTAGTCAAAATGTCTCGCCGTCTGGTAGTGACTCAGTTTTCGTTTAGCCCCGCATACCGCCAGTTGCCTCCTACCAGCACGAT
Organism: Candidatus Acidiferrum sp.; assembly: GCA_049644365.1. Taxonomy (GTDB): domain Bacteria; phylum Acidobacteriota; class Terriglobia; order Acidiferrales; family UBA7541; genus Acidiferrum. Next base: position 47,635 of record JBARRT010000188.1, on the reverse strand, counting down.
TTTCTGCGTGCAAAGGTCATCACTGTGGGCCGTTCTAGAAGACCTGAAGAAGGAGCATCCAGTCTCCTGCGCCTGCCGAGTTTTTCCCCGGCGTTTTGAAGCTCTTCGTCCCAACGTTAGGGAAGGGACTCCCGGGTATTTCTAAATAACTCCCAGACGTTGGGTCAAACCACTGGGCGCGAGCAGAACCCCTGAGCGCGGTCATATCCACAGTGATGCTAGAGGAACGCGCCGTCCCCGGTGGTACGTAGGCCAGGAGCACACTACCGTCGCTCGTCGCTGCGGCGGTGACGTAGTCAAGCTGTCCATAGGTACCGCCACCTTCAGTCACGAGCGTCTTCATTCCGCCGAGTCCGGAAGGAACTAAGTTGTACCAAGGCAACGAATCGAGGAATCGCCCGAGTCGCGTCATGTCGAATGCGCCGGCCGAATCAAGCGCGGCCTGCCAAGGACCATGACCGAAGGTATAACCTAACCACCAACTGGACGTGGCGAATTCCCAGATGTCACGGTTGCCGAAGAATGCGCCCGCCGTGGCGCCTCCCAAGATACTCCAATACTCGTATTTGCGAACCGAGGCCGGGTCACCGCCAACCCAATTCTCATTCTCGTAGCCAGCCTCCTTTAGATAAGCCGGACGTGGGGGGGGAATCAATGTATGCGGTTCGCGCCTCGCCGTAGGTCGTGCCAGGGTGGCCTGGAATACCGTAGGTATAGACAGCATTAAGATCCATTAGAGAAGCGAATGCTTTCTCGTCGGTCGAGATGCAAGGGACTCTCCAATCCCCAGCCCACAACTGCTTGGCCCCGGCATCCCTGATGCCTTCCATGAATCTCCGAAGTCGCGTCTCTCCTTCTGACCCTTCTGGGGGCAGATAATCCCCACCGATGACCCACAGAATGTTCGTCCGGCTTTTGTACCTTTTCCCGACATACAAACCGAAGTTGTAGCAAACGGTTTGCGCATTGACGTCATTAGTTAGCACCTTCCACCAGCCCTCGTCCCCGCCGTTAACACCGAGGTACATCGCCGCAAGGCTGACCAGCATCCCCTTCGACGCAGCGAGATCAATGATCGAATCCGCAAAGGCAAAGTAAGCTTCGTTCGGTGTCGAGAAGTCGCCGGGCTTCGTGAAAGGAGCATCTCCATTTCTGTTGGCTGGCGCATGGATGGCGAACTTGGCCTCCAGCAGGTTGATGTTGACGGTATTAAATCCCTTTCTCTGCCTGTCTGAGAGGTATTTATCTGCCTCCGCATATGTGAGGTTGGCGATCAGGGACTGTGCGGAATCCCCTTGGATGCGGAATGGCTTGTAGTTTTGATCGACGAGGTATCTGCGGTTCGTCGAGATTTTGAGCGGATAGGCATACATGGCCGAAGTCGTGGCTTGTATCGGCGAAGCTGGAAATCCAGGTGAGCTCGCTCCCGATCGGTTCGCGGTCGGTGTCCCGGGTGCTGATGCCGATTCATTTGTTGAGCATCCCAGAGCCAGATGCAAGGACGTACAAAGGAATAAAGATCTCAATTTCATTGAGATTCTTCGGGGGTGTCTACTTCGTGCCATCTTGCGTCCAGCTGTCATTGTCAACCTTCAGCAATAGTTTCAATTAGAGCTCTGCGAGATGGAACACAACGACTCAGTCTTTCGCCATGCGCGCCAGCGCCTTCCAGTACGAAACCGGCCGCAAGCGCTGCAGGATGTCGATCTTGTAAGCGTCCGAGCCGATTAGGATGCGCGGCTCGCGGCGCTCGACGCCGTGCAGAATCCGCGCTGCAGCCACTTCCGGAGAAGTTCGGAACAGCTTTTCAAACCGCGCCGCTTTCTCCCCGAGTCCCGTTCGCTTTACGCCAGCCCCCACGCGCGCCCGGCGGGCAATCGCCGTCCGGATTCCTCCCGGGTGCACGCAAGAAACATGCACGGGCGTGCCCGCAAGCTCATGCCGCAGGCATTCCGTAAATCCCCGCACCGCAAATTTGCTCGCGGAATACGCTGGTTGGCCCGGCGGCGCGATCAACCCAAAAACGCTGGAAATGTTGACGATGTGCGCTCGCCGCTCCCGCTTCAGCATCGGCAGGAAAGACTTCACGCCGTACACCACGCCCCAAAAATTGATATTCATCAGCCAGCGAAAATCATCCAGCGAGATCTCCTCGAACGTACCCTCCATCGCAACTCCCGCATTGTTGATAAGCAGTGTTACGCGTCCATGTCTGCGGCCGACGTCTTCCGCAAACGCGCTCACGCCAGCCTCATCGGCAACATCCAAAATTGTCGCAGTCACCAGCGCGGCTTTCTTACCGAGCAATTGTGTGGTTTCCGCCAGCCCCGCTTCGTCAATATCGGCAATCGCCAATGCCGAACCCGCCGCCGCGAGTTGCTGTGCCAGCGCCCGCCCGATGCCGGAGCCCGCTCCTGTCACCACGGCGACTCCATCACTCAAAAATGACATGGGGGAACCTCATCTCGCGGCGGCATTCCTCTCAGCGAGGGCCGGACGCGGCCACTTGCTTCATCCTTTCGCACCGTGTATCAGCAGCGCGCCTTCCGCTTTGAACGCGCGGAGCTGCTCCGCGTCGCGAAACCACCGGCCCGTATAGGTTGTTGGCGTTGGCGATGGATCCACGATTCGTTCGTGCACCACATTTGTGAATCCCGCGTTTCGAAACAACTCCGCCCACTCGTCGCCGGAAAGTAGATGCGTCGGCACGGCGAGCAACTCACCCCACTGGTGGCAATGCGGATTGTCGCGGTAATAGTTGATCAAAATCCAAGCCGATCCGCCGTCGCGCAACACGCGAAAAATATCCTTGATGCCGGCGGCCGGATCCGGCCAGTAGTACGACGACTCCACGGAAATGGTGTGGTCGAAAAAATGCGGCTGCCAGGGAATTTCCTTAATTTCCCCTGTCACGAACAGCAAATTGCCGAAGTCCGCGCTGGCGCGCCGCGCATGGCGGATCATTTCGTCGGAAATATCCATTCCCACCACGCGGCCCTCGGGCACCAATTTCGCCAGCCGCCGCGAGAGCCACCCCGCGCCGCAACCCACGTCCAGCACGTTGTCCGTGGGCGCCAGCCGCATCTTCTCCAGCACCGGCACCGTGATGGGCAGGTGGTCCTGCTCCATCTCCGCGCCACGCCCCGCCTCCGCCCAGCGGTCAAATTCCTCTCGGAGGGCTTGGTCGGGTTTTGGCTCCGTCACTCGCGTGTCCTGGACATTCGTTATCTAGACGGTTCGGCCGCACGCAACGCAATAGTGCGCACCGACCGGAGCAAGCGAACCGCACTGGCAGCAAAACCGGCCGGAACTTACGGGGACATACCGGACTGGCACGTACTTTTCGGCGGCGCATGCCCAGATCAACGCGACAAACCAGCCGATGACCGTCCAGCCAAACAGCAAATTCACGATGAAAATGCCTGCGAAATCGCTCTTGTGCCGGGCAATGATCGTGGGCAGGAAATACAGGAGCGCCGAAAAAATCATAAATGTCACGTTCTCACCCCTTTCTCTTTGAACGCGTTTCCGGACAAACCTCTCCGGTCGCTTCTATCGAGAGATACGTTCGAATTCACAGGATTGTTTCCTTAGCTCTCCAAATTAGAGCTCTACAAATTAGCGGGACCAGCGAGCTAGGCCCCTTGCACCTTTGCCAGCAGTTCGACGAACTTCTGCTTTCGTTCGGACTGGTCGTGTCCGCCCTCGGCGTCCGCCATCTGCGTGATGTTCATCGAACAGAACTTCGGCCCGCACATCGAGCAGAACTTCGCCTCTTTGTAAAAATCATCCGGCAAATTCTCATCGTGCATCTTCCGCGCCGTCTCCGGATCGAGCGATAGCTCGAACTGCTTATTCCAATCAAACAGGAATCGCGCATAGCTCAACGCATCATCGCGGTCTCGCGCGCCCGGCCGGTGCCGTGCCACGTCCGCCGCGTGCGCCGCAATTTTGTACGCGATCACGCCCTGCTTCACGTCTTCCGGATTCGGCAGCCCCAAATGCTCCTTCGGCGTGACGTAGCACAGCATCGACGCCCCGTGCCACCCGATCATCGCCGCCCCAATCGCGCTCGTGATGTGGTCGTACCCTGGCGCAATGTCCGTCACCAGCGGCCCCAGCGTGTAGAACGGTGCCTCGTGGCACCATTCCACTTCCTTGTCCACCTGCTCCTTGATCTTGTCCAGCGGCACGTGCCCCGGCCCTTCGATCATCACCTGCACGTCCTGCTCCCACGCTTTCGAGGTCAGCTCGCCCAGCACTTTCAATTCCGCGAACTGCGCCTCATCGCTCGCGTCCGCAATGCACCCCGGCCGCAAGCCGTCGCCAAACGAAAAACTAACGTCGTGCTTCTTGAAAATCTTGCAGACGTCCTCGATGTTCTCGTAAAGGAAATTCTGCTTCTTGTGGTGCTCCATCCAGTGCGCCATCAGCGACCCGCCGCGGCTCACAATGCCCGTAATCCGCTTCCGCACCAGCGGCACGTGCTCCCGCAGCACGCCCGCGTGAATCGTCATGTAATCCACGCCCTGCTCGGCCTGCTCTTCGATCACTTCCAGCATCAGCTCCATCGTCAAATCTTCCGGCCGCCGCACCCGCGAAATCGCTTCATACACCGGCACGGTCCCCACCGGCACCGGCGACGCCTCGATGATCGCCTTTCGAATCGTCGGAATGTCCCCGCCCGTCGAAAGATCCATCACCGTGTCCGCGCCGTAGTGCACCGCGTGGTGCAATTTCTTCAGCTCTTCATCAATGTTCGAACTCGTCGCGGAATTTCCGATGTTCGCGTTGATTTTGCATTTACTCGCGATGCCAATCGCCATCGGCTCCAGGTTGCGATGATTCACGTTCGCGGGAATGATCATTCGCCCCCGCGCCACTTCGCTGCGAATCAATTCCGGCTCGAGCTTTTCCCGCTTCGCGACGTACTGCATCTCTTCCGTAACGACGCCCTGCCGCGCCAGATGCATCTGTGAGACGTTCCGGTTGCCGTTCGCTTGTCCTGACGCAGGAAGGGCACCGGCAAATCCCGCTTCTCTCTTTTCAATCCAGCTATCGCGCAATGCCATAGAGCCCCCTCAGACCCGCCGACGCGTGCTCCGCAATCCTTGATGCATCGTTCGAATCACGAATCCGCACTACGAGGTGGAATTATGGCACCCGGAGTTGGGTGCCGCAACTTGCGACTCATTCGAAGAAACGAACACGCAGAATGCTAGAAATTGTACTTGACCTATGGCGAAACAAAAACGAAACTTTCAGCGCCCATCCTCTACTGGGCCTCGGAGCTCTTCATGGCTGCCGCACCTGGCCTCACTTCTCAAATCCGCGACGAATCCCCTGCCTCCAACCACCACGCCCTCCTTTACGAAGCCCTGCACCGCTACTGGGGCTACGAAACCTTCCGCCCCGGCCAGGAAGCCATCGTCCGCTGCCTCGCCGCAGGCCGCGACGCTTGCGTCATCATGCCTACCGGCGGCGGCAAATCGCTCTGCTACCAGCTTCCCGCCGTGCTCGACGCCCGCACCGCCGTCGTAATCTCCCCGCTCATCGCCCTGATGCAGGACCAGGTCGCGCAACTCCTCCAAATGGGCATTTCCGCCGCCTGCCTGAATGCCGCCACTCCTCCTGACGAGCGCGCCCACATCCTCCAGCAAGCCGCTACCGGCAAATACCAGTTGCTCTATTTGTCTCCGGAGCGCATCGCCCTTAGCAACACCGTGGACTGGCTGAAGAGCCTCCCCATCTCCTTTTTCGCCATCGACGAAGCCCATTGCATTTCCGAGTGGGGCCATGAATTCCGCCCGGAGTACCGCCAGCTCAGCCGCCTGCGCGAGATTTTTCCAGACCGCCCCATTGCCGCCTTCACCGCCAGCGCCACGAAGCGTGTTCGCGGCGACATCATCGAGCAGCTCCGTCTGCGCGATCCGTACAAACACATCGCCAGTTTTCGGCGCCCGAACCTCCGCTACATCGTCCGCCAGTCCAACGCCCGCACACAGGACGAGCTCCTCCTTCGCGCCGTGCGGCAAGTCGCGGATGGAAGCGTCATCGTCTATGCGCCCACCATCGCTCGCGTGGGAGAAACGGTCGATTTCCTCGAAGAAAACGGCATCGCCGCCATCGGCTATCACGGCCAGATGGAAAGCCTCGCCCGCCGCGAAAACCAGGAAAAGTGGATGGCCGACGAAGTGCGCATCCTGGTGGGCACCATGGCGTTCGGCCTGGGCATCAACAAACCCGCCGTGCGCGCCGTCATTCATCTCGCTCTCCCGAAGAGCGTCGAGCAGTATTACCAGGAAGCAGGCCGCGCCGGCCGTGACGGCCTTCCCGCCGATTGCCTCCTGTTCTGGCAAAAAAAGGATTCCGGCCTCCACGCCTACTTCAACGGAAAGATCGAAGACTACGCGGAGAAAGCGCGCGCCTGGCAGCGCTATCGCGAAGTCGAACAGTTCGTGAACTCCGACAGTTGCCGCCAGCGCCACATTTGTATGCACTTCGGCGAAACTCCCAAATGGGAAACTTGCGGCAATTGCGACGCCTGCGCCGCCCCGCCAGACTGGCTGGAAATAGAAGTAGCCCAAAGGAGGCGAATCCGCACGAATTCGCGTCCGCCGAAGCCGGCACCTTCCGGACGGCAGCAGGTCTCAATTCCTGTCGCCAACTCCTCGGTGGATCGAGAGTTGAATGAGTATTTGCGGGAGTGGCGGCGGAACACCGCGAAGGATAAAGGGGTTTCCGCGTTCGTCGTCTTGCACGATTCCGCGCTGGAAGATTTGTGCCTCGTCGAGCCCTCGAACTTGCAGGAGTTGCGGCGCGTGTCCGGCTTCGGCGATAAGAAAGTCGAAATGTACGGCAAGGAAATCCTGGACGCCCTCCGCCGCTTCCGCCAAGGCGAACGCGCCACCAACGAAGGCAAACTGAAAGTTTCCTCACCCGCAAAAGAAACCCTGCGCCTGCTCGAAGAAGGCCGCACCTTCGAGGAAATCGCCCAAATCCGCGCGCGAACCCTCCGCGCCGTCGTCTCCCTCGTCGCCGATCTCATCGAGCGAGGTGAAGCCCAGTTCCAGCCCGGTTGGCTGGCCCCCGAACGCTACAACCAGATCGCCGCCGCCTGCCACCAGCTCGGCATGGACCGCCTCAAGCCCCTCAAAGAAGCCCTCTCACCCGAAATCCCCTACGAGGAAATCCGCCTCGTTATAGCCCGCCTCCGCTCGGAATCCACATCCCAGGCGCCTAACCGTTAGCCTCGCCCACATTCTGCTTGCTTCTCGTGGCACAGCCAGTAAGGCTGTGCACTCCCTCGAACCGTCGTACCCAAACGGGGTTTCGTACGTCATTGCCTTTTGGTATGCCATTTGGCACAAAATATTTGACACAATGGCAGAATGCGCCTAGACTATTTCCATGGAAAGGCGATTTGCGCGCAAACAGGGAATTTCGGCTTCAGGTCGCTCGGTCCGCTCCAATGCCGCCGGCTCGAGTCTTGGCCTTGCCATGAACTCAACGCCCCATCTCATTCGCGAACTGCGCAGGGGCCTTCCCTTTCGTGCCATTGAATTCCTTTCCTCGGAAAGCGGCATTTCCGTCAGCGAAATCGCGGCCCTCGTCGGCATTCCCCCGCGCACCTTGGCCCGCCGCAAGGCTTCCGGCAGGCTGGCTCCCGAGGAATCCGAGCACCTGCTGCGCATCTCCCGGATCTTCGAACTTTCCGTTGGCTTATTCGATGGCGGCGTAGCCGACGCCGTCGCTTGGCTTCGCACTCCGCGCCGCACGTTGGCTGGTTCCACTCCGCTGGCCTATTCCGCAACCGAACTTGGTGCTCGTGATGTCGAAGCGCTCATCGGCCAGCTCGAGCACGGCGTCTTCCCGTGAGCGTGGTCCTCTTTTCATGAACATCGTCGCCTGGCGAATCGTCCACCGCAGGTTCGCCAAGAGCGCCTTCACTGGGGATGGCGCTCGTCGCTTCGGCGGCCGCTGGAATTCCCTCGGCAGACCCGTTATCTACACCGCGCAATCCCAAGCGCTCGCCGCCCTCGAAATTCTTGTCCATCTCGATTCCGAAAAACTACTCCGCCACTATCTCGCAATCCCCGTCACCATCCCGCCTCACCTCATCGAACGGCTCTCGCCATCCTCTCTTCCAAAGAACTGGCGCGCCTATCCTACGCCTCGAACCACTCGCGCTATCGGCGATGCCTGGCTCTCCCGCGCCGCCTCTCCGGTCCTCCGAGTCCCCAGCGTCGTCATCCCCTCCGAATCCAATTTTCTCCTCAATCCCGTTCATCCCCTTTTCCACAAACTCCGCCTCGGCAAGCCCATTCCTTTCCTCTTCGATCTCCGTCTCACTCGCCAGCGGTAGCCCCTGGTTCGCTGCCACGTGGCCAGCGAGCACCGGAATATTCAAAGTATCCTAGACCTCGGTACTCCGCCGAGACCGTTCATCTTCCAGTGCGACCGTCCAATCCCTATTCTCTCCAGTTCGCTGCTCATTCCTTAACCAATCTATTTCGGCATGCTATTCTCTCCCGTGTTTGCCAAACAAAACTTCCGTCGATCCACTCCCCTCGTTTCCGCCGCCCTGCGCCCACCTCGCTTCCGTCACTGTGCCGCATCTCCCATCACTGTAAGTCCTTTGTTTGCCACTCATATGAGTTGCTCGCAATTCACTGAAAACACAAATACTTTAAGTCCCGTATTTGCCACTCATACAGACTTCGCGGCTGTAAGTCCCATATTTGCCACTCATACGAAAACAACCGGGGTGTATACCAACTCTTCCCATTTTGGAACTCGCCCTTCCGCGCCGCGCCTCTTCTACGCCCTACTTCAACCGCGACCGGGTCAGGTAGCTTCTGCATGGGATTCTTCCCCCTCCTTTTCAACTTTTAACCTTCGACTCTTAACCTCTTTGCTGGGTTTCGAGTCTCTTCCCCTCGCGCGCCCGAATGCGCTACCCTCTGCGGCACAAATTCGCCGTTTGGATTCACCCGAGGCCAGCGAACATTTCCTCCACGCCCCGCAAATCCAACTCCACGCGCGCGGCCCTGCGCAAGGCCACGCTGCTGCCGTTCGTCTTCGTAATGTACGCGTATGCCACCGGCGGACCGTTCGGTCTCGAAGAAATGGTTACCACGAGCGGGCCGGGGCTCACGCTGCTCTATCAATTGATCCTTCCTTTTTTCTGGTGTATTCCCGTTTCGCTCGTGGCTGCGGAACTCACCACGGCGATTCCCGTCGAGGGCGGCTTCTACCGCTGGGTGCGTGCGGGCTTCGGCGATTTCTGGGGATTTCTGGCGGGCTGGTGGAACTGGAGCGCGTCGTTTTTGCTGGCTGCCGCGTACGCCGTGTTATTCACGGACTACCTTACAAATTACCTTTCGTTCTACTTCACCATTCCCGGCTGGATGCATTACGCCATTGCCGTCGCGGCGATTGCGGTGATCGGGTACATCAACGTGCGCGGCATCCAGATGGTCGGCGCGGTCGCCACCATTCTGGAAATTTCCATTCTCGTGCCGATCGTCGCGCTCTGCGCGATCGCTGCCACGAATTGGCACCACAATCCGTTTACTCCGCTGATTCCTCCGCACGTGCCGCCGTTTCAGGTTTTCGGCGTGGGACTCGCGCTGGGTCTGTGGTTGTACTCCGGCTACGAACAGGTCTCGAGCGTGGCCGAAGAAGTGGAAAATCCTCAGCGGAATTATCCGATTGCCCTGGCGATCGTCGTGCCGCTTTCGATGGCATCCTATGTTCTGCCGACGATGTTTTCGCTTGCGGCGCTGGGAAACTGGCAGAAGTGGCACACCGGATATTTTTCCGAAGCCGCGCACTTGATCGGCGGGCCGTGGCTGGGATTTGCGATGACCATCGCGGCCATGATCACCAATCTTTCGCTGCTGAACGCCACCGTGCTGACCAGCACACGCATGCCGTCCACAATGGCCGAGGACGGCTACCTGCCGCCGGCGCTCGCCGCGCGGCATCCGCGCTACGGCACACCGTGGATCGCCATCACTGCCTCCTGCATCATCTATGCGCTGCTCGCGCAGAGAACGATGGTGCAGCTTCTGACCGTCTACGTCTGGCTGCGCATCGGCGTAACGATTTTGACGGTGCTGACGTCTTGGCGGCTGCGCAAGACTCAGCCGGATCTGCCTCGCCCCTTCCGCGTCCCCTGGGGCCGCGCCGGACTGCTCTACGTCATCGTCGCGCCGCTGGCGATGAGCGTCGTCGCACTCGTGGCGAGCGATCCGTTCGCGCGGAAATGGGGGCCGGTGCCCGTGCTGCTCGGTCCCGTCATGTATTTTGTGTTCCGCAAATTGCAAGCCGGAAAAACGGCAAGCGGCCGGCAGGCTATGTGAAGAAATCGAGAATTTTGTACCACGCGCCCGCAAGAGGAAGCGCCCACGTATTGCCGCTGCGAAGACCAAAGGGCGCGGCCGGAAACTTGATGCCGTCGAAGGGAATGTCGTTCGGCTCCCCGCAAATCAGTCCGGCGAGTTTCGCGCCGAACCAAGTGGCAGCGGCCACGCCGTGCCCCGCGAATCCGGCGGCGAAATACATGCCGTCGATTTTTCCCGCGTGGGGCATCACGTCCAAAGTGAAATCCAGAGTGCCGCCCCAGACGAATTCAACCTTTGTGCCGAGCAGTTGCGGGTAAACGTCAACCATGCCCCGCCGCAAGATTTCCGCGCTTTGCCGCACAGTGTTTTCGGTTTCCGGAAAAAACGCGGCGCGCCCGCCGAACAGCATGCGGTTATCCGGCGTGAGGCGGTAGTAGTAGAGGAAATGTTTCGAGTCGTAGATCATGCGGTTGCGAGGGCTGAGTTCGCGGGCGAGATCGGCAGAGAGAACTTCCGTGGCGATGATGTATGAGCCGATGGGAATGATTTTCTTGCGCAGCCCCGGTGTGGCTTCGGTGGTGTAAGCGCCGCTGGCGAGAATCACTTCACGCGCCGTGAGCGTACCTTTTGGAGTGACCACGCGGAATTTGCGCGCGCCATTGTTTGTTTCCGGCTCAACCGAAGTGACACGCGTGTGATCGAACAGGTACGCGCCCGCGCGCTGCGCGGCATCGGCGAGGCCCGCGACGTATCGTGCGGGATTCAACCCCGCACTAGTTTCGTCCACCATGCCGCCGAAATAAATGTCCGAGCCGATTTCCGCGCGCAGCTCGCTCTTCGGGATGATGCGCAGCTCGTGATGGAATTCGCGCCGGGTGAGCGCGGCGGTTTCTTCGTAGCCATCGAAATGCGCCTGCTTGCAGGCCACTTCGAGGTGGCCGCAGCGCGAAAAATCGCAGTCGATCTTTTCTTCGCGGACGATTTGCTCGACGCAATCGATGGTGTCGAGCGAAGCGGTGTACATCTTGCGCACGGTTTCGATGCCATAGCGCCGGATGAGCGTGGGCGCGGGAAGCTTCATCCCGGTAAGGACCATGCCACCGTTGCGCGAGCTGGCTCCCCAGCCAAACGTTTCGGCTTCGAGCACAGCAACGCTCACGCCGCGCTTCGCCAGCGTGCGCGCGGCGGAGAGGCCGCAATAGCCTCCTCCGATGACGGCAACGTCTACGGAATCCGGGAGTTTCGGCGCGACGAACGTTGGCGAAGCGACAATGGTCGCCCAGTAATTTTTCTCTTGGATGGGCATCGGCGGAGTTGGCGTGAGGTGATTCTAGCATCGAGGGCTGCTGGAAAAACAATGGTGGAGATCGGTGCGGCAAGAAAAATGGGACGGCAGCGAACATTGATAGCCTGCCGTCCCGGCGCATGCTGCTTTTTTTGTCGGAGGAAATTCGCGCTGTTTATTCCTCGTCGCCGTCGAGGCCGTCGACGGGAGTGATAGTGCCGAAGAGGCCGTCCTGTTCCCCGTTAATGCCGGCAGTGAAGAACAGAGTGTTGGCTGGTCCAGCCCCGTTTTTAGGGGGAGCGGGGTCGCCATCGTTGCCGAAGGTGAGGGACCAGAGTCCATCAATGGTGAGGATGGAATCGTCGGGATTCTTCACGAAGCCCAAGAACTTGTACGTGAAGCCGTTGAAGGCGGCGATGCGGCCGCTGCCGAAATTGCCGACGAGAATAGCGTTGCTGAACTCGCCGAAATCGCGAGTGGTCCATACGACACCCCAGGGCGAGTTGAGCCAAGTGCCATGCTGGAGGTGCCCGATGTGCCTGCCGGAGGTCGTGAAGATTTCAACGAAGCCATTGCCGTCGCCGGCGACGTCATCGTGGCGGGCAGCGTTCTGCTTCGCATAGGTGACGAAGAGAGTGCCGCCGATGTTCTGGATATTGAAAGGGGCGAAGCCGCGCGGGATGCGCTCCCCACCGCGATCGTCACGGCCGTGATCACCATCGCCGTCGGGATCGAAAGCATCTTCGCCGAGGTGAATGCGCTTGAAATTTGTGTCATAGACTTCAACTCTCGCGGAACGGAAATTCGTGACGTAGAGAAATTTGTTGCCGTTGATTTCGCCGGACGTCGCGCCTTTGTAGACAGCGCCATTTGCGGAGCCGTTATCGGAGTTGTCAACGACGATGACGGCGTTCTGTCCGCCATTCCAGCCGGCGATCGTTCCATCTTCCGTGGCAAAGATGAAGTGAGCGGATTTGCCGGGAGCAACCAGAAAATCCGTGGGGCTGCCATTGAAAACGACGCCTGTGGGAGTCGACTGGGTTCCCGCCGGCGAGCCATTCGGAGGCGGAACGGTGACGTTACCAGTGCCGTTAATGAGAACGGCACCGCCCGTGCCGTTGTAGAGGGTGGAGGTACCGGAATTGTTGTTGGCGACCCACCAGGGACTTCCGCCCGGGGAACGAGTCAATCCCCAAGGGTTTTTCAGATTGGGGTCGGTAGGGTTCGGGGTGGAAATAGAAGCCAGATTCGAAACCAGGTTCGTTTGTTTGTAGTGTTGCGCCTGGGTTACATGGGGGAGCAAGAAAAGCGAAAGGGCGACAACTGGAAGAGACTTCCAGGACTTACTTGTGGACAACATTTGAGAATCCTTCCAAAACTAGATTTTCGCTGCGAAACACGTCCCACGCATTCGCGAACGAACTTCTGCCACGCTGGACTCCTGGCGTGTTGGTGCAACCCAAATTCCAAGCTGGAGTGGCTGAACGTGACTCGGCCTCGACTGAGAACAGGGGACTTGCACTTTCGAACGCCAAGCTGGGAAGGACTCGCTCCAAAAAATGGAATCTGGACACGTTGTGAATACCAAAGTCGGGAGGGATTTATTCCGCGACTTGAAGGGGATCCTCAGACTTGCCTAGGGGGGAGCGGCTGACTAAGCGCGGCGAAGGACGAGCAGAGAGATTTCCGGAGGGACGCCGAGGCGGACGGGAGCGCCGACGGTGCCCAGGCCGCGATTGACGTAGATGCGGGCCATGGAAGAAGAATGCATGGTCACCGGCGGCTTGTCACCGGTCGCGGAAGTACGCTCGTTGACGGCTGCCGCGAAAAGCGGGCGCTGGTAGAGGCCGGCAATGTAATCGGTGATGAAGCGCGCGGGGCTCAGGCGATGGTCGAGAATTTCCACCTGGATCTGGCCGCCGTGGGTGTGGCCGGCGAGAGAAAGCTCGATGCCGAGTTCCGCGGCGCGATTGAAGCTGTTCGGATTGTGCGAAAGAAGAATGTTGGGCATGTCGCGGCGGACGAGCGGCTCGACGCCGGCGAGAGTTTGCTGGCGCTGGCCGCGGGAAGTGCGTTCGCGCTGGTAGTCCACACCGATGAGATTGAACTGCGCGCCTTTGAAAGTAATTTGCGCGTTCTCGTAGCGCAGGAGCTTCATGCCGGCCTGTAAATAGAGATAAGCCGCTTCGTCTTCCACACGCGCGTAAATTTCGTGGTTGCCGTTGCAGCCCCAGGTGCCGAGCGGCGCGTGCAAACGGCGAACTTCTTCGATGCAATCGGCAATCGAATCGCCCATGCCGGTGATGAGGTCGCCGGTGACGACCGCAAGATCGGGGCCGAGATCGTTGGCCATGTCCACGGCGCGGCGAACCTGCGTGCGGGACATGTAGCTGCTCAAGTGAACGTCGCTGATCTGCACGATTTTCATGCCATCGAGCGCAGACGGCAAATTGTGCACGGGAATTTCGATGCGGCGAACCTGGTAGTTCAGACGCTCGGCGGCAAAACCGTACATGGCGCCGAGAAATGGGGCGGCGCCGGCAGCAGCGGTCGCGGCGCGGAAAAAGTAGCGCCGGCCGGGGTCAGCAACGGTTTCGGCAACGGCGGGGATGGACGAGGCTTGCGCCAGAGTTTGCGGAGGGACAGCTGCTTGCGAAGCGGTCACGTTTCGCGTCCATCTCCAGATGCGTTCCAGCCCATGAACTATCTTGACCGCGAGATACGAAAAGAGCGCGCTGAAAAACCAAAGCCCCGTGAGAACCCCAATCATGGAGGCGCGAGGAATAATGCGCCCGCGGCCCAGACTGATGGCTTCGATCAATGTGGCGATAACGATCAGCAGGATCGATACGTAAGCGACTCTTGCAGCGACGCGGAGCCAGACCTGGCCCCAATTCGACGTCATGCGCCAAAGGGAGCGATACCAGAAACGCTGGGAGAGAAAGAGCAGCGTCAAAATGCTCAAACCGATGGCGATGCGCAAGAGCAAAAATGCCCAATTCAAAGTGAAGTCCCCCCAAGCTGTAAAGATCAAGTCTAGCACGTCCGAACGTATGGAATTTGGTGTGACGCATGGCCGTTTCCTGCGTAAGATGGTCCCCCACGGAACGCCAGCCACACGCAAATCCGGTCCCTGGAAACGACTGGCGCGGTGGTCCGTCTGAAGGAATGAGCGCCCTGCCCGATTCAGTACAGCGGGAGAGGCGGGGGCAACTGAGGAGAGAAGAAATGAAGAACCTGAAGTGGGTGGCGGGAGTGGCTCTGGCAGTGGGGTTGGCCGCATTGCCGGTGCTGGGGCAGGAGGCGGCGAAGAAAGAGCCGCCGAAACCGGCGCCAGGACCTTCGGAAGCGGTGCTCGAGCAATGGAATGATATCGGCAGGAAGCTGATTGCGATTGCGGAAGACCTGCCGGAAGACAAGTACGACTATAAGCCGAATCCGGATTCGCGGACGTTCCGAGCGCTGCTGCTACACGTCTCGGCGTCCATGTACTTCTTCACGGATCCAGCGCAGAAACAGAAGCCGCGCTATTCGGATGATCCCAAGCCGGCGGACCTAAAAATCAACAGCAAGGCAGACCTGGTGACGTTCGTGAAGCAGTGCGTGAAAGACGGTGCGGATGTCATCAAGGCCAAAGGCGACAAAGGAATGAGCGAGAGCGTCAATGATGGCGGACCGCGGCTGATTCGAATCTCGGATCTGGCCTATGCGTTGAACGAGCACTCCGGGGAGCACTACGGCAACTTGGTGGTGTATTACCGGAACAATGGAATGGTGCCGCCGGAATCGCGGCCGAAAAAATAGGATTGATTCTTAATGATGTCGCGAGGGCGCGGTGATTCTTGACCGTGCCCTTGTGTTGTTATTTTTCGAGAGAGAGGAGGAAGCCGATGATGAGATGGAAAATTGCGGCAGGTGTGGTACTGGGGGCTGGGTTGGCCGTGTTACCGGCCGTGGCGCAGGAGATGGGAAAGAAAGACGAGACGGCGAAGCCGGAGAAGGGCCCGTCGCAGTTGGTGCTGGGCCAATGGAACGGCGTCAGCCGGAAATTGGTTGCGATGGCGGAGGATTTTCCCGAGGACAAGTACGACTTCAAGCCGACGCCAGCGCAGCGAACTTTTGCGGAAAGTTTGCTGCATGCGGCGGGCACAACCTATTACTTCACGAATCTTGCCAATGGACAAAAACCGCCGGCTGAAGAAGACCCAAAACGAGAAAACTTTAAGTCGAAAGCGGAAATTGTGGCATTCGTGAAAAAATGCTTTGAGGACGGCGCTGCGGCCATCAAGGCAAGGGGCGACAAGGGGATGAGCGAATGGGTGATGGACCCGGGCAGCAAGTACAAGATGCAGGTGGGGGACCTAGCGTATGGCTTCATCGAGCATTTGGGAGAGCACTACGGACAGCTCGTGGTGTATTACCGCGTGGCGGGATTGGTACCGCCGGAGTCGAGGCCGAAGAAATAGGAGTGACTGGTGACTCGTGGAGAAGTGCGGGTCGCGAACGTTCTGATAGAGACTTGAAGGCTGTCTTCTGGGCGCGGTGCGCGAGCATCGCGCCCGTTTTTTATGGGGATTCGAGCTGCCAATGGGCTAAGAGGTGGCAGCGCCTGCGATGCCGTTTTCTAGGAGAGCGATGAGCTGCGCGGGATCGCTGGTTGGCGGGAGACAGGTCTGGCCGGAGCAGACTACAGCGAGGGGCTTGCCGGCAGGGAGATGGGGGAGAGTTTCTTTGAGAGCGCCGGCGAGATTTGTGAGCGAGGCGCCGGGGGTAATTCGAATGACAGATTTGGCGAAGCGGAAAACGCGGTGGGCGGCGGCTTCGAGGGCTTGGGAGGCGGGATCGTTCGAATTGCCGGTGATGACGACTTGCAGCGGATGATGGGCGAAGAGCGTGGCAGCAAGGCCGTAAGTGGCTGCGAAGAGACCGTACTGCGGGGCGATGCCGGCGAAGGCTTCGAGTGTTTTTTTCGCAAAATCGTAATAGCGATTGTCGCCGGTGAAGGCGTGCATTCGAATCAGCGCGATGGCGGCGACGGAATTGGCGCTGGGTGTGGGTGAATCCTGGAAGGGTTTCCGGCGAACGTCGAGGCCGCCCAAGGGTGCGGCGTCGAAAGGGCGATCGAAAAAGCCGCCGCCTTCCGCGTCGCCGTAACGGGCGATGGCGAGGTCCATCGTTTTTTGCGCGGCCGAAAAGTAGCGCGGATCGAGTGTCGTTTCGTAAGCGTCGAGCAGAGCGAGGACGCTGAAGACTTGATCGTCGAGCGAGCCCTCGAGAGCGGGGCCGCCGATGCGATGGCCAAAACCGCGGGATTCGCTCCAGACTTCCTTCAACATGCGATCCAGCGTTTTCAGCGCGAAGGCGCGGCAATTCGCGCCGAGCGACCCACCCAAGACGCGCGCCGCGTCGAGATAGGCCGAAACAAACATCGCATTCCACGCGACGTACATCGTTTTGTCAATGAAGGGAGTCGGGCGCGGCTTGCGGGCTGCGAGCATTTTTCCTCTTGCCTTGGCGATGCTAAGACGCCCGGCAGCGTTATCGAGGCTAAGATCTTCCGCAATGTCAGCGGCATCGCGCGCGATCCAAAGAACATTTTTTGATGGATTGTGGTGCATCTCGCCATGGGCTTCGACGTCGTAGTACAGCTCCATGATGCGGGCTTCTTCGGGAAGGAGTGCCGCGCGGAGCTCTTCGAGGCTCCACGTAAAATAGTCGCCGTCATCGTCGAGGGAATAGTCGGCGTCCTGGCTGGCGTAGAAGCCGCCGTTTTCCTGGTCGGATAGGACGTCGTTCACCCAGCCGATGATGCCTTCGGCGGTTTCGCGCAAGAAGGGATTCTGTGTTGCTTGCCAGGCGTGGAGATAATTTTTGAGGAGTTCGGAATTGTCGTAGGACATTTTTTCGAAATGGGGGACGAGCCAGCGTTCATCGACGGAATAGCGGTGAAAACCGCCGGCGAGCTGATCGTAGACGCCGCCGCGGGCCATTTTTTCGAGGGTGGTTTCGGCCATGGCGAGGAGATGTTTTTCCTTCGTTTGCTGGAAGCGCTCGAGGATTAGGTCGATGGCGGAGGCGTGGGGAAATTTCGGCGCGCGACCGAAGCCGCCGTTTTTTATGTCGAAAAGTTGCGTGATGGAATCAATTTGGGCAGCGACGACGCCAGGATCGAATTCGGCGCGGGCGCCGGTGAAGACTTCCGCGTGTGCGACGGCTTCGGAGAGCGATTCGGCGGCGCGTTCCAGCTCGGCGCGCTTATTGCGGAAGGAATCGGCGACGGCGAGCAACACGCGGCGGAAGCCGGGGCGGTTCATCTGGTCTTCGGGCGGGAAGTAGGTGCCGCCGAAAAACGGTTTGCCGTCCGAGAGAAGGAATCCGGTGAGCGGCCAGCCGCCTTGTTTGGAAATCGCGCTGATGGCGGACTGGTAGCGGGAATCGACATCGGGGCGCTCGTCGCGGTCGACTTTGATGGCCACGAAATTGTCGTTGATGATTTTCGCGATTTCGGGATTTTCGTAGCTTTCGCGGTCGATGACGTGGCACCAGTGGCACCACACAGCGCCGATGTCGAGGAGGATGGGTTTGTCTTCGGCCTTGGCGCGAGCGAAAGCGGCGTCGCTCCATTCGTGCCAGTCGATCGGCTGGTGTGAAGCGGAGCGCAGGTAGGGGCTGGCGGAATCTTTCAGGCGGTTTTCAGGATGGTCGGTCAAAGTCACTCACGTTTGAGATTGCGAAGCTATTGGACGGTGTCGCCCGGGGCGAGGTCGCGCGGGTCGAGCGGCTTGCGGCCGGCGAAACCTTCGTCCTGGCGATGGTAGAAACGAATGCGGTCCTCGCCGAGTTTCCAGCAAAGATAAACTTCTTCATTGCCGATGACCGACGGAAAATCGAGCAGGCCGACCTCTAGATCCTTGATGACGCAGCCGGTTTCCAAGATGCGGTCGAGCGAGGTCTTCAGCGTTTCCGCGAGCTGCGTATGCTCCATGCGAACGGCGGCCAGCTTATCGTACGGCACGATCACGCCGCCCATCATCATGATGCGCGCGGCGACGGCGGATAACTCGTTCTCCAGGCCGCTAAGTTTTTTACGGCAGTTCATGGCTTCGACCAGGAAGGGCTCGAGTTCCTGGCGTGCACGTTCCGCTTCCTTAAGAGTGAAGAGGCGCTGCTCCGGTTCGGGAGCATCATCCTGGTGCTGGTCGTCGTCTTCGTCTGCCATGAGGTTCCGTTTCGGTGGAATCGATGCTCGCCCAAGAGAGAACAGACTAAAAGTCTGTTCTACTTTGATGCTAACGCAAACTCACCGTGGGGTCGATGCAAGATTCAATTTTTTCGCGCTTCGGTGAAACTTTCCTTAGCCTCCGATAAAAACCATCGTGCGCGACGGGGGGACAAAACCGGGCTCGTTGATGCGATGGCCTTCCTCTTTTTCCATGACGATGGAGGTGATGTAGGTGATTAAATCCTCGTCGGAGGCGCCTTCGCGCAGCATGGAGCGCAAGTCGTGGTCGTCCTTGCTGAAAAGACAGGTGCGAAGTTTGCCGTCGGCGGTCAGGCGGATGCGCGAGCAGTGGCCGCAGAACGGTTGCGTGACTGGCGCGATGAGGCCGATTTCGCCAGGGGCGCCGTCCGCGAAACGATATTTGCGCGCGGTTTCGCTACGCTCGTGGGGAATTTGCACGAGAGGCCAGCGCGCGTGGATGCGCGCGTGAATTTCGGCGGCGGGGACGACGAGATCCCGGGTCCAGTGGCGGTCGGCATCGAGGGGCATGAATTCGATGAAACGCATGATGACGCCGCGGTCGCGGGCAAATTGCGCGAAGGATTCGACTTCATCGTCATTGAGGCCGCGAACGAGGACAGCGTTCACCTTGGCGGGCGCGAGGCGCGATTTTTGGGCGGCTTCGATGCCGTCCATGACCTTGGTGAACGATTTGGTACGCGTGATGCTTTCGAATCTGGCGGAATCGAGGGAATCGAGGCTGATGTTGATGCGGCGGAGACCGGCGGCGATGAGTCGGTCGCAGCGCTCGGCGAGCAGATGGCCGTTGGTGGTCATGGAGAGGTCTTCGACGCCGAGAGCATGAAGGCGTGCGATGTAGTCTTCGACGCCGTCGCGGACCAGCGGCTCACCGCCGGTGATGCGGATTTTGCGAATGCCGAGGTGCAGGAAGACGCGAGCGAGGCGGTCGAGCTCTGGCCAGGAGAGGATTTCGTCGTGGTCGCGATAGTTTTCCGGGTCGGCGGAGCGGCAGTAGACGCAGCGGAAATTACAGCGGTCCGTGATGGAGATGCGCAGGTCGGTGATCTGCCGGCCGAATTTGTCGTGAAGAGTCATGGCTTGCCGCAGTACTTTGATGCAGCTCCTCCGGTCTGGGGCGCAAGAAGCCTCGAAAACAAAACCGCCCGATCCATGGCTTGGAATCGGGCGTAGACGAAAAAGTGCAGATTTTCGTCGATGGCTCCTTTCCAAGCGGGAGGCTTAGGCGTTTCCACCCAAACCCTCAGTCCCAGAGACTTCGTGGGACGTCGCCCCTGTCGCCGTGGGATGTCTCTCTCGTAGGCCGCAGGGGTCGGAGTTACGGCCCTAGTGTATGCCTGTACGAAACGAATCGCAATTCGGTAGAATCGGCGCGTGCCAACTGTTCTGAGGACTGGCCCGTACCGGTTCTACTTCTACAGTCATGAGCCTAACGAGCCACGCCATATCCATGTGGATAGGGACGACTTATCGGCGAAGTTCTGGCTGGAGCCGGTCGCACTGGCTGTCAACTTTGGGTTTAGTGCGGTCGAGCTTCATAGAGTAGAATCCATAATTGAGGCCAATCGGGCCGGATTGATAGAGGCATGGAATGGGCATTTTGGCGTTGAAGGCTGACGAACGAGTTTCGAGCGTGAATTTCACTGCCGACTCCCTCTGCGTCTCGCTGATGGACGGACGAACCATAAGCGTGCCTCTGGCGTGGTATCCCCGGCTGCTGCATGCTTCGAAGGAACAGCTTGGCAATTGGAAGATTTCCGGCGGAGGGTACGGCATTCATTGGCCGGATTTGGATGAGGACTTGAGCACCGAAGGCCTCTTACGTGGCGCACCTGCACCACGGCCGGCGACAAAGGTGTAGCTTCCCGGGTATTCTTAACCCACACTTCTACTACCCATTCAAACCATGGGTCTGTGATAGAGTTTTTGCCACGCCATGCGGATCTTCGTTTTGGGGGCCGGAGCGACCGGTTCCCTTCTCGCACAATTGCTGGAGCGGCAAGGACATACGGTCTGGTGCGGCGACCGCGACCCGGAACGCGCGCGGCGCTTCCTGGGCAAGAAAAGCACCATCGCCGTCACGGAAGTGAACGCGCGGAATTTGCGCGGAATCGTAAAGGCCGCCAAGGGCTGCCACCTCATCGTCAACGCCTCGGCATCGCTTTTTAACGAGATCGTGTTGCGCGCGGCACTGAGGTTGCGGGCGCATTACATGGATCTGAGTTCCCACCTGACGCGGCATCCGTTCCGAGCGGAGCAATTTCGTTACGCAAAGAGATTCGAAGGAAAGAGCCGCGCGGCGCTGATCAATGCCGGAGCAGCGCCGGGGCTGACCAATCTGCTGGTGAAGCGCGCGGCCGAGATGCTTGACGAGGTCCAGGCCGTGCACATCCGCTTGTATGAAAGCACGGAAAGCGATGATCCGATTTCGCAATGGTCGCCGGAAGTTTCGTTTGACGAAGCGATTTCGCATCCGCAAGTCTACCGAAACGGAAAATTTCAGCTCGGAAAGCGGTTTTCGGAAGTCGAAAAGTTTCGCTTTCCCGAGCCGATTGGGACGGTAAGCGTGGTGCTCGCGGCACAGGATGAAGTGGCCACGCTGCCGCGCTTCATCCCGATGCGCGAACTCGATGTGAAAATCGGCGGGAATGAAATTGACCGGCTGCGGCGCTGGCACAAGCAGGGGAAACTATCGAAATCGCGCGGGATGGCAAAACTGCGATTTCCTCAGACATCCTCACCGCGGATGATCGCGAAACTGATTCGTCAGGGAGTCCTGCAAAACGCGCGTTTTGCGGTAGCAGTGCTCGTTCGCGGGAAGAAGCACGGCAAGAAGGAGGATGTGTACCTGCTGATCCGCAGCGACTGCTTGTTTCCCACGCTTTATCAAATTCGGCGGAAAGGACTATTCACGACGCCGGTAGCCTACGCCACGGCTCATGTGGCGACACTCTTCATCAAATTTTTCCCGCGGGAGCTCGCGGGTGTGTTCGCGCCGGAGATGCTGCCCGGGGAAACGCGCCGGGCCATTCTAGCTGGGATTCGCAATCACGGCATTCACATTACGCACAAGACGACCGTGCTGAAACACCACGGCGAGGACGACGAAGAGTTGTAGCCAGTGAACCGCGCCACCAAGAGCGGCGAGGCGCGGTTGACTGGTTCTAGCCCAAGCTAAGGATTAATCCGCCGAAGCGGCCTTGGCATTCCCTGAAAAGTGAATGGTAATCAGGAAGCCATTCGTTCCATCATAGGAGAACTTGTGGCCGTCTCCTTCGAAGGCTTCATGCTTGTTTTTCCACATGCGGAAGCCGTCGTTGGACTGCGCACTCCAGTATTTCAAGTTGTGCATGACAACTTCGTGACTGGAATTATCGCCCTTCACGCGCTCAAGGATTACTTCGCCTTTGCCGCTGTTCATCTTGGCGTGCGCCACACCGGTCTTGGTGTCCACGTTCCAGGAAAACGCCGCAGTATCCACGGCCTTTTTCTGCCAGGGAATCGCCGAATAGAGCTGGGGGAGTATGTCACCGAATGCGGCCTGCTGCTCCTTGCTGACGCTGGGATCGAAGTTCATCACCAGCCAGGAATCTTTACCAGTGCTCCAGTCGCTGCCTAGGTCGGCCGCAAGCCAGACCTTGGCGCCATCCAGCTTGGTGTCCTTGTAATAGCCCTTGTCCACTTTGAGAACGAGGTTGGCGCGGCAAAAATGTTCATCCATATGATGCTCACCCATGCTCATATGATTCGTCGAGCGGGTGTTGAAGTAGCAGGGACAGAACATGTCGCAACTGCAGGCTTCGATGTAGCTGGCGGTCATGTCGAAGTCGGGTTTGGAAACTTTCTCCTGCGCGTAGGACGTGAAATAGATAATGCTGGCGGAAAGCGCTAGGAGAGGAAAGAGAAGCACGCGAGACGTACGTAGCATTTTTTCCTCCGAAATAGTGATGTCTGACAGGGCCCAGCCGGGATTAGCGCGAGTCTACTCCCGAAGATTGGCGGATTCAAGGTTCGCATTCATCGTCCAGGGGGCAGCGAAGACGAGGGTGAGTTCCGGCGTCTCCGCCAAACCCTTAAAGCTTCAGGGCCGCGCTTCGAAGATCAAATTGAACGGCGTTTGCGTGGCGCGGCGAAATTGGGAAAAACCGCCTGCGGTGACGACTTCGCGGAGGCGCTTCTCCCCTGCTTGTGCGCCGAGCGCCAAGCCGACTTCCTGGGATAGCGAAGCCGGCGTGCAAATAAGCGCTGAGGCACCGTAGAAGGCGCGGCCGATGGGATGCAAGTTCTCTTCCAACTTATCTCCAGCAAAGGGCTCGACGATCATCCACGTGCCGTCTTTTTTCAGGGTACTGCGGACGTGCGCCGAAGCGCCGGCAGGATCTCCCATATCGTGAAGGCAATCAAAGAAGGTGACGAAATCATAGTCCTTGCCGGGATATTCCTTCGCTTTGGCAACCTCAAAACGGATGCGATCGCCAACGCCGGCATCTTTCGCGCGCTCTTTCGCCGTCTCGATGGATTTGCCGTGATAGTCGAAACCGATGAATTCGGACTTTGGATAGGATTTGGCCATGAGAATCGTGGAAGCGCCGAGGCCGCAGCCGACGTCGGCGACGCGTGCTCCGCTCTTCAGTTTCGCGTCAACACCGCTCAGAGCAGGAATCCAGCTGGCGATCAGGTTGGCGGCGTAACCCGGACGGAAGAAGCGTTCGGTGCCGACAAAAAGTTCATGATGATGTTCGTGCCACCCCAGACCTTCTCCGGTCTTGAATCTCTCCGTCAATTGCTCCTCGGCTTTGGTGGCAGCCAGCGCGCACTGAAAAGCCCCGGGCAGGAAGACGGGACTGCTTTCATCGGCCATCGCGAAGGTCTGTTCCTCGCTCATATGAAACTTGCCGGTCACCGCGTCATAGTTCACGTAGCCGCCAGCGGCTTGATTCGAGAGCCATTCCCGGACGTAGCGCTCGGTGGTATTCGTTTTGCGGGCGAGTTCCGCGGGGGTCTGCGGCCCGCTGGAAGCCAGAGCTTTATATAAGCCTAGTTTGTCGCCAATGCGGATTAAGGCAGCGCTGAACACAGCCCCGAAATCAACAATGGCCTTGCCGAGAAATTCATGGAGCTTGTCTTGATTGATCGCCATGCTCACTGCCTCCGTTGGTGTGAGAAAGCCGGGTTCAAGTCGAATCGGATTGTATGGCGAGAAGATGGCAGCGGCAAGAAAAGAGTTTCAGCAGCAGCGGTTGGGGCGGGAATAGCGGCGGTTGAGCTGCTCGACGTAAAATTCCTCCGGCGAAAGAGCGGGGCGAGAGCTGGATTGCGTGCGTGGCGAACGGAGATACCTCTCGTAGGCGGCATCGCCGCACCATTCGCGGAGGCCGCGCCAGAAGCGGCGGAGCGGGCGCGAGATGGATTTTGGAATGCCCGGCATCAGTCGTCACCGTGTGCAGCGCCGGTGAAGTCCGCGGCCCACTTCGTTGCAACGTACGGCGATTCATGAAGCACGGATTCTTTGCGGCGGCTGAGAATTAGGTACCACTGGACAAGTGCTTCCACGATCAAAACGAGAATCATGAGCGCCAGTACGGCCGTTACGGCAGCATCAAATCTCCGGTTGAAGATCAGGCGCTGCGTCTCGGCAATTTTCGCCGCTGGGATTAATCCTGCGGCCATTTTCGAGGAAAGGGCCGAGGCATTCGTCAAGAGGCCAATCGCGGGATTCGAACTGAAGACTTTTTGGAAACTCGCCGTCATCGTCGCTGCAACGAGCCACGCCGTCGGCACGAGCGTCACCCAAATCCATTTCACCCGGCCCATTTTGAGAAGAATGGTGGTCGCAACAACCAAAGCGACCGCGGCTAGCAATTGGTTTGAGATTCCAAAGATGGGCCAGAGCAATTCGATCCCGCCGAGCGGGTCGAGAATGCCCTGATAGAGAAAATATCCCCAAGCAGCGACAATCAGGCCGCTCGATAACAAGATTCCCGGCATCCAACCGGTGCGCCCTAAGGGCTTCCAGACTTTTCCAGCAAGCTCCTGGATCATGAAGCGCCCGACGCGCGTACCCGCATCAAGCACCGTAAGAATAAAAAGCGCTTCGAACATGATAGCGAAGTGATACCAGATGCCGAGGAGGCGTGGGCCACCAATTGTGCTCGAAAAAATCTGCGCCATGCCAACGGCCAGCGAAGGCGCGCCACCCGCGCGATTCCATAGCGTCTGCTCGCCCACCGCGCGAGCAGTGTCGGCCATCGTTTGCGCCTGGAGCGGAAAGCCCCAGCCGGAAATTGTCGAAGCAGCGGCTTCGGGTGTTGCGCCGACGATGGCCGCGGGGCTGTTGATCGCGAAATAGACGCCGGGCGTCATCGCGCAGGCCGCAACCATGGCCATCACGCCGACGAACGACTCGAGCAGCATGGCACCGTAGCCGATCAACCGGGCCTGGCCTTCGTGGAGGATCATCTTCGGTGTGGTCCCAGAAGAGATCAGCGAATGAAAGCCACTGATCGCGCCACATGCAATGATGATGAAGCAAAACGGAAAGATTTTGCCAGCAAAGACCGGACCTGTACCATCGGTGAATCGTGTGAGCGGCGGCATCAAAACTTGCGGCCGGACAAGCAAAATACCCGCGGCCAGCGAAAAGATGGCGCCGGCTTTGATGAAGGCGCTCAGATAGTCGCGCGGCGCAAGCAGGAGCCAAACGGGAAGGGCGGAGGCTGCGAAGCCGTAAATGATTATAGCGAAGGCTAGCGCGCCGCCGCTGAGTGTGAATACGTGGGACCAGGAAGGAGAATCGGCCACCCACTGCCCCGCGACGACAGCGAAAAGAACCAGCGCCACTCCCATGATGGATGCTTCCAAAACGCGGCCGGGGCGAACAAATCGAAGATACAAGCCAAGGAGGAGCGCAATCGGAATGGTCATTGCTAGAGTGAAGGTGCCCCAGGGCGACGATTTCAAGGCGTTGACAACAACCAGTGCGATGACGGCGAGGAGAATAATCATGATCGCCAAAACTGCCAGTTGGGCGATGAGGCCGCCGCGTTCGCTTACCTCTTCGCGCGCCATCTGACCGAGCGACTTTCCGTCGCGCCGGATCGAACAGAACAGAATGACGAAATCCTGCACGCAGCCCGCTAACGCCGCGCCGGCAATCAGCCAGAGCGTGCCCGGCAAGTAACCGAACTGCGCGGCGAGCGTGGGGCCAACGAGCGGGCCGGGACCCGCGATGGCGGCGAAATGGTGGCCGAAGAGGACCCACTTGTTGGTGGGGACGAAGTCGCGGCCGTCGTCGTGACGTTCGCAGGGCGTGGCTCGCGTGTCATCGAGCGCGAGAACCTTTGCGGCGACGAAGGCGGAATAGAAGCGGAACGCGACGAAATAGCTGCAGACCGCGGCGATCACAAACCAGATGGCATTCAACGGTTCGCCGCGATGTAATGCAATGGCCCCCAGTGCGCAAGCACCGAGAATGGCGATGGCTATCCAGACTGCAATGTTGAAGATGCGCTTCATTTTGCGGGACCCGCCGGCATGCTGGATTTGATGAATTGGGCGATGTCCGACTTGAGCTTGGCGAGCGAAGGCGGGTGGACATACATCATGTGGCCGGCTTCGTAGTAAGCGCCGGCGAGGTGGCCGCGCAGCGTGGGGTCCAGGCCGAGATGATCGAAGGTGTAGTCGGCGGCAAAAAACGGCGTGGCCAGATCGTAGTAGCCCTTGGCTACAAACACGTGAAGAAACGGATTTTGCGTCATGGCCTTGCGCAAAGTCTCAGCCACGTTGACATAGCGGTTTTCATACGGCGCGTAATTCCACGGCCGGACACGCGCCGTGAGAACTTCGTAGGGCAAATCGCTGTCGAATTTCAGATCGTTGCGAACGTAGTCGTTCAACATGCCGGAATAGGGGCCGATGATCGCTGCGATGCTGGGATCGAATTCCGGCTCGTCGCCCGCGGCATCGCGATCGATGCCGAGGAAGCGCGCGTCAATGCGGCCCACGGTGCGCCGCTCGTTGCGCAAGAGCTCTTTCGTAAAGCGCTGGATCTCGATGCGCAGGTTGGTGCGGTCGATGTAGTCGGGCGAAAGCCCGGTGAGCCGCGCCAGCTTTTGCATGATCTCACCGCGTCTCGATGCGGGAAGCGCATCGCCGGCCATCAGCGCATCCGCGTATTCGCCGACGGCGAACTTGCGCGATTCCTCAACGGCTTTCCGCAGATCGCCCTGCAAGTCTGCGGGAAGTTTCTTGTGATACCACGCAATGGCCGTGTAGGTCGGCAAGTAAAGAATGTAGGGCAAATCATTGCCGGCATCGAATTTCGCCGTTTCAAAATTCAGGATCGCAGAAATCAGAACGATGCCGTTGAGATACATGCCGTACCGCTCCTGGAGATAGCCGGAGAGCCCCGCGGCGCGCGTCGTGCCATAACTTTCGCCGGCGAGAAACTTCGGCGACGACCAGCGCTTATTGCGCGTGGCGTAGAGCCGGATGAAATCGGCCACGGACTGCACATCTTCCTCGATGCCGTGGAATTGCTTGGGCGCTTCGCCGGGGACTGCGCGGCTGTAGCCCGTCGAAACGGGATCGATGAACACGAGATCGGAGATGTCGAGGAGTGATACCTCGTTGTCCACAAGTTTGTACGGCGGAGGAAGCAGCGCACCGGCGTCGCCCATCTGTACCCGTCGTGGACCGAGCAGGCCAAGATGCAGCCAAACGGATGCTGAACCCGGGCCGCCATTGAAGCTGAATGTAATTGGGCGCTGGCTTGCATCGCCGACATCATCCTTCGTATAAGCCATGTAGAAGATGCTGGCTTTGGGCGTTCCGTCCTCGAGCTTCAGCAGAATGGTTCCGGCCGTCGCGGTGTACTTGATCTCCTGCCCGCCAATTTTCAGCGAATGCTTGGTCTGAACAATTTTTTCTTCAGGAACGGGCGGCTTCTTTTCGTCCTTTGGCTTTTCCGCGGGTTTCTCCGGCGCAGGCTGCGGAGGCTGCTGCGCGAAACAGAAACTTGCACCAAAGAAAAGCGATGCGGCGAAACTCAGAAAGCGATGCGAACACTTCATGGGTGGCAGTTCTCCTTCTAGTACCTGCAAGAAGCGAAGATTGGCGACGTGCGGCATCGTATGCGAGAGCGCGGGCATCGTCAATCGGTTCGGAGCGCTGCCCGCGGTGCGTACGGCCCGCGATTCTTATTGCAACACGTAAAATCACGGTTAGAATGCGGCCCACGAAAGAAGCTAATTTCCAGGAGCGTCGAAATGTGCCGTGCTGGCCGGTCTGCCGCTATTCCACTACTTCTCGCTGCCGCGTTGGCCTTGGCGCCCTCCGGGAGCGAGGCACAGCAAAAGAAAGAAGATCTTCCGCATCCGAAGACCGTTGAGGAATTGCAAAAGGCAATGAAGGACGTCCTCGATAAGGAGCACGTACCCGGAGCGGGGGTGGCGCTGGTGGCGAACGGGCAACTTCTCTGGTGTGGCGGAATCGGCAAGGCGGATCTCGCCACCGGCCGAGAAATGAGCTGCGACACGGAATTTCGCGTCGGTTCGATCAGCAAAACGTTTGTCGCGCTGGCACTGCTGAAATTGCAGGAAGAAGGAAAAATCAATTTGTATGCCCGGCTGCAGGACGTCGCGCCGGAAATTCCCGTGAAGAACAGGTGGGAAGCCACCCAGCCGGTTCGCATTGTAAACCTGCTGGAACACACCGCCGGCTTCGACGACATGGAACCCGGCGAAGTCTACAACCGAAAGGATCGATATGACTTTCCGTTGCTGGATGTGTTCAAGCGATTCCAGAAACCGCAGGTCACGCGCTGGCCTCCCGGCACGCGCATGTCGTATTCGAATCCAGGAAACGCCATCGCAGGCTACTTAATCGAAAAAGTGTCGGGACAGCCCTTCGATTTATACATCCGCGAAACATTTCTGCGCCCCCTGGGCATGGAGAAAGCTGATTTTCCGTTCACCGACGCAAATAAACTACTGCTGGCGACCGGTTATGAAAACAACCCGCCAAGAGCTGTCGGATATCCATTCATCTACCTGCGGCCTGCCGGTGATCTAAAAGCTTCGCCGGGCGAATTGGCGAAGCTGGTGCAATTCCTTTTGCGGCGCGGGAAAGCTGAGGAAACGCAGTTGGTGAAGACGGAATCGATCTTGAGGATGGAAGTGCCCGAAACGACTCTGGCAGCGAAAAACGGGCTTCGGCTCGGTTACGGCCTGGCGAATTACTCGAGCGTTCAAGGAGGAGTCGTCACGCATGGCCACGATGGCGGGATCGACGGATTCGTCTCCTCTTATCGCTACATGCCGGAGCACAATTGGGGCTACGTCGTGCTACTGAACAGCACGAATTCGGGCCGCGCGGTTGAGGGGCTGAATCGCCTGGCGATCGATTTCCTTTCGAAAGATTTTCCCAAGCCGCAGCAGCCAGCAATCAATCTTGCTCCGAGGGAGCTGCAGAAATATGCTGGATATTACGCTTCGCGCGCGCCACGAAGCCAGCTGCTGGCGTTTCTGGACGACCTGGCCGGCGGCACGCGCATCCGTGTCATCAACGGCAAATTGACGCGCTCCGGATTGTTTGGCCAGCCCGAGCCGCTCCTCAGCGTCGGCGCGAATCTATTTCGCGGAGAGAAGGAGCCCGAAGCTACGACAATCTTTTTTTCGACTGACTCTGGCAAAATGGCGGTGGCCGGCAGCGGGCTGGACGGAATTCCTTACAGCGAGCGGGGTTATCTCGTGATGCCGTTCCTTCGAATCGCCATCCTCACGCTCTGTTTATTTCTGATGCTGACAACTCTACCCTTCGCGCTGATCTGGCTTTTCCGGAAGCTCATTGGGGCCATGAAGGAAGTGCGCCACCTGCGGGTTCGCTCAGTCCCCCTGTTCGCAACGCTGGCCTTTCTCGTCATACCGCTGTGCTTCACGCGACTGGACGGCTCGCAAATCGGCAGCTTCAATCTTTGGACCGTAGGAATCTTTCTCGGGACATTTTTCTTTCCGCTGTTGTCGATCGTTAGCCTCGTGCTTGTCTTGCGCGTTCCCAAGGAAGAAATCCACCGCGCCGTGCGAATTCATTCCCTGCTCGTTTCTTCCGCTTGCTGCGTGCTCACCGGTTTTCTCTTGTCGTGGCACCTGCTCGCCCTGCGCCTCTGGGCCGCGAGCTAGCTTTCACTCCGGCAACGAAGTGAAGCGCAGGAGCGGATAAAGATCGCGAAATACTTTGGTGGCATCGCGCGGAAAAGAGGCGCGGCTGGCGGCAGCGGGCACGAATTTGCGGCGAACGATCCACGCGAGAATCTTCTTCCAATCTTCCGGTGAAGCCGGCCAGCCTTTATGCATGGTCCATTCGCCCTTCACCGTCTTGTACCAGTAGCTTTCGTAGCGGCGGCCGAGGCGCTTCTTCTGTTTCAAGGCCCAACGCGAATCAGCGATCACGCGTGGCTCCGCGACCAGTGCGAGCGTGGACTCTTTGCGTTTCCCTCCGGAATAGATCCGAAAGCCTGCGGTCACTGTATCTTTCGAAATTCCGACGTAGAGCTGGCCGGTCTCGCGCTTACCCGGCGCGGGAACGGAAAACTTCAAGTACATTTGCGTTTTGTAGAGCGTCTTGTCCTTCGCGAAGCGGATATCGCGGTTGATTCGCGAAAAGTTCGGCCCGGTGCGCCCAGACGTGTCAAAGCGTGAATCCAGTTCCAGCACTGTGGGCGTCATTTCTTCCAGCAAGCGGCGGAAGGGCTGTACCACGGCGGCCTGATAGCGCTCGCGGTTCGCGTCCATCCACTCTTTGTGGTTGTGGCGGCCCAGGTCCTTGAAAAATTGAAATGTTTCGCGAGTAATAATCGGTCTCGCCGGAGCCATGAAACGCCTCGATCGGTTCGCTGGAGTCACCGCGCAGCGTCCCACAGCCTACACGATTCCCAATGAAGGTCAATTCCACCAATATTTGGAGGCGTTCCATGTAGGACAGACATTCCTGTCTGTCTATTTTCTCAAAAGTGAGAATCAGCCTAAGACGAAGAGCGGGAATGCCTGCCCTGCCAGATTGGCACTTGCCGCGCAGTGCGCATGCCAGCTAGTCTGCCTGCATGAGCAACTTCACTCCCACGGAAAGAACACGAGTCCGCCGCAAGCCGGATCGTGGCAGCTACGACCGCGAACTCATCTATCGCATTCTCGATGAAGCCTTTGTTTGCCACGTCGGCTTCATCGCCGATGGCATGCCGTTCGTGGTCCCGACAAACTACGTGCGCGTTGGCGATAAATTATTTCTTCATGGCTCGGTCGCGAGCCGTTTGATGAAAACGCTCGGCAGCGGAGCACCGTTTTGTCTTAGTGTTACGCTGCTTGACGGCATCGTATGTGCCCCCACCGCCGTAGGCCATTCCGTGAACTACCGCTCCGTCGTTGTGATGGGCAAGGCCGAACCGGTCGAGGGCGAAGCCGCCAAGCGCGCGGCGATGCGCGATTTTGTCGAATACGTGATTCGCGGCCGCTGGGCCACCGTCAGGCCCCCGAGCGAGCAGGAGTTGAAGGGTACGATGGTTCTCGCCGTGCCCCTCGTCGAAGCTTCGGCCAAAGTCCGCACCGGCTTCGCCGTTGACGACGACAAGGAATATTCTTCGCCCGGATGGACCGGAGTCATTCCCATGAAGTGGATGGCGCAAACACCCGTGGCCGATCCGCGCGGCAACGCGAAGAACCCGATTCCTCCAAACATCGCGAATTATTCGCGCCCGCAGTAGGCGCGCGAGCGAGCGATTGGCACTGGCTGGTTACTTTTTTCCGCCGGTGCCCGCTAGCGCCGTGGCGACGCCCAGCGAAATCAGCATTCCTCCGGAAACGTAGCGCTGTGTGCGATTCCAATGGCTATTTCGATTTAGACGAAGCGCGACACTCCCCGCGAATAATGCCCAAAGACTGTCGCTCGTGATGCCCATCACGGCAAAGAGCGCCCCCAGAAAAAGAATCTGCAACGCCACGTTTCCGCGGGATGCATCCACAAATTGCGG
The DNA here is from genome assembly GCA_049644365.1 of Candidatus Acidiferrum sp. GTDB lineage: Bacteria > Acidobacteriota > Terriglobia > Acidiferrales > UBA7541 > Acidiferrum. Next base: position 15,719 of record JBARRT010000188.1, on the reverse strand, counting down.
GAGGAAAGCAAAGAAAAATAGCGCGGTCTTTGGATTCAGGATGTTGACGATGATTCCTTGCCCGAAGACGCGGCTCAGTTTGGTGCGCGGAGCGTCTTGCGAAAGTTCAAGAGATTCCTCGCGCCGCAGCTTTTCTATACCCAGGTAAATCAAGTACGCCGCGCCCAGATACTTGACGGCGCTGAACGCAACCGCCGAGGACATCAGCAGCGCCGACAAGCCGGCCGCCGCTGCTGCCGCATGGACCAGCGTGCCGACGCCAATTCCCAGCGCGGAGACGAATCCCGCGCTGCGCCCCTGCCCGATGCTGCGGCTCGTCACGTAAAGCACAGCGGGCCCAGGTATCACCAGCAGCACCACGGCTGCGCTGACAAAGAGCAGGAGAGAGGAAGAGCCTGGCATCATGGGATGGAATCTTGTGATCGAGTGTTCAGTTACAGCCGCAACCGCCGCCGCAGCAACCACCGCCACCACTCGCGAATCCTCCGGATGGCTTCGCAGACGCGCCGTTACCGGAGCCATTCGCCGAGCTGAACACCGAAAGCTGAATCGCGTTCTTCTTCCCCGCGCACTTCGGGCAGGCAATCTCCTGTGCCTTGTTCAGCACAATCTTCTCAAAGTGCGTCTGGCAATCCTCGCAAATGTATTCGTATATCGGCATTTTGGGTTCCTGTTGGGATCTTCACAATCATACCAGCCACAGCAACAAACGCGCTCCCCCAAAAGCAACTGCCCTCCGACCGGTCGGAGGGCAGTTGGATTCTGCGGAGTTGGATAGGATGCTTAGTCGCCGGCCACGGCTTCTGCAGCCTTCTCGTCGGTCTTGGCCGTAACGCTGTTGCCGTTCGAATGGCCATTGCCATTCGCCGGAGCGATGGTCAACGGCTTGCCCGCGTTGGCGAAATTCGCCGGAACCGCCTTGGCGATATCGCTAACGGTGCCAATCTGCACCACAGTCGGCTGCGGCTTCTTCAGCACCAGCTCTTCATAGATGGCACGCACTTTGGCCTGCTCTTCATAGGCCTTCTTGCGGCGAGCGCGGTCTTCCTCCGCCGCGGTCACCGGAATGTCGTGTTCGAGGTGGCGCACGCGAGCGGCGTCTTCGGTGTCAATCTTCAAGGAATGCTCGAAGCTCTGCAGGTTGACGCTCTTGCCTTTGGCGTAGATCTCGTGCTTCCCGTGGTTCTTGTACCACTCGGCCACAGTCGCATTCTTATGCATGTTCTCGATGATCTGCCGCCATCCCACACCGGTGTTGTATGCGCAGAAGGAAATTTCGCCCTGCTGCGTGGCGTACGGGATAATGCACATCTCCGTGCGGCGGAAATCGTAATTGAACAAATCCTGGAACCACATCCCCGCGATGAACAGGAAGTTCCACGGATCGGTCTGCCGGCGCTTCATGGCGTCTTCGTAGGTGCGGTCAGGAGACGTCTTGCCGTATTTCTTCTCCGCGCCCTTGGTCAGCGCCCAGGTCTTGTCGAATTTCTTGAAGAGGTCATACAGCTTCAGCCCCTTCGGGCCGCGGAACGGGTGGTAGTTCTTCAAGAGGGCCATGGCCATCATGAAGTTGGAAAAATTCTTGCCGCGGGCCGCGTCGGTAATGTCGGTGACGTCTTTCGTGAGCTGTACGGCATCGAGAAAGCGCGGAACGGGAGCCCATTCCTTCGTTTCCTTGTTGATCATCAGCGCCGTGCCCACGCCGCAGTTCGGGTGGCAGCCGCAGGAGAGCGAGCCCCACGTGGACTCTTGTCCCTTCACCATGTCCGAAAATCCAGCAAACGTGCTGACGAACGAAATCGGGAACCAGTCGCGCGTCGGCTCGACCTTGCCCACCTGGCTGCTGACATCCTTCGCCAGATGCGAAAGCGTGTAGCGCTGCCGCAAGCGGCGTTCTGGAGTAATGTCTTCATCGCGGCCGGTAAACGAAACCGGCTGGAAGCTGACGAACGCGATCTTCTTGGGATTCTCCATCGCAAACTTCACGACCGTGCCCACCTGGTCGTTGTTCACGTTGTTGACGATGGTCACCACCAGCACGATTTCGATGCCCGCTTCGTGCATGTTCTCGATGGCGCGCAGCTTCACGTCGAACAAATTGCCAATCTGGCGGTGGCTGTTGGCGTCGTTGCCGATGCCGTCGAATTGCAGGTACGCGTAGCGCATGCCCGCTTCGAACGCCTTCTTGCAGAACTCTTTGCTCTTGGCAAATTCGATGCCGTTCGTCGCGGCCTGCACGCTGTTGTAGCCGATCTTGCGCGCGTACGCGACCGCATCGAAGAAATACGGGCTCATCGTCGGCTCGCCGCCGCTGAATTGCACGGACATCTGGCGGCGCGGTTTGATTTTCAGGGCGTTGTCCAGGATTTCCTTAATTTCTTCCCAGCCCAACTCGTGAACGTAGCCAACCTGGTTGGCATCCATGAAGCACGGATCGCACATCATGTTGCAGCGGTTGGTCAAATCCACGGTAAGCACCGACCCGCGGCCATAGCGAACGGTCGAAGAGCCGTGCTTGTGAAGGTCTTCGTCGTTGTGCGCGGGAATGTCGCGGCCGGGAAACTGCTTTTCGATCCAGTTGAGGAACTTGGAATCGATGGCCATCATATCTTCGTAGTGGCCGTGCAGCGGGCAATCCTTCACCATCCACACTTGGCCATCGCGCTCGATGATCTGCGCCTTGATTTCGCCGACCTTCTCATGCATCAGGTCGCGCCAGTCTTTCTTGCCTGCGATAATCGCTTCGCGCGCTTCCTTCACGCACGCGGGACAAAGCGAATCGGTCTGCCGCGGGAAGCCCAGCGTCGGCTTGGTCTTTTCCCAGGACTTGAGCAGCGGCTTGTCCGACCACTTTGGTGTCACGGACGGATTCGGATTGCGCTTGTTGAAGTACTGGATGGTGTCAAAGGTGATTCCAGCCGCTTTGCAAAGTACCCAATCAAACGTCCTCGCGATTTGTGTGCCTACTTGATTCGGCATAAACCTCTACCCTCCACTTTCAAAAAGTACGACTACTTGGCCTGGAATTTTACCGAGCCCAATCAATCGTCCGAGCCGAGCTCAAACGACTGCCCCCGGGCTCACTTGTGCGTGCCCAAAAACCGTACCACGAACACCCGGTACGTCCAATAAGTCTTTGGACACCTATAGTTTGAGGGCTACCCAGGCTTGACGCCAGCAGCTTACGTCGAACGGTCATTTTGGGGGGTTAAACGGTAAAACGGGTCAGCCAACGGGCATCTTTAGTGCTCTTATAGGGGGTTACTCCTAGTGCGAATGGCCTGTAAGTTTCCTGGTTTTGCCTACTCGTTCAGAGAAGGACGCAGCACCGCCACGACGAAGTGCGCAAAATGCGATGCTCCTTCATCCAACTGCAGCCAGCGTACCACGCAGTGATCCGCCAGATATTTCGGCACGCGCGATTCCGGAATTCCCAGGTGTTCGGCAAGCTGCGGCTTGAGCGAATCCACCCCGCGCCGGCTCGACCCGCCGCGCAAAAGATTCCCGATGGCAATTCGCAGCGTCTGGCATGCTTCGACGTAGTAGTAGCTTGTCAGGTCTGAATCGGTCAGGACAAATACTCCTGGCCCCACCGGTGCGGTATCTGCTTCATTGAGTTTCACCGGCGGACACGTAAGCAACCGGCGGAACTGCATCTCCAGCAACGAAATCCGCGACGAAAGCCCCGGATCGCCATAGCGCCCTTTGACGCTGGGTCCACCGGGATCTCCCACCGACTCGATCGGCAAGCTGGGCATCGCCCGGCTGTGAGTCACTCTGGGAGGCGTGGGCTCGGCCGGTTCGTTGAAAACCGCGGGTGGCAGCCCACGACGCGGCGCGGGGGCTTCCGAAGAGCGCGGAGCGGGTGCTGCCGCAGTTTCTCTTCCTACGCCACCCTTGCGGCGGTTGCGCCCGCCGCGACGGCCCCGGCGACGGCGCTTTCCGGCCGCATCGGCTGCAGAAGGCGCGTTTGCGGCCGCGTCGGTGGCTTGCTGGACCTCGCTGCTGACGGCCACCATGGATTCGAGCGCGGCTGCATCCTGTTCGAATGGCAGAGATGGTTCAGGTGTCATGACCGGAGGTGACGTCAGAGCAAAGTCATCGCCGCTCGGCGTGGCCGTTTCCAATGGAATCTCTCCGGGTACGCCGCCCAGCCGGACCGCCGCCTCTTGCGCCTTTGTCTTCCAATCGGCTCGCCGAAAACGTTCCGCGGCAGCGGAATACCATTTCGCAGCATCGGCATTCTGACCGGAGGTTTCGAAATACTTCGCCAGTTCGAACGCCACCATGGCGTCCCGCGTCTTTTCGTAGAGGTTCGAAAGTTGTCCCGCGGGATCCTTGCTGGTGCGCGCGCGCCGGATGCGTGCGGTAATCTGTTTCCAGTCAGCCATGTGTTGGCTTGCATTGTAACAGCGGAATACGATGTCGGCCAGCGCCGTCCCTCCACAGACCGTCCCTCCACAGCCAGGACGGCACACTTTGCCAACGGAAGTGTTTATTGATTGACGGCACAAAACTTAGTCAGTATTCTTTCCTAGCCCTCTTGGAGACGTAATGTCGAGCTTGCGCGAAGCCATCGCTGCGCTAATATCTATCTCTCTGCTGATTACGCCTGTCTGGGGCGCTCCCTCATCTTCGCTTGGCACGATTGTTTATGCGGATCGCGCACACATGGGCGCAGCGCCTGCATCCGCCGGCGCTACCGTTTTTGGCGGTGATCGGTTGAGCACCGAGCAGTCCGGCAGTATTCAAGTCCGCGCCGGCGCCGCGCGTTTCCTTCTTTCCGGCGCAAGCAGCGCAACGCTTGCGACGGATGAAGCCATGCCGGCCGCGATTCTCACCCGGGGCTCCGCCACTTTCTCGACCGCCAATTCGAAGGCTTTTGCACTGCATGTGGCCTCAGCCACAATTCGTCCCAACACGGATCAGCCGACGATCGGACAAGTTACCGTCTTGGGCCCCAAGGAACTCGTTGTGAAGAGCACGCGTGGCTCGCTCACCGTCACCGTCGAGGATGATGTGCGCGTAATTGCAGAGGGTGCTGCCTATCGCATCGTTCTGGATTCGCCGGCCACTGCATCTGCCCCTCAGGGGCCGCGCGGCGCAGGCGGCAGGAATTCCGGCGGCCCGCCGATCAAAGCCGCGAAAAGCAAGTTCATCTGGTACGCCATCGGCGTCACAACGCTCGTCACCGTGTGGGCCCTTCACGAAGCCCTCGAAAGCGAAGACCGCCCGTAAGCCGATTTTAGATCTATACAAACTTCTTTTGACCCGCTTGACGGTAATCAATCCTTGCGGCTTTGTTCATTCAATCAGAAATCTGCGCTCTGCGCAGGTACAGCAGTCAGCTCCACTCCTACAGAATGGCGATGACCTCAATTTCGACCAGCGCGTCCTTTGGGAGACGCGAGACCTGCACCGTTGAGCGCGCAGGCGGCGCCAGCGTGAAATAGCCGGCATACACTTCATTCATCGTTCCGAAATCGTTTATGTCCTTCAAGAAAACCGTCGTTTTGACGATGTGGTTCATCTTCGATCCCGCCGCCTCCACGATGCCCCGCACATTTTCCAAAACCCGCTCCGTTTGCTTGCGGATATCGGCCTCCGTCATCTCGCCGGTTTTCGGATCCAGCGCCACCTGTCCCGAGACAAACAAAAGGCCATTCGCACGGATGGCCTGCGAGTAGGGTCCGATGGGCTTCGGTCCCCGGTCGGTCAGTACAACATCTCTCATGGTGTGGTCTCCTTGGAAATATGGGCCGTCGCGGCGGTTTCGCCGTACCGGGCGCGAAATTCGTCGGGCACGCCCGGGCGCTTCATCCACAAACGCACGAACTCGGCGACATTCTGGTTCGTTTCCTGTTCGAAAGCGGCGATCAGGTCGCTCAATTCCAGGCCGCGCTCCCTGCGAGCATACAGCATGTGGCGCACTGCCCTGCGAAACACTTCGCGCCCATAACGATCTTGCAATGCATAGAAAAAAAGAAAACTTTTCGCTCGAAGGACGGTCCGATCTTCCGGATGATGCGGCGCGGTTTTTTCCGGAATCACGCGGAGGACGCGGCGAATCGTTTCCGAGCGTAAGTCCGCGCCTTCCGCTGCTTCTCTTCCGATGGATGCTGCAAAGGCCGGAAAGGCGGAAAGGGGCGGCTCCTGTCCGTAAAATCCAGGGTTTTGCGTGTAGCCCAGCCAGCTCGATGCCAGCGACGGCGCCACAGCAGCCGCGAGTTTCGGCGTACCGCCACTGAGATCCACAACCAGGGTGTCCAACGAAACCATTTCTGCCGAAGTCGCCTCTTTCCCCTCGCCCTCTTCCTCCAGGAGCCTTACCATTGGTGCATTCAAACTCGTGAAGCATCCTGGCGCGACCGGACACTCCACGATCCACGTCGGGAAAGATTCCTTGCTGCGGTCCCCAAATTCAGAGTCGTACACCTGTATGGTTCGCACGAGCGCATCGCTCACCGGGCGGAGGCTCGCAACGTTTTGCGGCTTCCGTGTCCACAAGAAAACTTTCTCTTTTCCCGCGCCGATCTCCGCGGAGGTGAACCGCCCTGCAATCAGGAAGGGATGCTGATCTTTTTCTCCCTGTGTTGCCCGGACCATCGTTTCTCCGCCCTTGCGTGAAGTCTTCGCTTGCGAGCCGCTCATATGAATCAGGAAACCTTCCGGGACACGAGCGCTCAATTCCCATTTCTTCGGCGGCACTCCGCCGGTGGCAAAGCTTCCCCGGGCCGGCAACAATTCCGGACTCCAGCCTTGTGCGGGCAAGAAAAACGCGTCCTCCGCAAAACCCAAAGCCGTCTCGCCCGGCTCAGCCAGTGCAAATTCGTAAGTAACATGGAACGTGCGGCGCGCCGAAACCGCCCACGCCTGCGAAAAACTGGCGAGAGAGTTCCTGGGATTATCCGCAGAAATTGCGATCGCTAAGGCTGCGCCGTCCCAAGTCGCTCGAGGTTCGCCATAGTGAAATCGCCGCCGCACTGGCAATCGAATCTCGAGATCGCTCAAGGGCTGGTTGCCGGTGTTCTTCAGTCGATAGTCCGCTTCGATTCGAATGCGTGGCGACGGCACGGGAACAAACTGCACGTGGATCTGCTGTTTCTCAATCGTGTAGCCAGGCCCCAGCGGCGCAACACACGACGTGACCCAGAAGGCAGCGGCCGTGTGAAGCGATGCGAGCAGAAAACGTGAATGCGGCTGCAGTTTCAAAACAATTTGATTGTAATTGGGAACGGTTCGAAGAAAAAGCGGCGAGTGAACAATTGCCGGCCATAGTCGCGCATCGTTCTCCAAGGCGCTGAAAAAATGCCGGCGGGAGCAGCGCCATTTTTCCTGGGCGCAAAGCATTTATTCGAAACAATTATCGCGGGCGGCGCCCGCGCACCCGCGTGAAACCAGTTCCGGAATGATTGCGCGTCACTTCGCGGACGGTGGCTTCCCGGTCGGCTTGCGCGTCGGTCATGCCCTGATTGATGCGCTCGAGAATTTGTTTTTCCGTCAGCCCGGTATTTTTCAAGCGGCCGATTTGCGCGCTCCCCATCGTCCGCTGCCCCGCCAGCCGCCGATGCAAAATCTTATCCACGGCCCCGTCGGAAAGTCCGATCAACCGCAGCATGACTGCATCCCCGCTGATGATGTCGAGCTGATCCTTTTTCGCAATCTCCAGAATCACAGCATCGCTATAGCCCGCGCGCGAAAGGTTGACCGCCGAATCCGCGCTCGTGAACAAATACTTGCGTTCGTGCGCGTTGCTAATCAGCGCCACGCAGGTATCGTCGCTGACCCCGGCTTGCTTCATCTTTACGAGTTGCGCGACTTCCGCATCCGAGGTGTTCAGCTTTTTCAGTTCTTCGACGTTGCTGGACCACATCCCCGCCTGATCGAGCGGACGATAGTCGGTGAGCAGATGCTTGTCGCATCCGCCTACTCGCAGAAGAGCAAGAACGCCGAGAAGAAAGAGTTTGTAGCGCATACTTTCATTCTAGCGGCCGCAAGCGGAAGGGCTGCACCATGTGCTGCAGGTGATACCCCGCGAAAGGACAGGTGCGAACCGCTATGCGTCGGGACGCGCACGAAAAATCTATCCGCTGGCTTGATACACGCGTTCCACGCCGTAAACGCCGGAAATCTTTCGAATATTCGCCACAATCGTCTCCAGTTGGCGCTTGTCCACAATTTCCAAATTGGCGTCGACGCGCGCGTTGTTGCGGTCGGGGCGGCTTTCCAGGTTGTGAATATTTGAGCCGGCACCGCTGATCACGGCGGTGATTTCCGCGAGCAAGCCGGCGCGATCCTTGGCGCGAATCGAAAGTTGCACGGGAAAGGTCGCGGAACCTGCGCCGCCCCACTCGACGGCAATGCGCCGCTCGGTCTGATACATCAAATTCTGCACGTTGGGACACAGCCTCGTGTGCACGGCGACGCCGCGGCCGCGGGTGATGTAGCCGACAATTTCATCGCCGGGGATGGGGTTGCAGCACTTCGCGCGGTAGACCAGAAGATCGTCGTAGCCCTTAACGATGAGCGGGGCCTCGCCGAAGCCCAGTATGCGTTTGACGGTCTTGACGATGGTGGGCGTGGAATCCGCAGTCTCGGGCTCTTCTTCCTTCGCGTTTTCGCCGAGTACGCGCGCCAAAATCTGGCGCGCCGAGAATTTCCCGAAACCCACCGACGCGTACAGATCTTCGATCTTCGCTAGCCCGTGGTCTGAAGCAAATTTAAGCAGATCCGCTTCCGGTATTTTCTTCAAGCTGCGTCCGAAGTGCCGCGCTTCAGTTTCGAGCAGCTTCTTCCCCATTTCCTTGGCTTCTTCGCGTTCCTGCTCGTTGATCCAGTGGCGGATTTTGCTCTTCGCATGCGAGGACTTGACGAAGCTCAGCCAATCGCGGCTCGGGTGATGGCCTTTTTGGGTGAGAATCTCGACGACGTCGCCGCTGGAGATCTCGTGGCGCAGCGAAACCATCTGCCCGTTCACTTTCGCGCCCACGCACTGATGCCCCACTTCGGTATGCACCAGGTAAGCAAAATCCACCGGGGTGGCGCCGCCAACAAGCTCGAGCACGCGGCCTTTTGGCGTGAAGGCATAGACCTCGACGGGCGCGAGATCGACCTTGAGCGTGGAAAGGAACTCTCCGGGCTCCTGAAGTTCCTGCGACCATTCAATCAGCTGGCGCATCCAGGCAATGCGCTTGTCATCGTCTTCCGAGCCGGGCTTGCCGCTCTTGTATTTCCAGTGCGCGGCCACGCCCTCTTCCGCGATGCGATGCATATCCTGGGTGCGAATTTGCACTTCAAAAGACTGCCCGCTATGCAAGACCGTGGTATGCAGCGACTGGTACAAATTCGGCCGAACCATCGCGATGTAGTCTTTGAAGCGGCCGGGCACGGGGCGCCAGATGTGATGGACCACGCCGAGCGCCGCGTAGCAATTGCGCTCCGAATCGGTGATAACGCGGACGGCGAGCAAGTCGTAAACCTGTTCCAGGCCGGTTTCCTGGCGGAGCATTTTGCGATGAAGCGAGTACAGGCTTTTCACGCGCGCTTCGAGTTCCGCGGGGATGCCATTTTCGACCAGCTTCGTCTGGATAGTGGTCTGCACTTCTTCGAGGAATTTTTTGTGCAGGGGCGCCTTGTCGCTGACTTCTTTTTGCAGCGCGAGAAAAGATTCGGGCTCGAGAAAGCGGAACGCGAGGTCCTCGAGTTCGCCGCGAACGACACCCATTCCCAGCCGGTGGGCAATGGGCGCGTAGAGGTCCAGCGTCTCGCGCGAGATGCGCTGCTGCTTCTCCGGTTCGAGGTACTCGAGCGTGCGCATGTTGTGCAGGCGGTCCGCCAGCTTGACCAAGACGACGCGCACGTCGTTCACCATGGCTAGCAGCATCTTGCGGACGTTTTCGGCCTGGCGCGTCTCCGGGGCCAACATGTTGAGGCGGCTGATTTTTGTGACGCCTTCGACGAGGTGGGCCACGTCGGCGCCAAAGCGCTCTTCGATGCGAGCGACGGGGTATTCCGTGTCTTCGATGGCGTCGTGGAGCAGTGCGGCGGTCAGCGTGGTGGCGTCAAGGCGCATGTCCGCGAGGATGTGCGCCACTTCCAGGAGATGAGTAAGGTAGGGATCGCCGGAGCTGCGGAACTGGTCATGATGGCGCTCAGCGGCAATCTCGTAGGCGCGCCGCACCATCCAGGGATCTTCCGAGGGACGGTTGATGCGCAGCTTTTCGAGCAGTTCTTCGAGGCGCGCGTCGAGCTGGCGCGCGGCGCGGTCGCGGTTGAATTGGAGTGGAAGATTGCTCGGGGAAGGCATGATTCAGGCCAGCCTCACCGTTCCAGTGTAGCGCAGGAGAGGTGACTCGTGACTAGTGACTGGTGACTCGTGGAAGAGGTACACCGACTCGCTGCTCCTGCCCTGGGTAACCTTTCCCGGCGGGCGGTATGGGAGATCCCTCGCTCCTCCGCCGTGGCGGACTCGGAACAGACAACCTTCGTCGGGTGTCTGGTTAACCATAACACCCCATCCCCCCTGTTTTTTTGTAAGTATATCATTCTAAGGATGGTTAAAGTCCTTTGTTTTGATAGACTTTTGTAAGTGTTGATTCTAAGAGAGTTATAGGGAGCTGGGAAATCGCAAGGCGAGAATTGAAAATGGCGAGGAGACTCAGGGCAAAGAGCGAAGCCGGCCGGGCGAGAGAAAAGCGCGTGAGGGTGGTGAGTGGCACTTCGAGGATCAGAGTGGACGAACACACAGGAGAATAGCATAGAAGTACACTGCATGTCAATTACTTTCTTGTTAGCATTCGAATGGAGCGGGAAGGCGTTGAAAAGGCAGGGGTTTAATGGGTTCGCGGTTTTGCAGAAACGGAATCACCGGATGCGGAAGGTGGTCAGGAGATCGATGCGGGGGCGCGGTGACAGCGTGGAAGAAGTAGGAGGAGCTGCGCGGTTGGGCGTATGATGCGGCCATCGTGAGACAAAGCGATGAAAAAAAAGAGCGGCAGCGGCTGGCGGAATGGTATGCGAGCTTGGAGGAAGGGGGGCTGAAAGAGATTGCGGGAGACGCGGGCTCGCTGACTGAGCTGGCAAGAGAGGCACTTCGTTCGGAAATGCTGCGCAGGGGGATGCAGGCGCCGCCGGCAGAAAGAGGAGCCTCAGAAACACCTCGCAGCGGGAGCGAAGCCCCAGGACCCGTCATGGTTGGCCGATACAGAGATTCGGGGGAAGCGATGATCGCCAAGAGCATGCTGGATTCGGCAGGGATCGAGTGCTTTTTGGGCGATGAGAATCTTGTGCGGTTAGATTGGTTCTATTCAAACCTAATCGGCGGAATCAAGCTGATGGTTCGCGAGGAGGACGCGGAGACGGCGAGGAAACTGCTGGAAGAGAATATTCCGGAGAAATTCGATGTCGAATGACAGGGAGAGTGCGCACAGCGGCTGTGCGCCCAATGCGGGTCGCTGGATGTTGGATTCCGGGGAGATGCCCAAGGCGGGGTAAGAGCAAAGTGAAGAGGAAGAGAGATTTCTCTCTTCGCAAGCCGAACCACCGCGCCGGAGCGAGGTGGAAAGAAAAAGCGTCGACTTGCTCCGTTCGAAATGACGGGGGCGGGTGGGCCGTTATGTCGGAGCTCGTTCGGCCCCCGCTCAGGACAAGTTCCGCTCCGACCCCAAAGCGGGTGAGGCGGCGGGACGAAGAGCACAGACCTTTCGTACCTCAGAGTGAACAGGAATGACTGTGGCACAAAAAGAAAGGGCGTCCTAGAAGGACACCCTTGGAGATAAATCGATTGATTAAAGGCTATTTGCGATGGCGCGTCAGGAGCCCGGCTGGACCTGCTCGGCGCGCTTCTGCTTGATCTCCTTGACCCTGTCGATCAGGTCGTCGGCTTCTTTTTGCAGCTTGGCGCGCTCTTCGGCGGACTCCACCATGTCCGCCTTGCGACGATAGAGGAGGTTCAGGTAGGCCATGGCGTCGTCGTAATCGGGCCGGAGCTGAACGGCTTTTTGCAAGTCGGCAATGCCTTCATCCACTAGCGGGCCGTATTTCGCGGCGTACTCCGCGCGGAGGGCGGGCGGCAACGGATCGGCGTCCTTCAACTGCTTTTTGATGTTGTTCTTGTTGTATTCGGCGCGCAATTCGCCGTTGGCACGGAACGCCAACGTCCAATCAATGACGCCGATCCAGTAGTAGGGCTCGGGATCGTTGGGCTTCAGGTCGATGTGCTTCTTATGGTAGGACTTCGACTCCTCGAATTTCTTGGGATCGTAGGGCGTGCCCGCCATCTGGAAAATAATGGAGCCGATACCGTCAATGGCGCTCAAATTGTTCGGATCGAGCTCCAGGACTTCCTTGAACTCGTTTACGGCTTGCGTGCCAAGGCGGATGTTCTGCTCGGAGGGCGCGCCGGGAATGTACTGGCTGGCGTAAGCGGTGGCCAGATAAAGGCGAGCGTTCATCAGACCGGGGTCAAGATCTTTGGACTGTTTGAAGTACTCAATGGCCTTGTCGTACTGTCCGCCCTTGAACTCAGCGACACCCTTATTGAGGAGGTCGCGGGCCTTCAGCTTGTTGCAGCCGGAGAGACCCACGGCAAGAATAAAGAGCGCCGCGAAGGCGGAAGCCCGGCGAGCCATCCGGGAGAAACCCAACCGAGCTGAAGTGGCACCTGTCACCGACGATGCATAAGTCATCGAAGCATCCATCCCTGCTGAGCGTGACCCCGAGAATACCGGGGAAGCGCCAGGATATTCACGTCCACCCTGCGAAGGGCAATTCGAAACAGTTCAGAGGCCCCTATCCAAATCCGGCGTCAGCAGGCCGACTGACGCAATCCCCGAGGTGTGCATGACGTCGATCACTTTGGCCACCACACCAAATTCGACCGGTCCGTCGCCGCGGATAAAAGCAATGCGCGACGCGCGCTGCTTGAAAACTTCCTCGAGCCGGGGGCCGAGCTTATCGAAAGTAACCGGCTCCTGATTGATCTTCAGCGTGCCGTCCGCCAGCACCTGAATTACTACCACATCAGGCGGAGGGCCCAGAACCTTCTCGGTGGAAGGCTGTGGAACCAACGCATCCAAGCCCTTGGTGTCCCTCGGGATCATCATAAAGATCACCAGGAGCACCAGCAGGATATCAATCAACGGAACCACGTTCATTTCCGAGACGATACCCCGTTTACCGCCAAGCATCATTCCCATGAGTCACCTCGTTTTACGCAGCCGCTAAGCGGCTAGCGTTCCGGAGCAAATGCCCCGCGAGGAGGACTCTCACATCACCAGGCGTCACACCGGCCCGCGCCAGCGTGAACGTGCGAAAAATCTACTGACCGGCTTCGAGTTTTGCAGTGATCAAGCCGATTTTGTCAATGCCCGCGCCGCGCATGATGTCGATGGCGCGCGCGACTTCCATGAACATTACATCGTTGTCGCCTTTGACAAAAGCGATTTTCTCGGCGCGCTCTTTAAAGATTTGTTCTATGCGGGGGCCGAGACCTTCCCAGGTAGTGTCTTCATTGTTGATCTTGAGCTTGCCGTTTTTCTCCACCTGGACGACGACAGTCTTGTTCTCGAGCTCGACGTTTTGCTGCTGGTTCGGCGAGGGCTGAGGAACGAGGGTGTCCAAGCCCTTCGGCGTAAGCGGCGTAATGACCATGAAAATGATAATCAGCACGAGCAGAATATCAATGAGCGGCACCACATTGGGCGTCGCCATCGCACCGCCCTTTTCTCCTCCAACATCCATCCCCATAGCGAGTCTCCTAGTGGCCTGCGCTAGAGCGATTCAGCAGGCCGCGAAACCGCGCCGGGTGGGATCCGGCGCGGCCGTAAAAAATCAGCAAACGAACGAACGGAACCGACAGAATAATACGGTCCTCAATCCGCCGAGGGCGGAGGAGGAGTTGATTTCTCCTTCTGGTTCTTCTCGGTGAGCAGACCGAGCTGATCGACGCCGGCCGAGCGAATCTCGTCCACGACGGCGACGACGTCGCCATACTTGGCGCGCGCATCGCTCTTGACGTAAACGGTCTTGTCCAGACGAGCAGAGAGGCGATCCTTCACCTGGCTGGTGATGTCTTCCTTGGTCAACGGAGTATTGCCGAGGTAGATCTTGCCATCGCGAGTGACGGCGACGACGATGGCGTCATCTTTGTCGGCATCTTTCATATCATGCGGGTTATTGACATTGGCCAAATCCACGGAAACGCCCTTCTGCAACATGGGCGTGACCACCATGAAGATGATCAACAGCACAAGCATAATGTCGGCCATGGGAATGACGTTGGGAGACGCCATTTGCGCGCCGACTTGTGGCTTGTAGGCCATGGCCGGTTACTTCTTCGCGCCGCGGCGCAGGATGAAGTAGTTGATGAGCTCCATCGAGGAGTTATCCATCTCGACGTCGAAGGCTTCCACTTTGTTGGTGAAATAGTTGTAAGCCCAGACGGCGGGGACGGCGACGAGCAAACCGAAGGCGGTGGTGACCAGCGCTTCGGAAATACCGCCGGCCACGGCGGAGAGACCAGTGGCTTTGTTGGCGGCGATGCCCTTAAACGCGTTCAAAATGCCGACGACCGTTCCGAAAAGTCCGACGAACGGAGCCGTCGAGCCGATGGTGGCGAGGGCGGAGAGGCCGCGCTTCATTTCCGCATGTACGATGGCGACGGAGCGCTCGAGACCACGCTTGGCCGCGTCAATGACGTCGGAATCTGAAACCTGCTGAGAGGCTGACTGGAACTCGGAAAGGCCGGTGGCGACCACTTTCGCGATGTGGCTCTTCTTGTTGCGTTCGGCAATGGCGATAGCTTCATCAAGTTTGCCGTCCTTGAGGGCGCCGGCAACCTGTTGCACAAAGACACGCGACTGCTTACGCGCCGCGCTGTACATCAGGGCGCGGTCGATCATCACGCCGAAGGAATAGATGGAAAGAACGAACAAGATGAGGACGACAACTTTTACCAAGAGAGTCATCGAGGCCCACATGCTGCGGAGGTCAAAAGTAGGGGTCTCTTGCAGCAGAAATACTGCAAATACGTACAAGGTGGCTACCATTCGTTTGCTCCTTAATTTTCAAGTGGCGGCCCCCGACCAGAGCCGGGGGATCACCAAGAGTGTTTGCTGATCTTGCTACCCGGACTGGCGCACCTGTCCCACGACCGGCACGCCGGACCGTACTACTGGTTAAGAGAGAAAATCACGTCAATGGTGGTGTCCACTTCAACCGGCTCACCATTGAGAAGAGTCGGTTGATAGCGCCACTGGCGCACGGCATCCAGCGCGTTCTGCTGCAGCAGCGGGTGGCCCGAGATTACTTCCAGCTGCTGAATCGAGCCATCCTTGGAAATGATGGCGTGCAAACGCACGGTACCGGAAATGCGAGTCTGGCGCGCGAGCGGCGGATAAACGGGCTGGACACGGTTCAAGATGCGCGCGGCCTGGACATTGCCGCCGACCTTCAGCGGGCCGGTCAGCTTCGGCTTTGGCGGGGGTGGCGCTCCGCCCATGCCACCAATGACGCCGCCGAGCACGCCGCCCATGGAGCCACCGGCAACTCCGCCGGGGACGCCACCTTGCATGCCGACCGAGCTCATGTCCGGCTCGGCCTCTTCCTTAATAATCTTGATATCCTTGGGAATGACTTTCGGGGCCACGAGTTTGCCGGCGTCCATCAAGTGCGCCTGCGGCTTAACGCGCACGATTTGGGTGGGAGCCGGAGGCGGGGGT
>JBARRT010000187.1:0-25327 GCA_049644365.1 Candidatus Acidiferrum sp. | reverse complement strand
TTGACCAGTTCGCTGACGATGGTCCTGGCGGTCCGCGCCTCCGTTCACCGCGACGCCAAGATGCAGACCCTCTGGTTGCTGGCTACCATGCTGTGCGGCACAGGATTCATCGTGCTTCACGGCCGCGAGTGGAGCAATCTCATCGCGGAAGGCCTGTCTCTTCCCATGTTTCCCAAAGTTCCTCACCACCAGGTAGCCGCTGAGTTTGTCAACGTGTCCAAGACGGTGCCGCAATTCGCCGCAACGTTCTTCGGATTGACCGGCATGCACATGCTGCACGTCACGCTGGGCGTGATTTATCTCGGCGTGGTAGCGCTGCGCCGCAAGTTTATCCCCATCCTGCTAGTCCTCTGGCTGGTGGCCTGGCTGGGGACGCCGGCCTATAGCCCCTTCCACTATGGCGCACACATCCTGCTAATCGCGGCCATTGTCTGCGGCATCATTCTTTGGCTGAAGCCCAAAGTTTACGATTCGTCCGACGTCGAAGTCGCCGGGCTCTACTGGCACTTCGTGGATCTTGTTTGGATGTTTATTTTTCCTCTGGTCTATCTGATGTCAGCTAAGATTCTCTAGGAGCTGGAGAGACATGGATACATTTCAGCAAGCTCTTGCGGAACAGGTTGCCGAGCAGCACCGCCACCATGGCAAGGCGCTTTTCTTCTATGTTTGGGGCGCGCTGCTGGTAATGACCGCCATCGAGGTCTACCTGACGTATCAACACATGCAGCCCGTGAGGATGCTGACCATTTTACTCGGCTTGTCGTTCATCAAGGCCGCGCTCATCATCGGGTATTTCATGCACTTGAAGTATGAAGTCTCGCGGATGAAGTGGCTGACGATGTGCTCCGTCGTCGCCTGCCTCATTCTGATGACCATCTTCTTTTTCCCGGACGCCAGGCGTATACTTGAGCTGGGAGTGAAATGAAGGTTCGCGCCGCCATACTCGCCTTGATCCTTTCGGCCTGGGCCGCGCCCGCGTTCAGCCAGGGCTGCGCGATGTGCTTCAGCACGGCTGCGGCGGCTTCGAAGGACGGGCAGAAAGCCATCGGCAGGGGCGTGCTTGTGCTGATTGTGCCCCCGACGGTATTCATGAGCATTGGCGTTGGTCTGGCGCTGCACTACGGAAAAAAGCGCGATCTCGAGAACAGTTGATGGTTTCGAATCAGGCAGGGAAGTGAGCGCCCGCTCACCGTTTAGCGAACGTTCCATCCAACCCAGGGCAGGTCAAGTTCCCGCGGCGGAATATTCAGTTGAGGCGACTTTGAGCAAGTAGCGGGCGGAACGCTCGCGCGATCCGCCCGCAAACCTCGGGCAAAACAAAATTGATTTCACTTCACTCGTGAGCAGGGAAACCGTTCGCCTATTTTCGAATGGTAGTATCCCTCTTTGGAGGGGGCGCTCATGAACTCGTCAAACACCGTCGAAGGTACGTTGAAAAACTGATAGACCCCGCCTTTCACAAACTGGATTTCGAGCGTCTCCGAGTCTTCCTGGTAACCAACCTGGGTAATTTCCTTGGAGGGAATAGGGAACCGGTGCATTTGTGAGAGCCCCCTTTCTGGTGAGAGACGCTCCACTGGGTGGCTGCGGGATCGCCATCCGGTCACGGCTACAGGGTACTTGGATCCATTCTTGCGATCCTCATTCCCCCTGGCGGTGGCCCCTGGATCGTCGCTCTTGGTTGTGGCTCAACGGGCGGATTCTAGCATAAGAAAAAGTGATTGAAAGCTGCTTTTTCTTGCATTGAGGCGGAAAATACTGCGAAAGAGGGAAGGTGCGTTGGCGCCGGCGGCGGGAAAGAATTGGTTCCGGGACCTGGACTCGAACCAGGATACTCAGCTCCAAAGGCTGATGTCCTACCGATTAGACGATCCCGGAATTGATATTGGAATTGTAGCAGAGCCGCGCAAGTGTTCCCAGACGCGCGCGGAAGCCCAAATCCGGGAAACCTTTCGAATGGCCTTCGCGTAGAATGCTCTAAGAGGACGCATCCATGAGACGGCGCGTGCCGCTCCGGGAACCGATCAACGTGGCACTGGAGACGCTTCGCGCGCACAAGATGCGCTCCTTCCTGATGCTCCTGGGCATCATCCTTTCCGTGTCCACTTTGATTGTCGTCATCGCTCTGATTTCCGGCGTGGACCGCTACATTGCCGACCGCGTCGCCAACATGGGCTCCAACGTTTTCCTGCTCACGCGCTTTCCCATCATCACGGACGTGGACGAGTACGTGAAAGCAAACCGGCGCAACAAAAAAGTCACCTGGGACGACTTCGAATCTCTGCGCGACAATTTGAAGCTGCCGCTGCGCGTGGGCGTGGAATTGCGCGTGGACGGGAAAGTCCGCGCGGGCTCGCACAGCCTCAACGACACGAACATCCGCGGCGTTACCGCCAATATGGTGGACATTGACATCGTCACGCCTGCGGAAGGCCGCTACATTTCCGAGGGCGACGACCAGAGCCGCGCGCTGGTCACCATGATCGGGAACGACCTGGCCAACCAGCTTTTTCCGGGCGTCGATCCCATCGGCCACGAACTCTTGATCGACGGGCGGCCCTTCCAGATCGTCGGCATTGCAAGAACTATCGGCACGGCGTTCGGCCAATCGCAGGACAATTTTGCGTATATCCCGATCCAGACCTATTTCAAGATGTACGGGAACAACGACACCATCTGGCTCAATATTCAGGCACGCGGCGCGGAGTGGATGGAACGGACGCAGGAGGAAGCCCGGGTGATGATGCGTGCGCGGCGCCACCTGGCTCCCAACGAAAAAGATAACTTCGGGATTTTCGACCAGGCGACGCTGATGGAATTGTGGAAAAATTTGACAGGGGTAATTGCAACGGCCATGGTCGGCGTGGTCTCTGTTTTTCTGGTGATCGGCGGCGTGGTCATCATGAACGTAATGCTCGCGACCGTTACGGAGCGGACGCGCGAAATCGGCATCCGTAAAGCCCTCGGCGCGCGCCACACCGACATTCTGCTGCAGTTCCTGGTGGAAGCGACGGTCATGGCCGCGGTGGGCGGCGCCATTGGTGTCGGCGTCGCCTACGCC
Organism: Candidatus Acidiferrum sp.; assembly: GCA_049644365.1. Taxonomy (GTDB): domain Bacteria; phylum Acidobacteriota; class Terriglobia; order Acidiferrales; family UBA7541; genus Acidiferrum. The sequence continues at coordinate 22,266 of JBARRT010000187.1, read as the reverse complement.
ATCTCGGGCCTCACTACGGCACTGACATCCGTCCCCATGCACGTTCCCGTTCCCGCGGTCTTACTTGCGGAGGTCATCTCCGCCACTGTCGGTGTCTTCTTTGGCGTCTATCCGGCGCGCCGCGCGGCAAGCCTCCAGCCTATCGAAGCGCTGCGGCAGGAATTATGAAAGCCCTGGACATCACCGTGCGCATGAACATCGGCGAGAACGCTCAGATGGCGCTCACCACGCTGCGTGAGAACAAGATGCGCTCCTTCTTGACCGTTCTCGGCGTGGTCATCGGCATCACCGCTCTTCTTTCCGTCGTCTCCATCCTCGTGGGTGTCTACGGGGACGTGAATGCTTATTTATTGGATTACGGAACCGAAACTCTTTTCATCTTCCGTTTTGATCCCGGCATCCACACCGGCAGACTCACTCCCGAAGAACGCGCGCGCAAGCCGCTTTCGCTCGAGGATGCCGAAGCCATCGCGCAATACTGTCCTGCGGTGCGCGCGGTGACGGCGAGTGTCTACCCGCGCTTCGAAGAGGAAGGCCCCAATCGCGGCCCCATCACCGCGCGCTATCTCAGCAAGGAAGTCGCTGGGATTGACTACAACGGGACGCTTCCTTCCACCGAAGAGGTGTTCAATTCCAGGCCGAAGCACGGACGGTTCTTCAGCGAGGCGGAAAACATGCATCGCGCCGACGTTGCCGTCATCGGCGCCGATATTGCCAAGACTCTGTACCCGGATATGGATCCGCTTGGAAAACCCATCCAAGTTAACGGTGTTTCCTACGAAGTCATCGGCGTTCTGGAGCCGCGCAAAGGACAGCTCGTCAAGGATCAGTCCGCGGACAAAGCGGTGATGGTTCCTTATCGCACCTATCACAAGCATCTCCCGCAGGACGACGAAAATCTGATCGGCGCGGTGGCTTATCCGGGCCAGATGCCGGAAGCCGAAGACCAGATTCGCGGCGTGCTGCGGCGCCGGAGAAACGTGCCGTATAGCAAGCCCGATAACTTTGGAATTTCGAGCGCGCAGCAGATTGCCGATCAATTTCGGCAGATCACGGCGTCGGTCGCACTTCTGATTTCGGTCGTCAGCTCCATCGGACTTCTGGTTGGTGGCGTCGGCGTGATGAACATCATGTTGATGTCCGTCACGCAGCGCACCCGCGAGATCGGCGTGCGCAAGGCCCTCGGCGCGCGGCGCCGCGACGTCATCTGGCAATTTCTGACCGAGGCGATTGTGCTCACCGGCGCGGGCGGCGTCATCGGCGTTCTGCTTGGCGGCGGCATCAGTTTGCTGATCAATCTTGCTGTGCCCAGCCTCCCGTCCTCGATTCCTCTTTGGGCCGTGATTCTTGCCGTGGGCGTTTCCATGAGCGTCGGCCTGTTCTTCGGCATGTATCCCGCCATCAAAGCCGCCCGCCTTGATCCGGTGGAGGCCCTCCGGTACGAATAGTTCACGCGACGTTGAGGACTTGCGACAAAGAAATTTCTGCGTCGGAAAAAGGTAGGGAGCCGCAGAGAACTCCGGGCAGAAAACCAGCCTTAGTAGCCCTCTGAGCGCAAGCCTAGAAGTCCGGGGCCGCCGCTAGCTACAAAGGCAGCCAAAGCTTCAACGTGCAGTTGATGAGCCTTGCGCAATAGTTCTGTGAATTCGGGGCGCCCACGAAGGGCATCAAGCCAGGGATCATGCACCATCGCTTGATGACAGAAAAATCCATTGTCGATGGCGCGAGACAGCATGTCCAGCGCCGGGTCTTCCTCACGCATGTAACTGAGTTGCCGCGCTAAATAATACATCCCCTCCGGATCGCGGAACGTGGCCTTCCTCAGCTCATCGCTGGTCTCGCGGCTTTCTTCCCTGTTGCCTTCGAGAAGCGCGCGCAACGACGTTAAATACAATTTTCCGAGCCGCCAAGGTTTGGCGAGTTCGCACTGCCGCAGCATAGACACTGCTTCTTCGACGCGTCCGAGCGTGGCCAAAACCAAGCCCCTTCCATATCCGTAGTCGGCCCCGGAAGTTTCGAGCGCCCGCTCGTACTCCCCAAGCATGAAGTACGTGTGCATCACGCTCGTGGGGATCATCGGGTCCAGACGCCGGGCTTCCTGGTGAGCCACGAGCGCTGCCTGCAACAGCCCGCAATAGCGGCACACATGCGCCAGCCCGGCAAAGAGTTCTGCATCGCTTCTTCGCTGTCCCGCCCGGTCGAGGAGCCGCTTCATTGCATCCAGCGAACGGCCCTGGTCCACCTGAACGTGCGTATATAAATTGTGAGCGAGCGTCAAATTGGGATTCAGATGCAGCGCCCTCTGAAACGCTTCCTCGGCTGCGCGCAGTCCCTCGAGTGAACCCAGGTTGTACTTATCGCTGAGCCAGCGAGCACGCCCAAGCCTCGCCCATGCCGACGCGTAAGAGGGGTCCAAGCTGACGCAACGCTCGTACATCTCGATGGCGGTCGGAATGTTTTCCCATTGCCTGACGAACTCGTTCGCCTGCAGATAGATCTGATAGGCCGTTGCGCTGGCGGGCCGGTCCTTTTGCAGCGACTGATGTTCCTGGACCGTAAGCGACGGCACAATGGACTCCACGACGCGGCGTACCAGGTCGTCATGAAGTTCCAGCAGTTCGTGAGTCGTCGCTTGCGAGGAGTGCGACCAGAGCAGCGTTCCGCTCGGGACTTCCGCGAGCTGGGTTGTAATCCGCAGTTGCTTGCCCACATTGAGCAGCGCTCCGGTCAGTACAACGTCCACCTCCGCTTCCCGGGCGATCTTCTGCAGATCGGGCGCATCGCCGGAATACTGCGCCGCCACAATCGAAGAGCGCACCACCAGGTTTTCCAGCCCGGCAAGGGAAACCGTTATCGCCTCCGGCAAGCTGTAAGCCAGGAACTGAATCTCCTCGCTGGGCCGCAACACCCGAAACGGCAGAACAATGAGCCTGCGCAGCGCGCGCGCATGAGCTTTCGTCTCGATCCCATCCATCAGCAGCGTGGCCCGCAGCTCCTCGGCCATGGCCTGGGCGCTCGGACAGCGGTCCTCAGGCTCGCGCGCTAGCGCACGGTGCACGATGCGGCCCATTGCCGCGATGGCCGGCGAACCGCTTAGTGCCGGGGGAGATCCGTGCAGAACCGCGTGCGCAATCTCACCAAAGGATTCGCCCGGAAATGGCGGCTGTCCCGTCAGCATTTCGAACAAAATAGCGCCCATGGAAAAGAGATCCGAGCGCGCTTCCACGGGCCGGCCCCGGAATTGTTCGGGGGACGCATACCGCGGTGTGCCGAGAAAGACTCCCGGCAGCGTGGCGTCCGCTAGAGTTGCAACGGTTTCTTCCGCCGCGTTTACCGGGATATGCTTCGCGATCCCAAAGTCCAGCAGTTTTGTTCCACCGTTCGATAGCACGATGTTGCCCGGTTTCAGATCCCGGTGGACGATTCCAACCTTATGAAACGCTTCCAGCGCGGAGAGCAGCGCCAGCGCGATCTGGCCGGCCTCCTGAGCGGGCAGGGAACCGCGCTCGAGGCGCTGCGCCAGCGTTTCTCCCTCGATGAACTCCATCACCAGGACGAGGCGGTCCTGTACTTCGGCAATGTCGTAGATGCGGCACGCATTCGGATGAGACACCTGTGCCGCGGCGCGCGCCTCTTGCCAGAATCGGCTGCGGCGCGAAGAGTCTCCATCGAATTCGCGAATCACCTTGAGCGCCACGACGCGCCCCAGGCGCTGATCCTCCGCCTTGTACACCACACCCATCCCGCCTTCGCCAACTTTGGAGAGCACGCGGTAGGGACCGATAGACTCGGGGATTTCAGGCATTGGGCATCTTTTCTATGTTCGGCCCTAGCTTACCCAAGTCACTCGCCGCACGCCACCGCGGCCCCCCGATACTCGTTTGTCCTGCGGAGTTTCCCCAGTGGCTTTCCGCCGCCCGGCGTTATGCGCGAAACAGTCTTTCTGCTAAATTGGTAGAGTTGTTTCCATCGCGGGAGAGGTGGCCGAGCGGTTTAAGGCGCACGCTTGGAAAGCGTGTGTAGGTTAACCCCTACCGTGGGTTCGAATCCCACCCTCTCCGCCACTTCCTGCAGCACGCGCATCAATCACCCCAAAGAGAAAAACCGAGCAGCCGCGCTCGGTTTCTCTCGTTCTCGAAAATGGATTGCAACTCAGAAGTGGCAGCTCGCTGCACCGCGTTTCTGCAGATATTTCTGGTGATATTCTTCTGCGCGATAAAAGGTGCCTGCCGGCGTGATCTCCGTTGCGACGGGCCGCTTGAGTTTTCCGCTGGCCTCCAGCGCCGCCCGCGACTTCTTGGCAATCGCTTCCTGCTCCAGCGAATGAGTGAAAATTGCCGTGCGGTACTGCGTTCCGAAGTCCGGCCCCTGGCGGTTCACTTGCGTCGGGTCGTGCACTTTCCAAAAAACATCGAGCAGCTGTTCGTAACTCACCTTTGCGGGATCGAACGTCACCTGCACCACTTCCGCGTGCCCGGTTTCGTCGGTGCATACATCTTTGTAGGTCGGGTTCGGCGTCTCTCCGCCGCTGTACCCCACAGCCGTATCAATCACTCCGGGAACTTGCTGGAACGCCGCCTCGACGCCCCAGAAGCAACCCGCTCCGAAAGTCGCAATCTCTGACATGTTTTTCCCTCGCCGATCCATCTGTGCCGTCTTGCCTATGAGCAGCCATCAGATGCAATAGCAGTATGCCGCGGTTTCACCAAAATTCAGGACGCTTTCCGCCGAGGGGGCGCGGCCATGGCTTTCAGTTTTTCTTGCGCCGGCCCTTTGTAAGGGCTGTTGACCGAGGCCGCCTGCGTAAAAGCATCCTTCGCCTCGGGGTTTCTTTTTAAGTTCAAGAGCGCAAATCCCAGACGGTACTGGTTGCGTGCATAGCTGCCGTCATCCGGTTTCAAGAGCGGCGCGGCGGCCCGGAAATTTGTCACCGCCTGCGCGTTGTCTTTTTTCTGAATGTTGATCTGCCCGAGCGAACTCAGCGCCAGCCCTTTTTGCAGCTCGCTCTGCTGTTTCCATTGATCATCGGTCATTTCATCCGGCTTTTTTGCGGTGTCCAGCACGCTTAATGCCTTCTTCGCATAAGCTTCGGCCTTATCCAGTTGTTCGCCCTTCTCTCCGTAGTAATCGGAGAGCAGCAGCAGCATTCCCAAGTTGTTGGGATCTTTCGCCAGAAGGCCGTTGGCCACTTCGAGCATCTTCGGCGCGTTCTGAGCCTGTTGGTACGCCGTCGCCGCCACTCCAAGCGCCTGGTTGGCGTACGGCGAATCCGCGAAGATCTGCGCGAATCGCACCAGGAGCGACGCTCGTTTGCCCGCGTCCTTGGTTTGATAGACGCCGTTGAATACGGCGTTTTGGATGTAAGTGATTCCGTCCTTGTTGGCTTCCAGCGTCTGCGCCTTTTGCTGAGTCCACGCCTCCGCTGAAGATCCCGCTGGAGCCGGCGCATTCTTGTATCGCTGTAAAATGCCCTGGGCCTTTTCGCCGTAGGAAATCAGCCGGTCCGCGTCGCCCTTTTCCGACGCCGACCGAATCATATTTGTGGCGTTCTGAAAATTGTCCTGGTCGAGCGTGAAGAGTTTGTCGCCGTACTCGAAGGCTTTATCGTAGTTTTTCTGCGCGATGTAATAGTCCACGTACAACCCATTCGCCAGAATCGGGTAGTCCCCTTCTTTGCCCGTACCCTCCGCGAACTTGCCGATGAGCGCCAGCTTTTGCGCCGGATCGGTTGCCGCGTTGATTTCCGAGATCGCGTGATCCGCGTCCGATCCCGCCTGCACGGGAACGATTTTGCCGATTTGTTGGGCGAGCGCGGCATTCGCCGAGCATCCCACAAAAAAGAAAATTCCGATCAACCAACAGGTCCTTCGCATAGGAACCTCCACACGCAGGGAATTGGCTGCATTTTAGTTCCGCTGCCGATTTCGCGCAAACGAATTTCACACGGAATCGGCCCGGTTCGGGACAACCATGGCCGTAGAAGAGACGAGGAAACCTTCTCGACCCTGAGCTCACAAAACTGGATGAAATGCGCGCGACCATGGTAAAACAAGCGGGAACACCTACAGCCATGCTTACCGATGCACACGACCCAGGACGGATGCGCTTTGAGAAAGAAAGAAGAAGAAGCGATCGCTATCCCCTCGTCATTCCGATTCACTTGAAATGGCCGGGTCCAGGTGGCGTGCTGCACTCTGCGCACGCACAAGCACGGGAAGCAAACCTCCATGGCGGTCTCCTGGAGTTTATGGACGCCGATAGGCATCCAGCTGAGGGGACTGAAGTCGAATTGATGAATCTGGTCTCTGGTCAGACGGCCAAGGCGCGCATATCCGCCATTCGACGATCTTCGACAGGTGCTCTCTTGGCAGTTACGGTTGAACTCCTCCCGCCCAACGAAGCGTTTTGGGGACTAACCTTTCAGTTGAAGCGGACAACCGGGGAATTGTTGAAGCTTGAGAACGGCATGAAAGCAGGCGACATCGATCCCTACGTGCTGCGCGAATTCCGAGACGCAGTGGATTACATCCGCAAGACAGCGTGGGCCGTCCAGGAATGGCAGGAGAGACAGGTTCAGAAGCGGGATACGGCAACGGTAATTCCGCTGCTGGTCATAGAGCGTATTCGCCGCGGGACGCAGCTCTATGAGGCGCTCACCGCCGACCTGAAGAGCCACGCGATTCGTCCCGAAGCCGCGGAGATCGAAGATTTATTCCGTGCCGTCGAACGCCTTTACGAAGAATTGAAGCAATTGAACTAGGCCGGCGGCATTCATCGAAAAGATTCATCCATCAAATGCAAAGTTTTGAAAAGGCAAAGCGTCGAGCCAGTTCTTCTGCGGTTCAACGATTAGATTTCGGGAACTGCTCCACCCACCGGTAATCGTGGGAAGATTGCCACTCTCAAGTCCTTCCGATGAATCGGCCGGTGATCCGTGAAATGGGGGGCATTGATTGACCCACTTCACGTTTCGCGAGACGATTAAAGTTTTGGATGGGGTGCAGGATTGGATCTAGGGCTTAAAGGCCGCGTCGCCATCGTCGCAGCGGCCAGTAAGGGACTCGGCCGCTCAGTCGCGGAGGAACTGGCCCGCGAGGGCGCCAGCGTTGCCATTTGCGCGCGGACTCCAGCTACGCTCTTGGAGACCGCCGCCCACATTCACAACTCCGCTGGACGGGATGTCTTCCACCAAGCCCTCGATGTTGCTGATTCCGCAGCAGTTGCCGCCTTTGTTGCCGCCGTGGAAGCCCGCTTCGGCCGCATTGACATCTGCGTTACCAATTCGGGCGGCCCTCCGTCTAACTTATTTAAGAACACCCAGCCGGAAGACTGGCGTGCTGCCATCGACCAGCTTCTGATGAGCACGGTGAACTTTGCCAGGGAAGTTCTGCCGCGCATGCAAAAGAATAAGTGGGGACGTCTGATTACGATTACCTCTTCTGCGGTCAAACAGCCTGTTGAGGGACTTCTGCTTTCGAATTCGATTCGCTCCGCCGTCACCGGCTTGGCACGCACCCTTGCCAATGAATACGGCGCCGACGGCATCACTGTAAATAACGTTTGCCCCGGCTTTACTCGCACTGCACGCCTCGACAATCTCGCTGCCTCCATCTCCAAGCGTACCGGCGCGCAGCCTCAAGAAGTTTTCGCTGGCTGGGAGCGCGAAATTCCGGCAGGCCGTGTGGGCACACCGGAAGAATTCGCCGCAGTGGTCGCGTTCCTCGCCTCCGAGCGCGCCAGCTACGTCAACGGCACTTCCATCGCGGTGGATGGCGGCCTTGTCAGGAGTCTCCTCTAGCTCGCAATGTCCGTCGCCGCCCGCCACTTCGAACTCACTCTGCTGCCAGAACGTTTCGCGATTTCGCGGCTCGTGGCCGATGCGCCGATTCCCGCATGGGCAACGCAAGGCCCCTTCTTCTCCGTCACGCGCACTGGCGATGAACTTTCCATCGTCAGCGAACTCTCTCGCGTACCTGTGGAAGTGCAGTCCCAACCTGGGTGGCGCGTCTTTAAGGTTCATGGGCCTTTCGTCCTGTCGGAAATCGGCGTTTTGTCCGCACTTGCCGCACCGCTCGCCGAAGCAAAAATCAGTTTGTTTGCAGTCTCAACTTTTGATACGGATTACCTGCTCGTCGCCGTGGAGACCCTCCCGGCTGCCATCCACGCACTTGGCCAGGCGGGACACACAATTCACAGGAGCGCAGCAGAATGATCAGTGCACCCTCTCGCACCATCGTCCATCGCAGTCGTCTGCGATTTTTCTCGTTCGCCGCATTGCTGGCGATTTTCATCATTGCTCTGCAACTCCGCGCCGACGAACCCTACGCGCGCAGCCGCGACTACGATCTGCAGCATTCCAAAATTGCCTTGCGCTTCGATGTCGATCAGAAAAAAGTTCTTGGCGACGTCACGCACTCGCTCTCCATTCTTCGCGACGGAACGGCCAAAATCGCGTTTGACTCCGTGGGCCTGACCATCCAAAGCGTCACGGTCAACAAATCTCCCGCGAAATTCGAGACCCCGTGGGGCAAACTCATCGTTCCTCTTCCCGCCCCAGCGAAAGTCGGAGACAAATTCGAGGTCGCCATCCATTACGAAGGCAAGCCTGCCAAAGGCCTCTACTTCATTCTGCCGGACAAAGATTATCCGGACCGCCCCAAACAAATTTGGACGCAGGGCGAATCCGAAGACACGCGCTACTATCTCCCGACGTACGACTATCCGAATGATCGCTTGACCACCGAAACGATCCTCACCGTCCCCGCCTCCTGGATCACCGTTTCGAACGGCAAGCTTGTGAACGTCACCGACGCCGGCAAAGGCCTCAAGACCTGGTATTGGAAGGAATCTGTCCTTAGTTCCACCTACTTGATCACCGTCGTCGCCGGCGAGTTCGACGAAGTGAAAGAAACGTGGCGCGGCATTCCCGTCACATACTACGCGCCTAAGGGCCGCGGCGATCGCCTGCCCATCAACTACGGCCGTACTCCGGCGATGCTGGAACTCTTTAGCAAGAAATTTGGCGTCGACTACCCGTGGGAAAAATACGCGCAGGTCATGGTGGATGATTTCGTCGCCGGCGGCATGGAAAATTCCAGCGCTACCACGAACACCAGTAGCTCGCTCGTTCATCCAAAGCTCGTGCCTGAATACTTCACCGGAGAAGACGGCCTGATCTCCCACGAACTCGGCCACCAGTGGTTCGGCGATCTCGTCACATGCAAAGACTGGGGAAACATCTGGCTTAATGAAGGATTCGCGACGTTCCTGGAATTTGTTTGGAGCGATTCGCGTTACGGCAAGGATCAAGCCGACTACGAGCGCTGGCAAGCCACGCGCGAATGGTTTGGGAGCAATACTCTCTGGAACAAGCCAATTGTCCGGCACGATTTCGACGATTCCAGCGAATTTGACGAAAACGCCTATGGCAAAGGCGGCTGGGTCCTCTATATGCTGCGCCATCAACTTGGCGATGACGCGTTTTACCGCGCCATGAGGCACTACCTCGAGGCCAACCGCGGGAAAAACGTCGTCACCTCGGATTTAGTCAAAGCCATCGAAGAGACGACTCATACCAACGTGGACCAGTTCTTCGGTCAATGGATCTACGGCGCGGGCGCTCCCAAGTTTGACCTGAGCTATACCTACGACAACGAAAAGCACCAGGTTGCGCTCACCGTCAAACAAACGCAAACGGTCGAAGGCCGCGTGGGAATCTTCCGTGTGCCCGTTGAAGTGGAAATCACCACAAGCACTGGGGCAAAGCTCTATCCGATCACGGTTGCGAAAGCCAGTCAGGTTTTCACGTTGCCTGCGGACGCCACGCCGCTCCTCGTTCTGTTTGATAAGGGCGGCCAAGTCCTTAAGTCCGCCGAATTCCACAAAGAAAAGAAAGAATGGCTCTATCAGTTAAAGAACGCCCCGGAGCTGTCCGATCGCGCTGACGCCGCCATTGCGCTCGGCAAGATCAAGAAGGATGACGAAGTCGTTGCCGCTCTCGGTGACGCGCTGCGCAACGACAAAGCCTGGGGCGTCCGCGCCATCGCCGCCGATACGCTTGGCGAGCTCGCCGGGCCCAATGCAGCGAAGCTGCTGCTTGAGGCAGCCAATTCGAACGATGGCCCATGGGTTCGCAGTAGGGTGGTCGCGGCGCTTGGCAATATCAAAGACGACGCAGCGGTTACTGCGAAACTCAACTCCATCGCTAAAGAGGACAGCTCCTATCGCGCTCGTGCCGCTGCTTTGCAAGCACTGGGGCGCCTCAAGGCTCCGAACGCCCTCGCCACGCTCGAAGCTGCCGTCGCCGCGGATTCACCGGACGGCATTCTTCGCAAAGCCGCTCTTCGCGCGTTCAGCACCGTCGGCGATGACAAAGCTGTTCCGCTGCTACTCGAGTGGTCCGCGGTTGGAAAGCCCGTCGATTCGCGCACCGCGGCGATTTACAGCCTGGCTCGTCTTCAGAAGGACAACAAGGAAATCACCAAACAGATTGCTTCGTATCTCACGGAGCCGCGGCACCCCATTCGCATGGCCAGCATTTATGCGCTTGGCACTCGTGGCGACGCCTCTGCCATTCCCGCGCTCGAAGCGCTCTTGAAGACGGACGAACTCAGCATCGTCATGGCTCCTATGATCAAAGGGCAAATCGCGCGTCTCAAGAAGCCTGCAAATCCAAAGCCCGGCGCCCATCCCGCTGGCGAAGAGGGCGAGGAATCCGCGGAAGCTGACGCGGCCGAAAAAGATTCGACCGACCGGCGCCTCGAGAAACTCGAGCGCCTCCTGCAGGAAATGAGCGAGCGCCTCAAGTCCATCGAGTCGCGACTCCCGCCGCCGAAAAACTAACCGGTATAATCTTCCGGGTAGCGCGAGTGGAATCAGCTCCGGTCCGGTCGGGAATCAGAAATCTTTTTTTCTCTGTGAACTCTGTGATCTCTGTGTTAAGTCTTTTTCCTTTAAGGCTCGGCAATTAAGATCCGCAAGTCTCGCAAATTATTTCCAGTCGGTCCGGTGACGATGAGTTCGTCCAGCCGCGCAAACAATGTGAAGGCGTCGCTCCGGCGAAACGCATCGGCCGGATCGAGTCCAATCGCGCGCGCCATCTCCAGCGTTTCGCCGTCCGCCACCGCCCCCGCTGCCGGACTGTTTCCGTCAATCCCGTCAGTCCCCGCGCTGAGCACGGCAATTTTCTTCCCTGCAATCCTTTCCACGCAAGCCAGCACAAGCGCCGAATTTCTTCCTCCAATTCCATCTCCTGTGACCGGCGAGCTCACTTCTCCATCCGCAATCAGTGCCACGCGCCGTCCCGGATTCTCTCTCCGGAGATTTTCCAGTTGTTCGAGCAGGAATTCCGCAGCCAGATCCACCGGCCAATCATCGGTAGAGTTGTCGCAGCACGCCACGCAGCCTTTTGCTTCCGCTGCATGATGCGCCGGATGAAAAAGATCGTCCATCCCCAGCAAAAGCAGGAAATGAGCGTTCGCAAAACAGGGATGGTCGAACTTTGGAGTTTCCGGCATCTTCCCGCTCTCGATCCATTGCCGAAGCCGGGAAGGGAGCTTCTTTAGCAGGTCGTACTTTTCGAGGATGGCGTCGACGTACGCGACGCTGGTCGGATCCGGCAGCGTGGGTCCGGACGCCAGCGCCGATTCATTTCCGGCGGGAACATCGGTAACCGCCAGCGATAGTTTCGTCGCGCGCCCTGCCGCCACCGCCAGCCGCCCGCCTTTCACCGCGGAGACGTGTTTCCGCAAGGCATTCATCTCCTCGATGGACGCGCCGCATGTCACCAGCGCGCGATTCATCTGCTGCACATCTTCCAGCGTCAGAGACCGTTCCAGAGGCAATTCCATCAGGGCCGATCCGCCGCCGGAGAGCAGGAAAAATACCAGCGTTTTTTCGTCGCTATTCTTGAGCAGCGCAAGTACGGCCTCCGCCGCTTTCCAGCTCCCTTCATTGGGAATCGGATGCCCACCCAAAAAATATTTCATGCCGGGCAGCGGCTTACGCGGTGCCGTCGGCGCGGAGACGACGCCTTCGAATCGCACGAAAGGCGCGAGCACCAGCGCGAGCCCGTCCACCATCGCATGGGCCGCTTTTCCGATAGCCACCACGCGCAGCTTATCGAACTCGCGCAGATCAAAAATCTTGCCGTCGCAAAGCAGCCGTGTGCCCGCGCGCCGCAGCTTTCGCTGCATCGTCGCGGGAATATCAATCGCAGCCAGTGTTTCGTGGAAAATCTGGCGGGCGAGTTGCTTCAGATCCGCCATGAGAGGTTTGCCGAAAAACTCCTCAAGATTCCTGCAGCACTTCCGGATTCAGCGTGTTCGGCGGCCGCTGCCCGGAAAAAAGCGCCACCACATTTTGTGCCGCCATGCACGCCATCTTCGTCCGCGTTTCGAGTGAAGCCGATGCCAGATGCGGCGCCAGTACCACGTTCGCGCGCCTCAGCCCCGGATGGATGAACGGTTCGTTCTCGTAAACATCCAGCCCCGCCCCCGCGATCTTCCCGCCTTCCAGCACAGCGACCAGGGCTGCTTCATTCACGACCGGCCCGCGCGAAGTGTTGATCAAGAATGCCGTCGGCTTCATCCGGTAGAATTTCGGCGCATCAAACAAACCCCGCGTCTCCGGCAGCAGCGGCACGTGCACGCTCACGAAATCGGATTCCGCCAGCAGCGCATTCATATCGCGGAACTCCGCCTTCAATTCTTTTTCCACGGCCTCCGGCGCGCGCACTGCGTCCGTGTAAATCACTTTCATCTGAAAACCGCTCGCCCGTCGCGCCATCGCCCGCCCAATCCGTCCGAATCCCACGATACCCAGCGTCTTTCCCCATACGTCGGTTCCCACAAGCTGGTCCAGGTTCCAGCCTTGCCAAATTCCCGATCGTGCCAGTGCCTCGCCCTCTCCCAGGCGCCGTGCCACGGCCATCATCAGCGTCCACGCAAAATCCGCCGTCGTTTCATCCAGCACGCCGGGCGTATTCGTTGCAATCACGCCCCGCTTCGTACACGCCGCCACATCGATATTGTCGAATCCCACCGCCACATTCGCCGCAATCCGCAGTTTCGGCGCAACCCGCAAAAGCTCTTCGCTCACTTTTTCCGTCAATAAACAGACCAACCCCTCTTTGTCCTTCACCCGCTGCATCAATTCCGGCCGCGGCGGACGCTCCGCTTGCGCCCAATATTCCACGTCGCAGCTTTCTTCCAGGATCTTCCGCGCCGGCTCAAACAGTCCATGCGTCGCAAACACTTTCGGTTTCGCCATCAGCCCCTCTTCGCATTTTGGGAAAATTACACTAACACACCCGCGCGCTCAGGGCCTATCTTGGCGTTGCGCCCGCTCCCCGTCTCTCACTATAGTGCCAGGTGCGCCGGCGATTGCCCGACCTATGAACCCAGGCCTCCTTCATGAGCTGACCAAGCTTCTTGGCGAAGACTCCGTTCTTCACAAGCTGGAAGATCTCTTTCTCTACGAATACGACGGCTCCGTCGAAAGAGGCCTCCCCGACGTCGTCGTTTTTCCCACCACCACCGAGCACGTCTCGCAATGCGTCAAACTCGCCGCCAAATACGAGGTTCCTGTCGTCGGCCGCGGTGCCGGCACCGGCCTCTCCGGCGGCGCGCTCGCCCGGAACGGCGGCGTGATGCTCGTTTTTGCGCGCATGAACCGCATCCTGGAAATCGACTCCGAAAATCAGCGCGCCGTCGTACAACCCGGCGTCGTCAACTATGAACTCACCCGCGCCGCCGAACCGCATGGGCTCTATTTCGCTCCCGATCCTTCCAGTTGGAAGTCCTGCACCATCGGCGGCAACGTCGCCGAAAACGCCGGCGGCCCGCACACTCTTGCGTACGGCGTCACCACCAATCACGTCGCTGCACTCGAACTCGTCCTTCCTGATGGCGAAATCGTCCACGTCGGCAGCAAACACGGCGACGCGCCCGGTTATGACCTCGCTGGCCTGTTCGTTGGCTCCGAATGCACCCTCGCCCTCGTCACGGAAATCACCGTCAAGCTCTCGCGCCAACCGGAAGCCGTGAAGACGCTGCTTGCTATTTTCGATTCTGTCGATGATGCCGCGGAGTCCGTCGTGGACATCACCGCCCGCGCCATCACTCCCGCGGCCTGCGAAATGCTCGATGGCTGGACGCTCCGCACCGTCGAGGACTACATCCACGCCGGCTTTCCCATGGACAGCGCGGCGGTCTTGCTCATCGAAGTGGAAGGTCTCGCCGAAGCCGTCGCCGCGCAAGCCGCCGCAGTCAATGAAGTGTGCACCGCGCATCACGCCCGCGAGGTCCGCCTCGCGCGCGATAATGCCGAGCGTGAACTTCTCTGGAAAGGCCGCAAGAACGCGTTCGGCGCGCTCGGTCGTCTCGCTCCCAGCAACTACGTTCTGGATGGCGTGATTCCTCGTTCGAAACTTCCGCAGACCCTCCGCCGCATCCAGGAAATCGGCGCGCAATTCGGTTTTCAAATTGGCAACATTTTCCACGCTGGCGATGGCAATTTGCATCCCATCGTTCTTTACGATCCCCGCGATACCGCTCAATTCGAACGCGCCATGCAAGCCTCGGCCGAAATTATCCGTTACTGTCTCCAAGTGGGCGGCGCGCTCACCGGCGAACACGGCGTCGGCATGGAAAAGTCCGAGCTCATGCCGCTCGTTTTCTCCGACGCTGACTTCAACCTCATGCGCCGCGTCCACGACGCCTTCAATCCCGATTGCTTGCTCAATCCCGGCAAAATCTTTCCCCTGAGCAAAGGCTGCGGCGAAATCCGTGTCCGCAAACCACCCGTTGAGGCCGCCTCGCGCCCATGACTGCCATCTCAATGAACTTCGCCGCTCGCCTTGAATCCTTGATCGGCCCCTCTCGCATCTCGAACGACGCAGCCGCCTGTGCCTGCTATTCCGTCGATGAAGTCCTCCCTGCCGCCGTCGCAAAACCAACCTCCGCCAAAGAAGTCGCCGAAATTGTCCGCTTCGCCGCTCTCGAAAAGCTCGCTCTCATTCCCTGCGGCAACCGCACCAAGCTTGCCATCGGCATGCCCCCCTCGCACTATGACGTCGCGCTGGACATGACTGCCCTGAACCAAATCCCCCATTACGATCCCGGCGACCTCACCGTCAGCGCAGAAGCCGGAATCTCACTGGCGAAATTGAATTCCGTTCTCGGCGAACACAAACAATTCCTTCCTCTTCTCGTCCCCTGGTATTCGCGCAGTACGATTGGCGGCACCATCGCTTCCGGTATCGACTCGCCCCTCCGCCAGTTTTACGGCACCGCGCGCGATTTCCTCATCGGCGCCGAATTCGTCGATGGCACCGGCCATCTCTGCAAGTCCGGCGGCCGCGTCGTGAAAAACGTCACCGGCTACGACCTGCACAAACTCCTCATCGGTTCGCTCGGCACGCTGGCCGTCATCACCCGCTTGAACTTCCGCACCTTCCCAGCTCCCATCGCCGGCAGCCGTGGCTTCGTTGCGTCTTTTCCTAACGCGGAAGGCGCGTTGGCCCTTCGTCGCACCATCGCCAGTTCTTCGCTGACGCCGCTCACTCTCGACATCGTCAGCCCCGAACTAGCCCAAATCTTCGCCACGCGAACTCCAGCCACGCGGGAGGCCGCTGTTTTCGTCGGCGAAAATCGCGGCGCCGAGCAGACCTCGCTCCCTCCTATCGGCGACTGGCTTAACCCTCGCCAGTGGCAACTCTGCGCCGCCTTCGCTGGCACAACCGAAGTCCTCGACCGCTATGCGCGCGAACTCACTCTGCTCGCCGAAAAATCTCGCGCTACTTCCACCTCCATCCTCGGTGACACGACGCGCCCCGCCGTCTGGGGACGCCTCCGCGAAAGCCTCTCCATCCTTCTGGAAGCCTCTCCTGCAGCCATCATTTTCAAGATCAGCGTTCTTCCCAGCCATCATGCCGCGCTCTTCACAAACCTTCAGCAAATCGCTGCACGTGCCGCACTCCCCCACGCGCTAGTCGCCCGTGCTGGCGGCACAATTTATTTCGCACTGCTCCCAGCTTCGGCAAACGAAGACACCACCGCGCGTCTCTCGCAATCCATCACCCAAATTTTCGTTCTTGTTTTCGCCTCAGGCGGCCACGCATCGCTTCTCTTCGCCCCGCCTGCTCTGAAGGAGCGCACCAACCTCCGGAGCCAGCAACTTGTAACGCCCGCTTCCAGCCAGCTCCCGGCAAACTCGCGCGCCGAACTCGTTCCCGGCGTCGCCCAAATGCGCCGCCTCAAGTCCGCCTTCGACCCGCAAAACATCTTCGCCCCCGGCCGCTTCGCCGGAGGAATCTAGAAAACTTGCTGGCGGGCCGCGCCATCCCCCGCCACGTTCGAAAATCGGAGCTTAATCGTGCAGCACGACACTGAGGAGGGAACTGTGTACCTGAAGTCCGCCGTTGTATCGAATAAATCCCATTTTCTTGAATCGATTCATGAAGAAATTTACCCGCGACCGCGTTGTGCCGATCATTTCCGCCAGCAGCTCCTGAGACACTTTCGGGAGCGTCCGTTCCGGGTGGGGTTCCTTGCCATAGCGCGCCAGCAGCAAAAGCGTTCGCGCCAGTCGTTTCTCGCTGGAATTAAAAAGCTGATCGATCAAATCCTCTTCGATTCGGATGTTCCGCGAGAGCACGTAGGCCATGAAGCGGTCGGAGAGCGCATGTTCTGCGTGAAGCGCGCGTACCATCTCGTTTTTTTCAATGGCGAGTACGGCTGAGGGCATGATCGCAGTCGCCGTCCCCATGCGAATTTTTTGGCCTGCCAGGCACCCCTCACCGAAGAAGTCCCCGGGCCCCAGCATCGCTACGACCGCCTCTTTGCCGAGCTGGTTGACAACGGTGATCTTGATCCCGCCGTCTTGAATGTACATAACGCTCACCGCAGCATCGCCTTGAGCGTAGACTCTCTCTGATTTTCCAAACTGCACAACTCTTCTCGCTACGCCGGCCGACTCGAGAAACAGCTGGGCATCGAACGCGTTCTTCGGTTTGAGTCTTTTTTTGGATTTGGGATTGCTTGAACTCGCGATTGCCTTCATGATTCCACCGCTTAATCCGGATTTTACCAAAATCCCGCTGCGCCAGGCAATGTGCATCACTGGTTGGTCATGCGGTGTTTTGGAATCTCGCCTTCAAATAGCCTTCCAATCCATGCGACGGAGCAGGTTTCTTGCCTTGATCAATCCAACTCAATGGAGCCTTCTCTTTACTTTCTTTGATAATTTCGCGTATTCCTTCCGCGCGGACTTGGCGATGCGCGGCTCCGCCATTTCCGTCTTGATGCGGGCTTGTGTTGCGTTCCTCGTGTCTTTCTTAGCTTTCTTCCGGGGCATGCGGTCATGATGTCATCGAGACCGGGATCATTCTGTTCAATTTGGCGCAGCGCGGCCGAAACCGGTCTACTGCCCGTTGCCCGTGAGTCTGGAGTTTGCAGGCGACGTTCTTTGTTGCTTTCTCACATACAGTCCGGAATCGGCTTCACACAGGAGTTTTTCAATCGTCTCGCCATTCTCGGGATACACGGCGACACCTACGCTCACGCTTAGCTTTGGCCCCTTATCGTCATTTGCAAGACTTTCGCAAATTCGAAGGGCCACCCCGTTGGCGGCCTTTCCATTGGTTTCCGGCAACACCAGGGCAAACTCGTCCCCGCCGAAGCGCGCAGACGTATCGATGTCCCGGCAGCACGAAGACAATACATCGGCCAGCCGGCAAAGCGCCTGGCTTCCCACCATGTGCCCGTGGCGATCGTTGATCAATTTCAATCCGTCCACGTCGAAGAGCAACAAGGCAAACTCTCTGCCGGTCCGCTTGCTGCGCTTGATCTCCGAATCCAGCACGTCCACGAGGCAGCGGTAGTTGGCCAGCCCCGTCAGCGGATCGCTGGCGGCCTGCCGCCGCAGCTGATCCTCTAGCTCTCGCTGCCTGGTCACGTCTTCGGCGATGACCTCGTAAGCTTCCAACTCTCCCTGATCGCCGAGTACTTCCCGGCCGCTGAGCCGCACCTTGACCAGTGTATGGTCTCTGCGGTTCCATTCGATTTCCACCGGCTCGGCGGGAGCATCCGCGGTCGATTGACCCAGCAATTTCGCTCGCCTCCCCGCATCTTGAATCATGTCCCGCGCCAGGTTTTGCGCCAGAAGTTCATCGCGCGAGCCATACCCGAGAATCCTCATCATTGCTTCATTCACTTCCAGAAATCTTCCGTCCTGGCTGCAGCGGCAAACTCCGTAGCTTCGATTTCCCACCAGCGCGCGGTAGCGGGCCTCCGAGCGTCGCAAATCCTTTTCGGCCCGGTCGCGTTGATCGCGTAGTACCTTCTCTTTCAGTGCTCGATGCACCGCCACCGGCAGGTGCCCAATGCTGTCCACTTCAATGCAATCGGCGGCGCCTTTCAGTATCAGTTCTGCGGCCATTTCGCGTTTCAATCCGTGCACCAAAAAAACCAGCGGGATGTCCTTCTTCATCTCGCGAAGAATGTCCAGCGCTTGCGTTTCTTGCCAATTCGAGCTCGGATACTCCGCTATGACCGTGTCGTAGACTTCAGCGTGCAGTCGCTCGCTGAACTGCCTGGGAGTCAGCACTACATCGGAGCTCACCGTATACCGCAACCTCTTCAGCTCATGCAGGCAGCGCTCCACATCTGCCAGGTATCGATGAATGAACAGGATTCGCACGAGGCTTTGTCGGCGCTCCGGTGCGGCGCGCGCAGAAGCTCGTGCCACTGGTTCGAAGCTGGGTTGAGGTTGTGAAGACATATCGAGGTCGGACATAATCCCGGGGTGCAGTTCCCTTCCGCGCCCAACTGCATCCCGGGTTTAGTCGGAGTTAACTCGCGGACAGGATACCGTTCGACCTGGAACTCTACTGTTCACTATTGAATATTAGTACTTACTTGGTACTCGCGGCAGCCGCTCTTCAGACTGTTCCAATGTGAAACTGCATCGAGCCGGTCCGCTGAGAGAGGGAATCGACATACCTTAAACCAGACTCCATTCGGGGTTGACACGCGCTTCCGCCCGGGAGTTTAATCATCCAAATTTGTGTCGCCAACCCTCGGCCATCAACGGAATCTGTGACAAGGAACACCTCGACCTGGAATATAGGGAGCCTGTCATGATCCTGCGCCTTTGCGTCTCGTCTCTCTTCGCGGCATCTCTTTTCACCCTTGCAGCCTGCAATTCTTCCCGCCATTCAAAGGCAGCCGATGACGCGGCCGACTGGATCATGTACGGGAGGACCTACGACGAGCAACGCTTCAGCCCCTTGACGCAGATCAATGAGCAAAACGTTGCCAAGCTCGGGCTGCTTTGGAGCCGGGAGTTCGGCACCACAAGGGGTCTGGAAGCCACGCCACTCGTTTTGAACGGTGTCATCTACACAACCGGTGAGTGGAGCGTGGCCTATGCGCTGGATGCAAGGACCGGCGAAACTTTATGGACCTACGATCCCAAAGTGCCTCGCGCCCGCGCCCGCTCCATCTGCTGCGACGTCGTGAACCGTGGAGTGGCGCTTTACCACGGCAAGGTGTACGTCGGCACGCTCGACGGTCGGCTCATCGCCCTCGACGCCAAATCCGGAACTCCCATCTGGGACGTCGTCACAGTTAACCAATCCAAGCCCTATGCGATTACGGGAGCGCCGCGCATCGCCAGAGGAATGGTTCTCATCGGGAACGCAGGCTCGGAGTTCGGCGTAAGGGGTTATATCTCCGCGTACGACGCGGAGACCGGAAAGTTGGTCTGGCGCACATACACCGTACCGGGGGACCCCTCGCGTGGGTTCGAGTCCAAGGCACTGGAAAGCGCCGCGAAAACGTGGCACGGCAACTGGTGGGTGGCGGGCGGCGGAGGCACGCCGTGGGACACGATCGTCTACGACCCCCAGCTCGATCTGGTCTACACCGGCACTGGCAACGGCACCGCGTGGTACCGCGCTCTCCGCAGCTCAGGTGAGGGTGACAACCTGTACCTCGCTTCGATTCTGGCACTCCGGGCAAGCGACGGTGAGCTGGCATGGTATTTCCAGACCACGCCAGGAGACAACTGGGACTACGACGCTACCCAGCCGCTGATGCTCGCGGACCTGGAGATCGGCGGACGGACACGCATGGTCATCATGCAAGCCTCGAAGAATGGATATTTCTACGTGCTCGATCGGCAAACGGGCCATTTCATTTCGGCGAAGCCGTTCGTGGGCGGGATTACCTGGGCCGTGAGCATAGATCCGAAGAGCGGACGCCCCATCGAGTCGCCAAACGCGTATGCGGGCACGCGTCCGGTGTTAGTGTCGCCGGACCCCGGAGGCGCGCACAACTGGAACCCGATGGCGTTCAACCCCGCGACGGGGCTGGTCTACCTTCCGGCGAAACAAGGCACGACGTTCCTGCACGCCCCTAACGCCATATGGAAGTATGATCCGAAGCGAGACAACCTCGGTGACGACCCGCGCTATGAAGGGCCGCTCCTGACCGATTGGCTCAAGGCCGCAACGCCGACCGGGGAACTACTTGCGTGGAGCCCAGCCGAGCAGCGGGGCGTGTGGCACGCAGGCTATCCGGTTGTGGAAGGCGGCGGTGTTCTCACGACGGGCGGCAATCTGGTCTTCCAGGGTCGCGCGGACGGGATGCTGTCGGCGTATCGCGCCACGGACGGTAAGAAGCTCTGGGAGTTCGACGGCGGTACCGGGATCATGGCCCCGCCCGTGACATACCTCGTGGGTGGAATCCAGTACGTGACCGTAATGGTAGGTTGGGGCGGAGCTGGCCTCATCAACCCCCCCCAAATGGGTCCGACCAAGGCCGGCTTCGGCCGAATCCTTACGTTTGCCATTGGCGGGACCGCGCGACTGGACGTTCCACCCTTTGGCCACAAGGAGCCACCTGCGCCGACGATACGCATGAACACATCGCGCGCGATCGTGCGCGAGGGTAAATTCCTTTACGCGACGTTCTGCTTTATATGCCACGGAGTCGACGCCGTTGCTGGCTCCGGCATTCCCGATCTCCGCTACGCCTCGGCAGAAGTGCATCAGCAATTCGAAGACATCGTCCTCGGCGGGGCTCGGGAGTCCCGCGGCATGCCCTCCTTCAAGGACTTGCTCAAAGCCGGGCAGGTGCGTGCCATACAGGCCTACGTCTTGTCTCGTGCGGCTGCCTCAGCCGCCCCGCTCGCCAGCAAGGTGGCTGCGACTCCGAGCCAGGCGGCAGGCACGCCGCATTGACCCAGCCTGGTTCAACGGTGCCCGCAAAGCGTCCATAAAACCATGGGCTAGCAGCTGCCGGTGCCTCTAGTTGCAGCACGCCAGCTCCCCCCAGGTCCGCCCGCTTCGCGTTCGGGAGAAATTATACTTTTTAAATGAGTGCTGTTTGAAACATACATCGGGAGGCCAGAAGCGCATGGTTAAGACTACGGGGAATCTGAATCTGGATATCTCGGAATGGGAGGAACACAACTTGCGTTATATCAATCGATACTTCAGCTTGTTGCTTTTGGGCGCCGCTCTTGCCGCACCAGCGGTAACCATGGCCGGCCCAAAGCCTCAAGAAGGGACCGTGCAGGTCCGTATCTACGATCGGGACCACCGCGACTACCACAACTGGGACGACCGCGAAGATCGCGCCTACAGGCGTTATTACGTGGTTCAGCACAGATCCTATCGTGCGTACGACCGGCAGAACGGCAGAGCACAGCGGAAATACTGGCGTTGGCGTCACAGTCATCCCGACAACGATTAAGAAAGATTGGCCATCTTGGGAGCCAGTTCTCTCAAGATGGTCTCTCCATCAACCGAAGCCATTTCGCTCTTGCATCTCGCTAGCAACTCTGGCTGTATCTTGCTGCTTGCCCATGGCTCGGCCTTACGCGTGCCGGCTCCACTCTGCTAAGTCCCATATTTCCGGAATGCCGTGCTTTTGCGTTTCTCCCGAGCCTGAGTTCGGGCTCCCACGCCGCTATCCTGCCGCATCCAAACGACTTACAAGTAACCACTTGACAACCAGTACCGAGATGCTATAATTTATTTGTTGCGTAGCTGCGTCTGACCGTACTTCTAACTCCTTGAAATCTTCATGTCCCATCCCGTTACTCTCTAGCAGATGGATCGCGTCCGTAGGTCTTTTAGAATCAACACTGGCTCTGTTGACATCCTGAGCACAGATTGCAAGAGAGGCATCGACGAAGTGTGAGTTGCGGTGTTTGCTGATAGGCAGGAGGGACCATGGCCGAGGTCGGACTCCTGCCTTT
>JBARRT010000186.1:0-7145 GCA_049644365.1 Candidatus Acidiferrum sp. | reverse complement strand
CCGTTCTCCATCCCGGCGAGCAGGACGCTCGATGATTGGTGTTGCAGTTGACGCGAGGGCACGCCAACTGCTCTGGCACTTCAACGAGTAGCGGGTTTTTCGCCCAAGTGGATTACTTCCGACTTGCTCGTGATTCGGGCACAATCTCGCAAATGGCATCGCCACCTGACCTCTTTGCCGCGAGAGGAAACAGAGGATAAACTTCCCATGCATAATCACAGTTCAAACTGCCGTCGCACTTCGTGGAGTTACGTCGGGAGGACCCATGACTCTAATGAGGAGAAACAAGTGGGCCGCGGTGCTTCTCTTTGTCTCTATTGCACTGACTCTGGCTGCGAAGGAGAAACTCGCACGGCCGCCGGAAAAGGCAAGACATCCCCAGGCCTCGCCGACTAAGGTTGCGAGAAAACCCAACATCGTGCTGATGCTCACGGACAATCTCGGTTACGGTGAGCTCGGGATCTATGGCGGCGGCATCCTCCGTGGTGCGCCCACCCCGCGCATTGATAAGCTCGCCAGCGAGGGCACTAGGCTACTGAATTTCAACGTCGAGGCGCAGTGCACTCCCTCGCGTTCCGCGCTGATGACTGGTCGCTTCCCAATTCGCTCTGGAACGTACCAGGTGCCCAGAGGAGGTGTTCCCGAAGGGCTAACCACCTGGGAGATTACTTTGCCGCAGCTCTTGTCGTCACAAGGCTATGCCACCGGGATTTGGGGTAAGTGGCACCTGGGTAGCGCCGAAGCGCGTCTCCCCACGAATCGGGGCTTCGACGAGTGGTACGGCATACCCCGTACGTATAGTGAGGTCTTCTGGCCTTCGCTGAATGACACCCATTCCCTTTGGCCATCAGTCGGCGCTAAGCAGGGCTGGGATCCGAAACTAGTCTCCGCTGAGCCCATTTATGAAGCGCGCAAGGGGGAAACGCCTCGTAAGGTGGCGGAGCTGGATTTGGATCGTCGCCGGGCCATGGAAAAGGAGATCACAACGCGGGCCATCGAATTCATAAGAAGAACCGCGCATAGCGGCAAACCATTCTTTGCTTACGTATCATTTTCGCTGTTTCATATGCCCACGCTGCCGAACCTGGAGTTCGCTGGCAGAACTGGAAACGGCGATTGGGCCGATTGTCTCGCCGAGATGGACTATCGCACTGGACAGATCCTCGACGCGATCAAAGAAGCGGGCATCGAAGACAACACCATCGTCATCTTCACGAGCGACAACGGCCCGGAAGCTACTCACCCTTGGGAAGGCGACAGCGGCCCTTGGAGGGGGACATATTTCACCGCTATGGAAGCCTCGCTGCGTGCACCATTCACCGTCCGCTGGCCAGGCAAAATTCCCAGCGGGCGTGTGAGCAATGAGATCGTTCACATCGTGGATCTGTTCACCACTCTTGCCCGCGCGGGTGGAGCCGAGATCCCGAAAGATCGTCCGATTGATGGTGTGGATCAAATGGATTTTTTCCTTGCCAAACAGGAAAACTCCAATCGCGAAGGATTTCCGGCCTACGTTGCGGACCGCTTGCAGGCAGTGAAGTGGCGGAATTGGAAAATGCATCTCATCTGGCAGGAAAACATGTACGATGCGCCACAAAGGCTGCCACTTCCAAAGATCATTAACTTGCTCACGGACCTGAAAGAAGAGCACGACGTCCTGGTTCAAGATGGTTGGGTCACCTACCCGATGATGAAGATTCTCAATGATTTTGAGGATAGTCTAAAAAAATATCCACCGATCAAGATGGGTACGCCTGACCCTTATCAGCCAGGCAACTAGACGAACGCGGGATCGACGATTGGCGGAATAGCAGCTTCGATTCCAGGGGCTAGGAAGGCAGCTGTATTTCCTGACGGGTGGTCGGCAACCCTTCCCTAATCCGAGCATGGAAGAGTAGCCCGTCATCCTCCCAGAATTGGCGGCAGGTGCGATAATCGCTTCCTTTAAGGCGATTCGGGCGCGGTGCCGCAGATCGAGTGCCTTCAAGGGAGAAAAGACCTAGGCTTGATCACTTCCACTCAGCTTGGAGTTCGCCTTAACAAGCGTCCGAGACCCATTTCGGTCGGTGGTTCTTTCGAGCCCAGCACAGCATCAGCAAGCATTTCACCCACCACGGGTCCGTGTTTGAAACCATGGCCCGACCCTCCACCGACAATCCATACGTTGTCCGCTTCCGGATGGCGATCCAAAATGAAATTGTGGTCTGTAGAGTTTTCGTATTGGCAGACCCGGCTTTCAAGTAGGGGAGAGCCTGTCATAGCCGGAAAGCGCATGCGCAAATAGGCTTGCGCCGCGGACAATTTCTCTTCCGAGACCACGCGCTCCATCGTGCTGGGATCAATGAGCGGCCCGCGCGTGTCATCAGCAATCTTGAACCCGCGCCAATGGTTTCCAGGTACTCCAAAAAAGGGTTGCTTACCTCCGTCAATCCAAGTCGGGAGGTGTTCTTCGGAGAACCGGGTATCGCCGGCGGGAACACCGAAGAAGAAGACCTCCTGGCGAGTAGGCGTGATACTGGACGTTAAGAACGGAAAGACTCTGCCAAGCCATGGACCAGGAGCGAAAACGTAGGAATCAGCTTTCAAGACTTCGCCTGTGTCAATACTGATCCCGTCTATGCGATGAGTCGTGATTCGGCCCGGCGTGGCCTGCGCCTGTCGGTATTGGCCTCCTTCTCTGACAAACGCGTCGAGAACGGCCTCGCATCCGCGGCGCGCGGCAAGAAAACCGGAATCGGGTTCGTAAACGCTCCAGGACACTCCATCAAAGTTGATTTGCGGCCAACGCCTAGCGCATTCTGACGCCGAGAGTTTCTCAAAACGAATCCCAGCCTCCTTTAATACCGGCAGCGCAGCAGTCTCATAGGAATCATCGGCGCCTGCCATGCGGAGTGCGCCACTCCGAAAGAAAAGTTTCAGATTCCATCGTTGCTGGTACTCCTGCCACAACTGGAGGGCGCGGGCTACCATCTTGACGTAAAGGGTGTGTGCAGGACCGTAGGTTGCACGGATTGTCCGAGTCTCGCCGCCTGAACTCGCGCGAGAGTTTCCCGGCCCCCAAGCGTCAATGAGAGTAACGCGGATGCCCCTGTTCGCGAGCTGGAGCGCTGACCAACCGCCGAACGCACCCGCGCCGACAACGATCACAGAAGATCCAACTGAAGATGAAAACGCTGGCGAACGGAACATGCAGGCCGCACCTACTAGGGTCGAGCTTTTCAGAAAGCTCCGCCGCGAGCTATTTGGGGACATGGTCACCGCGCAAGTTGCCGTGCATTCGTACGCGCATTCTAGCTCGTATCCAGCAATCTAGTCGATGGGAGCATCGATCGTGTTTTCCGATTTGAAAGATCGCAACGTGGCGGTTGAAGCGATTCCTGATGGATAGTCGGCAAGCCGGATTGCGACCTGAAAGCTGTTGGAATGATTGTCTGACAAGGAGGAAAGCGATCAGACTGTGCGTCCCATCGCACATAGCCTACGAGGTTGTAGGAGGCGTTCGAAGGGCTTGCGCTGGGTGAAGGGAAACCTTCATGCCCAGTTCTGAGAGGGCCGGGCGGCCGCAAGGCCGCCTGGCTACTCGGTAGTAGTGGTGCGGTCGGTTTACTGGCATAACTTCCGCATAGCCCGTCATCTGGAGATAATCCCGAGAGAGTACTCCAGATCAGTTGAGAAGGAGATTCACTTCAACGTCGTAGCCCAAAGGGAGTGCTTAGAGCGGAGCTTCAACTATTCGCGCGCTTGCGACATGGGATCATCTGGACGCAGCTTCAAGGCCCCAATTTAGCCTGTTTCTCAAGAAAGCTTTTGGCGAAGTGTAACTCGGGCCGTTCTGATTCTGCATCTTTGCACATACTTAGAAGTTGAACGTAATACGTCTCGGCCTTCGACGGAGTACCCGCCAGTTCGGCGGCTCTTCCCGCGCCAAAGAGGCTGTTGAAACGATTAGGGGCAAGTTGCAGGGAGGCCTCGTACGCTGCCAGGGCCTGCTCGGGCTGGTTCTGCTCCAGTAGTAGGTCACCGAGCTGTTCATTCCCAGCGAGCATGGGTGCTGCGATCCACGTTGCTGAAGTGGATTCTTCGAGTGCAATCGCCGATTTCATCAGCTTGACGGCGTCCGCGTCGCGCTTTTCTGCGTGGGCCAGCCATGCCTCGGCCTGTAGACTCTGTACTTCCACCAGGTCGGCGTTGCCTACCAAACCTTGATTTCCTTGCGGCAATTGACCACGAAGCTCCGCGAGCTTGTCAGCATTGGACTTCGCACCAGCGAGATCGCCTGTACGCGCGCAGCCGATCGCCCTTGCGAAATAGGTTTCGGCTTCATAGAGGGGCATTGGAACTTTTCGAATTGGGAGGGCTGCGGCCTCGGCCCACTGGTGCCGCTCCAATGCGTAACGAGCAGGAATCCCCACGAGCGCTGAGTACGCCGCCATCGGAGTTTCTCCGAACCGCTCGGAGTAGCGGTTGACTTCATCGCGGATCTGTCTAGCAAGCAGATCCTGTCCAGTTTGCAGGTACGCATAGGCGAGATAATCCTGGGCGTGTGCCTGCTGATCCCATAGTTCTTTGCGTCCGGACTTGGCCACCCAAGCCCGTGCCGCGGCCAACGAGGCGCGATTGGAATCGATGGCTTCTTGCCACGAGCCCACTTGAATGAAGATATGAGACGGCATATGCAGAGCGTGGACCGAAGAAGGTGCAATCTTGGCATAGCTTCGTGCTGCTGCGAGCGCGCGGTTGGCCAGCACTGGGTTGTCGTAAGCATGGATGATGTAATGAGCCACGCCCGGATGATTGGGCGACTCGGCGAAGATTCTTTCCAGGATGGCGCCAGCTTTCTTCTGTTCGGCGTAGCTGGAGTCGCGTGGCGGCGCGTTCGCGATTATCTGTAAGGCATAGAAAAGAGCCGCTTCGCGGTCGTCGGGATATGCCGTGTGCAAGTGCTCCAAGGCTTTCTGGTAGTTGACAGCGCGGGTTCGAGAATCCAGTCGCTCGGAATCCCGATAGTAGTCGGCAATCGCTGTGATGTACTCCCTTTCCCGCGGCGTCTTGCCGCCAATAGCCAAGGCTCTTTCGCTCGCTTCTCGCCCGAGCTTCAAATGGGGAGCATCAGGGGGCTGCCAATGGGGATGGTAATAACTTACCGCTTGGCCCCAATAAGCCATGGCACAGTTGGGGTCGCGATGCGCCACAGCGATAAAGGTCGCATTGGCATCCTCGTATTCAAAAGAGTGCAGCATGGCGACTCCTAGCTCAAACGTCTTCTGAACCTGACTTGAGCAGGAGTTAGGAAAAAAGACCGCGCCGTATTGTTCCGCTCGAAGGGCGTCCGCGTGTTGGTGATGAGCGTCAGATTGACCTAAGACCACAGGTCGGAAGCTGAGAAGAACCAGCAATGACCCAATCCCAAAACGCTTCATTCGACACCTCCAAACAGGGGACCGTTGAGACTGGCGCAGTGCGCTGTTTCAGGGCCACACGACCGTTAGGACAAACATCCAAAGGCTGTGCCACCAATATCCAGCGGCGATCGAAACCTCATACGCCCCAAGTTTTCTGCCAGTGATCATGGGTCATCCGTGCGGCCAATTATAGCCCCAAGCATTCGGCTTTCACACGCAAGTACAAGTGCACGAAAGTTGGTTACGATGAATAATGTATGGCGCAACGTTCCGCATGGTTGAATTACTCCAGATTGTCAGCCACTCTTACCCAATCCGGTTACTTCAGGGTTGCCCGTGATACGGCAGGAACCGCAGGGCCCGCCCCACCAGATCGTTTCACCCCCACGCAAGCGCCCGTCCCAGCCTCCAAACTCACGGCCCACCGCCTGGTCTTTAGGCTTACAATCTCCATACCGCGAACCGACCCATTTACCCAGAACCGAGCCAGTGGAGTGGAGGTTTTCCGTGAATTTCGTTCGTACAGTCCTCGTATTCTCTCTGACGTCGTTAGCTGTCGTCGCTGTAACTCAGCAGGCGGAGAGTCAAGCACCGAGCGAGCGGCCAACAGGCACGAAGATCGTACTCCTCGGCACAGGGACACCCGTGCCCGACCCCGATCGCTCTGGTCCTGCGACTGCAATTGTTGTGGGCGACACAGCCTATCTTGTTGATTTCGGCCCCGGCGTTGTGCGGCGCGCCGAGTCCGCTGCTCTCAACAGAAAAATTCCGGCAGTCGAACCGGGCAATCTCAAAGTGGCATTCGTGACGCACCTTCATTCCGATCACACTTCCGGCTATTCGGATCTGATCCTCGGTGGATGGACATCGGGTCGGACGGTCCCGCTCGAAGTTTATGGTCCAACTGGTCTGCAATCGATGACTGAACATATCTTGCAGGCCTATCGTGTGGACATCGAGACGCGCACGAATCCCGACGGAAACCAGCGCCGTTTCCCGGATGGCTGGAAAGTGCACGCCCACGAAATAAAATCAGGAGTCATTTACAAGGACGAAAAAGTCACGGTCACTGCCTTTGCGACGAAACATGCGATGGAGAGTTACGGATATCGCTTTGACACGCCGGACCGCAGTATCGTGATCTCCGGTGACACGAACCCAGTCGAGGCGACGGTCAACGCCTGTAAAGGCTGCGATATTCTCATCCATGAAGCCCAGCCTCTAGAGCTGCTCGCTAAGATGCCCGAAAGCATCCAGTCTTTCGTTGCGAAATACCATACGACGACGGAGCAACTCGCGGAATTGGCGAAGAAGGCCAAGCCGAAGTTGCTCGTGATCTCTCACACCGTTAGCTTTCCACCTGGAATTGCACCTCCCAGGCTCCTGCCGCCTAAAGGTAGTGCGGATACGCTCTACGCTTCGCCCGAAATGCTTGAAAAAGAGATCGGCTCGCGATACTCGGGAAAATTCGCGATCGGGCGGGATCTCGATGTGTATTAGGGTCAGGCCCCTCTATTGATGCGGACGGCGAGAAATTCAACCTGATGAGGGCATATCGTCGGCAATCCGAAAGTTGGCAAGGGCCTTCTCGTCAACTTCGGGGTGGTCGGCCACTCTTACCCAATCCGGTTACTTCAGGGTTGCCCGTTTGAACGAAGCCGCCCGGCGGCGGACGCTACGCGTGAGGTGAACGGAGGAGTTTCTAGCTAAAGGCTGAAGTAAGTTGTCGGGTCATAAGGAGGT
>JBARRT010000185.1:0-68791 GCA_049644365.1 Candidatus Acidiferrum sp. | reverse complement strand
TTGGGGCCGGATAATACCAGCCGCTGGGTAATTCGAGTGCGGTTTTGGGGCAGTTCTTCGAACTGCCAATGGAAGGACAGGATCGCGTCCGGCAACTGCATCTCGATGGTAGCCTCGCGACCGGCTTTACAGGCCCGGATGATGGAGTGCCAAGTTTGGCTGGGTAAGGTGGTCGTCAGCCGGGACCCGACATCGAAAGGCCCATCCAAAGCGAACTTCGCAGGCGGATCATTCCAGTTGGCAATATTTGTCCAGTAGCTCCACGCGAACTTCTGGGGCGCGTTGCATTGGACGGAATGCTGAAACTGCCAAGCCGGTTCCTTGATGGGCTGCGGCATGCGCGCTTCCTCGGGGAGACGGGAGAAGAATACAGGCGGGGATTGGAAATTCGAAACTAGAAACTAGAAAGCAGAAACTAGAAATGGAAGGCGAAGAGAGGAGAGATTCCTCACATCCGCAGGCCGACCGGTTCATCCCGCAAAAACGTGCGGGATGGAGAAGAGCGCGCAGGAGCGAAACGGGAAGAAAAAGTCGGCCTGCTCCGTTCGGAATGACGGGTGTGGGTGGCACGCCGGGGAGTGCCGCGCCTACGGCGCTTGTGGTCTTGCTTGCTAGACCTTCCCAGCCCTAACGGGCTGGGCTAAGTTGTGGCGCACCTCTGGTGCTCGGGGAATTAGGAACGAAACTAGAAACTAGAAAGCAGAAACTAGAAATGGAAATGGACCTCAGGGGGCTAAAGCCCCGGAATATTGCGCACTTTTCGGCGCGGACGAAGCCGTGTCCTGACGAGATGCGGTTACGCGGCGGTACAGGGAGGGCACGATGTATCGTGCCCCTACACCAGCAAGGGCAAAGCTGAAGCTGTGCCCTCCCGAGATTCGTGGCCCGCCTGCTGGACATTTGCTTTGAGATGGAAAATGGGTAGAGTAGCGTCTCGCGCCGAAGTTGTGGCGGCTGAGAAATATGGATACGGGCAGACCGGCAAGCTACTCGGGCCTCGCCGACAAAACGGTCTTCATTACCGGCGGAGGAAGCGGCATCGGTGCGGCCTTCACGCGGGCGTTCGCGGGGCAGAGGGCTCGCGTGGGTTTCGTGGACATTGCGGAGGAAGCGAGCCGGTCGCTGGTCGCTGAGATTCAGAAAGAGACGGGAACGGCGCCACTCTTCATTGCCTGCGACCTCCGGGACATCGCCGCGCTGCAAGCCGCTATCGAAAAAATCCGCATCGAGTTGGGCGACATCGGCGTGCTCATCAATAATGCCGCGAACGATGAACGTCACAAGCTAGACGAGGTCACGCCTGCGTATTGGGATGAGCGGATCGCGGTGAACGTGCGGCACATGTTTTTCGCGGCGCAAACGGTGGCGCCGCAAATGAAGCGACTCGGCGGAGGGGCAATTATCAATCTTGGCTCCATTATTTGGAGGCTCAAGCAAACGGGCCTCCCGGTATATAACGTGGCCAAGGCCTCCGTCACCGGATTGACGCGGGTGCTGGCGCGCGAATTTGGGCCCTTCGGCATACGGGTGAACACGCTTTCGCCCGGGGCGGTATGGACGGAGCGGCAGATTAGATTGTGGTATACGCCGGAGTTCGAGAAAGAAGTGATGGCCGGACAATGCTTGAAGACGCGCGTGCTTCCCAGCGACATTGCGAACATGGCGCTGTTCCTGGCTTCGGAAGCGGCGGAAAAGTGCACGGCACAGGACTTCATCGTGGATGCAGGGTGGAGTTGAGGGAATGATGAGAACGATTAAAGGACCGGCGATTTTCTTGGCGCAGTTCGCGGGCGATGCGGCCCCGTTCAACAGTTTAAAGAGCATTGCTGCCTGGGCCGCCAAGCTTGGCTACAAGGGCGTGCAGATTCCGTCGTGGGATGCACGCCTGTTTGATCTGCAACGCGCGGCAAAGAGCAGGGCCTATTGCGAGGAGATCCGCGGCACGGTGGCGGGGCACGGTCTGGAGATCACCGAACTCTCGACACATCTTCAAGGTCAGTTGGTGGCCGTGCATCCCGCGTATGACCTGGCCTTCGATGGGTTCGCGCCGGAAAAGCTGAGGGGTAACCCGAGAGCGAGGCAAGCCTGGGCGGTTGAACAATTAATGCTGGCGGCGAGAGCGTCCGCCAACCTGGGGCTCGCGGCGCATGTGACATTTTCCGGGGCGCTGGCATGGCCGTACGTGTATCCCTGGCCGCAAAGGCCCGCCGGGCTGATTGAAACTGCTTTTGAAGAGCTAGCCGCGCGCTGGCGTCCGATCCTGGATGCATTTGACAAAGCGGGAGTGGACCTGTGCTTCGAGATCCATCCCGGCGAAGATTTGCACGATGGGGTCACGTTCGAAATGTTTTTGGAGCGCGCCGGAAATCATCCACGATGCAAAGTGCTTTTTGACCCGAGTCATTTCGTGCTACAGCAGCTCGATTATCTGGAATTCCTCGATGTTTACCACGAGCGCATCAAAATGTTTCACGTGAAGGATGCGGAGTTTCGTCCGACAGGCCGGCAAGGCGTTTACGGGGGCTATCAGTCGTGGGTGAACCGGGCAGGACGGTTTCGTTCGCCTGGAGATGGCCAAGTGGATTTCAGCGCTATATTTTCCAAGCTGACGCAGTATGGATTTGATGGATGGGCCGTGCTGGAGTGGGAGTGTTGCATCAAGAGCAGCGAGCAAGGAGCTGCGGAAGGGGCTCCTTTTATCCAGCGGCATATCATTCAGGCGGCAAGCAGCTCGTTTGATGACTTCGCAAGTTCGGGCGCGGATCAACGTGCGAACCGACGGATGTTAGGACTGGATTGAAATGGGGCGAGGGTCATGACAGCAAATCCAAAGGCAACTGATGCGACAAACCGGCGCCTCCGGCTAGGAATGGTCGGCGGTGGACCGGGCGCCTTCATTGGAGCGGTGCACCGCATTGCGGCGCGGCTCGACGATCGTTTCGAACTGGTTGCCGCGGCGTTGTCTTCCAATCCGGAGCGAAGCCGCGCCGGGGCTCTTGAACTGCATATCGCGGCGGAGCGAGCGTACGGAAGTTTTGCGGAGATGGCTGCGGCCGAAGCGAAGAGGCCGGACCGGATTGACGCGGTCTCGATTGTCACGCCCAATCATCTTCATTTCGCGCCCGCAAAAGCGTTTTTGGAGGCAGGCATTCATGTCATCTGCGATAAGCCGCTGACCACGACGGTGGAAGATGCGGTGGCGCTGGCCCAGATGGTACGGCGCAGCGGGCTCATCTTTGGCTTGACGCACAATTACACGGGCTATCCGCTGGTGCGGCAAGCGCGAGAGATGATCGAAGCCGGGGAACTTGGCCGCATTCGCGTGGTGCAAGTGGAGTACGCGCAGGACTGGCTGACTACTCCGCTCGAGCAGACAGGACAGAAACAAGCAGCGTGGCGCACGGATCCGGCGCAGAGCGGGCCTGCGGGCTCGCTTGGGGATATTGGAACGCACGCGTACAACATTGCGTGTTTTGTAACGAGGTTGCGCTGCGATCAGGTTGCTGCTGACGTTTCCATTTTCGTGCCGGGGCGGCGGCTCGACGACAATGTGCAAATGCTCTTGCGATTCGAGGGCGGGGCGCGAGGAATGTTGTGGGCGAGCCAGGTGGCTGCGGGAAACGAGAACAATCTGCGGTTACGCGTGTATGGGGAGAAAGCGGGAATCGAGTGGGGGCAGGAGAATCCGAACTATTTGCGGTTTACTCCGTATGGGAAGCCGCCGGTTACCATTAGCCGCGCTGGGGCTGGAGCGACGGCGTCCGCGAAGCACGCAAGCCGCATCCCGTCCGGGCATCCGGAAGGATATCTGGAGGCGTTCGCGCAACTTTATGCGGACTTGGCAGAACAGATTGCGGCGCGGAACGCGGGGCGCGCTCCAGCGCCCGCGTCGCTGCTGGTGCCGGGCGTGGAGGATGGCGTGGCGGGGGTTCAGTTCATTTCTGGAGTACTGGAATCTTCACGCCAAAACTCAGCCTGGGTGAATCTGCCATCGTCACGGTTGTAAGGCTAATTGGACGGCTAAGGCTCGGGGGCCCCGAGTTATGGTGCGGCGAGGCGGGGTAGAAGGAAACGGAAGAAGGCGTCGGGGCTAGAGTCGAGACAGACTTGTGCGTTGGGCGGGCCTGATTCGGGGCGGGTAAAACCTTTTTCATCGACTCGGATGTGCATGGGTTGGACTGGGCAGAGGCTGGGATTGACGAGGAAGGCGATGGTCATGGGGTCGAAGAGGGTCGGCGTTTCCTGGCCCCATTGATGATAGAGCAACGTAAGGGCATCGGTGAGCGGGGTATCCTGGCTGAAGAGGAACGCGCGCTTGACCTCGTCGAGCTTCAATTGGGTGGAATCGAGCGGCATGACGAAGAGGGGCACTCCCGAGGCGAAGAGTTTTTGGGCGGAAGGAATGTCATTCAGGATGTTCCATTCGGATTGTGGAGGGCGGGGAGGCGTGTAGCCAAGATCGCCGTAGCCGCGCTTGATGGAGCCGCCCATTAGGACCACGCGTTTGAGCTTGTGGAACGTGGCCGGATCTTTGTCGATAGCGGCGCCGACATTCATCAAGGGGCCGATGGCGATCAGGGTGATCTGAACCGGGTAGCGGCGAATCTGTTCCAAGATGAAACTGACGGCGTCGGGATGCGATGGCTTCGCAGCGTGGCCGCCTTCGGCGTAGCGGCGTTGGGTGAACGTGCCTTTGCTCACGGTGGGCGCACCCGCCGCCACTGGGATCTCCCCGTGGCCTGCTTCGGCAAGGAAGCGATCGACGAGCTTTGCGCGGGTTTCGGTGTCTCCGAACGTGGTGGTGATGCCGAGGATTTGCAGTTCCGGGCTGCGCAAAGCTAGAGCTAGCGCGAAGGCGTCATCGACGTCGTCGCCGATGTCGGTGTCAATAATCACTTTTTCAGGGAGCATTTTTTCGGGGACGCCAGGCGTTGGAGAAGATTGGCCGCGGCAGGTGAGTGAAACCAATAGCGTTGCACACCCCATGATGCAAGCCAGGATCGCTGAGGACTTAGCCATACGTGGCCGTTTGAGCTCCGATGGTTACCGCGCCGGCTGCGACGGTCGAGCGGGAAAGGGATGAGTCTATCACGAGGCTGGTCGAGGAAAAGGCACACGATGCGTGTTGCCGGGCGCAGGATTTCTTCGAAAACAAGGGCGCCCGGCAACTTTTCTCGGGCCCGCGGGTTCATGGGGTTTAAGGTTGAGTGTGCATGGGTAACCCGTTGATTCTGTTGAGGTAATGTAAATTATCCATATTGCTATGCCGCCAGAGAAAGAGTAGCTTTCGCGAATCGAACTTTGCTGGGGCCTGGCACAGCAAACTCTTCTCGTGTCCCGGAGCTTCCGATCTTGCATGCCGGCCCGCAAACCGGGAGGTAGCACATGCGACGAATTTCAGCGTATTTGATTTTTTCGTTGGTGTTTCTGGGAGTCCAAGCAAGCACTAAGGCGCAGGACATCCTGGTGCCCGCCGGGACGCTGCTTAAATGCACGCTCGACGAGCCAAATTTTTCCTCAGCCACTGCCGATATTGGTGACCCTGTGGTCTGCCACTTGAGCAGCCTCCGGGAATTCGGGCAGAATGTTTTTCCCAGGGGAAGCTACCTCGGAGGGCATCTTGAGGCGGACAAGGAGCCGGGACACTTTGTCGGCAAGGGCTATCTGAAGCTGGAATTCGACCGCATCGGCTTCCCTAGTTCCGATATCCCCGTTCCCAGCAAAGTCATCGCTGCCAAGGGATACAAAGTGGATCGTCGCGGGGACATCGTGGGCCGCGGCCACCCGAAGCGAGACGTCGTGGAATGGCTCATTCCTCCGCTATGGCCTTGGAAGATCCTAATGCTGCCAGCTCGCGGCCCACGTCCCACGCTGAAAGGCGAATCGCAAATCACCGTGCGCCTAATGGACGATATTCAAGTGCCTCGGATGGTGGCTTCCGCGCAGCCTTATGAAAGGCCCGCCTCGTACGACCGGCCGCCGCGGCCGGTCTATAGGCGGCAACATTTTGACCGGCCCCCGGCCCCCGACAAACAGCGATCGTTTGAACCGGCGGAGGCGGACAACACGCCCGCAAGCAATGCCTCCGATGTAACCTACGCCGCTCAGAACACAACGGCGCAGGAGAATAAAGTAGAGGTTCCGGAGGTTTCGTTGGCACAGGCAGAGCCATCGGCTCCAAACTCGAGGACCATGCGCCAGCCGCCGCGGACCAGGTGGATCGCCCTTAAACCGGGCAGTGTGTATGAGGTTGCGAATTACCGCATCCACCGAGGAAGCGTGACTTATGTTCTTGCAAGCGGCGCCAGAGGATCCGTGGACATCACCGAAGTCGATTGGCGCAAAACGTCTCACCTGAACGCCGAGCCGACCGCTTCGTCGGTTGGAGATCGCGCTGCCTTGGTGGGAGGACCAGAGCTAGTTTCAGGGCGCGATTGAGTTGGACGATTTTCGGGAGTGATACCGTTCCGGCGGCCGAGTGGCTCAGCGGAATTGCTCCGGAAATTTCCTTTGGTCCTGCGGCGGGACACTACTGCTCGGGGAGTTTTTCTTCGAGCTCGCTGGCGAGCTTATGGACGTCGGTGGTTTCGCTGAATCCTTGAACCTGCTGGGATGCGGATTTCACGTCGACGCCGGCGTGTTGACAGAGCTTTTGCAGCATCTGGAGCATCATGGTGAGCTCCTGCTCGGCGAGCATGCCAACCTGAAGATCGAGATGAGAGCGGCGCTCGGCCTGGCGAGCCATGCGATTTTGACTGATCAGCACGAAGATGGTGAGGAACACGCTCTCTGAGGCGACGAAAAGCGCCAGGATGCCGAAGGGGAAAGGATCGAAAGCTTTCACGCCGGGAATCAGGTTGAGATTCACGACGCTCCAAAGAGCAACCAAAATCACGTGCAGCAGAAGGAATTTGGGGCTGCCGATGAATTTTACGATGGCATCGCTCTCGCGCTCAGTACGCGACCGGCGATCCAAAGCTTCCTCTTCCAGCCTGGCAATGGCGGCAATATTAAATTGCGTCGGATTTTTTGCAATTTGATCAGACACTGCATTTTTCATGCACGAAACTCCGAACCTCAGGGGTTGAAACCCCTGAATTTGGGAAACTCTTCGGCACGGCTGAAGCCGTGCCCTGACGGTTCTCATTTATAGGCTAGCTTCTAGCGACTGAGTACTTTGAAATCTACGGGCGACTGACGGCGCTAGTTTGTGTTGGGGCCTCGGTGTCAGCGGGATAGATGATGATTTCGACGGTGCCCCAACCGGAATCAGGGCCTGTGCTCTTCCCTTTCCCGAGTCCCAAGGTCTTGAGTTGCGCATCATCAAAGGAGAAATTGCCGACGAGGTAGTCTCGCACTACCATGGCGCGAGCCTGTGCCAACACCAAATCCTTTTGCGTATCTCCGGTAGCGCCCGTTGAAACGACGACGACGGCGACGCCAAACTCCGTGTCGGCGAGAAACTGGCCGGCAGCACGCAAGGATTTCTGGTTCTTTGGTTTGGCAGTGTCCAGTTTGTCGAAGAGCTCCTTGGAGTTGAAAGTGAAGGTTTTCAGGGGGGTGGTCTGGGGCAGCTGCGGAATTTCGTTTTTCACCAGATCAGCAGTGTTTTCGTAGCCGCGTTTCTTAAAATAGCCGCGCAAGAGGACATTCTGTTTCATCGCGTCCATATTTTCCTGGAAGGAGGCGACTCCGGCTTGCGCGTGAGTGACGGTGTCACGCAAGCCGACGGTGGTCTGGTCGAGCTGGGTGAAAATCTTTTTGTCGTTGACCAAAGCGCCGATGGTTCCCTGCCCTTGATTGATCTTTTCTGTGATGGAACCCAGATTCGCGGAGGCCACGGTGACGTTGTTCAGGGCTTGCTGGCTGGTGTCCAGGATGCCGTCGGCCTTCTTCATGAGGTCGGCAATGACGAGCGGAGGCTGGCTGGCGATGGTGTCGTCATCTTTTACGTTCAGGGCCTGGGCGGATCCAAAAGAAATGGATACATATTCGTTTCCGAGGAGGCCTTCGGTCTCGATTGCAGCGATGGAGTCCTGCTTGATGATGTCGTGTGTCGAACGCTGGAGATCCATCAGCACAGTGATTTTATCGGTTGGTTTGTGCGGCAGCTCGATACCGCGCACGGTGCCGCTATGCACGCCACCAACGCGCACATCCGCGCCGGGGTCGAGCCCGACTACGGTGGCGAACTGTGTCTTCAAGCGATAGGTGGAGGTGAAGAGGTACTGCTTGCTTCCGATGATGAAAATTCCCGCCGCCAGAATCGTCAGCGTTGCGATGATAAAAGTTCCAAGTCTTGCCGCCCTGGACATAAGCACTCCTATGAATCCCGCTTCAAAAATTCCGAGACAAATTCGTCATCGCTTTTCTCCAACTCGTGGAAGGTGCCTTCGATCAGCACGTTGCCTTCGTGGAGCAGCGCGATGCGATCCGCGACGGTTTTCGCGCTGTGCAAGTCATGAGTGACCACAATGGAGGCCATGTTGTGTTGCTCCTGCAACTTAAGAATCAAGTCATCGATCTCAGCGGAAGTGATGGGATCGAGTCCCGCGGTAGGCTCATCGAGCAAGAGGATGCCAGGCTTGAGAGCCAGCGCGCGCGCCAGCCCGACGCGCTTCTGCATGCCGCCGGAAAGATCGCTCGGCATTTTTTTGAGATCGGCTTCCATGCCGACGCCAGCGAGCAATTCCTTGACGCGGTTTCCCTGCTCGGAATCCGTCATTTTGGTGTGGCGCTTCAAGGGGAAGGCCACGTTCTGTTCGACGGTCAAGGAGTCGTACAGCGCGGCTTGCTGGAATAGAAAACCCATTTTTTTCCTAAGCTCATTCATGGCATCGAGGGGGAGGCGGGTAATCTCCTGGCCATGGATTTGAATCGAGCCCGAGTCTGGCTTTTGCAGGCCGATGATGAGCTTGAGCAGGACACTCTTGCCGGTACCGCTGCGACCGAGCACGGCCAAAGTTTCTCCGTTCGCGACGGTTAGATCCATGGCGCTCAAAACGATCTGGCTACCGAAGGATTTGCGCAAGCCTTGCAGGACGACTGCGGGGCCGGGATCGTTCCCGACGGGGCTTTGTACCGGCGAAGTGACACCACTCTCTTCCGGAGCCAGCAGGACTTCTTGCTCAGGGCTCATCATGAAAAGAACACCAGGATGAATTTCACCAAAAAGACGTCGGCCAGAATGACAAAGAGCGAAGAGAGGACGACGGAACTCGTGGCCGAGAGCCCTACACCGGCAGTGCCGCCCTGCGTGCGCATTCCCTGAAAGCAACCGACCATGCCGATAATCAGGCCGAAGACTGTGGTTCTGAAAGTGGGCGCGAGAAAATCGCTGAAGGTCGCGCCGACAAAACCTTGATCGATGAATCTGTGGAAGGAAACCGGTTCGACCAAAGTCTCCGCGATCCAGCCGAATAATACGCCGCAGAAATCAGCGGCGAGCGTCAGCAGCGGGAGCATCAGGATGCAAGCGAGTATGCGAGTGAAGGCCAGGAACTTGTAGGGATTCACGCCGGAGGCTTCGATAGCATCGATCTGCTCGGTGACTTTCATTGAGCCCAACTCAGCGCCGATGCCGGCGCCTACCCTGCCACTGACAACCAGGCCGGTTACGATAGGGCCCGTTTCGTGGATGATCGAGTAGATGAGCGCGGCGGGAAGCATGGACTTGGCTCCGAAACGAGCCAGGCTGCTGCGGCTTTCCAAGGCAAGGACGAAACCGATGGCGGCACCAGCCAAGGCCACCAGCGGCAGCGATTTGGAACCTATCTCGTCGAGCTGGCGCATCAGCTCGCGACCCTCAAAGGGCCGTCGCACGGAGGCGCGCAACACTTGCCAGGCAAATAGACCGAGATCCCCAAACCACTCGAGGAAGCGATTGGGCAGACTCCAAACGGAAGTGAGAGTAGAAGACATGAGTGGGGGAGCCGGGCCCGCGTCCGGGCTGATCCAGCGGCCGGGAATCCTAGAGTTGTGGCTTACCATACGGGCCTAGTGCTTCGGGGCGCTGGCTGCATCCGTCCCCGAGAATGCCGGGCGATGCAAACGGCTGAATAGGGTGTGAGGGCCTCCATAGATGAATTCAAGGGCGAGGTTTTCTCCCGCGAACTCGAGGAGGGTATAGTTGCCCATGCGCAGGGCGTCCTTGGGACCGTAGCGGCCTGGGTACCATCCATATACGGCTGTCATCGTGCCCACATAGGGTGAAACTAGCGAGGGGAAAGACAAACGGCGATGACCATCCTCGCCACGGCGCGCTGTCACCGTCGAAATCATGGCATGCCTGAACCGTCGAAAGAAGCCTTTGCACTCGCAGCGGTAATACACGGTGTCTTCCCGGAAGGCTTCCGCCAAGGCGTAGCGCGTCGTGGTCGTTACTGCCGCAATCGCAAAATTAGAACCGAATCGCTGGCCGAATGCTCCGGCCCCTTGCCCCCACTCTGGCGGGTTTCGCTGTGCTTGATCGAGGCCTGCAAACAGGGTGGCTAGGGCGATTGGATAAGGACCAAACGCGTCGAATGCGTAGGACCGCAGCTTCATTTTCTCCGTCGGACGCCGGTAGACCAGGTCCGGTTGCGGGTGTTTTATCGTGGGTAAGGGTGAGTCTTCGACGATGGAAGAAGAGGTGCTCGAGGCGACCGTGGTTTGGGCTGTTCCTTGGGGCGTTAGAGCTCCCAGGCTGGTGAACGCGAAGAGCAAAGTAGTAAACCGTGGCAGCTTCATGTGCAATTCTCTCCTTGCTGGGAATTCCCATTTTGAGATCGAGGATGGCGGCGGCAATAGGCCTGAGAGGAACCAAGATCCTTAGATTTAGAGATACCACGTTGAGAAATCAGGTGTCTGTTCCAAAGGGGACATAAGGCATCTGCCTCTGTCGTGATGAGTGAGGATCCAGACTGTTATGGGAGTAGTGCAATCACCAGGAAAGGAGGAAAAGAAGCCTTCACGGCGGGGCTGAATGTTCGGTCGGTTTTGTTGAGGGCAAAATTTCGCCTTCGGCGAAATTTTGGTGCGGTCGAGAGGACTCGAACCTCCACGCCTTGCGGCGCTAGCACCTCAAGCTAGTGCGTCTGCCAGTTCCGCCACGACCGCGTCGTCTTCCATCGTAAAGGCAACGGCGAATGGTGTCAAACGAGGAAAGAAAGGGCGCCCCTGCAAAACCAGAAAACGAGGATGGCGACGTCCCGACAGGGTTGGGATAAATTCCGACGCCGCTACAAAGATGGGTTATGGGTTCTTGGGCGGCGCCGGAGCGGGCTGCGAAGCTGCTGGAGCCTGTTGCGTCGTTGGTTGCGAGCTAGCCGGTGTTTGTGATGCCGGCTGCGAGGTGGCTGGCGGCGCGCCAGGAGTTGTCGCTGGCGTGATCGGCGGAGTGACCGGGGCCGGCTTTGGGGCTGGTTGGGAGACTTTTTGCAGGATCGAGCTGCCCTGTCCTACGGCCTTATCGGTTCGCAGAACGAGCGCCATCGCGCAGAGCATGAACATGATGGCGCACCAGGTGGTAGCTTTTGAGAGGACGTTGGCTGCGCCGCGGGGGCCAAAGGCAGTTTGGCTGCCTGCGCCGCCGAACGCACCTGCGAGATCCGCAGCCTTGCCGCTCTGCAGCAGGACGACGATGATCAGCACCAGACAGTTCAAGATGAAAAAACCGGTGAGCAGCCAGCCGGCAAACCGGAAGCCAAGAACAATGATGCCGAATCCGATGAGCAGGGCCATGGCCCACTTCACTGCCGCTTTTGTATCCATTTCAAGAACCTCTATTAAAATCGAGTGATTGCCGGGCTAAAGTCCGGCATCTACATGAGATTTACGATCGCCGCGAACGACTTCGGGTCGAGGCTCGCTCCGCCCACAAGCGCGCCGTCCAGTTCTTCCTGGGCCATCAATCCCTGAATGTTGTCAGGCTTGACGCTGCCGCCATAGAGAATCCGGAGGGCGGAGGCATGATGTACCGAAAACTGCTCGCCCGCGCATCGCCGGAGAAGCCGGTGAGCGGTCGCCGCAATTTCCGGCGTTGCCGTACGGCCCGTACCGATGGCCCAGACCGGCTCGTATGCAATCAGAATACGGGAGAACTCATCGGGGGTCAACGCGCCTGGGCCGCCGGTGAATTGCCGGAGGAGAACTTCTTCGGCCAGGCCGGCGTCGCGGTCTTCTTGCATTTCGCCTAAACAAACGATGGGAGTCAGGCCGGAATCGAGCGCGACCAGCGTCTTCTTGGCGACGTTGTCGTCGGTTTCACGGAAGAGCTGGCGGCGCTCGGAGTGGCCGATGATGACGTAGCGGCAGCCGGCCTCGGCGAGCATGGGGGCCGAAACTTCGCCGGTGAAGGCGCCTTCCTTACTCCAGGAGACGTTCTGGCCGGAGATGCCGATGTTGGTGCCTTTCGCTGCCTCGGCAGCCGTGGAGATGGCGGTGAAAGGAGGCGCGATGATGATGTCGCAGTGCTTGGAGTTTGCGACCAACGGCGTGAAGGCCGAGAAAAATGCGCGCGTCTCCGCTAGCGTTTTGTACATTTTCCAGTTGCCAGCAATTACGCGGCGTCGCATGTCGACCTCCAAGAAATAAAAAGATAACGCAGAGACGCCGAGTTCGCAGAGATTTCGCTGAGAAGAAGATTCATTTGTTGGTGAGGGCTTCGACTCCGGGAAGTTTGCGTCCGGCGAGAAATTCCAGGGAAGCGCCGCCGCCGGTGGAGATATGGGAAATTTTGTCCGCGAGGCCGGACTGATGAACGGCTGCGACGGAATCGCCGCCTCCGACGATGGAAGTAGCGCCGGCGCTGGTGGCGGCAGCGACGGCTTTGGCGATCTCGAGGGTGCCTTTCGCGAAAGCGGGCATCTCGAATACGCCCATGGGACCGTTCCAGACAATGGTTTTTGCGGTGGCAATTTTCTGGCGATAGGCTTCGATGGTCTTGGGACCGATATCCAGACCCATCCAGCCGTCGGGTGTGGCGGAGACGGAAACGGTTTGCGTCGCGGTGTCCGCTTTGAATTCCGCGCCGACGACGTGATCGACGGGAAGCAGGAGTGGAAATTTCTTCTGCCGTGCTTCGTCGCGCAATCGGCGAGCAAGTTCCAGCTTGTCATCTTCGACGAGCGATTTGCCGGTGGGCTGGCCGTCGGCTTTGAGAAAGGTGTAAGCCATGCCGCCGCCGATGAGCATGGCGTCGGCAATTTTCATCAAGTTTTCGACGACTTCGATTTTGTCGCTGACTTTGGCGCCGCCGAGAATGGCAACGAAGGGACGCGCGGGATTCGTCATGGCTTTGCCGAGGTAGGCTAGCTCTCTTTCCATGAGCAGTCCCGCAGCGGCTTGGTGGACGAAGCGCGTGATGCCGACAACGGAAGCATGTGCGCGATGAGCGGACCCGAAGGCGTCGCAAACGAAAACGCCGTCACAGAGCGCGGCGAGCTGCTTCGAAAAGGCTTCGTCGTTTTTTTCTTCGTCGGGATGGAAGCGGACGTTTTCCAGAACGAGCACTTCCCCGTCGCGCAAGGCCTTGCTCTGGCCTTCAGCGCCCGGACCGACACAATCCAGCGCAAAGGCGATCGGCTTGCCGAGCAGCTCTTCCAATTTTTTGGCGGCGGGCCTCAGGGAATACTTTGGATCCGGGCCGCCTTTGGGCCGGCCGAGATGCGAAGCAAGCACGAGCCGGCCGCCCTTTTCGATGGCGAGCCGCAGGGTCGGAAGAGTTTCGCGGATGCGAGTGTCGTCGGTGACGACGCCGTCTTTCAAGGGAACATTGAAGTCCACGCGGATGAAAACGCGTTTGCCGCGAAGGTCGAGGTCGTTGATGGTGAGCTTGCTCATGATTCGGTGACTCGGGAGATCCAGAAAAATAAAGAGGACAGACTAAAGTCTGTCCCACATTTAGAATCTAGAGGCCAGGAGCTTGATCAGGTCGCGGCAACGGCAGGAGTAGCCCCACTCGTTGTCATACCAGGCCAAAACCTTGACGCAGCGGTCACCGACGACTTTGGTGTACTCGGCATCCACGATGGAGGAATTCGAATTGCCCTTGAAGTCGGCGGAGACGAGCTCCTCTTCGGTGTAAGCAAGAATACCTTTCATTGGTCCGTTGGCGGCAGCATTCAGGGCGGCGTTGACGGATTCTCTTGTGGCGGGCTTATCGACGAAGACGGTCAGGT
Organism: Candidatus Acidiferrum sp.; assembly: GCA_049644365.1. GTDB lineage: Bacteria > Acidobacteriota > Terriglobia > Acidiferrales > UBA7541 > Acidiferrum. The sequence goes on along the minus strand of JBARRT010000185.1, from coordinate 54,632 downwards.
CCACGACGCTGACGTTGGGGGTGGGCACGCGCATGGCGTACCCGTCGAGTTTGCCTTTCAGCTCGGGGATGACGAGGTGCAGCGCTTTCGCGGCGCCCGTCGAGCTGGGAATCATGTTGATGGCGGCGGCGCGAGCGCGGCGCAGGTCCTTGTGCGGAAGGTCGAGGAGCTTCTGGTCGTTGGTGTAGGAATGGATAGTGGTCATGGTGCCGCTATGGATTCCAAACGTTTCGTGCAGGACTTTGGCGACGGGGGCGAGACAGTTTGTCGTGCAGGAAGCGTTCGAAATGACGTGGTGCTTCGCAGGATCGTAGGTTTTGTCGTTCACGCCGAGAACGAAGGTGGCGTCCGGGCCATCGGCGGGCGCAGAGATAATGACTTTTTTCACCGGCGCGCGAAGATGCTTCTTCGCATCGGCGCCCTTGGTGAAAAGACCGGTGGACTCGACGACAATGTCCGCGCCGACGGAGGCCCAGTCGATTTCGGCAGGATCTTTCGTCTTGAAAACCTTGAAGCTCTTCCCTTCCACGGCGATGGTGCCTTCGGTGTGCGTGACGGCGTGCGGCAAGTTGCCGAGGACGGAGTCGTACTTCAGAAGGTGCGCGAGCGTCTTGGCATCGGTGACGTCATTGACGGCGACGAATTGAATGTCCTTGTCGTCGAGCGCGGTGCGCATGATGTTGCGTCCGATGCGGCCGAAGCCGTTGATGCCGACCTTAATGGCCATTACTTCCTCCGATGAGGGTGTCAAGAATTGCGGCAATATAGGAGCGAACGACGGCCGCAGGCGAACAAGAAATGCTATGGGCAGCGTGGACAAAAGTCAAACGCGCGGAAAATTGGGCCGCTATAATGGCCCGCGATGAAGGAGTGGGCACCTGCATCGGCTTTGCGCTGGCTGTTCGATTCCGAACGCGCCGCGGCAGACCGCTTGATCCCTCGTTGGATTTTCCTGCGGGCGCTGGGGCTCATCTATTATTCCGCGTTTTTCTCCCTGGTCTTTCAAGTTCGTGGATTGATTGGGCCGCACGGAATTCTTCCCGCCAACGAATATCTGCGAGCCTTGTTCGAACGATTTGGCCATGCGAGCTATTGGTACGCGCCGACGCTGTTATGGTTTTCGAGCGGGTCGCGCGCGCTCATGGTGATTTGCTGGGTAGGAATGATCGCTTCGCTGCTCCTGGTATTAAATTTCTGGCCGCGCGGCATGCTGGCGATTTGTTTTGCGTGTTTCCTCTCGTTTGTCAGTGCCGCTCAGGATTTCTCCGCCTACCAGTCCGATGGGATGTTGCTGGAAGCGGGATTCATTGCCATGTTTCTTGCGCCGGGCGGGTTTCGCCCGGGTTGGGGCGAAGACAGCAGGCCTTCGCGCGCGAGTGTTTTCCTGCTGGTCTGGGAATGCTTCCGGATCTATTTCGAATCGGGTGTGGCGAAGATCCTGGGTGGCGATCCGCAGTGGCGAAACTTCACGGCGCTCGACGAGTATTACCAGAATGGCCCGCTGCCAACCTGGATTGGCTGGTACATGCAGCATTTTCCGCATTGGTTCCACGCGGCGACGTCGTTTTTCACACTAGCGCTCGAACTCGTACTGGTGTGGGCGGTGTTTCTGCCGCGGCGCATTCGAATCGTATGCTTCTTTATCGTGACGGTCTGGCAAATCGGCATCATTCTCTCCGCAAATTACACGTTCTTGAATTACCTCGTGCTCGTGCTAGGGATATTGCTGCTCGATGACCGCTTTGTGCTCCATTATTTGCCATCGTTTTTGAAGAAGAGCTACCTCGCCACCAAGGAAGCGAAACCGCTGTTGACGCCAAAGCAGGGGCCACCTTGGCGTCAGAGATTCGGCGCGCAGATGTTTGCGCTGAAGCTTGCGGTTAGTGCAGTCATGCTCTCGTGGATCTTTTACGCCACGCTAGCCGAACTGATATGGATGATCAAACCAGTGCCGCTGCCCACCACACCCGTGACAGCGGTGGAACCTTTTCGCATCGCCAATCGCTATGGGCTGTTTGCGATCATGACGCGGGGCCGCTATGAGATTGAATTCCAAGGCTCGGACGACGGACAGACCTGGCTCATCTATCCCTATCGCTTCAAGCCGCAGGATCCGGCCAAGGCTCCGGGAATTTATGCGCCGTATCAGCCGCGCTTCGATTGGAATTTGTGGTTCGCTTCGCTGAGTTCGTGGCGCCAGGAACCCATCATCGTGCGCACGGAACAGAGTCTGCTTCGCGGCGATGGCGATGTGCTCTTGCTCTTTGCGGGCAACCCCTTCCCGCACGCTCCGCCGCGCCAGGTGCGCGCTGTCATTTGGCAATACTGGTTTACGACGCCAGAAGAAAAGCGGTCGCAAAGCTTGTGGTGGCGGCGTCGATTGCTCGGGCTATACGCACCCACGATGGAGCGGGAGGCCGACGGAAGAATTGTCGTTTTGGAGTGGCCGACAGCAATAGAACCGAAAGAATGACCCTACTGCGGAAATTGCTTGATGCCGGTGACGCGGTCGCCAGTGAAGCGCACGAAAACCGTTCGAGAGGGCGGCTGGCCGTAGATCCAATCCTCGATGTCGTTGCCGTCGGGGTCGCGTTCACGCACTTTGTGGTCGGGCTTGCCGATGGCTGCGACCACTTCCTCGCGGTCCATGCCGAGAACGGGCTTGCGCTCCTGAATGGCTTTCTTCATTTCCGGCGGAAGCGTATCGAACCACTGCACCGCAGCGGAGCGCTCCTTTGCAAAATTGAGGAACGGCGAAAGGAGCTGCTTCAAATCCTCCGGACTTAGATCCGGAATGGGCTTGTTGAATTCCACGAAAATCGTGCTGCCCATGCCGGGCTGCAAGCCCGGCGGGCCCTGATCCTGCGAAGTGGACTGCACGCTGGGCATGGTGCCGCCGAGGCTGACCTGGATATGGTCACGCCAGCGCTTCCTGCCACGGCCGCCACCGTTTATATCCACGACGATCTGGTGGGCGCGGAATTCGAGCCTGGTGATCTGCACCTTGTCGCCGGTGTTGACTGCCGCGCCGTGCGTGGCCACGGCGCGATCCAATAGTTCCGCATTCAGCGGCTTGCCAACGTAAATCAGAAACCCTTCTTTTCCCGCGGGCATGGGCTTGACGGCTTTGGCAAATTCACCGGAAACGTACCGAATCAGCGAAAGTTTTGAATTGTCCTGGAGCGTGGTGTTGGCAGCAGTGCCCGAAGTTTTTGCGGGAGACTGCGCGCTGCCCTGCGTGTCATTCGAGGATGACGCCCCGTTGGGGAAAAGCAGGATGTCCCCGTCCGGCGGAAAACTTGCGACTGGGTTCACAGGCGGACGAAGGCTGTTGACGCGCGGAACGTCCGCGTCAGCGAACAGCAGGAAGGCCATCGAAAAGGCGAGCCAGCTTGGCATAATCGTCGCAGACCCCGAACGGGTCGGGGTTTCCATCCCCTATTCTACGATGCAATGAGGCCGCTGAATAGCTGCCAGCCTCTGCGAGGGGCGCCACCATTTTACCAGTACTTGCTGTGAATGGAACCGGAGGTCCTGCGGTCGATCCGCACCTTAGCTAACGAGAGATGACCTGGACGCCCTGGCGGTCAATGGTCATGGGTAGAACGGCGCCGCCAGCTTCGGCAATGGCCTTCTCCACGCGTTCCCGGGCATCCGGGTCGATGAGCAGGACAACGCATCCGCCGCCGCCCGCGCCGCAGACTTTGCCGGCCAGCGCGCCGTTTCGGCGTGCGTTTTCGATGACGCGATCAATGGTCTTCGTCGAGATGGTGGGCAGGTTGCGCTTTCGAAAGGACCATTCTTCGCGCATCAGGCGGCCCGCTTCAGGCCAGTCAGGTTTTTCGAAGGCCAGGCGCATTTTCTGTGCGACGTCAGAGATGCGCTCCAAACTGTTCTGGACTGCGAGCTTGCCCCCGATGTGCGCCTTGTAAACTTCCCAGTTGTTGATGCCGTGCTGGCGCGGCTTCCCGGTGTAACAGACGACCACGCGGCGTTCGAGTTCGTCTAGATTCACGCGAAGCTCGACGCGATGCTCCCCTCCGGGCGGAAGTTCGATGGCCGCAGCGCCACCGAAGGCCGGGGGATAGTGATCCTGCGTCCCGGTGGGCACGTTGATGACGATAGCTTCAGCGTCGCGGCTGATGTGGATCCAATCGACCTTGCTTTTGCCTGCCCCGGTGAAGCGATCGAGCGCGGCGCAAATGGCCACGGCCATGGCGCTGGAGCCGCCGATACCTGCGCCGGCGGGAGCCTCGGAATCCGTTGTAAGCGTGAAGCCGCCCTGGGGCTCGAAGAATTTTGTGATTTCTGCGAGTAACGGAAGGCGATAGCGCTTGGCCTTCACGAGAGCGGCGAAGGAAGCGAAACTCTCTTCGAGCTTGATGTCGCGGGAGATGAGCTTGATGCGATTGTCGTCCGCAGGATGCGTTTCGATGCGGCACGAAGCATAGAGCGAGATTGCCGCGTTCAATGTGACCGAGCCCGGATGGAACAGGTACAGCGGCCAAATGTCCAGAGTGCTTCCGGCGAAGTCCACGCGCGTCGGTGCTTTGGATTCAATGATCATGAGTTCCGGTTAACTCGATTCTGAGTGATTTTCAGTCGAGCCAGTTTGACGGAAGGAGCGGCCAAACTCCAGCAAGGACCACAAGGCATGTCAGCGGAAAGATAACGACTGCGAGGCCGCTAGATCGAGAAATAAATTTACGCGGCGTCAGCTGCCGCCAGCCGTGGCGGCGCGGTTGCGGGCGATGAGTTGCGGGCCGTCCTTTTTTTCCTGCGCGAGGGCGGGATTGGGTTCGAAGCAGCGGCGGCAGCGGGCTTCGTAGGCGCCCATGGCGCCGACGACGATGAGCTCTTCGCTCTCGACGAGGCGCTGGGTGTGAACGGCAGGATTGCCGCAGCGCACGCAGATGGCTAGCAGCTTGGTGATTTCTTCGGCGATGGCGAGGAGACGCGGCATCGGTTCAAAGGGGCGGCCGCGGTAATCCGTGTCGAGGCCCGCGACGATGACGCGCTTGCCGAGATTGGCAAGCTTCGTGCAAACGTCCACCACTTCGTCACCGAGAAATTGTGCTTCGTCGATGCCGACGACCTCGGTGCGCGGGGACAGTTTCTCCATGATTTCAGCAGCTTTGAAAACAGCGTCCGAAGGAATGCCGAGACCAGAATGCGAAACAATTTCGTTGGCAGCGTAGCGTTCGTCAATGGCGGGCTTGAAGATTTGCACGCGCTGCCGCGCGATCTCCGCGCGCCGTAGCCGGCGAATCAGTTCTTCGCTCTTGCCGGAAAACATCGGGCCGACCACGACTTCGATCCAGCCCATATTGCCCTTGACGATGTCCACGGTTTCTCCTTCGACCTTCGGTTCATGCCTCCGTAACTGGAGGCACGATATATCGTACCGCTATCCAATCGATCCTGCCGTTCTTACGGCGCGATACATCTTTTCATTATAGAACGGGGCAAAGGCGGCAATCACGGCAACGCGGAACGCTTCCTGGCGGGTGATGAAATTGTTGGAAAGCACGCCCCAGGCGCCCTGCGCGTCGCGGATGCCGACCGCGCCGGCAAATTTGTCGATAGCCACGGAAAGCTCAACGCCGTTCTCGAGAACTTCGCGAGCGAGCGCTTCCGGGAGCTCGATGCCGCCGGAGCGGCCGTAATGGCCGCGCACGCCATCGGACACGTATGCCCAGCTCTCCAGAAAAACGCGGCGGCGCCCGTGTTGCTTCAGAGTTGCGCGCCATCGCATCTCTTCCGCAGACACTCCTTCCTGGACAACATCAAGTCCGCCCTCCAAGCCGACGAAGTACCGCCAGGCATCGCCATTCTTTCGTGCCAACTGCACCAAGGCTTCGGCGCGCTGGCGGGCACCGAGCATCAATTCCTCGCGTGAAGCCGGCGTATGGCCGACGCCGCTCTCGACCTCTACGCCGACAACTTCGAATTGAGTAGGGGACGCGAGGACACTCGAAAATGCTTCCAGCGCTTCGATGACGGCGTTCAGCTTCGGCCCGCGCTTGCTGCCTACGGCCAGGATGATTTTATTCATCTGAGGTAATACCAGTGTGCCAATTCTAGCGGCAGTTCGAATGAAATTTCACTGGGAATTTGCAATGCTGAGGAAAACTTGCCGGGCACGCTCTCAAGGTGCGGGCCCCGGTTGCGAGAGAACTCACCGGTGGACGACGACAGACTGTTCGGGGGATGCCGGTCTTGTCCAACGGGCCACGGTTTTGCCTTCCACTCACCGCACCGGGGCCACGAGCTGCCCCGGGGATTCCTGCGGAAGCGTGTAATAGTTCGGTTCCGAATTCACCAGGGTCCGCACAACGCCCGCTGCGTCGAGAGGCCTAGAGAAAAAGTAACCTTGCGCAAAATCACAGCCGAGCGCTTTCAGCCGGCTCACCTGCTCCGGTGTCTCCACCCCTTCCGCCACAACCTCCATCCCTAAGTTGCTTCCGAGGCTTAAAATGGTTTTCACGATTTCCTGGCTTTCACTGTTGTTCAACATCTCGGAGACGAAGGAGCGGTCGATTTTCAGAATATCCAGGGCGAAGCGGCGCAAGTAACTCAAAGACGAATATCCGGTGCCGAAGTCATCGATGCACAAACGCACGCCGAGCGCCTTAAGTTCGCTAAGAATTCGCGTGGTGCGCTGCTCATCCCGCATGGTCACGCTTTCGGTCAGCTCGAGTTTCAACTTGTCAGGGGCCAGGCCGGAATCGCGCAGGATTCCTCCAATCTGGCTGACCAGATCCTTCTGCGCGAACTGTTTGGCGGAGATGTTTACGGCCATCGTAAACGGTGGCGAGCATGGAAACTGCAGGTTCCAGGCGCAGATTTGGCGGCAAGCCTGCTGCAAAATCCAATTTCCAATCCACAAGATCAAGCCGGTATCTTCCGCCGCCGAGATGAATCCCCCCGGCATCACCAGCCCAAACTCCGGCCGCTGCCAGCGCACCAGGGCTTCGAAGCCGATCATGTGGCCTTCGCACAAGGAGACGATGGGCTGGTAGTGAACGCGAAATTCCTCGCGTTCCGTCGCGCGGCGAAGATCCGTTTCCAGCTTCAAGCGGCCCGCGGCGGTGGCGTGCATCGACGGATCGCACATTTCGTACCGCCCTTTGCCGAGGACCTTGGCGCGGGACATTGCGGTATTGGCATCCCCCAGCATGTCTTCCGCTGCGCTGTAACCGCTCCCGCTAAATGCAATGCCGATGCTCGCGGTGGTGAACACACCCTGTCCATCGATATAGAAGGGCGCCTGGATGTTGTGTTGAATTCGTTCGGCCACCCGGATGCCCTCGCTGGCATCTCGGATGTGATCCAACAGGATTGTAAATTTGTCGCCCCCCAGCCTCGCCAGCATGCCGATTTCCTCCGGATGACCGGCCATCCCTCCCTCTTTCGCCGAACGCAATATGGCATCATCGCGCCGGATGGAGCCCAGCAACCGGTCCGCAATCTGCACCAGAAGCCAGTCGCCAGCGGCGTTGCCCAGGCTGTCATTCACGACTCGGAAGCGATCCATGTCCACGGACAGGACTGCAAATTTATAGTCCGGGTGTTGCAACCCCCAGACGACACAGAGAGCCAATCGCTCCAGAAAGAAGGTCCGGTTCGGCAGCTGTGTGAGCGTGTCGTGCAGGCCATCGTGCGTCAATTTGTCTTCTAGTTTCACGATGCGTTCGCCGGCGCGCAATCGCGCCTTCAGCTCTTCGGGGTCGCAGGGTTTGGTCAGATAGTCGTCCGCGCCTGCCTCGAACCCGCTGAGGATGTCCTCCTTGGCGCGTCTGGAACTGAGCAGAATCAGGTAGATGTAGGGATGTTCGGAGTGCCTGCGGATCTCCCGGCAAACGCTAAGGCCGTTGACTTCCGGCATCAGCCAATCCAAAAGTGCCAGTCGCGGACCGTCTTTGCGGGAAAGACATTCGAGCGCGGCCCGCCCGTCTGCGACCGCAATCACTTCATATCCCGCGTGCTCCAATGTTTCTTGAAGCAGACGCCGCGTGAGGGGATCATCGTCGGCAACGAGAATTTTCATTTCCTGCCGTTTCCGTGGCAGCCTCGATCTAAGTTCCATGCCCGGCCGCCTCACCGCTTCTTCGTGGCTCTCTTCATCGTCGCCTCGCCCAAGAATCTGCTGACGCCGGGCCGGCCCTTGCGCGTGGGCAGGCCGCCGACTCATGCCAAATAGCAATCCTGCCGCTAGTTCCGATGAGCTGGAGGAGAGGATTCGCCAGCCCGAGAAGAAGATGCTGGAAGGGAACTCAAGTATCTCATCGGTGAATCGAAAGAGTCAAAGAATTTGTCAGCCGACGGCGCGAAATGGCTATTCTTCCTACAGGAGTTGCCGGTACGCCGGGTTCTAGGATGCGCGTGCGCCAACTCCGATCCGAGCAAATCGGCTAGCGTGGCATTTCGCTTAATCCTGGTGGGCTCAAGGAGGATTAACGGTCGGAGCAGGGAAGAATGGAGCGGCCTATCGGAATCGAACCGACACCTGAACCTTGGCAAGGTTCCGTACTACCACTATACTAAGGCCGCTCAACCGCTCTCTTTTTATAGCATGGCCGGGCAGCAGCGACAAGCGGTGCCCGCCTTCGCCATCGAAATGCCGAACACCATTCCGGGAGCGATCAGGACACCTGTGTGATACGGGCCGACTTCACCACCGGCGAACGGCGCTGCCGCTCCGCGAAGCGCGTGGCTTTGCCCTTGTCCGTATACACGCGGCCGAACTTTTCTCCATCCGCGTAATAAACGCTTACGAGGAAATGATGGTGCTTACGGCGGCGGTCCGTGCTGAAAGCCGCTTTCCCTTTTCTCGAGTTCTTTTTTTCCGTCGTTTTTGTCACTTTGACCATCCCAGTCTTTGGAAGCTAGGCAGCACTATCTCAAGGAATCCAGTGCCGCACAAGTACCGGGCAAGATAGTAATGCGCGCTTCATTACAGCAGAAAAACGGCAAAACTGAAATGGAAAACATCGCCGCGGTGCGAATACTGGACCAGCCACTCGGAGCGGCTGCTGGCGCCACACTTTCCCCCGCAGCAATGGCTCACGGAAAACTAACCGCTCCCTCCCTCGCGCATCCAATAAGTGCGACGATTCATGCGCCGCCATGAGGGCGGCCAATAGGCCAATTTGTCACAGAAAATTGTTGTGGGCCACGAAACATTTCACGCCTTTATACGTCTTTACTGGTGAGGAAGGAGATACGCTGGATGTGGCGGAGAAATCCCATGATGATCACCGTGACCAAACAACCGCCCTTGATGGAAGATCTGCGAAACCACTCGCAGGAGCAACTCGATGAATTGCGTCTGCTTCTGATCGGGTGCGCGCCAACGCGGCCCGATCCGCGCCGGCCCGGTTTCCACGAAATCGACGGGCATTCGACTACCTATTACATCTTCAAGTATCCGACCGGCACGAAAGTGCTGCTCCTGGCTGCCTGGGATCGCGAGAGCGACCCGGTAGCAGCGCTGGTGGCATGTTCCTGCCCCGCTGCCTAAAGCATTTTCCTTCATCCTTGAGAAAAGCAGTGCCGAAAAAAGCGCCCCGGTGATAGCCGGGGCGCTTTTTTAATCCTCCTCCAGTTCCAGCGCGACCGAGTTGATGCAATAGCGCATTCCCGTGGGTTGCGGTCCATCGTCAAACACATGTCCCAGGTGGGCATCGCACCGGCTGCACTTTATCTCCGTCCGCCTCATCCCATGGCTCGTATCCGTCTCCGACTCCACGGCTTCCTCGCTGGCAGGTGCGTAGAAGCTGGGCCACCCGGAGCCGGAGTGAAATTTTGTATCAGAACGAAACAAGGGCTGGCCGCAGCAAACACATTTGTAGGTGCCCTGCGTTTCCGTATCTTCGTACTCCCCGGTGAAGGGTGGTTCCGTTCCCTTTTGGCGTGTGACAAAGTATTGATTTTGGGTGAGTTGCTGCTTCCATTCGGCGCTGTCTTTTCGGATTTTCTCGCCCATGACCTCTCCCTCGGCTAGGTGCCGTTTCTAGCGTTTCTTCTGCAATATCAGATTCAATGTACCCCTCTGACGTTTCAACTGCATGCCTGAATAGTATTTGCAGCCCAAAGGCTCAGGTTGACATGCCGGGCGATTTCTTTTACTTTCAGAGTTGGGAATGAACGGCACATTCGCAGTTCGGGCACATCATCATCACGGCCATACGCCGCGCCCGCTGAGGTGTGCATAGCGATTCGCTAAACAAAGCACTCTTCGGCCCGCTGGCGCACCAAGCCCCAGCGGGTTTTTTGTTTTCAGTTGCGATTTTTGGGAGGTGCGGAAAGTGGAAATCGACTTTCAAAAAGCCGGCGGGCTGGTGCCGGCCATCATTCAGGACCAGCGCACCGGCGATGTGTTGATGCTGGGTTTCATGAACCCCGAAGCGTTCGCCCAAACGCAAAGGACCGGCGAAGTCGTGTTCTTCAGCCGCTCCAGGAGCAAGCTTTGGAAGAAGGGTGAAACGAGCGGGCACGTGTTGAAAGTGCTCGAGATGCGCGTGGACTGCGATGCCGACGCCCTGCTCGTGCGCGTCGCGCCTGTGGGGCCGGGCGTCTGCCACGAAGGGTACCGCAGCTGCTTCTTTCGTGAATTGGATCCCGAGGGGAGCGCAAGAATTGTCGCCGAGCGCACCTTCGCTCCGGAAAAAGTCTACGCGAAGGAGAAGTCTCAATGAGCCGGCTGAAGCTGGGTATCCCAAAAGGCAGTTTGCAGGAAGCGACGCTCGAACTCTTCGCTCACGCGGGCTGGAGAATCACGCTGGGAGCGCGAAATTACGTCCCGACGATTGATGACCCGGAGATCGAATGTCTTATGGTGCGCGCACAGGAAATGGCGCGCTATGTCGAAACCGGCGCGCTGGATGCCGGAATCACGGGGCACGATTGGGTCGTGGAAACGGGCGCCTCGGTCGAGGAGTTGTCCGAGCTGATTTACGCCAAACAACGGCTGGCGCGTGTCCGCTGGGTGCTGGCCGTGCCGGAAGATTCCGCGATTCAAAGCGCCGACGGACTGGAAGGCAAAGTGATCGCCACCGAGGTCGTTCGAATCACGCAAGACTACCTCGCGCGGCATGGCGTGAAAGCACGCGTGGAATTCTCCTGGGGTGCGACGGAAGTAAAAGTTCCTCAGCTTGCTGATGCCATCGTCGAAGTTACGGAAACGGGAGCCTCGCTGCGGGCGAACCGCTTGCGCATCGTGGATACCGTGCTGGAATCCGCGACCGTGTTCATCATGAATCGCGCCGCGGCTTCTGATGCCTGGAAAAGGGAGAAGGCGGAGAATCTGATCTTGATGCTCCAAGGCGCTATTGCCGCCGCAAGCAAAGTCGGCCTCCTTCTCAATGTTCATCGCGATGATCTGGCTGCGGTGCTCGGCGTACTCCCCGCACTGAAGAAGCCGACGATTTCGGCTTTGAGCGACCCGGAGTGGGTGGCCATCAACACCATTGTCGAAGAAGCCGTAGTCCGGCAAATCTTGCCAAAACTCAAAGCTGCCAAGGCGCAAGGAATTGTCGAATATCCTTTGAACAAGATCGTGCTCTGATGCGCATCGTCAAGCTCACACCCGCAGTTGAAAAAAAGCTTCTGCGTGCGCGCCGAGAGCGTGACGCGGAAGCGGAACGAATGGCATCCCAGATCGTCGCCGACGTTCGCAAGCGCGGAGACGCAGCCTTATTCGCGTGGGCCAAGAAGCTTGACGGCATCGATCTCCGGCGCGAGAGTCTATGGATCTCGGAAAGCGAAATTCGCACCGCCCGCAGGCAAGTGACCGTGGATTTTATCCGCGCCGTCGAACACGCCGCGCGCAATGTCCAGCGTCTTGCAGAACGGCAATTGCCGAAGCCGTGGACGATCGATGTCGAATCCGGCGTGAAGATCAGCCAAGTGGTGCGCCCGATCGAATCCATCGGCTGCTACATTCCCGGGGGACAATTCTCTCTCGTCTCCACCCTGATCATGACCGTCGTGCCGGCCATTGTCGCCGGCGTGCCCAAGATTGAAGTCGTTTGCCCGCGGCCGAACACCGCGCTTCTTTCAGCCGCTGCCATCCTCGGGATCAAGCGCATCGCCCGCATCGGTGGCGTTCAAGCCATTGCCGCACTCGCTTACGGCACCGAGTCGATTCTTCGCGTCGAAAAGGTCTTCGGACCCGGCAATAAGTACGTCACCGCCGCCAAGCAGCTTGTGAGCAGCGATTGTGCGATCGATTTACCTGCCGGCCCAACGGAAGCGATTGTTCTCTGCGAACACGGCAATGCGCGCTGGATTGCCGCTGATCTTTTGGCGCAGGCAGAACATGCGATTGACGCCGCAAGCTTATTTGTCACCACCTCGCGCTCGCTCGCCCGCGAAGTGCAGCGCGAAATCCAATGGCAACTCGCCGAATTGCCGTCCGGCATCGCTAAGTTTTCCACCGCCCTGGCTGGGGCGATCCTGGTTGCTGGGTCTTTGGCGCAAGCCTGCGATTTCGTGAATCGGTACGCCCCGGAGCATCTCAGTCTCCCAGAAAACGCAAAGGGGCTCCTGCAAAAGATCCGCTCCGCCGGGACTGTGTTTCTAGGCCCGTGGGCAGCTCAGCCTCTAGGCGACTACGCGAGCGGCAGCAACCACGTCCTTCCAACAGGCGGCTGGACTCGTAAACGCGGCGGACTTTCAGCGGCGGATTTTGTGAAGTGCATCAGCGTGCAATCCATCACCCGCAAAGGCTTCCTTCGCCTCGGCCATACGGTCGAAACTCTGGCAGAATCCGAAGGCTTGATGGCACACCGCAACGCCGTGTGGGTCCGCCGATGAAAGTCCATTTACCGATGCGTGAAGCAATTCTAAATCGCCGCACCTATGAAGCCCCGGCCGAAGGGCGTTCGAACAAGCTGCGCTTGGACTTCAACGAAAACACCTCCGGCTGTTCGCCCTCGGTGCGCCGTGCTTTGGCCAAGCTCACTGCCAAGCAAATCGCCATGTATCCGGAGTATCAGGCGCCAACAAACCGGCTAGCGCGTCATTTCGGCGTGCGCCCGCAAGAACTTCTGCTCGCGAATGGCGGGGACGACGCACTGCGCGTTTTCTTCGACGCTTTCGTCGACCCCCGCAGCAGCATCCTGATTTGCGAGCCGACGTTCCCGATGTACCGCTACTACGCGGAAATCTACGGCGCCCGGATCGCCGTGACGCGCTATACCAACGAGATGCACTTCCCTCTCGAAGCTGTTCTCCTCGCGCTTCGCAAAAAACCGCGCGTTCTCTTCATCGCCAATCCCAACAATCCCACTGGAACACTTGTCCAGCCGGACGCGATTCGAAAGATACTGAATGCCGCCACACACACCGCGGTAGTCATGGATGAAGCCTATGCGGAATTCTCCGGCGCTACCGTCGTTCCGTGGATTCGCAAATTTCCGCAACTGTTCGTCGCAAGAACTTTTTCAAAAGTGGCAGGCCTTGCTGCGTTGCGCCTCGGCGCCGTTATCGCCCGTGTAGACTCGCTCTCCCTGGTGAGGCGCGCGATGCCACCCTTCCCCGTCAATCTCGCCGCCCTGGTGGCCGCCGAAGCCGCAGTGCGCGACCGCGCCGCAATGCAAACGTACGTGAAAAATGTGAAGCATTTGCGCGCATTGCTGGCAATGGAGCTGAACGGCCTTGGCGTGAAGACGTATCCGAGTGCCGGCAATTTCCTGCTGGCCGATTTCGGCTTACCCGGCCCCGCGCTCTTTCGAAAGCTCGAGAAGCAAGGCATCCTTCTCCGCGACCGTAGCAAAGATATCGGGCCGGGATTCGTTCGCATCACTATCGGAACGCGCCCCGAAATGCGCCGCTTGCTGCAAGCCATTCGAAAGGAGTGGAAAGCGCGCCGCTAGAATCCGCGCCTTAGACAAATTAAAATGCCACGCACCGCGACAATCCATCGCAAAACGAACGAAACCGACATTCATCTGAAGCTGAATCTCGATGGCCGTGGAAATGCCCGCATCGCGACAGGCATTCGCTTCTTCGACCACATGCTCGAACTCGTCGCTCGTCACGGCGCATTCGATCTGCAAGTGCAAGCTCGCGGCGATCTCGACGTGGACCAGCATCACACCGTCGAAGATGTCGGGATCACCTTCGGCGAAGCCGTCCAAAAAGCTCTCGCTTCGAAGCGCGGCATCCTGCGCGCCGGATATTTCCTGATGCCGATGGACGAAACTCTGGCCGCTGCAGCTATCGATCTTGGTGGCCGCCCTTTTTGCGTCGTAAATGCGAAAATCGCAGCGAAGCGCGTCGGCGACTTCCAGGTCGAGCTCGTCGATGATTTCTTTCAAGGCTTCGCACAAGCCGCCCGCGCCAACGTACATCTGCGTTCGCTGTACGGACGTTCCTCTCATCATCAGGTCGAAGCGATGTTCAAAGCCTTCGCGCGCGCGCTGCGTTTCGCCGTCGCGCGCGACAAGCGGCTCTGGCAAGTCCTGCCCAGCACCAAGGGTCTGCTATGAAAATCACCATCGTCGACTACGGCGCAGGCAACGTTCCCTCCGTCGAGCGTGCCCTCCAACGCCTCGGCGCCGATTCGCAGCGCACAACTTCACCCGAATGCGTCTCGAACGCCGAGGCGCTTTTGCTTCCTGGCGTCGGCCACATCGCCGCCTTAGTTCGCGCTCTCGACGAACAAAAACTGCGCGCCCCTATACTCGATGCCATCCATCGAGGCGTTCCTTTTCTGGGCATCTGTCTCGGGCTGCAAGTCCTGTATGAATCCAGCGAAGAAGCGCTGCAACTGAACGGCTTGCATCTGTTGCCGGGAAGAGTCAGCGCTCTGCCATCCAACGTAAAGCTCCCGCACATGGGCTGGAATCAGGTCGCGGAAAAGCGAGAGTCACGCCTGCTGCAGGACATCCCCAAGGACGCATATTTCTATTTCGCTCATTCTTACGCCGCGCGCGATTCGAATGAAGCCGCGGTTGCGACCTGCTCGCACGGAGCAGAATTTGCCGCCGTCCTCGAACAACAAAATATCTACGCTGTGCAATTCCATCCGGAAAAGAGCGGCGCTCCCGGCGCGCGTGTCCTGCAAAATTTTCTGAGGCTCGCCGCATGAGCCTTGCTCACCGCATCATTCCCTGCCTCGATACCGACGGCGATCGCGTCGTGAAAGGGGTCAACTTTGTCGGACTGCGCGACGCCGGCGATCCCGTCGCGCTCGCCGCGCGCTACAACGCCGAAGGCGCCGACGAACTCGTCGTCCTCGATATCGCGGCATCTCGTGACCGTCGTCCAACTTTTCTGGAAACCATTCGCCGCGTCGCCGCCCAGCTGGCTATTCCTCTCACCGCGGGCGGCGGCATTCGAACCCTCGAAGACGCTCGCGCCGTCGTCCGCGCCGGCGCGGATAAAGTCACGGTCAACACCGCCGCCGTCGAGCGGCCAGAGCTTATTTCGGAGCTGTCCCGGGAATTCGGCGCGCAAGCCGTCGTTCTCGCGATCGACGCCAAACGCACCGGCGATCACTGGGACGTCATGGTGCGCGGAGGACGTGAATCCGCCTCCCTGAGCGCAGTCGCATGGGCTAGGAAAGGCGTCGCTTGCGGCGCAGGAGAGATTTTGCTCACTTCCGTGGACCGCGACGGCACGCAAAGCGGGTTTGACGTTGCGCTAACCGCCGAAATTTCGAAAAGCGTGTCCGTCCCCGTGATTGCCTCTGGGGGCGCCAGGTTGCCTGAACATTTCGTCGAAATCTTCACGAACGGCGCAGCAGATGCAGCTCTCGCCGCCTCGATCTTCCACGATTCGATTCAACCGATTCGCGCCCTCAAGGAATTTCTCGCAGCGCAAGGCGTCCAGGTGCGGCTCCCGTGTTGATTCCTTGCATCGATCTGCAGGGCGGGCAAGCCGTCCAATTGGTCCACGGCAAAAAACGCGAACTTGCCGTCGCGGATGTCTTTGGCCTGTTGCAAAAATTCAAATCCTATTCCTGGCTGCACGTCATCGACCTCGACGCCGCGATGGGAAAGGGAACAAACGATGACCTCGTTCGAGCGCTGTGCGCGAGAGCGCGCAAAGATTTCAGGATGAAGGTTCGCGTCGGCGGGGGAATTCGCACCATTTCTCGCGCCCAGGAAGTTGCCGCGTGGGGCGCTTCCCAGATCATTATCGGGAGCGCTGCTTTTCACAACGGCAAGATAAATGCCCGCTTGCTCCGTCTACTCGCCAGGAAACTCCCTCGCAAAAGAATCATCATTGCGTTGGACACTGCCCGGGAAAAGATCACCATTCACGGCTGGCGCGAGCGCCTGGCATTCCAAGCTGAAAACGTGATGTCACAGCTCGAGCCGTTCTGCGCGGGATTCCTCTGTACCGATGTGGACCGCGAAGGCACGATGTCCGGCGCAAACCTCGCTTGGTTTCGAAAGCTGCGCGGCGCCACGACGTACCCCATCATCGCCGCCGGCGGCATCAAGACGCGCAGGGAAATCGGCGCGCTGGGCAAATTGGGGATGGACGCCGCGGTGGGAATGGCGATGTACAGGAATCATCTGCGCTGACGAAAAAGGCTCTCCGCCTGCAACCGCGCCTCGATCGCGCGCAATTCTTACCTGACGTCTCAGTGCAGGTACGCGTCGGTGATGTACTGCTGCACCATTCGCTGGGTATTGAAGAACGATCCATTGATCGCGATCGCGTGCTGCATGATTCCCAAAAACCGGCTGCGCTCGGCATAGTAAAGCGGAAGAATCACGCCTTCCAGTTTGCTGTAAAGAGATTCCGCTTCGGCGGCATTGTCCGTCGCCACTCCCACCGAGGCCACGCGCCGCGATTCTCCGATGGACCAGCCGGTCACCCCTTCGATGTGTCCTTCTACCCACCAGCCATCCAGGATGCTCAAACTCGGCACCCCATTCAGCGCCGCCTTCATGCCGCTCGTACCGGAAGCCTCAAGGGGAAACTGCGGTGTATTGAGCCAGAGATCAACTCCGGAAGTAATTTTTCCGCCCAGGTCCAGGTTGTAGTCGTCCAGGAAGACGATCGGAACTGCTTTTCGCAACGCTTTCTTAGCCTGGAAAATGTGGCGGATAATGTCCTTCCCTCCCCCGTCATTGGGATGCGCTTTCCCCGCATAAATAATTTGAAACGCGCCCGCGTTCTTGGCAATCTGCCGGAGCCTGTCGAGATCGGCAAGAATGAGGTCGGCGCGCTTGTATCCGGTGGCGCGGCGCGCAAACCCAATCGTGAAAACTTCAGCATCAAAATTAAGACCTGTTTTTTTTCTTACCTCTTCAAACAATTCATGCTTCGCGATGAGATGCGCGGACCAGACGTCTTCGGCCGGCAGGCCCAGCGCGCCCCGCAGGCTGTAGTTGTCTTCCCGCCACGATGGAATGTAGCGGTCAAAAAGCTGCTGAAACGCTGGAGAAGTCCACGTGCCGGCGTGAACCCCGTTGGTAATCGCTTCGATGGGAACGTGCGGAAACATCTGGCGAGAAGTCTCCCCGTGCACTTTCGCGACGCCGTTGACGTACGTGCTCAGGCTCAGCGCAAGTTGCGTCAGGTTGAGGGTAGCGCCGCCCCGCGCTGCCTCCTGGATTCCCGGGTAAGTTTGTTCGGCTTGCAAAACACGTTTCATGAAATCCGCTGCGGATGCGTCTTTCAGATCCAGAAACTCTGTCTGCTTTGGAAACACGCGCGTGAGATATTCCATCGGGAAGCGGTCGTGACCTGCGGGAACGGGTGTGTGCGTCGTGAATACGCACTTTCCGCGGACTTTTTCAATGTCCTCGCCGCGGATGGACGCACGGCCGGCCTCCCGGGCCTCTTCGGCGAGAAGTTCCAGGGAGAGAAGCGCCGCGTGTCCCTCATTCATGTGGTAACGCGTGAGGTCGTTGTAACCCAGTGCGCGCAGGATCCGCACGCCCCCGATCCCCAGCACCACTTCCTGGCAGAGGCGGTAGTAAGAGTCGCCTCCATAGAGCGTGCCCGTAAGGTTTCGATCCGCAGCGGCATTGGAGGGCAAATCGGCATCAAGAAAGTAAACCGGAACTTCGAAGCCGTGCACGCCCCTCACGGTGTAGCGCCAGCAGCGTAGCTCGACGCGCCGGTCCTCGATCGAGACGCTGGCCCGCGCCTGCTCTTCCTGCAAGAAATCCTCGACCCGCCACTCGACGGGCTCTTCCGTCTGCGAACCGTCTTCGGCAAGCCTTTGTGTGAAGTATCCCCTCCGATACAGCAACGAGACTGCCACCATGGGAAGTCGCAGATCGGCTGCCGCGCGAATCGTGTCTCCGGCGAGAACACCAAGCCCGCCGCTGTAGCTCGGCATGGCGTTTTCCAGGGCAATCTCCATGGAAAAGTAGGCCACAATACGCTTTGTCGAGTTCACCTGGCTTGACATCTCACTCGTTTCACAGCTGGGCGCGGAGCTGCCGCGGCCCTGCAGAAAAAATCTGCAACATTAAACCTCATATTGTCCGGGAATCGCGGCGTGCAAGCAAGCACACAGGCGGAAACAATTTCCAGCCCACAATTGTATTTTCAAGACTTGTATGTGGCCGCGTCCGGCAATCCCTGCGTGACTCCTGGGCCATTCCCTTCGAGACAGACGAGGGGAGAGCCCGGCTTCAGGGATTCTGCCGGACCGCAGCATCTTTCCGTGCTGTAACTAACTGGAGTGCGAGTACCCGCTCCATCTCCTCCCGAATGGATTGTGCGCTGACCGGCTTGACCACGAATCCGTCCATGCCGGCCTCGAAACATTTGCGGCGGTCTTCTTCGAACGCGTTCGCGGTCATAGCCATAATCGGAACATGTCCGCCGGCGCCTATTTCCATCGCACGGATCTTTCGGGTTGTTTCTGCGCCATCCAGGATGGGCATCTGCATGTCCATGGCGATGAAATCGACTTCGCGTTGCCCCAGGATCCGGAGCACGGCCATTCCGTCGCTCGCCACGACCACTTGATGTCCCATCTTTTCCAACAAATGCGAGATCAAGCGCTGATTGACGAGGTTGTCATCCGCTACCAGTACGCGCAAGCTGACTCCGTCAAGCGCGGACCCCTTGATTTTCGCGGGCGCCGGCTCGTTCTTCGGCCCTCCGGCCATTTGCTGCAATGCCTCGAACAGCGAGGCGCGCCGAATCGGCTTCAGAATCGTGCGGGCAATTCCTAACCGCTCACATTCCAAACGTGCTTTCGATTCCATTGGCCGGGACACCATCAGTATGACCGGCGGTGGGGGTAGTACAGAGCCCTTCTGCAACATCTCCACCAACTCATTGCCGCCGAGCCCAGGCATCTCTTGATCCAGGATCATCGCGGAGAATTTTTGCTCCTTCGCCCAAGATCCTTTGATTATCCGGAGGGCTTCGTCCCCGCTTTGCGCAAGTACGGGAATCAGCTCCCATTGCAGAAGCAGGCGTTCCAGGAGTTTGCGGTTCGTCGCATTGTCATCCGCAACGAGAACCCGGCTGCCCGCACGGAATGTTCGCGTGGGAGCGGGTTGGGTTTCGACCTCCGCACCTTGAGCCGGCTGCAAAAGCACCTGAAAGTGAAATCGGCTGCCCTTCCCCTCTGCGCTCTCCACCCAGATTCGGCCTCCCATCAGTTTTACCAGTCGTTCCGAGATGGACAAGCCCAGACCCGTGCCGCCGAACCGTCGCGTCGTGGACATATCCGCCTGAGAAAATGCGCTGAAAATCTTTTTCTGATTTTCCTGCGAGATGCCAATCCCCGTATCGGAAACTATGAAGTGAATCAGGAGGTTTTCATCCCGCGGACTGTCGCACTTCACGTGAATTGCTACCTCACCCTCGCTTGTGAATTTCAGCGCGTTCCCCGTCAGATTGATGAGCACCTGCCGCAATCGGGTGGGATCGCCGCAGACGATGTTCGGAACGTCCGCAGCAATGTCCCAGACCAGCTCGATGCCTTTCTGCTGCGCGCTGACGGCGAGCGGCTGCAAGGCTTCTTCAATGCAGTTTTCGATGGAGAAGTCCGAGGAATCCAATTCAAATTTGCCGGCTTCGATCTTTGATAGATCGAGAATGTCATTCAGGAGCGTGAGCAACGATTCCCCGGAAGACTTCACCATCCCCAGATATTCCCGCTGCTCTGGGTTGAGTTCGGTCTCCAGCGCAAGATCGGTCATGCTCAGAATTCCGTTCATGGGCGTCCGGATTTCGTGGCTCATGTTGGCGAGAAAATCGCTCTTTGCGCGATTCGCCGCCTCCGCGTCCTCTTTCGCTTGATGCAGGGCCTGTTCGGCACGCTTGCGCTCGGTTGCGTCCAGGAAGGTCACCACGGACCCGCGCAATTCTCCCTCGTGTGTCATCGGATAAGACCACATTTCGACCGCCAGACTGGTTCCATCCGCTCGCCAGAAAAGCTCGTCAGGGGCATGGATTTTCTTTCCATTCACCAACGCGTATCCCAGTGGGCATTCTTCGGCAGGGTATGGCAGTCCGTTCGGCAGGGTATGATGCAAGAGGTCGTGCATGTTTTTTTCCAAAACCTCTTCGCGTGACTTATATCCCAGGAGCCGAAGGAAAGCTGGATTGCAGAACGTGCAGGCACCTGTCAGATCAACTCCATAAATTGCCTCGGCTGTGGACTCCAGCAACAGACGTATGCGCTCTTCTTCTTCGGAAAGACGGCGTTCCGAGACATCCCTTTCGCTGATCACCGCGCCCAGGACCAACCCCGTCAGCGATAGAATCAGCATGAGAAACTGCACCACGGCGAGTCGCTGATTATCCTGTGGGTAGATTCGAAGCAGCACGATGATGCCAAAGTTCAGCGCCAAGATTCCTGCGGTTACGCCGCGCAAGCCCCGGCGCACCGCCACCCAGATAATCGGCAGAAAAAAAAGATAGAAGAGTTCGGAACGGTGCGTATGGCTCCCCAGAAACACAATCCATAGTGTTCCGCCGATGCTTACAATGAGGAGCAGGGATTCGATCCACACCAGCATCGCGTGCGAGCCGAAACGCAGCGCAGTTCCTTTGGCGGCGGTTGCCTCCCCTTTTGCGGCCGGCAGGCGGCAGAATCGGAGCAGCCAGGGCATCACGTACACCAGCAAGAAAGGCGTCAAGCTTGCCAATGTAACCGCGTCCCCCACCCACCAGGTAATCGAGGCACTTAGATACTCGGAGGGTTTGATCGCGTAATCGGCTACCCCCGCCAGAACTCCCGCGAATGCAACTGCGCAGGATGACGCTACAGAAACCACTAACAGACGGAATACATCCCGTATGGACCGAAGCTGCCAATCAATCTTGAGCACTCTCCTCAAAACGTATGCTGCCGCCCAATAGCCGCCGGACACCGCCAGGTTCACACCGATCGTATTGAAGGATAGGAGTGACTGATGATAGTTCGTCAGGGCCGAAATCACTCCACTCAGCATGATCAACGGAATATAACTGCGGCCGAATCCGATCAACATCGCAAGACTCAATCCACTAGGCGGATACCAGGCGCTGACCCCGGTCCACATTTGAAAAAAAACGGTCGAGCGATTCAGCAGTACATATAGAGCGACGAACACGACCGCAACACACGCGCGCCGGGCGCGCGTGGAGTTTTGGAGTCGCAATGTTTTGCGAGGAACAGCGGAGTTGCTGTTCCCCGTGGAGTTCGTTTTTGCCTGGGCTTTCATCACAAATATTGCGGTTATTAGATGGCGGGAATCATCCTGTGCCAAACTGGAGCAGTTTCCCGAATCCCTGCACCCCGTTCTTGTGCATTCTCGGCATCCGATCGCCCATGCGAGCGCACTAAAGTGAGCGCCGTCAACGCGTTAGGCTCCCTGCCCAAACAGAGTCGGCACACCAGCGTCAGGCCTCGATCGAACTATTCAGCGTCCGGCGTACCAAATTACAAAATAGTGATCGAAAAGATGATTTGAGATTTCCAAGCTTCGCTGCGGATTGTTTCCGAATTCTTTTGTTGTATCCTTCCTAGGAAAGCAGGCAAATCAACGACACGCACATGTCGGCCTGGGATTCTGTCGCGTTGTGCGTTCGCGGCCCATGCGATGAATCCATTCCGATTTGTTCTCGCAGTTTTCGCACTTTGCCGAATTGGAGCAGCAGCGACATCGCTAAGGACGGCCTCTTTCGTTGCGCGCGCCGGGAGTGGGGCGCATGAGCAGTTTGACGTATTCTTTGTAGAATTTTTCTTTATCGAGGTCTTGCTGTACCTCGACCGATTGTTCGCCCATGCCGGGTTGCTGGCCGGGGGTCCACGCGAGAGTGTCGCCGTAGCCGGCGCCGTGATCAACGTTGACGTCAATGTACAGTTTTTGCGATTTCGTGATGATCGAGGGATCCAGCCAGGCCACGGCCGCGAGTTCGTCCCATAAATAGTTTGCTTCCGCGTACTTGGCGACGTATTGTGCGGCGGGCGTTGGGCTTTTCCCGACCTGCTCGATCAAGGATTTCTCCATTCGCGTTTTCACGGAAATGTCCACGGTAGTGAGGACAAAACGCGGCCAGTGCGCGTGGAGGACGGCGCGGGAAGCTTCCGGGTCCATCCAGAAATTGAATTCACGCTTGGGTGTGAGGGCAAATTCGGGATCATCGGTTTGCGGATTGATGCTTCCGCCCATGACGATCAGTTCTTTGGTGAGCTCGGCGAAACGGGGATCGAGCGCGAGGGCCAAAGCCAAGTCAGTCATCGGCCCGGCGGCATAGACGGTGACTTCATGAGGATACTTGTTCACCATGCGCACAAGGAAATGAGCGGCGTCTTCAGTGGAAGCCTTGGTCGTGGGCGCGCCTTCCGGCATGGGAGGAATTTCGTTCGGCCCGTGAACCGCATGGCGCTTGGCGTAATTCCAGGCGCCCTGATAGATGATTTTTCCGTAAAGCGTTTCCCACTTGGCGATGTATTCCTTGCTGCTGACGAGCGGGAACGCAGCGCCGAGTAGGACAGGAATGTCCGTGCGGCCGATGAGCTCCAGAAGTCGAAGGGTGTGCTGGACTTCTTCGTCGCGCCAAGCATCGCTGGTAAGGACGGTGATGCCTAGAACTTCCGTGTCCGGCGAATTGATGAGCGAGAGGATCGCTTGCATGTCCGTCCCGCCGGGACCGGCGGCATCCTGATCAATGATGACCTTGCGCCTGGCTTGCGCGGCTGCCACTGGCGAGAGAACCGCGACTACCAAAAGGGCCAAGATCCAGTTTCGGCCCATCATGAACTGATTGCCAATCTTGGGAAACAGATCCACGCTCCACCCCCTGTTTCTTGTATGTGCGGCAAACAGAGAGGTTAATGGTTCACGGTTCGGAATGGGAAGAGAATTCAGCGAGGCACCTCCACACCCCCGGCAGTTTGCATGGCTATCAAAAGAAAGAGGTCGCGAAAGGGGCAATTTGTAGGTGCTTGAAAAGAAAGAGCACGAAGAGCTTTGGTGAAGGGAGCGCGACGCGTTCCAGAATGGGAATTGTTGGTACACACCTGGCAGTTTTCGTAAGAGTGGCAAGCAAAGGACTTACAGGATACGGAACTTGGAAGAGTGCGCAAGCGCCTGAATAAGAAAGATTTAGAATCGAGGAATTGTGGATCTAAAGGCATTGCGATTGCAGGGGAAGAGAGAACGTAGTGGAGCGTGATGTTCACAATGGAACATAGCACACTATTTACCGACTGTCAATAGATAACTACTTAGTGATTCGAACGAATAGAAAAAGCGGGTACACAGTGGCAAGGATGTTGAGCGATACCAAGGGATTACGAGCCGCAGGCAAATCCGAGCGAGCGGCGGAAAAGTGTGCGATGGCATCGCAGGGCGAGGGATGATAAAAGAAAAGTGAGATGCCCCGCTATTCGCGCCGCGCGAGAGGTGGGTCCGCTGCGCGTCATGGGGGCAGCGAGGCACCGTGACCAGTAAGAAGACGGGAGGGACGAACCTGTGGTTGACGAAACCAGCCGAGAGGCAACCGCTTCTCAAGAGCGTGGGCAGGAGGTCTGCTCCTGCGGGCACCGCGCCAGCAGTCATGTCGCACTCAAATATTCCTGCCAAGCCCCAGGTGAAGATAAAGGCTACTGTCCATGCATGCGCTTCATTTCAGGGAAGTTATTGCAAGGGGTTGGCCCGCGGTTCCGGCGAGGACGCCCGAAGTCGAAGAAGTAGAATTGCAGGACAGCTTCCGGCTGCGATCGAAGGACTTGCGGCCAGGCGCAGATTCCAAAAGAGAAACAAAACTGAGAAGTGCCAGGCAAGGTTGGCGGGGGTGCGAAGTCGCAAGGCACCCCGGCCCGGTGGCGACCGTTTTGCCCAGCCTATCCGCAGGGTGAACGTGGCCGGGGTACCCGTGACGGTGGGATAGTGCCCGAGCAGATTCTCTCCGCAGCGCGAAACTTGAATTCTGGTTGGAATACCGACCAAAATATTCCCCATTTAGAAATGCAGCATCGGCTTTGGGTGGCGCGGTGTGTATGGCAAACTCCGTTTGGCGAGGACACATTCTCTAGCGCGCCGTTTATGAGCGCTTCGCGGGAGTTTTCGCGCGATATGTTAGGCCTCAACTTGTATCTCAAGATGCGCAAAGCACGGCAGACCTGCCTTCACCACGGCAAGGGACTTACATCCCGATCGAGATATGGCGCATCATAGGAACAAGGCAAAAGCTTCCCGGTAAGGGCAAGCGATAAGACCTGTACGATCCCACCAGCCCAAAAACAGGAGGAATAACATGAAACGTTTGACTCTGATTGCGGCGGCGGCGACGGCACTCATTATCAGCGCTCCAGCCTATGCTCAGCGCTCTCATCCAAATCCGGGTGGACCGCCTGCGGGACGCGGGCCGGGAAGCGACTCGGGGATGAGGGGATCGCACGCAGACGGTGCCGCGCCGCACAGCGACATGTCGCATGCTTCGCCAAGCACTGTTTTGAGCCATAACACGGCCATCGCCGGGAAGATCCAGAAGCTGACGGGCCAGGATCCGCAGACCGCATGCAGCGGATTCAAGAACCTCGGCCAGTGTGTTGCAGCAGCGCACGTGGCGAAGAATCTGGACATCGCGGGCGGCTTCGACGCGCTCAAGGCGAAAGTAACGGGCAGCGGCGCAGTGAGCCTGGGCAAGGCGATCGAAGGGCTTGCGCCTAACGCCGACGCCAAGGCCGAGGCAAAGAAGGCGAAGAAGCAAGCGTCAGATGACCTGAGCGAGACCAGCTCCTGAATCGTTGTCTCCTAAGCAGGAGTTCCCGAGCGGGGCGAGCGCTCTGCCTTCGCCCCGTTTCCACCTATACGCGGAACGGCTGGTTCTCCATCTCTTCTGAGAGGTACTAGTCAGACTTTTCTCGCCCATACCAAATAAGAAATGCAGCAACCATTTCGGGTTGCAACGCCTCTTCTCCCGACCTAGACTGAGGTTCAGCCCTTCCCTAGACAGGAGATCCAATGAGAATAGGAAAATGGACTACGGCCACAGCTCTGGCGCTGCTTCTTTCCTCTGGCAGCGTCGCGCTTGCCCAGGGACATGGAAAGGGCAAGGGCCACAACAAGCACAGCGATGACGATCAAGACGCCCAGTTTTATAAAGATCGCGATCGTGAAGCACTACGAGGCTGGTATGGCGAGCATCAGAGCCAGCTTCCTCCCGGGCTCGCGAAGAAAGATCGGTTGCCGCCCGGCCTGGAAAAGCAACTTGTTCGGCGCGGGACGCTGCCGCCAGGACTGCAGAAACGGCTACAGCCTTGTCCGGAAGAGCTCGAACGGCGGCTCCCTCCTCCCCCTCCGGACTGCGCTCATGTATTGATCAGCGGGCGCCTTGTGCTGCTCAATCGCAGGACCAATATTATTGTGGATATCTTTCAGTTTGAGGGCCGCTGAAATTTGGGCGCGGAGCTAATGGGACGGCGCCGCGAAGGAAGGGACCTTCGGAGTAGACGACACAGTGCGAATCCTGTCGAGTAACGCCACCAGTTGCGGGCAGTCCTTGTCGGTTATCGCTGTGAATTTCAGGCCCAGCCCGCCGCCGGGGACATGGTGCCGGACGACAGCTTCGGCCCTGATCTGTCCTTCCTGAACGAGAAAATCGAGCTTGGCTTTCGCGCCCACAGGCGGCGGAACCGGCGTGGAGAGGAACAGTCCGCCCACGCTGAGGTCGCAAACTCTGGAAACATCATCCATGCCCTCAGAGCGCCAATACACCCAAACGTCGCCCATAGTTCCAAGGCGAGAAGTCATTCTTCTGGAATAAGGTAGCTTTGCCGATGCGGTTGCCACGGCTCTCCCCCAGTGCCTGCGGGCTTGGGCGGGCCCTTGAGAACAAAGGCCCGAACGCAGGGCTATGGCAAACCATAGTTGGAGCGTCGGGAGGGAGCAATCCGGCAAACACCCTAAATGTGGGGCAGGATTTGCCTGAGGGCAGGCCGGACTAACCGCTGCCGAAACTCACCATGTAGAATCGACGACAAATTGCAGTTCCCTGCCGGAGGTACTCATGCGAGGAATCCAACTGTTTATAATCTGCGTTGTGGTTTTTGGTTGTGGTTTAGCGGAAAGTGCGAAACCGCGTCCCCAGCGGCCAAGAACTGCATTCCCACCCGTTTGTTACTTTCCTTGAATGCGTGAAACAAAAAGCGATTACGACGATGACGGGTGGCTCGATTTGCTCGTCAGCAAACTCCGTTGGATGTCAGCTATAATCACGCCCCGTGAAAAGCATTCTCGATTCAATTCGAGTAATAGAGATGACCGAAGCGTTGGCCGGCCCGTACTGCGCAATGCTGTTGGGGGATTTCGGAGCCGAGGTCATCAAAGTGGAGCGGCCGGGAATCGGCGACCAGTCGCGAGGCTGGGGCCCGCCGTTCGTGGGGAGCGAATCCGCGTACTATCTGGCGGCGAACCGTAACAAACGTTCGATCGCGCTGAATTACGATAATCCTCGGGGCGCAGATGCATTGCAAAAACTTCTCGCGAGCGCGGACGTCTTCATCACAAATCAGCCTTCCCTTGCCTCGCTGAAGAAACGCGGCATCGATTATGAATCTCTCAGCGCTAAACATCCGCGTCTCATCTACTGCAGCATCACCGGCTACGGTTTCACCGGGCCCAAGGCGGGCCGCCCCGGTTACGACATTCTTGCCCAAGCGGAAGCCGGCGTGATGAGTTTCACGGGCGAACCCAGCGGCGGGCCGATGCGCTATCCCATCGCGATCGCGGACATGACTTGCGGGATGTACTCCACGATGGGGATTCTTGCGGCGCTTTTTGCGCGCGAGAAGACGGGACGAGGAGAGTTCCTGGACATGGCTCTTTTCGATTCGCAATTAACGTGGCTCGCCAATGTGGGGAGCAGCTACTTGAACGCCGGCGTGTCACCAACGCGCTGGGGCAATGCGCATCCAAATATCGTGCCGTATGAGGTGTATCGCGGCAGCGACGATCGATATTTTGTCGTCGGAATAGGCACGGAAGCACTGTGGAAGAAATTCGTTCAGGTACTTGGCGTCCAGAATGGCATCGGACAGGACGAGCGGTTTCAGTCGAATGTGCTGCGAATCAACAACCGTGAAACTCTGGTCCCGCTGCTCCAGACCATGTTTCAGCAAACCCCGGCACGAACGTGGCTGGGAAAGCTCGCGGAGGCGGACATTCCGGCCGCGCCGATCCATACGGTTTCTGAAGCGGTGAATGACGCACAGACGGGCGCTCGCGGATTAATCGTTCAGATTGACCATCCGGCGATAGGCACGGCGAAGAGTATCGCAAATCCCATACGATTTTCTAATACGCCGGTGAGCTACCGATTGCCGCCGCCGCTGCTCGGCGAACATACGGACAAGATTTTAGAGAGCCTGGGGTACACGGCGGAAGAAGTGAAGTCCATGGCGGGCGGCTCAGCAACCTGAAGTCGCCGCCGAAGTCTCTGCACAACTTTCTGAAATTCAGGTTGCTATGATCCGGCGTAGAGCTGAAAGGGCGCCCAGTAGAAAGGCTTTCTGAACACGGAATTGGAATTGGCGGAATGGAGGAGTGAGAGTTTGGCCGCACGCAGCGCGGTCGCAGGATCTTTGCCGTTTCTTATTTCACGGTAGAGCCCATCCATCAGCTCTGGGGTAGCGGGGGCATCGGCTACTTCCCATAGCGCGCCGATGACGTTGTGGGCTCCCGCTCGCAGAAAAGCCCAGGAGAGGCCGACCAGTCCTTCACCTGAATACGCGCGCGATCCCGACCCGTAGCAGGCGGAGATGGTCACCAGTTCCGCGCGCAAGTGGCGCGTGACAATGTCTCTCGCATACAACTTGTACGAGTCCCCTTCCGGGCTGAGGATTACCGCGGATTCCAACGGACGTGTGCGGCTGGCCGTCCCGTGCGTCACGAAATGTACGTAGGAAAAGCGTTCCGGATTGCTGCTGAGGTATGCGCTGGGGGTCGCCCCCGCGCCTTCTAATACCGCCCGTTGGGGCTCCGGGAAGTACTGCGCGATTTTCTTCATCTCGACCGAGGACTGTGACAGAGGGGGAAAGGCAGTGTTCGCTTGGTTCGTATTTCCAACAAGCAAAAGGTTCCTTTCCTTCGCCACAGGCCGATTGGCGGAAGATGCGAGAAGCGTGAGCGAGTTCGCCGTGGTCAGTGTAACGTCTTCAATCCAGTAGTGGGGCTTTGGCTCCGGCGCGATCAACGTCTCGAAGTTCAATCCGTAGAGGCTCCCATCCGGCAGCAGGATCACGCGCGAGTTTAGCGGGATCAACTTTTGAGCCGGCGCGAGGAGCATTGTGTAGAGCTTCTCACCGGTGAGCCTGTCCTCCGTCGCGAGAACATCTTTGGAGTCAACAATCGCACGCCTGTAGGCCTGAACAAGCCGATCGATTTCCGAAGCCGGAGGCAGTGTGAATGATGTCGTCCTAGCTGGCGTGATCACCCACAGGTACGATTGCTTCTCACCCAGCCAGTAAAACAGCAGCGTCGCGTGCAGCCGTTTCGCCAGTTGCTGAGGCGGCACCATCGGCATCGCCCGTGAACTCGCTTTCGCATCGGAAGATAACCCTTCTCCGAGCGTACGCGCCCGACTCAACTCCGCTTGACGCAAGGCATCAGCGGGCCTTCCATGCCGAACCAGGAAATAAATGTACTCGCCGTAGACCGCGATCCCGCTGGAAAGAAAGCCAAGTCGCAGCTCATCGTGGTCAATAGAATGCCGAGCCTTCTCAATGGTATCGATGGCTTGCAGGTAGAGTCGTTCAGCTTCCCTCGGCTTCCCCTCGCCGTCTCGAACCCCCGCAAGCCCGGCTTCGGCTTGCCAGCGCAGAGGCGCATCAGGACTGGGTCCGGAAAGGACGCGGTGAAAAAACAGATCCGCATCGCCGAATCGCTTTTCGGCGGCGGCAATGTGGCCAGCCAGGATCAACGAATCGGGAACGCCAAACGTGTCACTGCCAGAATCTTCTATTTTCAGCGCTTCCTGGTTATATCGCTTCGCGTCGCTGAGCCGGTGAGTCCGCAACATGACCTCCGTAAGCGTGTTCAGACACTCGGTAGTTGCTTGTGCGTTTTTTAGTGCATATGCGCGATCGAGCGTGCTTAGGGCAAGACCCTCTGCAAGGCCATATTCGTGCAGTGCCAAATAAGAATTGGCGACTCCCGTAAACCAATAGGCGGAATAGCCCGGAAGACCGCTTTTCTGTGATCGCTCCGCACCTTCCTTGAAGTACTCAAGACCGTTATAAAAATCTCCAAGTTCCGAGTAGCTCCAGCCGAGATTGCCTAAAATCGTAGCCGTCAAAGGTTGGAGACCCAGAGAGCGGGAAAGCTGGAGTGCGATATTTGCCCGGTCCACAGCCTCATCAAAATGCGCCTGGCTGATAGCGACCCAGGCGAGATTGTTGAGCGCGCTGGCTTCCCCATCACGATCCCCTTCCCGACGGGCGAGCGTCAGCGCCTCTTCGAAGGTCACCTCGCCTGCATGGAATTTCTTTTCGTTGACCTCAAGCGCCCCGCGCGCGTTCAACACATCTGCCAAGAGTTGGGAATGCGATGCTCTGGCAAGTCGTTCGGCCTCGCCCAGATTTTTCTCAGATTCAGCGAATTGTTGAGCTTGCCTGTAAGCGATGCCCTCCATCATTACTTTGCGAACAGCGATGTCTGTGGAGACAAGAGAAGCAGGAAGGCGTTCTCTCAGCACGGAAAGAGCTTCTTCATAATTCGACTTGTACAGGAGTATCTGTGCTTTCAGTACTCTGAGCCGCCAGGTCCATTCTGGGCTCTCACCCGCAAGCCCGGCCAAGGCCCCGTTGACGTCCTTGAGGGCTTTGTCCGCATCATCGTGACGCAATGTCCAGAGGATCTGGTCGTGAATCGTTCTTAGATCTGCCGGTGAATTGGGGCGACGCGAGCACGACTCCGCCGCCACCAAAAGAAGAAGACTTAACGTTACAACGTGTCTCAGGGCGGCGACGGTTGGCCGTTGGTGCGCGTTTCTGCTGCTATGAGGTCCGCCACATGTGGCGAGCCGAGTTCGAGGCGAAGCATGGTCAATGTTCGGGTTCCGGTCTCGGCGTAAATCTCGGCCAAGAAGATTTTTCCGAAATTGGACACTTCGATCAAGTGGCGTCTCGGATCCACACCCTTCAACTTCGTCTCGATTTTTTCCACGAGAGAACAAACAGCCACCCCGCCCTTGATCTCCGCTATTTTCCCGGATTTCGCGTCGCTTGCAATGTCTTTCGCCAAGTCATCGAACGTCTTGCATTTGACTAGCAGGTTGTGTCGGAGAATCACGTCGACGACTTCTCCCTTAATCCGCAACCCTTCGAAGCGGCTGTCCTCAGCGATGATGTGACCCTCCTGCTCTTTCGGGCTGTGGATCGACGTTAGCCGCGAGATAATCCGTTCGGCCGTCACTATTCCCAGAATATTAAGACCCTTGACCACCGTGCTGGCGTGGGTCACGAAAGTTTCGTCGCGCCCGCGCCTGCCCGAGACATGCGTGTGGGCGGACTTGAAGCAGACGAAATCCTGCAAATGGAAATTCTCGGCCTGTGCTGTCGCGTACCCACCGATCTGAGACAGCGATGTAGAGGCCTGGGCCTGAATCTGCAACCACAGGGGATGACGGAACTCTCCGCTAAGGGCGTGACCTTCAGCATGGAAGTGAAAGGGGATGCGGTGCAGTGTAGCCATCGGGAACTCCTCGGGCACTGAGATGAGGCGTAATCCTTGTCCATTTAGGGACGGAATTCAACTATAAACGGATACCGGCCCGCGTCATTCTGCGGATTGATCTTGCCACTGGCGCCAGGGTCGCCGTAAAAGGCCAGGACGTACTTGCCGGGATGGAGCATTCCCGCAGGAATGGGAAGATGCGCCTCCTGGTTGGCGTTCGCGCCCGCGATCTTCGATCGCAAGAGCACGCGTCCTTCTGCGTCTTCGAGTTGAGCGATGTAGTTGTCAAAGCTGCGCGTCGGAACAAAGTCAAAATTCAAGAAAAATGCCTCATCAGGGCGGATCGAGAGCGTGCGGCCCTCTTCGCCGGCCGTGTTAACCCCGCGCAGAGCATGCGAACTGAATAGGATTTGCGACGCCCCGCTGGCGGCCGCTTCCTTGGCTTTCGGAATGGTGACAAAACTCTGATAGCCGATGACCAACAGAAGGGATGCAAGGGCAGGCACCGCAATAACCGGACGGAACCAACTCAACCATCCACCCTGAGCCGGAGCAGCTTTCTTCTCCGCCAACTTCTCGGGTTCGGCACGCAGGATTTCCCGGCTGACGTCCACAAAGGCCGCAATGGCCTTCACATCCACGGCACATTCCGCGCAATCAAAGTAATGTTCTTCATATTCATCGCGCAGGTTCGGGGGAAACTCTCCCAGGACGTATTTTTCTGCAGCCTGTAGTCGCACTGCTTCCTTATGATCCATTTGTGCCATCCGGTAGATAGTGCAGGAAATCGCAAAATCGTTTCACTGGATTCCTCAATGGACCGCCGGCCGCGCAATCCGCATCAGGTCCTTCTCATACAATGCCTTGAACTTATCTTTGCCCCTGTGGAGTAAGACCCTTAGGTAGTTGCGATCCACTCCGAATTCGCGGCACACGGCATCTTTGTCCTTTTCTTCCAGGAAGATAGCCCGCAGCAACTTCCGGTCCTTTGGGGGCATTTCCTCGAGGATTTGGCGCACGCGCTCCGCAACTTGCTTGGTGACGAGCATACCCTCTAGGTCCAAAACTTTGTCTGGAATGTCCATGTGCACGTCCTCCATCTGCTGGCTCTTGGCGGAAGATCGATAATATTCCAGTAAAACGTTGTTACAGACGGAGTTAACGAACGCGCCAAAGCGCTCTGGCTGCCGCACACCGCCTTCGCGCCGCAAGGCTGCGATGACCCGGATGAACGTCTCCTGGCGCAAGTCCTCCACCTTGTCCGATGCCAGCGCCCGGGCCCTCAACTTGATCCGCAGAAGTTGTTCAAAATAAGCAACAAAGTGGTGTTCCGTCGAACGGTCTCCATCCCGCAGACGTTCCACGTACTCTTTGTCAAACGCAAAAAATTCCAACGGGACCCCCGAGTCTTGGACGAGGAGTATAACTTTGCCCTCCCTCCGGGGCAATCCATCAAAGATTCTTGCCTGAGTGCCGAAACGGAACGAGGCCGTGCTGCACTATCCTCCAGGACACCCGTTAATTCGGGAATCCTTGATCCGTGGGGAACCTACCCCGGTCCCCACGTGCCCCAGTGGGCGCATTCGGGCCTGCCCTGAACAGGCCAGGATGCGCCTCCCATCTTTGCGGGGCGGATCAATACCTTGGAGGATTTGTGCCAAGTACGGTAAGACACTCGAGTCCCGCGAACGAAGTCGCGTTTTCATTTGCAAATAGCTCGGCGACGCAGTCCTGTTCGCCGAAGGTTTCCGCAACGGGCAATTCCCAAATGACCGTCCTGAGCATTGAGTTTGTAGCCAAGCCGCACGAAGCGCATCGCGCGCAATTGGCGATTCCTTCAGCGCTCGCTGGGGCGCTAAAGGAAGTTAGCGGTTTTGCCGGATGCTTCGTGATGGTCTCCGATCAGGAAGCGCGGCTCCTCATCGTAGTCACGCTCTGGTCGGGCGATGAACGCCAGAAACTTCCGAATGAAAATCTGCGCTGGGTGCGTGCCCTGCTGGCGCCGTATCTGGACCGTTGCCTGCGGGTGCAAATCCTCAACGCGCACTTGCCTCCGCTTGCTGCAAGTTTGCCTGCGCCGGATGTCGCTGGCGATTCTTCCGTCGAGGATTGCCCCTCGTCGCATAAAGAAACCGCCCGCGAGACTAAGGCATCTAATTATGTGTGAGAGATCTGCGAGCTGACACGAACGGACGCCGAGTTTGAGCACTGGGCCTGGGGGGCCATAGAGGCAATGCTTCTCGAACGAAACTGCGTAAAACGCTCTTGCGGCCGCTTGTCGGTTGCATCACTGAATCGGCAGGATCTCTGCCTGGAGCATTTCCTGTTCTCTTGCTATGAGAACCTCGAGCGCTTGGACCCCCGGGGCCGCAGCTTCAGCTCTCAGCCCGTCGACCTGGCTTCTATGCGAGCTTTCATCGAAGAGTGTTCCCGCAAGGCGCTCGACATCAGTCTCCATTCCGAGAATCTTGATAATCTCGAACGCGGCCGGCTTCTGGACATCTTGCTCTGGGCCGGCGAACTCTTCCTTCTCTTGCGAGCCCCGCGGCTCACCTTCCACGAATCTACTGCATCCCCTGAAGGCCAGGCCTTGTCGCAGGCAACTTCTTAGCTGTTGCTGGATCGCACCGCACCGCGGGCGCGCGCAAGAATCCGATTCGCCCATTCCGCTTTGACGATGGATATGGCCACAGGACGTCAGGGGCCTATATTTTCTTCTGTGTGAGCGCCCCTTATACAATGACTGAGGAATACGCCTGCTGAAGCGGGAAGACTCGGGCGGCGCGTGCGTGTTCTAGCGCATGCCCAAGCCATTCTGCAAGTCGCGGATGCAACAAAGTGAGGCTGAAGGGAGAATCAAGATGAGAATCGGGATGGTTGCGTTCCTGTTAGCATTTACCACGCTCAATGCCCAAGCGAAAGACGCGCCGGCATACGAAAAGGGCGTTCTGGTTCAAATGGAGTCTTCGTCTTGCGGATATTCTGAAAAAGATGGCAAGACAATCGCCGGCCAAATCTTTGGCACGGATGGCCAGCACAAAAACACCAAACAGGTCTTGTGTCAGGAATACGTGTTGCAGGCCGATCGGATCATTTACCGGATTACCCCGAAAGACGACAAGCACCCTGTTCTCCTTCCAGTTGGCGAAACAGCTCAATTCCGGATTCACAAAGACAAGCTGTTGCTTCGGGTTCCGGAAGCCGACGGCAAGGAGCGTGAGTATCTCGTTCTATCGATGACTCCTCGATCCGATGTAAATGCGGCGAATCGGCCGCCAAATCGGGGAGGAGCTCAGTAGCCACATGGCGTGGCAGATCGATCGGCTCACCAACGTCCGCGAATTTCTTTCCACAAGAGTTGTTTTGCCAAGGTGCGGGTTTGCCGGGAGGAGTCCCCGCGAATTTCGGCATTCCCGCATTGGTTTCATCTTGGGCATGCAAGCTGCAAATTAGCGTTCCCTCAAAGAAATTCGAGTAAACTCCGCTGTGCATTGGGGAATTACCTTTCGTGCGCGGCCGGAGACGTTTGCCTTGTCGCTCCCCGTATCCTGCCTCAACATGATTCAAGGCGGGGGTTGGGCCAAAGAGGCCCGGCGCATGGTGTCTATTCTGGAAGTGCAGGATCTTCACGTTTCTTATAGTTCGTCCGGCGGAGCATCTTACTCTGCACTAGCTGGCGTGAATTTTCAGCTCATGCCCAATGAGATTCTTGGCGTCCTTGGAGAATCGGGTTCAGGCAAGAGCACCCTTGCCACTTCGCTGCTGAAACTCCTTCCCTCAAATGGAAACATTTCGAGGGGTTCGATACTTTTTGAGGGCAAGGACCTTCTTTGCGCACCGGCTGGCGAACTGGAACAGATTCGCGGCAAGCGCATCTCGCTTGTCTATCAAGAGCCATCGGTCGCGCTCCATCCGGCGTTACGTGCGAGCGAACAGGTTTTTCAGGTGCTAGCCGCGCACGAATCGGCAGGCAAAAGTACCCTGCGCCAGAAAACGCGGCAAGTCCTCGCTTCTCTTTTTCCAAAAGAGGCAGATCGGATCTCCAACTCCTATCCCCATCAGCTGAGCGGAGGGCAACGACAGCGCGTCCTGATCGCGCAAGCGATTGCTTGTGGACCATCTCTGTTGATCGCCGACGAGCCGACCGCCTCGCTTGATCCCACAACTCAAAAGGAAATTCTCGGCGTGTTGCGAACGCTCCGCGACGAGCTGAGTCTCGCAATGATTTTCATCACGCACAACCCTGCTTTGCTAGCCGGCTTCGCCGACCGCGTGCTGGTTCTTTACGGTGGCCGCGTTGCCGAATTGGGTCCGGCGAGAACAGTGCTCTCTTCGCCCAAGCATCCATACACACGAGCGCTGTTTCAATCGATGCCGCAGATTCTCGAGGGCACCAGTAACAGGCGCAAAACGAAACTGCTGGCTATCGCCGGAGATTCCTCGGCTGCTCAACTTCCAATTGAAGGCTGCGTATTCGAGCCGCGATGCCCGGATAGAATGGAAGATTGCCGGAAGCGCGAGCCTGCGGTAGTGAATCTCGGCGAATCTCATACCGTTTCTTGCTTCAAGTATGGAGGTTAAAACGTCGCCCAGCGGCCAAAATATGCAGCCATTCTTGAGAGTTGAAAAGCTTGCGAAATGCTATGAACGGCAGAATGTCTTCGGTTCGCCCGAAAAATTGCTTGCGCTCGACGGCGTGTCCTTCGCGGTTGCCCAAGAGACGACGCTTGCGATCGTCGGAGAATCGGGTTCCGGGAAGAGCACCCTGGGGTTTTGCATTTCTTGCCTGGAAATTCCCACGTCAGGAAGCATTTGGTTTGAAGGAAGAGACATCGTTGTCCTTGCAGAAAGCGAAAGGCGAAAGTTACGTCCGCAGATTCAGCTTATTTTTCAGGACCCATCCAATTCGCTGAATCCAAGATGGAGTGTGGAAGAGATACTGCTTGAGCCGCTGAATTTACAAGGCAAGCTCAAGCGCGAGGAAACGAAGCAACGCGCCGTTGCCCTGATCACCCAGGTTGGCCTCTCCTCAGACATGTTTCAGAGATCACCTGCCCAGTTGAGCGGTGGCCAACGCCAGAGGCTGGCCATTGCCAGGGCGCTGGCGCTCGAACCAAAACTCTTGATTCTGGATGAGGCGCTATCGGCGCTAGATTGTTCGGTGCAGGCGCAGATCGCGAATCTCTTGATAGAGCTGCAGCGCGCACTAGGGATGACTTATCTATTCATCACGCACGACTTGGCCATGGCTGCGCATCTTGCAGATGAGATCGTAGTTATGAATCGCGGCCGCGTTGTGGAGCAGGGCCCCGCCCAAAACATACTGCGAAACCCCAAAACTGAGATCACCCAGCGCCTCCTGGCAGCGATGCCACCCCTCGACAATGCGGAGCGGCCGCCTTTGGAGTCCTGATGCGCTTCTTTCTCCGGCGGCTGAGGCACGCATGCTTTTTGTTATTTGGCGTTTCCATTCTCGCCTTTCTTTTCACGACGCTGGCCCCTGGAAATTATTTCGACGAGATGCGCTTGAATCCCCAGATCGCTCCGGAGACGGTGGCCGCGTTGCGCGCACAATACCAACTCGACCGGCCGCTGCCCGTACGGTATGCGTCCTGGATGAATTCCGTTCTTCACGGCCAGATGGGATTTTCGTTTGCGTACAATAGCCCCGTCGCGCCGATTCTTTTCGTGCGTGCGCGCAACACTCTGCTTCTCACCATTACCGCCACACTGATCGCCTGGGGCATCGCTCTGCCGCTTGGAATTTGGAGCGCCGAGCGATTTGGGCGCTTGCCGGACCGCCTGCTTTCGTGGGCAACGGCAGCGCTCCTGGTCATCCCGGACCTGGCGCTTGCTTTGGGACTTCTGGTCCTCACGGTGAGGACCGGCTGGTTTCCGACAGGAGGCATGACCTCCTTGGATTTCGGGAGTCTCCCCCTAAGCGGAAAACTTCGCGATCTCGCGTTGCACATGACTCTCCCTGTTGCAGCGCTCGTGCTCTCGGCTCTGCCGCTACTCATCAGGCACGTTCGTGCCTCAGTAGCCGAAGTTCTCGACGCCCCGTTCATGCTTGCCGCAAGAGGACACGGCGTCCCCAGACGCACGCTTCTGTATCGCTACGCGCTGCGCGCCGCCGCGAATCCGCTCATTTCTCTATTTGGTTTCAGCATCGGCGCGTTGTTGAGCGGCTCGCTTCTCGTCGAAGTCGTGATGAGCTGGCCAGGCCTCGGGCCGCTCTTGTTAGAGTCCATCCTGTCGCGCGATCTCTATGTCGTCATCGACGGCGTGCTGCTCTCAACCATTTTTCTCGTAAGTGGCAATTTGATTGCCGATATTCTTCTCTATTGGGCTGATCCTCGAATTCGTACAGAGGGCGCCGCGAGATGAGGACGCGCCGCCCGCTCGCGAAATGGCTCGTCATTCTCGGCGTGCTGCACGCGATTGTGGTTTGCGCAGGTTTTTTCGCGCCGTACGATCCCATCGAGCAGGATCGCAAGAATCCATACTTGCCGCCGATGCCGCCTCACTTCATGGACGCGCAAGGACATCTTCACCTGCGGCCGTTTGCGTATGCGCTGAAATTGCGAGACGGGACGTTTGATCAGTATGAGCAGGACATCAGCCAACCTGTTCCGATGAAGTTTTTCAAAAGTGGAGCCGGCTACCGGCTGCTCGGATTCCTCCCCTCGCGGCTACACTTGTTCGGTTCGGAAGACGCGCGCATTTGTTTGCTCGGAACGGATGCTTACGGCCGGGATCAATTCTCCCGGCTCTTGTATGGCGGCCAGATTTCGCTGCTCGCTGGCCTCCTGGGGGCGGGGTGTACGTTGTCCATTGGTTTGTGCGTCGGCGCGGCAGCAGGCTACTTCGGCGGCTGGAAGGATGACGCTCTGATGCGCGTCGCGGAGTTGTTTCTAGCCCTGCCTTGGCTCTACCTTCTCTTCGCTCTTCGCGCATTTCTGCCCTTGTCGGTTAGTCCCCTGAAGGCTTTTTTCCTGATTGTCGCCGTCATCGGAGCTGTCGGCTGGGCACGTCCGGCGCGGCTTGTTCGTGGAGTCGTGCTCAGCGCCAAGGAGCGTGATTTTGTTCGTGCGGCGCGAGGCTTTGGTGCAACAGACAGCTACCTCTTGCGGCGCCACATCCTGCCGGAGACATCTAGCGTCATTCTTACGCAGGCAGCGATTCTCATCCCCCAGTACGTGTTGGCGGAGATGACCCTTTCATTTCTCGGGCTAGGCGTGCCCGAACCTGCTCCAAGCTGGGGAAACCTCCTTTCAAATCTTCAGCAGTACAGCGTCTTGGTCTCTTACTGGTGGATGTACTTGCCCGCCCTGGCAATGGTGCCGTTCTTTCTCGGATACTTGGGGTTAGCGAGTTCATTGCAGGAGCGGCTGGAGCCGTTCAAGATAGAGAGGAGGAGTCCTGGGAGCCTGGCGTGAAAAATCGAACAGCACGACCCTACTGGCGCCGAACTTTTCTCTGCTCCTTCGCACTTCTTTTTCTTTTCCTTGGCCAAGCTGCTGCCTCCCCGCAACAAAAATCCGCGAAAGATGAATTGCTCGTCTTGCTTGGAGAAGTGGGCAAGCGCGGGGGCCGGATCGTCTTCGCGCTGCGTGGCGAGCCAAAAACACTGAATCCCCTGATTGCCGCTGATACCCGATCCCGCGAAGTCATCGGCATCATGCAAGCCGATCTCGTCCACATCAATCGCGCGACGCAACTCACAGAGCCTGCGTTGGCCAAGTCCTGGAAGATCTCACCTGACGGGCTTCAATACACAGTGGTTCTCAGGCATGGACTCAAGTTTTCGGACGGCCAGGCTCTGGACGCCGATGATGTACTATTCACCTTCCGTGTGTACCTCGATGAAAACGTCCACGCTCCGCAGCGCGATCTCTTGATTATCAGCGGAAAGCCAATAACGGTCCGTAAGCTGGATGCGCGAACGGTGGTCTTCCAACTGCCCAAAACCTATGGCGTCGCTGAAAGGCTTTTCGATGGCTTGGCAATCCTGCCTCGGCATCTTCTCGAAAAACCTTACCAGGAAGGAAAGCTCAGCCAGATAGGCACACTGGCGACCGCTGCGAACCAATGGGCCGGTCTCGGCCCTTTTCGACTGAAAGAGTACGTTGCCGGGCAACGGCTCGTGCTGGAGCGCAATCCCTACTATTGGAAAACAGACGTCAAAGGGAATCGCCTGCCCTACGCGGATGAACTCGTGTTCTTATTCGTGCCGAATGCCGATGCCCAGGTCCTGAAATTTCAATCCGGCGAAACCGACGCAATCGCCCAGTTAAGCGCGGAAAACTTTTCCGTGCTCTCGCGGCAGCTGCGCGGCTACACGATGGTGGACGCCGGACCTGGACTTGAATATAACTTTCTTTTCTTCAATCTGAACGATATCGGAGAAAAAGCCACACCGGAGCTGACTCGCAAGCAAAAATGGTTCCGCGAAGTGCGGTTCCGGCAAGCGGTTTCGGCTGCCGTGGACAGGGAAGCCATCGTTCGACTGGTCTATCAGGGGCGCGGCACTCCCACCTGGGGACTTGTCGCGCCGGGGAACCGCAGGTGGGGAAATGAGAAGCTCGCTCACCCGCCTCGTTCGCTCGAGCGGGCGCGCGCCCTTTTGAAGGAAGCAGGATTTT
The DNA here is from genome assembly GCA_049644365.1 of Candidatus Acidiferrum sp. Classification (GTDB taxonomy): domain Bacteria; phylum Acidobacteriota; class Terriglobia; order Acidiferrales; family UBA7541; genus Acidiferrum. Next base: position 14,881 of record JBARRT010000185.1, on the reverse strand, counting down.
CCTGGGGCAATGGGCCAAATGGAGAATCCGCGCTCCTGGATTCCGAAGGCAAGCCTGTGGAATTTTCCATCCTTACGAGCTCAACCAACGCGGACCGCGCCAAGATGGCGACGCTGATTCAGGATGATCTAAAACAGCTTGGAATGCGTGTGCAAGTTGTGCCCCTCGAGTTTCGCTCGCTGCTGGACCGCGTCACGCAGACGAAGGAATACGACGGCTGCGTCATGGGCATAGCCAGCTTTGACGCTGACCCGAACACCGACATCAATGTTTGGCTCTCGACCGGTGGAACGCATCTTTGGAATCCATCGCAGGAGCATCCGGCTACTGGATGGGAGGCGGAGATCGACCGCCTGATCAGTGAGCAAATGATCGCGCGCACGTTCGCACAGCGCAAAAAGCTCTATGACCGGGCCCAGGAGATTCTCTCCGAGAATCAGCCGATGATCTTCCTGGCGAGCCCGGACATTCTTGCTGGCGCCAAGAATTCGCTCGGGAATTTTCAGCCGGCTGTTCTGGAACCCTACGTACTCTGGAATGTGGAACAGCTCTATTTGAAAAATGCTCCGGAGAACGCTCCTCGATGAGCCTGGCAACGACCAAAGCACCGAAGAAGGCTCCCACTGTCTGGGATGACACCCGCCTCGTCAAAGAGTGCCTTTCCGGAAACGAAGATGCCTGGTCCTTGCTTATTGACAAATACAAAGCGCTCATCTATTCGATCCCCGTGAAATACAACCTCTCGCGGCCGGAAGCCTCGGACGTTTTTCAAGCCACGTGCGTGGAGCTTCTGATTCGCTTGCCGGAATTGCGCGAGCCTCGCGCGCTGCCCAAATGGCTGATGCAAGTTGCCCATCACGAATGCTATCGCATGAAACGCATGAACCAGCGAGTGGTCAGCCGAGACGCAGAGCCGAACTTGCCAGAACCGGAAATACCGCCAATCGCGGAAAGATTGATGCAGCAAACGCAGGAAGAACAGATGCTTCGGGAAGCGTTGACGGCGCTGACGCCGCAATGCCGCCGCCTCGTGGAGCTCCTCTTCTTTGAAACGCCTTCACGGCCTTATACAGAAGTCGCCGCCGAGCTGGGCCTTGCTGTAGGATCCATAGGATTCACCCGGCAAAAGTGCATCGAGCGGCTGAAGCGGCAACTCACAGAACTGGGTTTTTCCTGATGCCCGCAACACTCCGGAAAATCTCAAGAGAAACGCTCGTCAATGAATTGGGCCGGCTATCCAGCGAATCTCTCCGCCGCAAATTTCTTGCGAAGCACAAAGCGCTAGTCCGCCTGGGCACGGTCGAGGACCTTGCACAACTGGTCGTCCAGAAAGTTCGCGTCAGCACGCAGGAAGCGCTCAATCTAGCTGAAGCGGCCGTGCTCATCGCGAAACGCCTGCGCCGCAAGGAAGCCTTGGCGCTTGGCTTGCGCGCAAAGGCCAACGCTCTCTATTCCTCAGGCGATAATCGCGCCGCCATCGAACACCATGACCAGGCATTCAAGCTCTACGAGTCTCTTAGCAACTGGAAAGAAGCCGGGCGCACGCTGAGCAGTACCATCCAGCCGATGATCCTATTGGGCGAATATGATCAGGCGTTTCAGGCGGCGGAGCGCGCCCGCGAAATATTCGAGCGCCTCGACGACCCCTGGCGGCTGGCCCGGCTCGAAATCAATGTCGGCAACATCTATCACCGTCAAGACCGTTTCGAGGAATCCATCGCGCATTACGAGAACGCCTACAGAAGCTTGATGCCTCACAAAGACACTGAGGGCCTCGCCGTACTTCTCAGCAACATGGCCGTCTGCTTGATCAGTCTCAATGATTTCCCGCGCGCTCTCGCGACCTATCAAGGGGCGCGTTCGTTCTGCGAGCAAAACAACATGCCCCTGCTCGTCGCGCAGGCGGACTACAACATCGCGTATCTCTACTATCTGCGCGGAGAATACAGCCGCGCCATCGAGGCGCTGTACGCCGCCCGGCGTTCCTGCGAAGACACCGGAGATGCCTATCATTTCGCCTTGTGTCACCTGGACCTCTCCGATATTTATCTCGAGTTGAACCTCAGCGAAGAAGCGCGAGAGATGGCCCACGAAGGATTTCTGCGGTTTCAGAAGCTCGGCATGGGCTACGAGGCCGCGAAGACATTGGCGAACGAAGCGACCGCCTACGGCCAACAGGGCAAGACCGTCCAGGCCCTGGAGCGCTTTGCCAAAGCGCGGGAAATCTTCGAGCGTGAAAAAAATCTCGTCTGGCCCTGGCTCATTGATCTGTACCAGGGCTTATTGCTTTTCCACGAAGGACGGCACTTTGAGGCACGGCGGCTCTGCAATGCGGCCGCAGGTTTTTTCGATCATTCCGCGCTCGCCGGAAAGGCAGTGCTTGCCCACTTGCTGCTCGCGCGCATCGCTCTGCAAGTCGGAGATTTCGCGGAAGCACAAAGAGAAACAGAGAAATCCTTTGCGCGGCTGAAAGGCCTTCAGACACCTGTGCTCGCCTATCAGGCTCACCTGCTGGAAGGACAGATCGCACAAGCTCGCAACGACCCCCCTGCGGCGCGCCGGGCGTACCTCGAGGCACGGCAGGCCCTGGAGGCGCTGCGCAGCAGATTGCAAGGCGAAGAGCTGAAAATCTCCTTTATCAAAAACAGAATGCAGGTCTACGAAGCGCTCGTGGATTTGTACGTATCCGAAGCTGGAACGGATGCCTCTGCCGAAAAAGCGCTGGCCTGCATTGAAGCCGCCAAATCTCGCAGCATGATCGAAATGATCTTTCAGAGCGGGCAGAGTCTTCCCCTGGGAGAGGCGGGCCAGAGTGATCTCGTCCGCAAAATCAGGGACCTGCGCGAGGAACTCAACTGGTATTACCACCGCATCGAGCTCGAACAACTCCGCCCCGAGGAAAAAGTTCACCAAAGGCTCCACAATTTACAGGAGAAAGCGCATTCTCACGAGAAAGAGCTGTTGAAAACGCTGCGTGAGCTTCCGGCGCAGGAGAGGGAAAATGCCACTCTGGAAGCACCGGCGGATTTCTCGCTGAAGAAACTGCAGGCGAGTCTCCCGGGAGATGCAACTCTCATCGAATATTTCTCAGCGGGGGACCGCATCATTGCCGTTGTCATTACGCGCAAAGAAATCAAAATTCTTCCGTTGACTGTTCTTTCCCGCGTTGCGCACTTCTTGCAATTGCTCCGCTTTCAGCTCTCCAAGTTTCGCATGGGAATCGAATACGTCCGGCGGTTTGAGGAGCCGCTCCTGCGCGCCACGCAGAGTCACCTCGAATCGCTTTACGCCGAACTCATCGCGCCGCTTCGTCCCTTATTAAAAGGGAAGCACCTTATTGTTGTGCCCCACGGTCCGCTCCATTTCTTGCCTTTCCATGCTTTGCGAAATGGCCAAGAGTACCTCTGCGACGCTTTCACCATTTCTTACGCTCCCAGCGCCACGGTCTTCTCCTTGTGTCAGCAGAAATCCGCAAGCGCGAGCACCGGCGCGCTCATCCTGGGGATCGCCGACGAGCGCGCGCCGCAAATCTTGAATGAGGTGAAATCCGTCGCCGCGCTCCTTCCCAATTCTTCGCTTCACCTCGCGGATAGCGCCACTTCCTCCTTGCTCCGCGAAAAAGGTCCACAGTGCAGTGTGCTTCACATCGCCACGCACGGCATCTACCGTCAAGACAACCCGATGTTCTCAGGCATCCGCCTGGGTGACGGTTACTTGAATCTGTATGATCTCTACCAAATGAGATTGAACGCAAATTTGGTTACGTTGAGCGGTTGCGCCACAGGTATGAATTTCGTCGCTGCTGGAGACGAGTTGCTCGGGCTTCAGCGTGGTCTCTTCTGCGCTGGCGCCACCGCGCTGCTTTTGTCGTTGTGGGACGTGCATGATCAAAGCACGGCAAAATTCATGCAGCATTTCTATCGGGAATTCATTCGCACCGGCCAAATGGCCAGTGCGCTCCAACACGCCATGCAAGAACTCCGGCAGCAAAATCCTCATCCGTACTTCTGGGCCCCCTTCGTCCTTGTTGGCAAAGTCTCTGATTCTGCAAGGCTTACCTAGATATTCAGCTCCTTATATTTTTTCTCTCGCCACATCCCCTTATGCACGAGTGCTGATTCTCCGTCCTGAGCACTGGGGAGTGCCGAGGATGCTGAAAGGATTCCGGGGGGAAGAGATGGAACATTTTACGACAGAGAAATGGATCGATTTTGTGAACCAGGTCGTGGCCACCAGCGAGAAACTGTTGATGGAGAAACACCTGGAACAAGGCTGCAAACGCTGCATGCAAACGGTCTCAATGTGGCAAAAAGTTCGTCAATCCGCCGCCGCGGAAGGGAACTACCAGCCTCCGGAGAATAGTGTTCGGCTCGCGAAGGCGGCGTTCGCAGGCGCCGGTTTGAAAGATCAAAGAAAGGGAGCGGGCAGCCGGATCAAGGTCCTCTTCGACAGTTTCTTGCAGCCCGTTTTCGAAGGGGCCCGCTCCGCTGGCACCACCACAAGACAAATGCTCTATCGCGCGGATCCTTTTCAGATCGATGTCCACCTGGAAGCAAAGCCTGGCAGCAACCGCATCCTGGTGACAGGCCAGCTCCTGGATCTGAGCAATCCCGACATCATTGCGCGGGACACTCGCGTACTTCTTTCCAATATGCGCGGGCAAGTGGTTCATACAGTTGCCAATCAATTCGGTGAATTTAGCGGAGAGATTGATAACAGCGGCGACCTGCAATTGACGTTTGCAAGCCCCGGCGGCACGCCCATTGTGATTTCGCTCCGGGAAGCGCTTGGTCATCTGCCCGAGGGAACAGCATGAAAAGCAATCAATTCATGCAATTACCGCGCACGGCGGCTTTGGTACGGAAGTACCAAGCCCGCTGGGAATTTTGTTTAGACAGGAAGCACATTCGTACTATTGGCTGGGAAAGACTGCCCCGCGAAACTAAAACGGCATTCAACCGCGCCAATAGACTGAGGAATTCATCGGTAGGAGAACCCTTAAAGGGTAGAAACTATGAAACGCATCACCCTAATTGTCGCGATGCTCGTTCTCACGCTCGGCGCTGCAAAGCCGGCGGCGGCGCAAGGCCGCTACATCGTCCGAACCACGGGCGGTTTGTCCTCAGTCCTCAATCTTTGCAATCTCCTCAAATGTCAAGTCCAAGGCGGACTGGACGGCCCAATTGGCCAGACCTTTTTGGTAACGTCCACCAACAACCTGCTCGACAACCTGGTTAACGGCGCGATCAAGCTCGTGCAGTCCCTCCTGGGCATTGTCAGTGTTGAGGCGGATCGACTCCTCCCCATCCCACTGGCGCCGCTCCCCAGCATCCCCTCCGGGCTCTACGATAACGCTCCGGTGAATTATTACGGCGCCGTCGCCTGGCACGGGTACGTGGCTCAGCCGGCGGCACAAATTATCCGGCTTCAAGATGCACAGAACGGTTTTCGAATTGGCGGTTCCGGTATCGTCGCCGTCATTGATACCGGTGTGGACGTCAACCATCCCGTCTTGTCTGCCGTGCTGATTCCCGGTTATGACTTTACGCGGAAGCAACCGGGTGCTTCGGAATGGCTCGATGTGTCAGGTCTGCAAAACGGTCCCACAAACACTGGCGCACAGCAGCCCGGCTACGTGCAGCAGTCCACCGCTGCCGTTCTGGATCAGTCCACGGCCGCGGTCCTCGACGACAAGAACTACACAGCGTTCGGGCACGGCACGATGACCTCCGGGCTGATTCATCTCGTCGCGCCGAGGGCCAAGATACTCCCGCTGAAAGCATTTTCATCGGATGGTACCGGCAATCTTTCAAATATCATCGCCGCTCTCTATTACGCCGTTCAGCAGCACGCGAATGTCGTGAACATGAGCTTCGACGTCCCCGCTTTTTCGCCTGCACTGAATCAGGCAGCGGCCTATGCCAACAAAGCGGGCGTCGTTCTTGTGGCGGCTGCGGGAAATGGAAGCACCAGCGCTCCAGTTTATCCCGCTGCACTGAACAGCTATGTCGTTGGCATCGCCTCGACAACGAACTGGGACAGCCGGTCCTCTTTCTCCAACTATGGTTCACGGGACGTCTGGATCGCTGCACCCGGCGAAAACATCGTCAGCACTTTCCCGGGAGGCACCTACGCTAGTGCTTCCGGCACCTCGTTTAGCTCACCGATCGTTGCCGGCACGGTGTCTCTGTTGCTCAGTGCAAAGCAGCAGACTATCAACCAGTCGCAAGCTGCCAGCGCCCTTTCTCATGGCCGGCCTCTCACATCTGATCTCAATCGCGGGCGCCTCGACGTGTACCAAGCGGTTTCGGCTTGGGTGAACAGCTCCGGCTCAACTTCAGGTTCCGGCTCCTGTTCCTTGCTCTGCTGGTAGCTGCAATGTCGAACCACCAGATTCCAGCGCTCACGGAGGCTTCCCGGTCCTTGGGGGCGCTGGATCCTCTCCGGATTAAGCGACTCGAAGAGCAGGCTTCCGCTCTCCGCAATTCCGTCATTTGTGCCTTCAACCAGCTCCTCGATCTTAAGGACCTGAACACTGGCGTGCATAGCACACGGCTTGCGGAATGGGGCATGCGCGTCGGACAGGAATTGGGTCTGGAAGAAGCCGAGCTTCAAAACCTCGAAGTTGCAGCGCTTCTGCACGACATCGGCAAAGTGGGAATTCCGGATGCCATTCTCCGAAAGCCGACGCGTCTCGATCCGGAAGAATACGCACTGATGAAAAGGCATTCGGAATATGGCTGGGCGGTATTGCGCATGCTCCCCGGCTTCGAACGCGCGGCTCTTGATATTCTTCATCACCACGAGTCCTTCGATGGCAAGGGTTATCCCGCGGGGCTCAAGGACACGGAAATACCCGTAGTCTCCCGCATCGTCTGCGTGATCGACGCGTTCGACGCCATGGTTTCTTCCCGCCCCTATCGCAAGGGCTTGCCCTACGAAGAAGCCGTGCGCCGGCTCACCGAAGCCAGTGGAACTCAGTTCGACCCCGTTGTCGTCCGGACTTTCCTCTCCTTCGCGCAGGCAGAGATGTCCACCGTATTCGCCGCCGCTGGCACTTCGGTTTCCTCAGCGTTGTAGGCCTATTGCCAAGCTGCCGTGGGCAAGTCGGTGTGGAACCAGGTATTTACCTTAGATAACTTTCCGGGCTTTCCCCTCTATTTTTGCGTTCGGTTGTTCCCCTATATGGGTAGGAAAGACCGGACTGGCTTTCGTAGGGCGTGCCTCCCTCAGAGGCAGGGCTGGGGTCGGTCTTTCCGGAAGATTTTGCGTCCTCACGGCTAACACATGCTAGCCGGATTTGGCAGGCGGATGGATAGCGTGAGGATGGGTTAGGCGCGGAACCGCAAACGCCGAGTGGAAAGGGGCGCCAAGACATGAAACGTAGAATGTGGCTGGCTGGCGCATTGGTGGCCCTGCTGTGGGCCACACCGGCAAGGGCAGACACGCGAGTCATCGTTCGAACGACTGCGGGGCTCCCAGCGCTTCAGCTCCTCTGTGCCCTTCCGACAACTTGCACTGTGGACGCTGTGGTTGGCGCGCTGGACGGCACGTTAGGCCAAGTCTTCCTAGTGACCACTCCCCTCCCACTCCAGACCTTTCTGGGTCTCCTGCCTGGTAGCTTGACGGGATTCGTGAGTGCCGAAGTGGACCAGGTGCTCAACCTGGTTCCCGTTGGTGCGCTGAACCAGCTTCCCACTCCACTTCCTGCCGGACTACTGCAGGATCGTAGTCTGGTACCCCTATTTCCGAGTTCAACGACAAATGTGTGGAATTCCTATGCGAACCAACCCGCAGCGGGGATCGTTAAGGTTCCGCAGGCCCAGAGTCAGTTCGGAGTGACCGGCAAAGGCATCGTCGCGGACATTGACACGGGCGTGGATCCCGCTCATCCGGCGCTGCAGGGCGTTTTGCTGCCGGGCTACGACTTCACGCGGAATCAGCCGGGAGCTTCTGAGCTGAACGACTTGACCCCATCGGATTTCCTTGTTTACCCGCCTCCCGCCTGCAGCTCTGCTACTTGTCCCTCGCCGGCCAAAGTAAATCAATCCACTGCGGCCGTGCTGGATCAGTCCACGGCGGCTGTGCTCGATGGAAAGGTTCAGTATGCGGCCTTCGGACACGGCACCATGGTGATGGGCGTAATCCACCTCGTAGCTCCCACGGCGCAGCTCCTGCCGCTGAAAGCCTTTCATGCAGACGGTACCGGCAACCTCTCAGACATTCTGCGTGCAATTTATTACGCCGTGCAGAACAACGCCAGCGCCATCAACATGAGTTTCGATTTCAAGACGCCCTCAACGGAGTTGCAAAACGCCCTCGACTACGCGAAGAGTCTCAACCTGATGTGTGCAGCGTCGGCAGGGAACGACGGCCAGGGCCCGCCGCTTCTGGTTTATCCTGCGGCATTGCAAAGCGATGTAATGGGTGTGGCATCCACGAGCAACACAGACACGCGCTCCTCGTTCTCAAACTACGGAAACGCGATCGTATGGGTGGCTGCTCCGGGCGAAGCGATCGTCACGACCTACCCGTTCAGCACATATTCAGCGGGTTGGGGGACGTCGTTCAGCGCGCCGTTCGTTTCAGGCGGGGCTGCCTTGCTGCGGAACGTACGAACCGACATCAATGAATCTTTGGCTGCCTCTGCGGTGGCTCATGCGCAATTCGTGGGCGCCGATATGGGCAACGGGCGCCTGGACCTGCTCATGGCGCTTACCGCGTTGCAACCGGGAGGGAGTTCACCGGACTTCGGTGTTTCTGCTGCGCCGTCCAGCGCGACGATCGCAGCGGGACAACCAGCAAACTTCACGGTCTCCGCTGCGCCCGTGGGTGGCTTCAATCAAACCGTGACCTGGAGTTGCACAGGTGCGCCAGCCCAGGCCACATGCACGGTTTCGCCATCGCCGGTGACGCTCGATGGGAAAAACGCGGCGACTGCGACGGTTACGTTAACGACGACGGCACGCTCATTCGCGCCGCCTTTGGCCTTGCCGCGATATGCGCCGCCGATGCATCTGTGGGAGGCGTGGGCAGCGTTATTCGCCTGGCTTGCGGTATTGTCAACGCTTTGCAGCTTTATCCGTACCTCTCGCCGGCGGCCCGGCCTTGTTGCGTTAGCCGCACCCCTCGCTATCTCACTTTGTGCCTTCTCCTGCGACATCGGTAATCCACCGGGATCGCCAACGCTATCCTCGGTGACGCTTAATCCAACCAGTGTCACTGGTGGGTCTTCCTCAACCGGCACTGTAACTCTTAGTGGGCCAGCTCCCGGCAGCGGGGCCCTCGTCTCTCTCTCCAGCAGTGCTTCTGTGGCAACGCTCCCAGCCAGCGTGACCGTTCCGGCTGGAGCTACCAGCGCAAAGTTCACGGTGAGCACCAGCGCCGTGACCACCTCCACTCCGGTCACCATCTCCGCGTCCTACGCCGGCGCGACCAAGACGGCCTCGTTCACTGTAAACCCTCCTTCAGGAACTCCTGCGGGGACTTACACGCTCACAATCACGGGAACTTCTGGCAGCCTCACCCACAGCTCAACGGTCCAGGTAATGGTGCAATAATCAAGTCACCGGAGCCCCGCGGTCGGGCCGAACTGTCACACTCCTACAGCCGCGCTGCCTGTAATGACGATTGCATGAGCGGCGCGTATGGGCCGCTAACTACATGAGGTTGAAAGAATTAAATGGTGAACCGGGGAGGACTCGAACCTCCAACCCGTTGATTAAGAGTCAACTGCTCTACCATTGAGCTACCGGTCCACGGGAATATTTTAGAATTTTACATGGCGCAAGCAGTTTTGTCGAACCACCGAAATGATCACCGGTCCCGCAACGCGCCCTACTTCTGGCGAAGAGTCCCCACCAGCTCGCGCGCCACTTCCCGCGCGCGCGGCAGATCGCCAGGTTCGAACGAGATTGCCGATACCCTCGGGTGGCCACCGCCGCCGAATTTTTCCGCCAGCGACGCCAAATTTTTATCCGCGGTCGCCTGGTTCCACGGATTCGTCCCCAGCGATACTTTGGCGCGCACCGCCGAAGCGCTCACGCTCACCGAATAAACGCTTTCCGGGTGCAGCAGGTAAGGAATGAATTTGTTGTAGCCTTCCAGATCCAGATCGCCGACATCGAAAAAAATCACGCCTTCGCGCGACTCGCTGCGTTCCCGCAAGATCTCGATCGATTTCCGGTGCCGCTCCAGCAGCGGCTCCAGATGCCTCGCCACCAGCGGCAGCTTCACCATTTCGCCGAGCGGCAGGTAGGCCAGTTGCGGAATGAGGCGCGCCGGTAGTCCGCTTTCTGGCGCCGCTTCGATCACCAGCGCCAGTTGCATCGCAGGCTCCGCCATTCCCACTGCGAACTCGGCCGTCGGATACTGCGCCCCGTCAATGATGTCGCCCCAGTGAATCAAATCTTCCAGCGGCTTGATGTCAAAACCAAATTTCTCTTTCGCCACCGTGGCGATCAACTTCGTGCACGACTTGTAGTCCGGCTCGTAAAACATGTGCGGACCGGGATTCTTGCGGAATTGCTCCGCATCCGCGGCCGTAAGGAACGCGCTTTGATGATGGTCGAACCACCACGTCACTTTCGGCGAATTCGAAAACTTGAAATCCACGATCGCGTTTTCGTCCCCATCGAAAATGCCCGGCTCCCAGGGCTGCGCCGCGCGGTGCGTCATCCCCGTGAAGCCAAATTCCGCGCCCGCATCAAATCGTTCGCGATAAAAACGGTAAAAGAGTGCGGCGGAGGCCGTGCCATCAAAGCAGCGATCGTGGAAACAGAGCCGGACCTTGGTCATGGGCGAGCGTGTTCGCTCCTGCCCCTCCGCAATCTTCCGCGGAGGCGGGGACAAAGCCAAACAGGGTGTACGCGCGCGTCACGAATGTCAAGAAGAAACACGCTGCCCGCATAACCTTCGTTTCTGCAGCGGATGGGGGCAGGTGTCTCTCGCATCGTCACCTCTTCAGGGAAATTCTGCAGCCGCGCGCTTTTTTCTGGCCCCCACGCTCCTCCGACGGTCAAAGCGTCTTGACTTATGTCGCCGAATAGCCTTACCTACATCTCGGCCCCAGCCGGTTTCTCGAAACTTTTGCCAGGAGGCTACATGCAGGATGAAAGGAATTTCTTTGCGGGACTTTTTGATTTCTCGTTCAATTCCCTGCTCACCCGTCGGATCGTGAAGCTGCTCTATATCATTTCCATCCTTGGTGGCGGTATCGCGGTCGTGGCCTGCGTCGTCGTCGGCATGCAGCATTCCCCCGCGGAGGGACTCATCAACCTGGTGGCGGGAATTGTGGCTTTGTTTGTTGGTGTCCTCGTCGTGCGTGTTCTGTTGGAGCTGGCTCTCGTCATCTTGAAAATTGCGGAAGGAATCGATCGCGCTACGCACCCTGGAAACTAACGACCAGACCACATGAGCACTGGCGTCCCTTCTTCACCTGGCCTTCCGGGTGCCCGCTCCTCGCGGGGATTCGGATGGCCTCGTGACGTCACTTCAGCCGAGCGCAAATCGCTCATCGCCGGCGGCCTCGGCTGGATGCTTGACGCTATGGACGTCATGCTTTACTCGCTCGTTCTCACCTACCTGATCCGCGAGTTCAGCATGGACACTCGCACCGCGGGTTTTCTGAATTCCCTGACGCTCGTCGCTTCCGCCATCGGCGGATTTCTTTTCGGCGTTCTCGCGGATCGCATCGGACGCACGCGCGCGCTGATGGCTTCCATCCTGGTCTATTCTTTCGCGAGCGCCGCCTGCGGTTTTTCTCACACCATTTCGCAGCTCGCCACGTTTCGCTTTGTGCTTGGACTCGGCATGGGTGGCGAGTGGACCACCGGCGCCGCCTTGATCGCGGAAACCTGGCGCGCTGAGCATCGCGGAAAGGCGCTCGGCCTGATGCAATCGGCCTACGCGATCGGCGAAGCCATCGCCGCGCTGATTGTGCTCATCGTATTCCCGCGTCTCGGATGGCGTGCCGTTTTTTTCGTCGGCGTGCTGCCGGCTCTTCTGGTTCTCTGGATTCGCCGTGGCGTGCCCGAATCCGACATTTGGAAAAATCGCGCGGCAACGCAAAAAGGAAACTGGCTCAATCTGCTGCGCGAAAAAACAATCCTGCGCAACGGCCTTCTCGCCACCGCCATGAATGCCAGCAGCATGTTTGGTTATTGGGGACTCTTCACCTGGATTCCGGGATATTTGTCGCTTCCCGTTTCACGCGGCGGACGCGGCCTCAGCCTCGTCGTTGGAACAACATTCTATCTCGTGCTTGCTCCCGGAAAATGGCTGGGTTACGTATCCTTCGGATTTTTCGCGGACGCCTTCGGCCGGCGAAAGCCGTATTTCACTTACCTGCTCATCGCTGCGATTCTTGTGCCGCTGTACGGGATCATTCAAAACCCGTTGTGGCTCCTGCTGCTCGGGCCTTTTGTCGCTTTCTTCGGCACCGGATTTTTTTCGGGCTACGCGGCCATCGCCAGTGAAATTTTCCCGGGAGAAATCCGCGCCGCAGCGATGGGCCTCAGCTACAACGTCGGGCGCGGCCTCTCGGCCATCGCTCCGTTCGCTGTGGGCGCGATTGCGGCGCGATTTGGATTTGGCCCGGCATTTTTTCTGCTCGCTGCAACTTTCCTGGTGGCCGCTTTGTTGGCGCTGCTGCTGCCGGAAACGCGGGGGCGCCAGCTTACGTGATTAAGCGATCGCCACGCGCGACCGCGACCGTGCGCGGCCCGCGCGCAGCGTGAACTTCAAACCGAAAAACGGCGCTTGCGCCAGCGTTTTCTGAAATTCGACGTCATCCGCATAACGCCGCTTCGGAATCCGCCGCGCCAGGATGCTGATTTCCAGCGGGTCGCGTCGGAACGGGTACGGCTCCAGCGTCACCGTACCGTTCTCTTCTGGCTGAAGATCCCAGTCCGCTTCCAGGCCCCGGTAGTCCACGGGCACAGCGTCGATCGTGGCCGGCTCGCGCGGCGCAAGGCAAATATAAAGCGACAGCCGGTCCACTGCCTCGAGCCGTTGCGCGTTCGCTTGCAGCCATTTTTCATCCGCGAAGTTTTTCATCGCGGGGTCCGCGCGCAAATCCACTTTCAGGCGCAACTGCTGCAGCCGCAGCCTGTGCAGAACATCCTGGACCAGCGGCGCTTCCTGCGATTTGACGTACTTGGCGGAAAATCCCGGCATCGTCGCGCGCGTGCGGTCGTAAAGATTCGCGCAATGCATGCTCACCAGCAGCCCCGCGTAGCGATCCACTTTCACCACGCGTTCGATTCCCCTCTGGTAGAGCGCGATGTGCTCCTCCGTCGGAATCGACATGAACGTATACGGCGAAAAGGAAACCGGGTCGATGCTCGGCTGCCGTTCCCACTCTTCCCATCCGTTGTCGTGTTCCGTGGCGGCCAGGCGAAACGATTCCATGGGCGCGGGCTGCGAAAAAACTTCATTTCCCAATTCGCGCGCGAAAAATCCAGACAGGACCGCGTGATCCGTCTGGCGGATAATGACAAATTGATCTCCCAAGTCCTGGACGATCATTGCGCTGCCCTCTTTCGCAGCCGCACCATGCGCGCGCCCTCTTGGGTGAGGCGCGCCAGCCCGGCGGTGGGGACTCGCCAGGCAATTCCTCTTCTCAATGACCGTATTATGCCCTCGCCCCACTCTCGAATCCAGCACTATCGAAGAGTGGGAACGGAAAAGTTGGTGCGGAAGGAGGGATTTGAACCCCCACGGCCTTTCGGCCACAAGATCCTAAGTCTTGCGCGTCTGCCAGTTCCGCCACTCCCGCAGTGGTAGCTCTATTCTACAAGCTTGGCCACGCGTGCTCCACCGCGATTTTCCGCCCATGCCCTTCGCTTCTAAGCGTTCCTTTGGCGGCCTATTCCCGTTAGCACTCGCAGCTCCGCCAGAAGCAACATATCGATGTTTACGGGCAGTTCGTTCCGCATCAAGCGAGCCTCCCGATCGTCGTGATCGGAGCCCGTCCGGTAGCCTTCGATGCGAAGGATCACGTCTTTTTCATGCTCGAGGCGCCCTGCGTTCTTCACGATGATCAAAAGCTTCCTGGAATCGTAATGCACCGTCATCTGCTTGGACCGGGCTGCGCACCAAATCCTAAGATCCCCAATCGCAGTTTCCTTGCAGGTAAGCGTCTCTTCTTGCGTCACTGCGTTCCATTCGCCGCATTGCGCGAATATGGCTTCTTTCACCCGCTTCCAAACCAGGGGGGAGCGCGCCACCGCCGTTTCCCCATTGAGCTTGGCCTCGTAAGCCTGCTCTTCTTCCGTGAGCTTCGCCGCCAGGTATTCCTGCGCTGCCTGCTTGGTGCTTTCATCCCTCATTGGGCCCGTGTCTCCAGGTGAATGATTTTACACGACGTCCGTCCTTGTAGCACCGGGCTTTACACCCGATTCGTTACTTTTTCGTGGCGGCTGTGCTTGAACTCTTTTTCTTCCCGCCGTAGAGAGTCACTTTGCCGTCCACCACATTGCCCACATACCGCCCCGCCGAAAGAAATTGCATCACCTTGTGCCCCGCGCGCGCCAACTGCGCCCAGCGCGATTCCGTCTTCGGGTTCTGCTCCAGCCCCCGGAGCGGCTGCCCGTCAAACACAAAATCCACTTCGCGCAAGTGCTTGCGCGGAGTCTCTCGCACCGGGAACGTCTGTGCGTCCAACTCCACCTGCGCCGCGCGTTCCACCAGCGCCTGCCGCCACACCTTCACCATCGCTTCTTCCAACGTCATGGCCGCCTCCCCAGCCGCTAACCAGCTCTTGTAGCACCCTTCGACCATCCTCTGGGTAAACCAAAATGGGAATTGTTGGTGCTGGTTAACCATAACATCCCCCCTCCCCCCTGTTTTTTGTAAGTGTTGCATCTAAAGGATTTAGCAA
>JBARRT010000184.1:0-47577 GCA_049644365.1 Candidatus Acidiferrum sp. | reverse complement strand
GGACAACGTTGGTGATGGCATTGCCGAATCCTACTTGAGAATCGACGCTTTTTCACGGCATTTTGCGAATCTCTTCTTGCATCGATGACAACACGGACGGAGCAAACGCGTTGGAACCCGGTTGTTATTCCTTCAGCTCAGCCGATTTGGAGGTGCGCCCGGGAACGATACCCCTCACGATCACGTACAGCACCGGAATGAAAATCAGATTCAGCGTCGTCGCCGCGATCATGCCGCCGAAAACGGTTGTACCAACGGAGATGCGCCCGGCGCGGCCTGCCCCCCGCGCTAAAACCAGCGGCACCACGCCCAGGATAAACGCGAGAGACGTCATCAAAATCGGCCGTAGCCGGATCCTCGCCGCTTCCACCGCCGCCTCCACCACGGACATGCCTTGATCTCGCAGTTGTTCAGCAAACTCCACAATCAAAATGGCATTCTTGCTGGCGAGACCGATCAGCATCACTAAGCCAATCTGGCAGTACACGTCATTCTGTAAGCCGCGCAGCGCCTGCGCGCCGACGGCGCCAAGAATCGCGACGGGCACGGCCAGCAAAACGATGAACGGCAGCACATAACTTTCGTATTGTGCCGCGAGCGTCAAGTACACCACCACCAGGCCGAGTGCGAACAGGATCAGCGCTTTTCCGCCGGACTCGATTTCTTCCAGCGACAGCCCGCTCCATTCGAACGTCATCCCGTTCGGCAGTTCTTTCTTGGCCAGCGCTTCCATCGCGGCGATTCCTTCGCCCGAGCTCCGTCCCGGCGCGGCGGTACCGTTGACTTCCGCGGAGCGGAACAAGTTGTAGTGCCGAATCACCTGCGGGTTGGCCGTCTGCTCGACGGTCACCAGATTATCGAGAGGAATCATCTTGCCGGCGTCTGAACGCAAATAGTATTGCCGGATATCTTTTGCCTGCGAGCGAAACTGCGTATCGGCCTGCACGTACACGCGGTACGAACGGTTGTTGAAGTCGAAATCGTTCACGTAGACCGATCCCATGTACACCTGCAATGCGTTCGTGATCTGGCTGAACGGCACTTGTAGACTCTTCGCTTTTTCCCGGTCGATGCGCACGAGATATTGCGGATCATTCGCGGTGAAACTCGTAAAAAGCCCGGTTACATCCTTGCTCGCGTTGCCCTTGGCGACCAATTTGTTCGCCGCGCCGGCGATGTCTTGCAGCGAATTGCGTCCCAGGTCTTCCAATTCGAATTGAAATCCCCCGAACTGGCCCAGCCCCTGCACCGCCGGCGGATTGAACGGCACAACCAGCGCGCCGGAAACGGCGGAGAGTTTTCCGCGCAACCTTTGAATTACCGTAGCCGCCGAATGCGCATCCCCCTTGCGTTCCTCAAAGGGCAGCAGGTTTGCAAACAGAATTGCCTGGTTGGATGCCGCACCGGAAAAGCTGAATCCCACGACCGTGAAAATGCCATTGATTTCCGGATCGCGCGAAATCAACTCTTCCGCTTTCCCGCAGATATCGCGCGTATACGAGAGCGATGCACCCTGTGGGGCCTGAACGATGAACATCAAGTAGCCCTGATCGTCTTCGGGAATGAAAGCCCGCGGCACGCGTTGGTAGAGCGCGTAAGTGGCGCCGAGAAGCACAAAGAAAACCGCGAGCGAAGCCACGCGCCAATGCAACGCTCGCCGCACGCTATTTCGGTAGAGTTCCGAACCGGCGTTGAAGGCATCGTTGAATAGCTTGAAGAATTTGCCCTGCGCGCGCTCCCGGTGGTGTCCCAGGAAAATCGCGGAGAGCGCCGGAGTCAGCGTCAATGCGTTGAACGCGGAAATGGCCACGGAAAAGGCAATCGTCAGCGCAAATTGCCGGAACAAAATTCCCGTGGTGCCCGGAAAAAGCGCGACGGGCACGAATACTGCCACCAGCACCAACGAGGTTGCGATCACCGCTCCCGCAACTTCCTTCATTGCCACCGACGCCGCGTTGTGCGGCTCCGTGATGCCCTCCACGATGTGCCGCTCCACGTTTTCAATCACCACGATGGCGTCGTCCACAACCAGCCCCGTGGCCAGCGTAATTCCAAAAAGCGTCAGCGTATTGATGGAAAATCCCAGCAGTTTTACGAAGATGAATGTGCCAATCAGCGACACAGGAATGGTGATCGCCGGAATGAACGTGCTCCGCCAGTCCTGCAAAAACAAGTAAATCACGATCACTACGAGCGCGATGGCTTCCAGCAGCGTGATCAGCACGTCCCGGATCGATTCGCCGATCACCGTCGTGGTGTCGAACGCCACCGCCGCTTTGATTCCCGGCGGAAAGTTTTTCGAGAGCCGCAGCAGTTCGGCCTTCGCAGCCTTGTCCACATCCAGCGCGTTCGCACCCGGAAGTTGCGTGACCGCCAGGCCTACAGCGTCGTGCCCGTTGAACCGGAGCAGCGTCCCATAATTTTCTGCGCCTAGCTCTGCGCGGCCCACGTCCTTCACGCGCACCAGCGTCCCGTCGTTCCCGGTCTTCAAAATAATGTTGTCGAATTCGGAAGCTTCGCTCAGCCGCCCGACTGCGCGCACGCTGATCTGATAGTCTTGGCCTTCCGGCGACGGCGGCTGGCCGATTTGGCCCGCGGCAACTTGCACGTTTTGCTCTTGCAGCGCGCTCAACACGTTGGTAGCAGTCAGCCCGCGTTGCGCCATCTTCGAGGGATCGAGCCACAGCCGCATCGCGTACTTGCGTTCGCCGAAAACGATCGCGTCGCCCACGCCTTTCACGCGCTTCAGCGCATCCTTGACGTAAACATCCAGATAGTTGCTCAGGAACAGGCTGTCGTACTGCCCGCCGTCCGAATATACTCCCGCACCGAGAACGAATCCGCCAATCTGCTTGGTGATGATGATGCCGGTATTCTTGACTTCGTTGGGGAGCCGGCCGAGCGCCTGGTTCACGCGGTTCTGCACGTCCACCGATGCCAGGTCCACATTTCGTGTCACGTCGAAAACGACTGTCACCTGGCTCGTCCCATCGTTGCCGCTCGTCGAGGAAATGTACTTCATCCCCTCGACGCCGTTGATGGCCTGTTCCAGCGGAATCGTAACCGCGGATTCCACCGTCTGCGCGTTCGCCCCGATGTAACCGCTGCTTACGATGACCTGCGGCGGCGCAAGGTCGGGAAATTCCGCGATCGGCAGTGTGGGAATAGAAATCGCGCCGGCCAGAATAACGAAAAGAGCGCAGACCGTCGCGAAGACCGGACGCCGAATGAAAAAATCAACGAACAAGGATGGGTTCCGCCTGGGATTGAAATGGATTGGAGCGGTTCATGTAGTTGACAGGCACTAACGCGCGGCTGTGCCCTTGCTGTCGCCGGCCACTTGCTCGGTGACAGCCATGCCGTCTTGCAAGAACTGCGTGCCGGAAACGATGACGTGGTCCCCCGGCTTCAAGCCCTCCAGCACCGCGAAGTCATTCCCCAGGGTCTCACCGAGCTTCAACGTTTTCTGCCGTGCCACAGTTCCTTTCGCCTCCTTCACGGAAACAAATGCAAAAAACTGTCCATTGATGCGCTGCACAGCAAGCACGGGGATCACCGGGCCTTCGTGCGTGCCCCAGGTAATCTGCGCGCGAACCTGCTGCGCGATGCGCAGTTTGCCCGTCGAATTCTCAACCATTGCCTTGGCAAGCACGCTTTGCGTTTCAGTATCCACTTGCGGCGAAACGAACGTAATGCGCGTGTCCCCGGCCGAATTGCCCGCGCTGTCCAGCAGCCGTACGGGCAAACCCACTTTCAAATTGCGCGCGCGTTCGGCAGGAACGTAGATATACGCTTCCAGCGCTCCGGGCTCGTCGATCGTTGTCAGCATCGTCGCAACCGTCACGCGGTCGCCCATTCGAACCGGAATATCGCCCACGATTCCGTCCATCGGCGAGGTCACGCTGTAGTAGTGAAGCTGAACTTTCTGCTGCCGTACTTGCTCGTCGAGCGCCTTCAACTGCGAGAGCGCGGCGTCATACGCGGTTTGCGCGTTGTCGAATTCTTGTTTGCTGATCACTCCGGTATCCAGCAGCTTCTGCGCCCGCTCCAGGGAAATCTTGGCGTACCGCACGTTGGCTTCTTGCGCAGCGCGGGAAGCTTCCTGGCTGTTCAGCACCGCTTCTTGCCGCAGTGGATCAATTTGCAGCAGCGGAGTTCCTGCCGCCACTCGTTCTCCTGACTTCACGAAGATTCTTGTGACTAGCCCTTCCACTTGCGGATTGATGGCCGCCGAGTGCCGCGACTTCAACAGCGAGAGATACTCTGTGGTCTCGGGAATTTTCACCGCGGCCGCAATCTGCACCTGCACGGGGATAGCCGGGGCTGCGGCAGCAGGATTCTCGGCAGCGCTCTTCTGGCAGCCGAATTCGAATATGCCGGCCCCAAGTACCAGCAGCAAAGCGCAAGCCCCGCGTCCTGCGCCTCGGCTTCTCTCTGCATTTCGAATTGAGATAGCTCGGCTCATTTGTGTCCGTAGTGCCTCAAATCTTACGACAGTTGTCAGCAAGCGCAAAATGCGGTCGGGGCCCAGTACTTATTGGACGTTTCCGAAACCAATTGGTTACTACAGGATGGCAATCGGAGGCTAGTAGAAATCGCGGGAGTCGATTCTCTTGCTCGAGAGGCCCAGCTGCAGGACGTCCATTTGGTCCGGACGGTCAAATACTTTTCCTGGAAAGAAGATCTTCGCGAGCACACGGACGCCGCCAAACGCAGCTCCCAGCACCACGGCCACGAGCATAAACAGCATCGTCGCGATCATGATCTTGGCAAGCATCGTCGCCCACGGCGGATCGGTCAGCGTGTGCTTTGGCTCATGCCAGGTGACGCTGGTCTCGTAATTCACGGCCGCGCGCAGGGAATTGCCGTAGGCCGCCGACGATGGCCTCAGCACCACCGAAAGCAGCGAAGCGTCGCGCTCGATGGTTGTGCCCGCCTGCTTAGCCTCCGGCGAAAGCGCCTGCTCCAGATGCCGCAAATGCTGTTGCGCAAGCTGCGGCGTCGGATATTCGATCAGCAACAATCCCGCGGAATCCTTGCCATTGCGATACTCGGCTACGATGGCCTCCGCCTTGGACGCAAAACCTGCTTCCTTCGTGAGCGCCGCGAATTCATCTCGCTTCAGCGCAGCCAGGCCGCTCTGGAATCCCGCAGGTCCAAGCGCATACTTCTGTGTTCCATCCAGGAACCCTTTCGGCAAGCACAAGCGGATCGGTGGCAGCGGCGTCGGATCGGCATGCGCGCTCACAGCATTCACAAAGGTCGTCAGGTCCTCCGTGGAGATGGCCTGCACTGGGCGCACTTGCAGAATGAAGCTGCCCAGCAGCACCAGCATCCGATCGCCGTCCACGGCCGAAGTCCTGTTCAGCGTCGTGGGATGCATACTGGGATTCAGATACGCGGTATACACCTCGTAAGCGCTGGTGGGATCTTTATACTTCTCCAACGATGCCTGGATCTTGGCAGTGCCCGATGCGTATTGGCAGAATTCGCCCGGCTTGCGCCCTGCTTCTTTCCAAATGTTTACGTAGTTTAGCGGCGCTTCGGTTTCAACCCACATCGGCGTCGGCTGCCCGGTCCAGTTGCCAAAATGAGTGGGGAGGGCCTGCTGCTCGGCACACACGGGCAGCCCAAAGGCAAGCGCCAACAGGAAAGCCACAATGAAGTGAAGTTTTCGCATCCCGGCTTCTATTAGACACCAAAACCCTAGTTCTGGTTGCGGGATTGTTCCACGGTAGCCGCTGACCCGCTCCGGCCACCCATCGGCCTTGCTGGCAGGTTCACGGTTACGCTGTTCATGCTCTGGAGATAGCTGGCGACGCCCTGGTACAGCCCTTCGGCCATCTTCTGGCGCTGTTCGGGCTGCTTCAGCAGCTTTTCGTCCGCCGGATTGCTCAAAAACGAAATCTCCGTCAGGATCGACGGCATGTCCGCCCCAATCAAAACCACGAAGGGCGCCTTCCGCACGCCGCGGTTCCGGATCGACCTCCCGGACTTCTCGATCCGCTTCGCCAGCGAATCCTGGATGTCTTCCGCAAACTCCTTGGACTCGTCAATTTTTTCCGTCCGCGCGATTCTCTTGACCAGGTCCTGCAATTCGTGAACGCCTTCCTGGGAAGAAGCATTCTCGCGCGCCGCCACTTCCATCGCTTCCGCAGAGCCCCGCAAGTTCAAGTAGTAAGTCTCGATGCCGCGCGCCGCGTGATCGCGGCTGGAATTCGCATGAATGGAAAGGAAGAGGTCCGCCTTTACATCATTCGCGATATTCGTTCGTTCTTCCAGCGGAATGAACGTGTCATCCGCGCGCGTAAAAACCACTTCCGCGCCGGGCAAGCGCTGCTGAATGATTTTTCCCAGCCGCAGCGCCACGTCCAGGCAGAGATCCTTCTCCATCAATCCCGTCGGCCCGATCGTTCCGGTATCGTGCCCGCCATGGCCCGCGTCAATCACGATCCGGCTAATCTTCAGCCCCAGCGCGCGCGTCAGTGTAGATTGCCCATCGCGTGTCGGCAGCGGCGCGGTCGAAGGCTGAACCAATTCCGGTTTCGCGCTGGCAGCCGCCCTCGCGGATTTGGATTTCAAGTTTTTCGCCGTCGAACCCGCATTGCGTCCCGCCGCCGGGGCGCCCCCCGCAACCGAGCCACTGATGGCGCTGTTGGAATTTCCCGCCGGCGCAGGAAGCGGACTCTCACTCGAATTTCTTGCAGCGACGCTCTGGACGGATTTGCCTGGGCTGTTCGATCCTGCGCCCGCGTCTTCGCCGTCCACTTGCTCTCCGCGTCTTGCCTTGGTGGTGCGCACCGTCGCCGTCCCGGAATTTCCATACAGATCAATCAAAAGCTGTGTCGGATTGCTCGTCAGTGAAGCGGTGTAATCCTTCACGCCTTCCACGTCCAGCACCACGCGCACCACGCCCTGATGATTCTGCGCCACCCGCACCGCCGTCAGCAGGCCGCCGTCCACGCGAATATTTTCGCGCGCCACTTCCGGCGTCAACTTTGCCGCGTGCAGGTCAAAAAAAATCCGGTCCGGATTCGCAATGCGCCCGGAGGCATATTGCACGCTGTCTTCCAGATCGATAGTTACGCGCGTGGCCTCGCCATTCGCGGCTGCGCGAATTCGCCGCACCCGCGGAACTTGCCGCGAATCCGCCCGCGCAACGGATTTGCCGCCGGAATGCACCGGAGCATTCGGGCGCGCATCTCTTTCGCCGGGTTCGCTCGGCGCGGAATTTACCGCCGCGGTCAGCGCCGAAGACGAAGCTTCGCTGTTCTGCAGCAGCGCCAGTTCCGCCAGGGACTCCTGCGCTTCGCGTTTCCGCGGCGAACGCGGATAGCGCTTCAAGAAGTCTTCATACGTTTTCTTCGCCAGTTCCGCATCGCCCAGCCGGTCGCGCTGCAATTTTGCAATCCGCAGGATGGCATCCTGGCAATACTTGCTCTTCGGATACTCGTGCACCAGAAACTGATACGAGTCCGCCGCCGACTGGTAGTAGCTGCGCCCGAAGCGGTCGCCCATCTCCGTGTACACCTCGGCGACGGCCAGAAGCGAATCAGGCACTTGGGGAGCGCGCGGCGTAATCAGCGCAACCCGGCGATAACTGGAAACGACTTGCTTGTAATCGGAGAGCCTGCGCTTCTCGGAAGGTTTGCTGTTCAGCTGCTCGCGCTGCTCTTCCGCGCGCGCAAATTGCGTCGTCGCGGCCTGCCGTTTCACCGTCGTAGCGGTTTCGGAACTCTCGGCGCGCGCCCTCGCGGTAGATGTCGGCGCCACGCACAGCGCCAATCCGAGCGCCACAAAAAGTGGCGAAACGCTGGCGAAGCTCCTGTGCAAATTTTTTTCGCCCGAAAACATCAACCTACATCCCCCAAACGCTACTCAACTATGGCCGCAACCCAGGCTTCACGGCGGTAAATTCTTCAACAAGTTTCCGATCCCAATACAGGATCGCCGGAGCCTGAGAACCAAGCACCAAAAACTTACAACTCTCTCTATTCGTTGCTGAATATGATGCGGCCGTCAGGAGCAACGTCTCTGTGGATCGCGTGTCGATTGATAAACGCATCTGCAAGTCGCCCCGAGCCCGGCCGGAAATAGGCATTCTGTACTTTTTGCACGTAGTCCCGCGTTTCGCGGAACGGCGGAATCCCTTGTGCCTTGTCAACCGCCCCTTCACCCGCATTGTACGCCGCCAAAGCCAGATCCAGGTTGCCATTGTAGCGTTGCAGCAACATCTTCAAATGTCTAACCCCGGCGTCGATATTTTGTTTCGGGTTAAACAAGTCGTACGCTCCGTATCGTTGCGCCGTCGTCGGGATCAACTGCATCAATCCGCCGGCGCCTTTGTGCGAATACGCCCGCGGGTTCCAGTTCGATTCCGTTTCGATCACCGCGCGAACCAGTGCCGGGTCCACGCGATGCCGTTCCGCAGCTTCTCGTACGAGTTTTTCTGTTCCGTCTCGGTCAATGCTCATGGCCGGGTGGTTGCGTCCCGTAAAAGAAGATTCGCCAGGCAGGTAGATGGTTGCGCGCGGCCTTACTCCGCCAAACTTCAGCGTCGCCGGCGGTTCGGCATTCACGAAAAGCTGCCGCCCTGTCGGTTCCGAAACCTTGGAGATCTGGGCGCAGGCTCGTGGTGCGAAAAAACTCGCGCAAAGAACCAGCGTTCCCAGATGAAGCCCTGCCGTGATTGCCGTGCGTTTCACCATTGTGCCTCGGGGAAGGCAAACACCATTTTTGCAACCAGATACAGAGTGTACAGTTTTCGACATCGCCCGGTTGGGGTCAATGTCTCTTCCGTACTAGGAGCCCCTACCAAACGGTCTACCCCTGGGGGAGAACGCCTGGCGAGTGGTTCATCTTGCGAAGCCGTGCTGGCAGGTAGGTCGGCTCGGTTGGAGCCGCACTGGGCACGACCCGGTCAGGGTCGCGCGCGTAAGTGTAGCCGGCCGGACGGCTTCTGGCGCTATTGCGGCCCGGCAAGGGCCGCACGTATCCCATTATAACAAGGGCTCGAGGAGGGAGGGGATACTCAATAGGGCACTTCTTAGGGCAGCTGTGTCTTTTCCGCCAGCCTCGGCCAGATCCGGCCTGCCGCCTCCGGACCCGCCCACCTGCTTGGCCAGCGCCTGTATCAGCTTGCCAGCATGGACTTTAGCGGTTAAGTCCTTGGTGACCCCAGCGATTAGCGCCACCTTGCCGTCCTCCGGCATTCCCAAGGCGACCACCCCCGACCCCAGTTTCTGCCGCAGGGTATCCACCAGCTGCCGGAGGCCTTCCCGGTCCACATTTGCGACCTCGGCGGCGATCAATTTGACCCCTTTGACCATCTGGACCCGGGCCGCCAGCTCGTCCACCTGGTTCAAGGCGCCCTTGCGCTTTTGTGTCTCCAGTTCCTTCTCCAGGTGCTTGGCGGTCTGCGAGAGCTTCTCGACCTGGGCAAGGATCGCGTCCTCGCCGACGTTGAGCGTGCTGGCCAGTTGCCGCAGGATTTGCGCCTGGTGCTGGTAATGTTCCAGGGCGCCGACGCCGGTGACTGCTTCGATGCGGCGGACGCCGGCCGCCACGGATTCTTCGCTGACGATTTTGAGGACGCCGATGTCGCCGATGCGCTGCACATGCGTGCCGCCGCAAAGTTCTTTCGAGTAAAAGCCGCGTGGCGAGCGTGGGTCGGGAATGGTGACGACGCGGACGTTGTGCTCCGGATATTTGTCTCCGAAAAACGCCAGCGCGCCGGAAGCGAGTGCGTCTTCAAGCGATGTTACGTTGGTCTCGATTTGCGTGTTCAGGCGAATCTCGTCGTTCACTTGTTGTTCGATGTCTCTAAGTTCTTCCGCATCCACATGCGCGAAATGCGAAAAATCAAAACGCAATCGCTCCGGTGCATTCAGCGAGCCGGCCTGCTTGACGTGCGTGCCGAGAATATTCCGCAGCGCCGCGTGAACGAGATGCGTTCCCGAGTGGTTGCGGATAATCCGCACGCGCCGCTCCGCGTCCGCCACGACTGTCACGCGGTCACCTACGCGCAGCGTCTCTTTGGCCACCACTTTGTGCGCCACGAGTCCCGCGACGGGGTAAAACGCGCCTGTCACTTCCGCAAGCTGCTGCGATTCCGAATTGTCGTAGAACGCGCCAGTGTCCGCCACCTGCCCGCCGGACTCGGCGTAAATCACCGTGCGATCCAGCACGACTTCGCCGCTTTCACCGGGATTCAGCTCGGCCACCGCCCCCAGCTTCGTGATGATCGCTTCGACGGCGCAATCCTTCGCACACGTCCCAAAATAAAAATCCGGCTCCGTCGTAAATCGGTCCGCAATCTTCGCATACGCCGGATTCGCAGCCTCCTTGCTCCCGCCTTTCCACGATGCTCTGGCGCGTTCCCTTTGCTTACCTAGCTCCTTCTCAAATTCCTGCTCGGCACCGGGCAGAATCTCCCATCCGTGGCTTGGAGCGATATCGCGTATGAAATCGATTCGCAAACCTAAGCTGTCGTAAGCAAAGAACAGGTCTTCTCCTCTGATGCCGGCGGTTTCCTGCCGCAGGCGGGACACTGCTTGCTCTACAAGACCTGACAAGATGCTTAGGACTGCCTCCTTGGCTTCCCGGTTCGGCAGATTGCTTTCCTCAACCGATTTCTTGAGCCGAATCATCATTGCATCCGAGATTTGTGAGAGTCCCGTGGAGTACTCGGCCCCTTCGCTGAGCACTTCACGCAGTTCCTGAGTCCATGCCCGATTTACTTCCGAGATTTCTCTGAGAAAGAGCAACAAACTCTTTTTCATTTCGGGGGAAATCGTTTCATCGTTCTGGAGTTTCTTCACCATCTCGCCGATTGCCATCGCAACTGCAAGGTTCGTGATAGCTTCCTTCCGGGTCTCAAGATGTTTCTCAAATCGAAGCAGGCCAGGAATGATGAGGTGGGAGTATCTCTCTTCCTCAGTTCTGATCGTCCTCTTTATGTTGTTTTCGGCGTTAATCAATTCCGAATATTGGTCCCCCATCATTGCTATAACGCTTGGTGCCATTTTTTCGAAAAAGACACTCTGAATACCGAGACTTCGACCGTGATCAAATGCCCGCCTCATAATCTTGCGCAGGACATAGCCGCGTCCCTCGTTACTGGGCAAAACTCCATCAGCCAGCAGGAACACCGTTGACCTTATGTGGTCTGCAAGGACCCTTAGCGATGTATCAGACCGGGAATCCGCTCCGTACGTCTTGCCCGAAATCAAGGCTCCAATTTCGATAATCGGCTGAAAGAGATCGGTGTCGTAGTTGGAGATGACGCCTTGGAGGACGGCGGCGACGCGTTCGAGGCCCATGCCGGTGTCCACGCATGGTTTCGGCAAAGGAGTGAGCGTGCCACTGGCGTCGCGGTTGAACTGCATGAACACGAGGTTCCAGATTTCGACGTAGCGGCCGCAGTCGCAGGGGAATTTGCAATCCGTGTGGCCTTCGTCGGACGCTTCCGGCCCCATGTCGTAATGAATTTCGCTGCACGGGCCGCAGGGACCGGTGTCACCCATGGCCCAGAAATTTTCCTTGAGCCCGGGAATTGGTAAGATGCGCTCTTCCGGAACATTTTCTTCGCGCCAGAAGCCGCGTGCTTCTTCATCCACACCGAGTGTTTTGCCGGGAGAAACTTCCGCGCCGCCGAAAACCGTGACGTACAGCTTGTCCTTCGGAATGTTGAACCATTCCGGCGAAGTATTCAGTTCCCAGGCGTAGGCGATCGCTGCACTCTTGAAATAATCGCCGAAGGAAAAATTGCCGAGCATCTCGAAAAACGTGTGATGGCGTTTGGTGAAGCCGACATTTTCCAGGTCGTTGTGCTTGCCGCCCGCGCGCACGCATTTCTGGCAGGACGTCGCGCGCGTGTACTCGCGCTTTTCGAGGCCGAGAAACACATCCTTGAACTGGTTCATCCCGGCGTTGGTGAAGAGCAGCGTCGGATCGCCATGCGGCACGAGCGACGAGCTCCGCACCCGCCGGTGCCCTTTGCCCTCAAAAAAACGCAGGAACCCTTCGCGAATCTCGTTCCCGTTCCAGAATTTCTTGGTTTCCAATACGCCCGTCACGTAAGCCTCAATCGCCGCACATCGACAATCACTGCATTATGGCAGAGCCTCTTGGGAGCGGCAATTCCAGGAGCACGGGGAACTTGTCTCGACGGAGCCGGTATTGTGACGAACGAATGGGAAGAATTTGGTTTGCGGCGCAAACTAGATTGCGTTGCATTCTAGTTTGCGGGTGTTTAATTTCAGTTTGCAATGCAAACTAGATTGCAATACAGACAAGACTGCAATGCAGACCAAAGCGGTGGATGGCCGTAAGACCTATCCGCAATCGTTAGCCGTAACGGCGTCAGGGGTGGACACTTCCCAAACCAGAACCCTATTCCAGGTCTACTTCCGGCAAGTCTTCCTTTACTACCGCCTTTAATTCTCGCCACACCACGTCCGCGGAAAACCCCGCTCGCAGCAGGCTGCGATACATGGAAGCCATTTTCTTTTCGTCGAGTTCGCCGCGGAAGGAACGCAGCTTGCGCTCGATGCGCTGGCGCACCATCGCGCCCTCATCGGTCGTCTTGCTAGTTTCGTCCAGCGCGGCCTCGATGTGACGGTCCGGAATCCCTCGCCCACGCAAGTCGCGCGCAATGCGGAATTTACCTTGCTTGCGCGATTCGGTCCGCTGCCGCGCGAACTGCTTCGCATACCGCGCGTCATCGATCATCCCGTTTTCTTTCAGGCGCGCCATAACCAGTTGCACCAGCAGTTTGTTATCGCTGCGCCGTTCGAGCTTTTTCTTCATTTCATACACGGAATGCGCGCGGCGCATCAGTGCGCGCACCGCGACATCGTAGAGTTCCGATTCCGTTTCAAGCTGGCGAGGCCTGCTGAACATAGAGGAAGGATAGAAGTAATGAAGTAACGAAGCAAAGACAAACAAGAGGTTGACAGTCGACAGTTGAAAGTTAAAAGGAAGAAAGGGAAGAAAAAAAACGAAATTCAGAGGGCGCAGCGAAGAATCAAGAAAAAAGCAGATTCCTCGCTGCGCTCGGAATGACCAGGGCTCAGTGCTTGCCTATAGAGCAGCAGTCGGGAAGCGGAGCGGGGAGAGCCAAGCCCGCGAAGGAAAGCTATTTGCGGGCGAAGCGCTCGAAGTCGGCCATTTGCGAGGCCATTTCCTCGCGGGCAGCGTCGGAGGCGGAGCGAATGCCCTGGATGCGCAGCTTGAATTCGTCGGCGTTGGAGGCGCGCGCCAGAGCTTCGTCGAGCGTGATGAGCTGCTTGGAGTAGAGATCGAAGAGCGACTGATCGAATGTCTGCATGCCGTACTGGCTGGTGCCGGCGGCGATGGCGTCATGAATCAAGCGCGTCTTGTCCGCGTTGATGATGCAATCGCGAATGTATCCGGTGGCGATCATGACTTCGACGGCCGGCACGCGGCCCTTGTCATCGGCGCGGCGCACCAGGCGCTGGGAGACGACAGCTTTCAGCGTGGCGGCAAGCTGCAAGCGAATCTGCTTCTGCTCCGGCGGCGGAAAGACGGCGATGATGCGCTGAATTGTTTCCGTGGCGTCGAGAGTATGCAAAGTGGAAAGCACGAGGTGGCCGGTTTCGGCGGCGAGTAGCGCCGTGGAAATGGTTTCGAGGTCGCGCATTTCGCCGACCAGAATCACGTCCGGATCCTGACGAAGAGCGGCGCGCAGCGCGGTGGAGAAATTCGCGGTGTCCACTTCGACTTCACGCTGATTGATGAAGCTCTTCTTGTCGCGGTGCAGGAACTCGATGGGGTCTTCGATGGTGATCAGGTGGTCGGCGCGATTCGCGTTGATGCGGTCGATCATCGCAGCGAGCGTAGTGGACTTACCGGAACCGGTGGTTCCCGTGACAAGCACCAAGCCGCGCTGCTCTTCGCAAATTTTCGTAATGACCGGGGGCAGGTTCAATTCTTCCGTGGTACGAATCTTCGTGGGAATGACGCGGAGCACCATGCCGACGTTGCCGCGCTGCTGGAAAACGTTGACGCGGAAGCGCCCCAGGCCGGCGACGCCGTACGCCATGTCCAACTCCGCCGTTTCCTTGAACTTTTGCTTCTGGCGGTTGGTCATCATGCTGAAGGCCATCGAAAGCATTTCTTCGGGCGTGATGCGGGGGACGTCCGTGAGTGGAGCGAGCAAGCCGTCCACGCGCAGATACGGATGGTTGCCGACTTTCAAATGCAAGTCCGACGCTTTGTTTTCGACAGCGCGACGGAGCAGATCGTCAATGCTTACGGCCATATCGTGTGAACCCCGCAAGAATGTAGCTAATAGGCGACACTAGCACCGGGCCGGAGGGTGGACAAGGAGGCTGAGCGAGCAGGTTTCGCGGTAGTTAACTGGCCGAAAGGAGAGGTCGAAAGCAGAAAGCAGAAAGCAGAAAGCAGAATGCAGAATGCAGAATGCAGAGAGTCAAGACCACGGGAGGGAGCGCTGTCGTCAGTAAGCGGTCAGGGCTTCTTGAGAAATAAAGAATCGTAAAGAAGGCCGGCGAGAAATCCTCCGGCGAGAGGGCCGACCCAGTAGACGCCGTGATTGGCCCAGTGCATGGCGGCCAAGGCGGGGCCGAAGGCGCGCGCCGGGTTCAGGGCGGCGCCGGTGAGCGGGCCGGCAACCAGTATGCCGAGTGTAATCGTGAGGCCGATGCCAAAGCCGGCGATGGATTTGAAGGTGCCTTTCTCATCGACGGCCGTGGCGAAAACGACGAGCACCAGGAAAAAAGTTGTAACGCCTTCGAGAGCCATCGCTGCCCAGCGGGGAAAATCGCGTGCAAGCTCCGGAACGCCAAGAGCGACGGCGCGCCAGGTTTCTTCGGGGACGACCACTTTCAGGAGAAACGCGGCAGCCGTCGCGCCGGCGAGTTGCGCGACCCAATAAAGGACAGTATCGATGGTGTTCACGCGCTTGGTGACCCAAAAGCCGATGGTGACGGCGGGATTGAAATGGCCCCCGGAAATGTGGCCGAGGGCGGAAACCATGATGGCGATGGCGAGGCCGTGCGCGAGGGCGATGCCAAGAAGACCGAGTCCACCCGCGCCGTGCAGGTATTGATCGGTGCAGATCGCGCCGGCGCCGAAGAAAATCAGGGCGAAGGTTCCGATAAATTCCGCGATCAGTTTTTGCGATGTGCTGTACACAAAAATCCTCCGTGCAAGGAGCTGACTTCAGTGCCGACTCGATAGGGATGCATCCGATTCGATCGGCTGCATTCTAGCCGGAATGCAATGCGCAACGCCAGCTTCCCGCATGAATTTCGGAAACGATGAAGCCAACACTACAGATTCAGGGGCGGAAGGCCAATTTTCTTCAGCAGCTCGGCGAAACGCGGATCTTCGGTCCAGTACGAATCCACGTCGGCACGCCCGCGGAGCCCGTCCATGCGAGGGTCACCTTGCTGATAGGCCAGCTCGAGCGCCGCAAATGCGTGATCCTTTTCACCCAGGCCCACGTAGATGTTTGCGATTCCCAGCCAAGAGACGTACTTTGTCCGGGCTTCTTCGATCAATTCACCGAGAATTTTTCGAGCTCGCTCGGTCTTGCCCGCCCGGGCACAGGCATATCCGAGATAGCCGCGGTAGTAGGACGATTCCGGTATGGATTGAACAATTTTTCCCATTTCGCTCACAGCCTCGTCAAATTTCTTCTGAAGAATCAAAACTTGAGCGTAGCCGTAGTGGGAGATTGGGAAATTCGGGTCCATATCAAGGGTTTTGCGAAATACCTGCTCGGCTTCCGCAATATGCTTTCCAAACATCAGTGTCTGGCCCAAATTGAAGTTGAGGATAGGCGTGAAAGGCTCGAGCTCCAAAGCCTTGCGGATTTCCTTTATGGATTCCTCGTAGCGGCCCGTGGTCCACAAGAGCTCCGCATACCATTGGTGGGCATAAGGGTAGTTGGGGTTGAGATCAATCGATCGCTGGAATTCGCGCTCCGCCCCGGAGAAATTCCATTCGAAGACCAACAGCACTAGACCCATAGCCGCATGAGCTTCACCCAACGTGGGATCCAATTCGAGCGCTCGTTCCGCGGCCTGGCGTGCTTTCGCGCCTGCTTCCTTCGGCGAGAGCGTAGCGCTGTTGCGTGCCAAGGAGAAGTAAGAACCAACAAGTCCAGAATAGGCGAGGGCATAATTGGGGTCCTTCGCGATGGCTTGCTGGAAATAGTCAACCGCCTTGTTCACTCCACCGGTCGTCCGGCGATTCCAATAGAATCGACCTTGCAGGTACAACTGATAGGCATCCGAATTCTGCGTGGGCCGTTGGGCCATGAGATTTTGTTGGGCGCCGGTAAGCTTCAGTTGCAAATTGTCCGTAATGTCGTGAGTGATATCCGATTGCAATGAATTTACGTCAGTGAGCTTGCGTTGATACTGCTTGCCCCATATCTGGCGGTCGTGCTCGGCGTCAATCAATTCCGCGCTGATGGTGAGGTTGTCGGCCTGCTGTGTCATGCGTCCGGTGAGAATGGAATGAACGCCAAGTTCGCGGGCGACTGCCGGCGGATCGATGGATTTGCCTTTGTAGCGGTATGCCGACATCAGGGAGACGACCTTCAACTTCGGCAATTGCGCGAGCGTGTTTATGAGGCTTTGCGTGATTCCTTCGCTGAGGTATTCGGCATTCGCATCGCCAGTGGCATTTACGAATGGCAGAACGGCCACAGAATCTATTGAGTTTTCTTTCGTGCGGTTCACTCCGAAGAGGAGCACGAAAGCCAGAACAACGGCGATGGAAAGGCCTGCGGCAAGCAGACCCATGCGGAGTTTCATGCTTCGAGCAGGGCGCGCGGCAACGCCGGCTGCGGCAGTCACACGCGAGGTGTCCGTGTCGCGCTTCAGGCGCTTGAGGTCCGCGCCGATTTCGGCGGCGCTCTGGTAGCGCAGGGTGCGGTCTTTTTCCAATGCCTTCGAAATGATTTCGTCGAAGCGCGATGGGAGCTTCGGATTCACGGCGCTCGGAAGCGGCGGAATGCGCTCAAGGATAGCGTGGAAAACGACGGCCGAAGTAGGACCAGAAAAAGCAACGCGGCCGGTGGCCATTTCGTAGAGGACGGCGCCGAAACTGAAGAGATCGGTGCGCGCGTCGAGCTCTTCGCCTCGCGCTTGTTCGGGGGACATGTAGGCTACGGTTCCCATGGCGATGCCGGGGCTGGTGAGCGCTTCCTCGGTGGTCACGCCTTCGAGTGAGCCGAGAGTGGTTCCTGGCGCATTGCCCTCGGGGGCGAGCTTCGCCAGGCCGAAGTCCATTAGCTTCGCTGGCCCGCGCGCGGTCATGAAAATGTTGGCGGGCTTGATGTCGCGGTGAACGATGCCTTTCTTGTGCGCGGCATCCAGCGCGTCGGCGACTTGCACACCAATCTCGAGGATGGCCTCGATTGCAAGAACACGCCCGGAGATACGTTCCTTGAGCGTTTCACCCTCGAGCAGCTCCATCACGATGAAAGACTTCCCATCATGTTCCCCAATTTCGTGAATAGTGCAGATGTTGGGATGGTTTAGCGCAGAAGCTGCACGCGCCTCGCGGCGGAAACGCTCGAGCGCTTGAGGATTCTTGTTGAGCGCTTCGGGAAGAAATTTGAGAGCGACGCGGCGGCCAAGCTTCAGATCTTCGGCGGCATAAACCACACCCATGCCGCCACTGCCGAGCTGTTCAAGGATTTTGTAATGCGCAATGGTTTGGCCGGTCATGAGAAGGGTTGCCGCTGCGCGAAATGATAGGAGGTACCGCGAGGCGAGTCAACGCAGCTCGAAAACGCTGAAGCCAAAAGAGTAGGGGCGCAGCCTGCCGTGGCGGGCTATGCCCCTAAAATGACGGCAGAAACAAGAATCATCTACCGCGTGGCGGCGCCGACGGGAGCGTTGACTGGGGTGAGCCAGTTGTGGCGGTCGGGTTTGCTGCCGCTGGTGATGGCAAAGAATTCTTCCTGCAGCTTGCGCGTGATGGGGCCAGCGACGCCTTTGCCGACCTGGATGCGATCGACGGAGCGAATTGGTGTGACTTCGACGGCCGTGCCGACGAAGAAAACTTCATCCACGATGTAGAGCATCTCGCGAGGAATGACCTGCTCCTTCACGGGAATGCGCAGATCTTCGGCGAGCTTCACGACGGCGTCGCGGGTGATGCCCGGTAAAATACTGGTGGCCAGCGGCGGCGTATAAAGAGTTCCATCGTGGACGAGGAAGATGTTCATGCCGGAGCCTTCGCTCACGTGGCCGCCGGAATCGAGTGCGATGCCTTCCGCGTAGTTGTTAAACGAGGCTTCCATGCGAATGAGCTGAGAGTTCATGTAATTTGCCGCGGCCTTGGACATCGCGGGCAGAGTGTTCGGCGCTATGCGCGTCCAGGAGCTGACGCCGACGTCCACGCCCTTTGCGAGAGCATCGGGCCCGAGATAGGCGCCCCAGGACCAGCAAGCCATGTAAATGTCGATTGGGGAGCTCAGCGGATTCACTCCCACCTCGCCGTAACCGCGGAGAACGATGGGCTTGACGTAACAGGAATTCAATTTGTTGGCGCGAACGAGTTCGGTGGCGGTGTTGCAAAACTCCTCGATGGAGTAGGGAAGATCCATACGATAAATTTTCGCGGAATTGATGAGCCGCTGCATGTGCTCGCGGAGGCGGAAGATCGCGGGACCTTGCTTGGTCTCGTAGCAGCGAATGCCTTCGAATACGGCCGAGCCGTAGCTCACGACGTGCGAGAGGACGTGCAGCTTGGCGTCGTCCCAGTTGATCCATTTTCCGTTGTGCCAGATTTTCTCGGTCGCCTGAATCGGCATAGATGCTCCCTGTTTGATAGCGCCACTCGCCGTGGTGCTGGTCGAATTCGCAGAATACGGCACGCGGGAGAGCCCGTCAATGCATCGTACTTAGCCGCAGGAGATGTTGCTGAACCAATTTGGCGTGATTCCGGGATCCGGACTGCGGCACCCGCGGGATCACTTCCTTTCCGGCGACGATGAACTGGGCCGTTGGTCCAGTGAGCGGTAGGCACCCTGCGCCTGGCTCAGAATTTTGCCGTTGCCGTTCTCCCAAATGCCGAGCAGCAGGAAGGGAAGAGCAGTGGCGGCGGCCCAGAGCTTGGCGTTGCGCGGAATCTTGGCTTCCGGCTCCCAACGGAAAAGCTGTGCGGCGACAAAGAAGGTCAGAATCGCCCAGAAGGCGAGGGAAAAAATTTGAATCGACAATTGCCAAACGGAAAAAGAGGCGTAAAGAGCGTTTTGGAGACCGGAGACCAGATAGGTGGCTGGCAAGAAGACGGCGATGCTTTGGGCGGCCTTCGGCAGATAGCCCATCGGCAAGGTCGCGCCTGACAAGAAAATGAGCGGGAGCCAGATCAGCTGGTTGAGGACCTGAGTCTCCTGCATGGTGTTCGTCACGCTGGCAACGACCAGGCCCAGAGAGCCGAAAGATACCGTGCCCACAGTGACGAGGACAGCGAGTGAAAAAAGGTTGCCAAGATTGGGAACGTGGAAGACCAAGCGGGCGAAGGCCAGCTCCACGAAAACGGTGGGGAGAGTGAGCGCGTAGTTCGCAAGGAGACTGGAGGCGAGCATATCCGTGGCGGTGACCGGAGTGACGTGGAAGCGCCGCAGAATGCCTTGTTCGCGAAACATGACCAGCGTAGCGCTGAGACCCCAGAAGCTGCCCATCACGTTCAAGGCGATGACCGGCCCAAGAAAATAGCTAACCTTCTGCGGATCGCCCTTGGCGAAAATTCCCGCGTAAATGAAAAACATGCCAAGGGGAAAGATCACACTGAAGAAAAAGAACATTTTATTGCGCAGCGCCAACTGGATGCGCATGCGTGTCAGATTGGTGAAGTTACTCAATCGCGCAGCCTCCTTCCGGTCATTTCGATGAAAACGTCCTCGAGAGAAGGCGAAGCAATCTCGAGGCTCACGAGTTCGTTGCCTTGCGCTTCGAGGTGTTTGACGATGGAGACGATCGTTTGCGGCGCGCGATTGGAGTGAATCACGTAAGCGCCATCTACTTCGCGAGCATCGGCAACGCCTTCCAGCCGCTTCAGCGCGCCGTCGGACTCCGGTCTTGCGAGACGAACCTCGATCCGGGTCGTTCCGCCGGAATGCGCTTTCAACTCGCGAGGCGAGCCGAGAGCAATCACTTTTCCGTGGTCCACGATGGCGACGCGATCGCAGAGACGCTCGGCCTCCTCGATGTAATGCGTGGTCATCAGAATGGTTTTCTTTTCGCGGCGGAGCTCTTCGATGATGTCGTAGATTTCCCGGCGGACCTGGGGATCGAGGCCCGCCGTCGGCTCATCGAAAAAGAGCACTTTCGGATCGTTGACAAGAGCCATGGCCAGAGCAAGCCGCTGCTTCTGGCCACCGGAAAGCTGGCTGTAGAAAGTGTTGCGTTTTTCCTCCAGGCCGAAGCGCTTGAGCAGCTCTTCGGGATTGCGGCGCCTTCTGTAGAAGCTGGCGAACAGGCGCAAGGCTTCCATCACCCGCAACTTGTCGGGCAGGGAAGTCGATTGCAATGCGGCGCCAATCTCGTGCTTTAGCGCATCTGAATCGCGCTGCGGATCGAAGCCGCAGACGGAGACGCGTCCACCATCCGGTGTACGAAGGCCCTCGAGAATTTCAACGGTGGTCGTTTTCCCCGCGCCGTTCGGCCCGAGCAGGCCGAAAACTTCGCCTTCTTCGACATTGAAGCTGACGCCTCGGACCGCTTCAACGTCGCCATAACGCTTGACGAGGTTTTCAACTTGCAGAATGGAATTTGCCATCTTCGCTGACCACCCACTCGCCTGCGGGCACCCTTAAAAGAGCGTATAGCATACCGCAGGTAGACGTCTGCCTTGCAGCGCTCAGGCGGCAACCGTCTGCGCTCTCACTTTTGAATACGCTTGCGGGACGCTTTGGATTTCACCGCGATTTTTCGAGGTGGTTTCCAGAGGTGACGTTTGAGGTCGACGCGAGACTCGACAATCGTGACGCCCTCGCTTTCGAGGAGTTTTCTTTGCAGGGATGCGTAGGGTTCGCGGATCAGGATTTTCCCGCGCTCGCCGAGAACACGATGCCAGGGGATGCCCTTGCCGGAAGGCGTCGCGGCCATGGCGCGTCCCGCAGTGCGCGCGCCGCCGGGCAGGCGCAGGGCCTTAGCAAGGCTCCCATATGTTAGAACCCTTCCGCGGGGAATTCGTTGCACGTAACGATAGACATGATCCCAGGACATTTCGAATCCAGCTTCCAGACCTTTGAAGAAACTTGTCCGTCATCCTAGGCGGGCGCCAACAGAACAAGCAAGAGAAAAATCCCGCGGCCGGGTTTAACCAGGTAGAAGAGAACTTCAGTGATTTGGAAACCTAACGGAGCGATGGGCATCTAACCGAAGTAAGAGCAGGGAAGAGGAGAAACACCGTGAAGAATCAAGGACGCGGAGAACCGATGGAAAGCATCAGAAAAAATGATGCGAAGTTCAGCGCCAATTCCGTCAGGATGGCCGCGTTACTTATAGGACGCAACTTGTCCACCGAATGTGTTTCTTGTATTGGCGGCGTAGCGAAAGAGAAATACACTACACCGCATGACATTGCCCTGAGGTGACGTCATGAGTGAATACATTCTTCCACTCGATCCCAGCAAGCGCAGCACGGATACGCTGGATTTCCAGACGGCGCTGCGCGCAAAAATTGTCGGCCAGGCGGAAGGCGTCCAGGCGCTGGTGGACCTGTATCAGGTTTTCCGCGCCGGATTGAATTCCCCGGGACGTCCTGTGGGAAATCTCCTGCTTCTCGGGCCGACCGGTTCGGGCAAGACGCGCATCGTGGAAGCCGCCGCCGAAATACTCTTTGGCGACGCCCGCCTGGTAATCAAGGTCGATTGCGCGGAATTTCAGCATTCTCACGAAATCGCCAAGCTGATTGGTTCGCCCCCGGGGTACCTGGGGCATCGCGAAACACATCCGCTGATCAATCAAGAAGAGCTGGCCAAGAGCCACACGGACAAGCTGAAGCTCAGCTTCCTGCTCTTCGACGAAATTGAAAAGGCCAGCGACTCGCTGTGGCAGTTGCTGCTGGGCATGCTGGACAAGGCCACGCTGACCTTGGGCGACAATCGCAAAGTCGATTTGTCCCAGACGGTGATCTTTCTCACCTCCAACCTGGGGAGCGGTGAGATTAGCGAGCTTATGCAAGGCGGCATGGGCTTTGTTCAACCCAAAGACATTTCCGCCGCAGGGCTCGATCAAAAGGTCGAACGTACTGCCACGGAAGCGGCGCGGCGCAAGTTTTCGCCGGAGTTCATGAATCGCCTCGATAAGGTGGTCGTGTTCCACCCGCTGCAACGCGAGCAGCTCCAGGAAGTGCTCGACATCGAGCTGGGCCACGTGCAACAGCGCGTTCTGGACACTGCCAACGGACAATTTCTGTTTCGGGTGACGGACGCTGGACGGGAATTCCTGCTGAAGGAAGGGACGGACCAGCGCTATGGGGCCCGCCACCTGAAGCGCGCCATTGAGCGGAATGTGGTTTATCCGCTGGCGAACTTGCTGGCCACCGACCAAGTCAGTTTGGGCGACCTGGTTTGCATCGATTGGGACCAGAGTCACAATCGGCTGACGTTTGCCCGGGAAGGCGAGGGCGCGCTCATCCAGAGCCCGGCACCGCTGCTGGCGGCCGCCGCTGCTGCCGTGGAAGCGAAAGATGGCAAGAGTGAGGATGCGCCTCCGGAAGCAGCAAAGGAAGAGCGCAAGACTCGGGCGGCGCAGCCGTCTGGGGCGCCAGCGGCGGCGCAGGCGCGGAAAAAGCCGGATCGCTCAAACTCTTAAAGTAACACTTGAGCTTGGACTTCAGGGCGCATCGAAAGATGCGCCCCTTTTTGTCGCCCGGCGGATGACACAAACTGTTTCAGCTCTCTCACATTTCACTCAATTGAAACACTGTCTCACAGGTTGAGACAGTTTCCAGAACTGCAACTCTTGTATGTTGTTGAGTTTGCGCTGCTTTTCGACTCGTGCCGTTGTGGAAAAGATTGGCACTCCCCATGCACTATCTCAGGGTTGCGCAGGGCTGAGACGCGCATTGCGTTTGGGGCAAGTTGGACGCAAGGAAGGGTTGAGTGCAATGAGGTCCGCCGTCCGCCAGCAACTGGATCCGAGCATCCGTAGCAACGACACGCGTGATTTTCATTCCTCGTTGCGCGCCAAGATCGTGGGACAAGAAGAAGGCGTGCAGTCCCTTGTGGACATGTTCCAGGTCTTTTGCGCAGGGCTGAATTCGCCGGGACGCCCGGTGGGCAATCTTCTGTTCCTGGGACCGACCGGCTCCGGAAAAACCCGCATTGTGGAAGCTGCCGCGGAAATCCTCTTTGGCGACCCGCGCGCGGTAATCAAGGTGGACTGCGCGGAGTTCCAGCACTCGCATGAAATTGCCAAGCTGATTGGCTCGCCTCCAGGCTACCTGGGGCACCGCGAGACCCATCCCCTGATCACGCAGGAAGAGCTGTCCAAGAGCCATACGGAGAAGCTGAAGCTGAGCTTCCTGCTCTTCGACGAAATTGAAAAGGCCAGCGACGCCCTGTGGCAGTTGCTGCTCGGCATGCTGGACAAGGCCACGCTCACTCTCGGTGACAACCGTCGCGTGGACCTCTCGCAGACCGTTATCTTCCTGACGTCCAACCTGGGCGGCGGAGAAATCACCGAATTGATGCAAGGTGGCATGGGCTTTGTTCAACCCAAGGACACTCCAGCGGCAGGCCTCAACGAGAAGGTCGAACGCACAGCAACGGAAGCGGCGCGCCGGAAATTTTCTCCGGAATTCATGAATCGGCTGGACAAAGTAGTGGTGTTCCATCCGCTGAGGCGCGAGCAGCTCGAACAAGTTTTGGAAATCGAACTCGGCCAGGTGCAGCAGCGTGTTCTGGAAACGGCCAAGGGGCAGTTCTTGTTCCGTGTGGCACCGGCCGGCCGGGACTTCCTTCTTCAGGAGGGCACGGACCAGCGTTATGGCGCACGCCACTTGAAGCGCGCCATCGAACGCCACGTGGTTTATCCTTTGGCGAATCTGCTGGCTACCGAGCAGGTGCACCTTGGCGATCTGGTTTGCATTGACTGGAACAAGGAACAGGATCAGCTGACGTTTGTCCGCGAAGGCGAAAATCTTGCGATGCCCGCTCGCCGTCCCGAGGCGGTTCTTCCAGTTCGCGTCGTGACGGCAAAGAGCGGCAAGTCGGTTGACGCGCCCGGCGCGACGACTACGCCGGAGCCTTTGCCGCGGATGGCTCGCTAAGTCAGGTTGCTTCTCTCTGGATTTTCGCCCGGGTGGCCCACCACCCGGGCTTTTTCATCTCGGCCCCCACCGTTGTAAAGTAACCCTGCACGGAAGAATACCATCCTATCCTGCATCGGATTGCGGAGGCCGTCGTGAGCATCCATTGCTTGGACTCGAACCGCGTTGGCGTTCGTGGGATTCGAAGGGTTTCGGTAGGAACGCCACGGTTCGCCAACGGCGCTGCCTTTTTTCTTGGGTTATCGCTTTTACTTTCGCCGGGCGCCTCGGCGCAGCGCACGCAACTCAAGCCCGGATGGAACATGTTCTCGCCGCAGCAGGACGTTGAGCTTGGCAAGAAAGCCGCGCTGGACGCCGCGAAGCAGTTGCCACTGTGCAACTCTCCCAAAGTGGACGCCTACCTTAC
This sequence comes from Candidatus Acidiferrum sp., assembly GCA_049644365.1. Taxonomy (GTDB): domain Bacteria; phylum Acidobacteriota; class Terriglobia; order Acidiferrales; family UBA7541; genus Acidiferrum. Next base: position 22,880 of record JBARRT010000184.1, on the reverse strand, counting down.
ACAGCTCGGGACGCGCCTGGCGTCCAAACTTCCCACGGGTGGCGTGCAGTACCCATTTGAATTTCATTGCGTGAACGACAAGGCCATCAATGCGTTTGCCTTGCCCGGCGGATATGTATTTATCAATCGCGGCGTAATCGAATCCGCGGACAACGAAGCGCAGCTCGCGGCAGTGATGGCGCATGAGTTGTCGCACGTTGCGCTGCGCCATGGCACGAACCAGGCGACGAAAGCGCAGGCTGCGCAGGGATTTCTTGGAATTGCCAGCGGCATCTTCGGTGGATCAACGGGCGGAGCGCTGTTGACGGAGCTTGGTGCATTCGCAGCCGGAGGCGTACTCCTTAGGTATTCGCGAACGGCGGAGTCGCAAGCCGACGTGATGGGCACGCAAGTTCTCTACGATGCGGGATATGACCCGCGTGCCATGGCGCAGTTTTTCGAAAAGCTCGAAGCGGAGACGAAGGGGAAGAACCCTCCCGAGTTTTTGTCCGACCACCCGAATCCGGAGCACCGCGTCGGGCGTGTGGATGAGGAGATCGAAAGGCTCGGCGGCATTCCCGCGAATGCGAAGCGCGACTCGGCAGAGTTTGAAGCCATCAAGCGCGAGGTTCTGGCACTGCCCGTGGTGAAGAAGCCCGTTCCGGGCGCGGCCAGCGCGGCGACGCCGCCCCCGCCTCCTTCAAGCAATTTTGCAACGTACGAGGCAAATTCATACACGATCAAGTATCCGGATAATTGGAAGAAATATCCTGATAGCAATGGCGGCGGCGTTTCCTTCGCACCGGACGGCGGTGTCTTGGACGACGGGAGTGGCCACGCGGCACTGGCTTACGGGCTGATCGTCAGCGTTGCGCAGATTCAGGGAGATCAAAAGGATTCGAATGCGTTGGAGAACGGGACGCGGCAGGTCCTGCAAGATCTGCAAAAATCGAATCCAAAAATGAAAATCCAGCGGCAGGGCGAACGCGTGCGTTTGAACGGCAAGCCTGGTCTTTCCACCTATCTGATCAACGACTCGCCTGCCAGCGGCCTGGAAACGGATTGGGTTATCACTGTCTTGCGGCCGGAAGGCCTGTACTCCTTCATTTGCGTAGCGCCGCAAAGCGCTTACAGCAACTACGACAAAACATTTTCCTCGATTCTGGACAGCGTCCGTTTCAAGAAGTAAATCTGCCAGCGAAGAAAGAATTTGGCGCAGAGAAACCCACGCATCATTGTTCTTGTTCCAACACAAAGGGCGTTCCACTTAGCGGAACGCCCTCTTAGTCTTGCCTCTTGTTTGTGTGGCGGGAGCTATCTTCCGCTATCTTCCAACGTCGTCGCTAAAGAGGAACGGGAGAACGGTCGTGCCTTCTTTGCGCACGGCCTGGAGTTCGCTGGGATCGATGCCGAGCGCACTCAGGATCGACGCCGCAACCTGAGAGGTGGCCACTGGAGTCTTGACCGTTCGGGAGTGCAGAGCGGGGTTGGAGACGATGAGTCCGACATTGGTATCACCGAAGCTGAATCCGCCGTGTTCCGCGTTTTTCTTGGACGAGCCGGTGTAGGTCGTGCCGTAGATAGGCTGCACGATGATGTCGGGAGTGCGGCTGTCAGTCAACGGACTGTTGAACTTGAGATTGATCTCGTCATCAGCCATGACCTCATCGATGAATAGCGCCCCAGCATTTGCATTCAGGTACGCGGCGACGGCGGGCGTCTGGCTCTGGTCCGGCAGCCAGATCAATGCGATATCGTCGTCCTGCACGAAACCGCAAGCGCCCGTGCTGCAAGCGGCGGCGTTGGCAAGAGTGAGCGCTGCAGGGTTGGTGCCCGCATCGGGCAGACTCGCAACCAGATCCGCGAAGTGGCCCGGTTTGTTGACCTTCACCGGGTTGATCGGTGACTGGCCGTGCTTGGCACTGACGATGAATAGAGTCGAGTCATAAATGTGTTGCTCCTTAAGCGCATTTATCATGTTACGCAGCGCCTCGTCGGTCTTTTGCAGGCCGTAGGCAAGAACGTCGGTCGGCGTCCCGGAGCCATCTTTGTAACCGCCAGGTTGCCCATTCAACTTTGGATCTACGTCTTGAACGCAGCTGCCGTCCTTGTTGTCCTTTGCCAGCTTCTGCCCCACGCTGACGGCCTGGAAATTCATCCCGAACACTGCCGGTACGCCACGACCGGGCGTTCCGTCATGTTTCAGGCCATGGATTTCGTTAATGATCGCGTTAACTTTTTTCTGATCGTCTGCCGCTGTGCAGACCACGCTGGCAGTCGCATCGAATCCGCCCACGTTGGTGATTTCCGGCGTGAAGAGGTCTTCGACGCCCTGGCCGGAAGGACCATTCACCAAGTCGTAGGCAGGGTGCTTGTCAGCCCACGCGGTGTGGCCACCCGCGCTCCTGACGACTTCGAAGATCGTGTTGCTCCTGATGGCGTCATGTGGAAACACGCGCACGCATTTGCCATTCTCGTCCAGCCGGTTCGGGAGCGTCGTGGGATCAATGACGTTCAGCGAGACGTTGCCAGAGTACTTGTCAATGCTCTCGTCGAAAACCATCGTATTGCCTGCCTGGCCGGCGCAGGTGGTGTTGGCGGGGTCGAATATGGTCCGATCGTAGCTCACGTCGTAAAACATCCCGTGAGAGATGGGTGACCCACCGGTCACGAGAGCCAGAAGACCCGGGAAGGAATCCGTATTTGCGGGCGTGCGTGCGTTGGAGTAGGAGATGCCATGACGAGACAGCTCGGTGAGGGCAGAGTTGGGGTAGCTCTCGACAAACCGTACTACATCGAGAGCGTGAAGACCGTCCACGCTGATCAAGAGAACATGCTTGATTTTCTGCCCTCCGCCGAGTCCATCGTTCGCGCGTGCCGGAGCAGGAAGGGTCGCGCCGATCAACCCTATCGACAAGGTTACTGCCAGGAATTTTTGCTTCAAGGGAATCTCCTTTATTTGAGAATGCAGGTGGAAACAGTCGTCCCGGGGTTGAGGCTAGGCGCGGCGTGTTACAGGGTGAAGAAGGATTGATGTCGGGTTGATGAATCGAGCCGGAATCGATCGAATCGGGAGAGAATCTCGTGCACCAGGACTGGAGTACTGGGAAGCCCTGAAAATCATAAACCAGAATGTCTGTGTTGTTTCAACTGCGTGGAGTCAGTTCTTCCTCATTCTTGCCCGCGTACTCCCGGCGATGGACTTCCGAAGCGCGCTGCAACGCTTCCGTAATGCTTCCGCAGATATTCTCCGCGCCAACGTGGCGTTCGAATTCGGCTTGCTTCATCAGTTGTGATGGTTGTTCTCGTGCACCACAAAGCAGCAAGGAGCGCCCCGTGGCATGGAGCGTGTCGGCCAGGTCACGAATAGCGCCGAGGCCGGTGGCGTCAATGGCGGTCATGTTGCGCAGCCGAAGAATCACGATGGGCGGCAATTTCTCGAGAGACTGGAGGATTTCCGAGAATTTATCGGTGGCACCGAAAAGAAATGGCCCGTGAATCCTGTAAACGATTGCGTAATCCGGAATGTCCTTTCCCTGGAGAACGTGGACGCGGCTGTCTTCGACGTAGTCTTTCGTTACGGGCCTGACGGTGGTAGTTCGCGAAACTTTGCGGATAAACATCAGCGCGGCGAGTACCATGCCCACTTCCACGGCAAACGTCAGATCGGTCACGACAGTCAGCGTCAGGGTCAACAGCCACACGGCAATGTCCGCGGGACTGAGCTTCAGGATTTCCGGAATCTCCTCCCAATCGCCCATGTTGTAGGCGACGATCATCAAAATCGCAGCCAGCGCCGCCAGCGGGACGTTTTTCACCAGTGGCGCGGCGAATAGCACAATGGCCAGCAGAGTCAGGGCATGAATCATTCCCGCGATGGGCGTCTTGGCGCCGGAACGCACGTTGGTTGCCGTGCGCGCGATCGCTCCGGTGGCAGGCAGCCCGCCGAACAGCGGCGAAACGATATTTGCGATGCCCTGCCCGATCAATTCCACATTGGGATTGTGCTTGTCGTTGCTCATGCGATCCGAAACCACCGCGGACATGAGGGATTCGATCGCGCCGAGCATCGCCACGGTGAATGCCGCTGAGAAGAGTTGCCTCACAATGTCGTAGTGAAACGTCGGGATGACGAACTTGGGCAGGCCACTGGGGATGCCGCCAAAACGCGTTCCGATCGTCTCCACGGGAATATGGAGCAGCATGACCGCGGCGGTCGCGCCGAACGTCACCAGAATCGCGCCCGGAATTTTCTTAGCGAACTTCATGCAGAAAAGCATAACCGCGATGGAAAGAATGGACACGGCAGTTGCCGGCACAGAAAACGTGTTCCATGCATTGGCGAACGCCATCATGCGGTGAAAGAAATCGCCGGGAACGTGATCCATTTTCAGGCCGAAGAGATCGCGGATCTGCGTGCTGGCGATCAGGATCGCGATGCCATTGGTGAAGCCGACGACGACGGGGCGCGGAAAGTATTTCACCATACTGCCCATGCCCGTCACGCCGAGCAGTACCAGCAGCGCACCGGCCATCATGGTGCACGCGAATAATCCGTCGATCCCGTGTTTCGCGACGATACCGGCGACCACCACGACGAACGCCCCCGTCGGCCCCCCAATTTGCGTCTTGGACCCGCCCAGCAGCGAAATCAGGAATCCCGTCACAATGGCGCAATAGAGTCCCGCTTGAGGCGAGAGTCCCGAAGCAATCGCAAACGCCATCGCCAGCGGCAACGCGACGAGGCCCACCGTCACTCCGGCGATCAGGTCGGAAATGAACTTGTGTCGATCGTAGCCGCGCAGCAGGAGTATGGATTTCGGAAGCCAGGCTTCGATGGCGGGTGTCATGGCAGCGTTAGACAAAAAATCTCTCTCCGGATTTTAGCAGGGGAAAGGGCGAACGAAATGCGCAGCGCGCTTGTCTGTGTCGTGCAGGGAATCGAGCGCCCCGGATTTAATCGGCGGCTTCGCTTCGAGTCGTCGCCGGTTTCCAGCGCAGGATCGGCTTGCGCGCAGCCGCAACTTCATCGAGCCGGCGAACGCGCGTCGTATGCGGCGCGGTCTTCACAAGCTCGGGATTCGTGGCGGCTTCGTTCGCGATCGCTTTCATCGCGTCAATAAAAAGATCGCACTCTTCCTTGGATTCCGATTCCGTCGGCTCGATCATCAGCGCGCCGGCCACAATCAAGGGGAACGCGGTGGTGTACGGATGGAAGCCGTAGTCAATCAACCGTTTCGCGATATCCATAGTGTTCACGCCGTTCTTCTTTTGGATGGCATCGCTGAACACCACTTCGTGCATCGAGGGCAGGGAATACGGCAGATCGAAAACACCTTCGAGATGCTTTCGAATGTAATTCGCGTTGAGCACGGCGTCTTCCGTGGCCTGCCGCACTCCTGGGCCGTACGCGAGGATGTACGCCAGCGCACGCACCAACACGCCAAAATTACCAGAGAACGCTTTCACTCTGCCGATCGAATCCCGCTTCATGGGCTCAAGCGCCAGTCGGCCGTCCTCTTTTTCCACCAGGATCGGTACCGGACGGAACGGTTCGAGGATTTTCTTCATCGCCACCGGGCCCGCTCCGGGGCCTCCGCCACCGTGGGGCGTTGAAAACGTTTTGTGCAGGTTCAGGTGCATCACGTCCACACCGAGGTCCCCTGGGCGCGTCACGCCCGCAAGGGCGTTCATGTTCGCGCCGTCCATATAAAGCAGCGCGCCCTTGGCGTGCAGGATTTCCGCAATTTCCGGGATGCGCTGTTCGAAAATGCCGAGCGTCGAAGGGTTGGTGATCATAAGCGCCGCGACGTCATTGGTCACCAGCTCGCGCAGCTTTTCCACGTCAATCTGTCCGTGCGACTCGGACTTGATGTTCTCGACTTCGTAGCCTGCGATCACCGCCGTCGCCGGATTCGTTCCGTGCGCGGAATCCGGAATCAGCACTTTCTTGCGTGGATTGCCTTGCTTCTCCAGGTACGCGCGAATCAGCAGCAGCCCGGTCATCTCTCCCTGCGCGCCCGCGGCAGGCTGCAGCGTTATGGCGTCCATGCCGGTGATCTCCAGCAGGCATTCTTCCAGCAAGCGCAAAATTTTTAAGCAGCCTTGCGAGAGTTCCTGCGGTTGGTATGGATGCTCGGTGGCAATTCCGTCGAGCCGCGCTACGAATTCATTGACGCGCGGATTATATTTCATCGTGCAGGAGCCCAGCGGGTACATTCCTAGATCAATGGCGTAGTTCCAGGTCGAAAGCCTCGTGAAGTGGCGCAGCACTTCGATCTCGCTCACTTCGGGAAATCCTTCGACGCCTTCGCGGCGATAATTCGCTCCCAGGGCCTTCGCTGGATCGGCCGCGGGCACATCGAGCGGTGGCAGTTCGAACGCCCGCTTTCCGGGGGACGATTTCTCGAAGATCAGTCCTTCGTTCTGGTTCGTGTGCGTGGAAGCCTTCTTGATTCTGTCTTTCATTTTCCGCTTTCCGCTTCGAAATGCCGCGCGCGCTGCACCTGCAGAAAATCAACTTCGCTCAAATCGGATGCTCGAGCGCCCGCTTCAGCGCGCCCGCAAACCGTTCGATCTCCGCGCGGGGCGTCGTTTCCGTCACGCAGACCAGCGCGCGCTTCGTAAGTTCCGGATACGGCGTGCCCAATGCAAGCGGCCCGATAATCTTGTCGCGTAGCAGCTGTGTGTTGATCAACTTCACCGAGCGCGGAAACTCAACCACAAATTCATTGAAGAACGGAGCATCAAACGTGCGCTTCACGCCGGGAATCTTCAGCAATTCAGAAAGCGCAAACTGCGCCTTTGAAAAATTCTGCTGCGCCATTTCGCGCAAACCTTCTTTACCGAGCAGAGTCAAGTGCACGGTAGCCGCCAGCGCGCAAAGCGCCTGGTTGGTGCAGATATTCGAAGTGGCCTTTTCGCGCCGGATGTGCTGCTCGCGTGTCGCCAGGGTCAGCACGAATCCGCGGCGGCCTTCCGTGTCGGTGGTTTGTCCCGACAGGCGCCCCGGCATCTGCCGCACAAACTTGTCTCGCGAAGCGATCACGCCGGCGAACGGCCCGCCGTAACTTGGAGCCAGTCCGAAGCTCTGCGCCTCCATGGCTACGATGTCTGCCTCCACCGGCGGGCGAACCAGCCCGAGAGAAACGCCCTCGGCAATGGCAACCACCAGCATTCCGCCCGATGCGTGCACTGCCTCCGCGAGTGGCTCGAGTGTTTCGATCACTCCGAAAAAATTCGGCGATTGCACGACCACTGCCGCAACATCATCTTTCAGCGCTGCTTGCAGTGTCTTTGCGTCGACGGTGCCGCTCGCCGAGAACGGGATTTCTTCCACATGCAATCCGGAATTTTTCGCGTAGGTCTTCAGCACGTCGCGGTATTCCGGATGCACGGACCGCGCCACCAGCACGCGCCGCCGGCCCGTCAACCGCTCCGCCATCAGCACGGCTTCCGTCGTCGCCGTCGAGCCGTCATACATGGAGGCGTTTGCAACCTCCTGCCCCGTCAACTGGCACATCAGCGTCTGAAATTCGAAAATGGCCTGCAGCGTACCTTGCGTGATTTCCGCCTGATAGGGCGTGTAGGAAGTGAGAAATTCGCCCCGCTGGATAATAGCATCCGTCACCACGGAGCGCAGATGATTGTAAACGCCTGCGCCGAGAAAACTCGTGTACCCGTTCGAATTCTCCGCCGCGCGCTCCTTGAAATACTGGATGACTTCCGCTTCCGAATAGGGTCCGGGAATTTTTAGCGGCTCGCGCAGGCGAAAACGTTCCGGAATACTGGAAAACAATTCCTCGATGGATTTTGCGCCGATAGCGGCGAGCATTTCCTGCCGCTCGGCGGGGCTCTTCGGGAGATAGCGCATCAGGCCGAGGCTTCCTTGCCTTTGTCGGCGATGTACGCTTCGTACGCGGCCGCGTCCATCAAGCCGTTCAGTTCGCTCGCATTCGTCAATCGCGCTTTGATGAGCCACGCTGCCCCGTGCGGATCCGTATTGAGCTTTTCAGGAGTATTGTGGAGCTCAGCGTTCGCTTCGAGCACTTCGCCGGAGGCCGGCGCATAAATCTCGCTCACGGCTTTCACCGATTCCACGGTCCCGAAAGTTTTTCCGGTTTCGAGTTTCGCTCCCGGCTTCGGCAGCTCGACGAATACGACGTCGCCCAATTCGTGCTGTGCGTAGTCGGTGATCCCAATGGTCGCAAGGTCGCCCTTCGCGTCCACCCATTCATGTTCTTTCGTGTAGCGGTACTGTTTCGGATACGCCATTTCAGATTCTCCTGTAAACTTTACAATAGTCTTCGCGCCGCAGCCCACTTTCAACGCAGCATCCCGCGGCGCTCAATTCTTGGGCGGAGCCGCAGATTCCTCGAGAGCTTTTTTCAGATCAGGATGCTCGTCGAGCACTTCCACCATCGCTTCGCGGCCAATCTTTTCGCCCAACTTCATCGATTCCGTCTGCATTTCGACCATGGTTTGCGGTAGAACGGACAAAGTCTTCTGGCCTAGAGGTGTCTGGTAAAATCGCATCAGCCCCTCAAGTTCTTCTTTGCTGAAATATTTGGCGTAAATCGGAATGGCCAGGTCCATCAATTGCTCCACGCGGAGCTTGGATTGAAATTTTTGGAGAAACAAGTCCGCCAGCTTTTCGCGATACTCGCCAGCAGGCAGGGAAGACATCAGCATGGGCTTCATATTGCTGCTCATTCCCGCGAGCACCTGCTGCATCATTTTCGTCATTCCCATGACTTCAAACATCTTTCGGATCGCCGTCTCTTTCGCCGGATCGATACTCGACGCGGAATTTCCGGAAGCTGCTTGTGCCGGTGCCGCGGCAGCTTGCGCGGGTTTCGGGTCTTGCACGCGCGGAGCGGTGCCGCCTGCGACCGCCGCGAACGGAGCAATCCAGCACAAAAGGAGAGCCGTCAGGGTTTTCATGGATGCTCCTTTGATTCCTCTCAACCCGTTTTCGTCGCGTTCGATGTGGATGCTAACTTCGGCCTCTTGTAAAACGGCGTAGGAACCACCTGCGCTTTGCACTTCTGACTGCGAATTTCAACGTACAAAACTGTTCCCACGGCCGAATAGGACGGCGGCACGTACGCGAGCGCGATATTTTTGCCCAGCGTCGGGGAAGGCGAGCCGCTGGTGATCACGCCGATCGCTTCGCTGGCTTCATTGCAGCAGGGATACTCGTCGCGCGCAATGCCGCGATCGATCATTTCCAGCCCAATGAGCATCCGAATCAATCCTGCCGCTTTCGCGCGTTCCAGCGCAGCGCGTCCGATGAAATCGGCCTTCTCCATCTTGCAGTAGCGGTCCAGTCCTGCTTCCCACACGTTAATCTTGTCGCTGATCTCGTGCCCATACAGCGCCATCTTCGATTCCAGCCGCAGCGTGTTTCGGGCTCCCAATCCGCAGGGAATGATCCCGAATTCGCGCCCCGCGTCCATTACCTGATTCCAAACTTTTTCGCTGGTCGCCGCGTCGGACGGCACATAGATTTCGAATCCATCCTCCCCGGTGTATCCCGTCCTCGCAATCAGCGTGTTCTTCAGCCCGCAAACCGTCCCGTGGGTGAACCAGTAGTTCTTGATCGCGCTCAAATCCGTATCCGCAAGTTTTCGCAAAACATCCACGGCCCGCGGCCCTTGAATCGCCAATTGCGTGTAGGCGTCGCTCAGTTCCTCGACCACGCAATCAAATCCTTTCGTGTTCGCGCGCACCCAGTTAATGTCTTTCTCCCGCGTTCCCGCATTAATCACCAGGAGAAAATCGTCTTCGCCCAGCCGGTGCACGATCACGTCATCCACGAACGTGCCTTCCGGGTAGAGCATCGCGGAATAATGCGCCTGGCCGATGGCCAGCTTCAACGCGTCATTCATGCTGATGTGCTGCACGGCCGCCAGCGCTCCTCCGGGCTTCTTGCCGCTGCGGATTCGAATGTCGCCCATGTGGCTGACGTCAAAAATGCCCACACTCCCGCGCACTGCTTTGTGTTCCGCGATCAACCCGCCGCTCGACGGGTATTCCACCGGCATGTCCCAGCCGCCGAAATTCACCATCTTTGCGCCCAGGCGGCGGTGGATTGCGTTCAGCGCCGTCTTGCGAAGCTCGCTAATGGGAGGAGTTGTGACGGATTCCATTCCAAGTGCTCGAGAGAAATTGATACTAGCATGCACGCACAAACGGGTCAAAGAAACCGGCAAGAGGAGCCGTGTCGCATGGATTTTGGCTCCGTTGACTTGCCTCCGGACAAAACCTAAGATGAGCGCGAAATGCCTGATTCCTCATCTCTGATCGGACTGACCATCTCGCATTACCGCATTATCGAGAAGCTCGGTGGCGGAGGCATGGGCGTGGTCTACAAAGCACAGGACACCCGCCTGGATCGCTTTGTCGCTCTGAAGTTTCTGCCTGACAATGTTGCCAGGGACCCGCAAGCCCTGAGCCGATTCGGCCGCGAAGCCAAAGCTGCCTCGGCCCTGAATCATCCCAACATCTGCACCATTTACGACGTCGGCGAAGATAAGGCCCAGGCATTCATTGCCATGGAATACCTCGAGGGCACGACACTCAGGCACCGCATCGGAAGCCGCCCCATGGAGCTGGAAACCCTGCTCTCTCTGGCGATCGAAATTGCAGATGCGCTTGACGCTGCCCACGCTGAGGGCATCATCCACCGCGACATCAAGCCAGCTAACATTTTTGTCACCAAGCGCGGGCATGCCAAAGTTCTCGATTTTGGCTTGGCGAAGGTTGCCAATCTCGCCGAAGGTGTCTCTGCGCTGCCAACCGCAACGGCGGGAGAATTGCTGACCAGCCCCGGTACTGCGGTAGGCACGATCGCTTATATGTCGCCGGAGCAGGTGCGCGGCAAGGAACTGGATGCCCGGACCGATCTCTTCTCGCTCGGCGTGGTGCTCTATGAGATGGCCACAGGTGCGTTGCCGTTTCGAGGAGATACTTCCGGCGTCATTTTCGACGCCATCCTGAATCGGGAGCCTGTGGCGCCCGTGCGCCTGAATCCTGATCTGCCGGCGAAGCTGGAGGAAATAATCAACCGGGCGCTCGAGAAAGATCCTGCTCTCCGCTGTCAGCACGCGTCCGACCTGCGTGCGGAATTGCAGCGCCTGCAACGCGACAGCAGTTCGGGGCACTCGCGGGCATTGCCTTCCGGACAAACGGAACACGTCGATCTGGAAGCACTGCCTGCATCCTCGAAGGTAACAGCAACAGACCGGAGACGACGAGGCTACTATGTCGCGGCGGCGTTCCTTGTGTTAGCGGGCGCGGCAGGAGCGTTTCTGCTGTATCGTTCATCTCGGAGTAGTCCTCCTGTTAGCAAGGAGTGGGAGCAACTCACATTTTTTACCGACTCTGCTGTCTACCCGGCTTTGTCTCCTGACGGACGGATGCTTACATTCATCCGTGGAAGTAATTCATTCTTCGGCCCGGGACAAATCTATGTCAAGTTCCTGCCCGACGGCCAGCCCGTCCAACTTACCCGCGACGCCACGCAGAAATTAAGCCCGACCTTCTCTCCGGATAGCTCGCGCGTTGCGTACGGTACGGCCGTACCTTTTGACACATGGGAGGTGCCTGTTCTCGGCGGCGATCCTCACGTTCTCCTACCTAATGCTTCGTCTTTGACTTGGATCGAAGCTGGGAAGCGGCTGCTCTTTTCTGAGATCAAAGAAGGATTGCACATGGCAGTTGTAACCACAGACGAGGGCCGCGGGCACGGCCGCGACATCTACCTGCCCATTGGTGAGCGCAGCATGGCTCATCATTCGTATCTTTCCCCGGACGGACGGTGGGTGTTGGTCGTTGAAATGGATAGTCGTGGCAGAATTTTACCGTGCCGAGTTGTTCCCTTCCATGGCAATGGCGACGTCCGCGTCGTTGGTCCTCCCGGTGGTGCCTGCATGTCAGGCGCTTGGTCCCCCAATGGTAAATGGCTGTACGTCGCTGCAGACACCGACGATTCTCATATCTGGCGACAGCGTTTTCCTGGCGGAGAGCCTGAGCAAGTGACTTTCGGCCCGACCTCCCAGGAAGGGATTGCCATGGCCCCTGACGGCAAGTCATTCATTACGTCTGTCGGCTCGCAGGACAGTACGGTGTGGTTGCATGACAAGGACGGCGACCATCAGATCTCCTCGGAAGGAAATGCCGTGGCGCCTTCGTTTTCCCCGGATGGAAACAACCTCTATTTCTTGATGGCTAATGGCCAAACGCACGGTTACGAATTGTGGGTGACGGAGCTAAACAGCGGAAAAGTGGAGAGGCTCCTACCGGGTTACTCAATGGCGGGCTACTCAGTTTCCCGGGATGGAAAGGCAGTAGCGTTCGCCGTCAATGACCAGAGCGGCCATTCCAGCCTGTGGGTTGCGCCAACGAATCGTCGTACGTCCCCGGTGCGCATCTCCTCAACGGCAAGCGAAGATTCTCCACATTTTCTACCGGAAGGCGATCTTGTTTTTCGAGCAATCGAAGGCAGCTCGAACTTTATCTACCGCATGAAAGGAGATGGAACAGGCCGCCGCAAGATAACAACGGAACGCATATTAGATGCCGTAGCGGTTTCGCCGGACGGCCGTTGGATCGTTGCGAGCTTACCGAATCCCGATCAAGAGCACACGATTGCGATCAAAGCATTTGAGATGGATGGAAACAAGGTAGTGCCATTGTGCCTGGGCTATTGCCTGCTAAACTGGGACATCACTGAAAAATTCATGTACGTCCACTTCCCGGAACTGTCCGAGAGCACCCACGCTCTACCAGTGCTGCGTGACTCGGGACTTCCGAGGTTACCGCCGGCTGGAATTGCGCGAAAGGAGGACGTCACGAACCTAAAAACTGCTGTCGTGCTCCCCGGGTTCGTGGCCTCGGCCGTAAGCCCCTCCCTCTACGCCTACACACGCCAGAATACTCGCCGAAACCTCTACCGCATCCAGGTGCCATAACTCCTACCCATTCGTGTGTCCGCTGAAACAGGCCAAGAGGGCGTTACCGGAATATGCGGCGGAGGAGGTAAACGACTCGGCGTATCCTTCAGACCTTCGTCTTGCCGCGACTCCACGGCTCAGGTACAGTTTTCACGGAGGGCCTATGCAAGCTCCTACCGTCTGCATGCAGTGTGATTTGCCGGAAGAGCGCTGCACTTGTGAAAGGTACTGCACGATCTGCAAAGGACAGCACAATGTGCGCCTCTGCATGGACGGTCTCTACTATTGCCCGGATTGCCGGGAAGCCTGCGACGTCTCTTTAGCCAGCAGCCGTGGCCACTGAACTCAAGAGCTTCCGCTTACAGATTGACGCCGATGCTCGTTTGGCCGCAGCGGTCGGCGGCGCAGCGCGCTTTCTCGCCGACGCTGCGGGGCTAAAGGACAACGCCGTCGCACAATTGCAGTCTTCCGTCGTCGCTGCTTGCGTCGAAATCTTCCATTCCTTAACCGCAGAGCAACCCCATTTGCAAGTCAAGCTCACGGGCTTCGCGGACCGAATCGAAGTCGCTCTATCCCATCATGGTGATGCTTCGCCGGCCGTGGGGCTTGATTCCATCGCCGGATTCGCCGCGCGACCCGGCGGCGGTGAAGCCCGCGCGAGTCCCTTCGTTGGCGTCGACCGCGTCCAGTACGAAACGCATGGCGGAGAATCCGTGACGCGCTTGACGAAATACATCGGAAAAATCCCTCCCGGCATTTAGCCTTTGGCGCCAAACGGGAAGGGCCAGACCGCGTCGCTGCCTGGCCCTGCTCACCCTGTGTTGTAGTTTTCTATGAATCCTACATTTTGAACGCGAACGTATTTTTCCGGATCAGCGCAGTGATCTGATCGTCATTCAGTGTCATGCGCACCATCACGCGGTCCCCCGCGGGAATGATGCTCGCCTGGCTAAGAAGCTGGGCCATATCCGGGTTGTCATTCTTGGCTTGATATTGCTTGTACATCAAGCCCATTTGCAGCAGTTGTCCCAGCGTATTGGCGTCTTCCGTCGATCCGCACACCGCCTGGAACTTGCCATCGATGCTGCTGCTTGCGTCCACGTTGATGATCATGTTTTGCATGCGCAGCAAGAGTTTTGCCGCTTCGGGGAACTGTTGCACTTCCGGAGCAAGCTGCTGCATCGCCAGCCGCGTGTACGCCGGATTCAGCACGGCCCAGACCACGCCCGACCCGTTCGCCTCATTGATGAGCGGGAAGAGTTTGTCATTGCGCAGCAGCCCTTCTTCGGTGCCAAACCGCACCTCGATCATTTTCTCGAGTATGGACCGGTGGCCAAAAGCCGCCGTGCTCGAATCAAGGAATAGAAAAAAAAGGTCATTCGGTCCCGACCCCGTTCCAAATGCAAACATCGTGTAGCCGCGCGCCTTGAAGGTCGGCAGTTTCTGCTGTTTGAAGTACGCTTCCGTCGAGCTCGGATTGTAAGTTCCGAGCGCCACGCCGACAATCTGTTCCCCGGTCGGCACTGCCGCCGAGCCGGTTCCTTCGGTCTTCGCCGTCAGCCCTTCGGGCACCAGCGCCCACGCCAGTTCATCCACCTGCGAATTTGGGTCCACTCCCGCCGACGCTAGAAACTTTTCGAATTGGCGGAACCGTTCCGGAAGCAGTTGCTCCTTTAGTTGCGGAAACCACTTGAGCGTGCGCGCCTTTTTCAGGTCCGCGTAGGCAAATTCGCCGACTTCCTTGGGGAAGAGTGCGATTTTATCGGAGCCCAGACGGTCTGCCCGAACCTGCAGCGGAATCATCAGCGCCATTGCAACTAGAATGCCTGCGGCCACGAGTCTGCTGAAAGCCGTGGTCAGTTTCATGTGGTGCTCCTTTCGATCGGGGCAGAGGGAAATTCCATTCTACGCGCTTGTGACCCGCGGCGCATCGCCCAGGCGTTCCCGCAGTGCCGTTATTTTCGCACGCATCGATGAGACGTACGCCGCGTCCTTAATTCCATCGAGGTTAATTTCCACGTTGGCCAGCGCCCCGCGCGCCCCTGCGACGGCCATCAATTTCGCTACTTGCAAGTCTGACTTCATGGATGCGGCCGTGATAGCTTCCAGTTGTCCCAGGCGTTCGAAAAGTGCAACACTCCGCTTAGCCACTTGCATCGGCACTTCGGCCGCGCCTTTCGTAGCTGCCTGAATCGCTTCCTCGCGCCCCCGGGATTCTTCCGCATTTCCCTGCGGCAATTTGAACGCCGCCATCACCGCGCCGTACGACTCCGCGTCGCGATCGATCGCATTCGTAAGTTCATTCGCGCTGCGACGTAATTCGTCCAGCGCCGCGGAAAGCTTGTCCACATGCATTGCCTGCGACTTTTTCTTCCTCGAGAGGCCCGCGACCATCTGCCCCAGTGCCGCCCCCATCGCCCCCGCGAACGCCGACACACTTCCTCCGCCCGGAGTCGCCGCGGGCGCAGCCACGGCATCCAGAAACGGCCGCGTGAGCCCCGCGAGCTTTCCTTCCTTCGCGCCCTCCAGCGGCGCGCCGCTCAGCGCGGCCCCCAGCTTGTTTTCGAATACCTGTGCCGGTGAGAAATTTTCCAGTTGCAAAAAAAAGTCCGCGGCCATCTCAATCGCTTTTTTCGGAATCAGTCCGACGATTTCGCTGCCCACCGGCATCACCCCATACCGCTCCGCCTCGCGCTTCACCATTTCGTAGACGCGGTGCATCGGCGTCTGCTCAAAATCCGTCAGGTTAATCGAAACTTGCGCCAGGTTGCGCCCTTTCAGGTCTACGCCCATCGATTTCACGTAGCGCAATCCGCCCGACGAGTAACGAATCGCCTTCGCAATCTTGTTCGCGATGCCCACGTCGGACGTATTCAGATTGACGTTGTACGCAATCAGAAACTTGCGTGCGCCTACCACCGTCACGCCTGCCGTCGGATGCAGCTTTGGCTCGCCGACATCCGGTTGGCGCTCATGATTCTTCTTCAACTCTTCGCGCAGCCCCTCGAACTGGCCGCGCCGCACATTTTCCAGGTTGACCCGGTCCGGCCGCGTAGCCGCCGCTTCATAAAAAAATACCGGTATTCGAAACCTCTTCCAGATTTCCTCGCCCACGCGCCGCGCCAGCGCTACGCAATCCTCGATCGTCACGCCCTCGATGGGAATGAACGGCAGCACATCCGTCGCACCCACGCGCGGATGAGCCCCGGTATGCTTCGTCAGGTCAATCAATTCCATCGCTTTGCCCGTGCCTCGCAGCGCTGCTTCGGCTACCGCCTCCGGCTCGCCCGCCAGCGTTACCACGGATCGGTTGTGGTCTGCGTCCATCTCCCGGTCCAGCACGTACACCCCGGGTACTCCGCTCATCGCCTCAACAATCGCGTCCACCTTCGCGGCATCGCGGCCCTCGGAAAAATTCGGCACGCACTCGATCAGTCGTTTCATCGTTTTGGTTTCTTGTTCTGTTGCCCGGTTCCCTTCTTGGGTGGTTGTCCGGGCCAGTTCGCCGGAAGTTTTGGTTTGCGGTCCGGCAGTGTCGGCCGTTCGTACACGAACGCTGGCTTGCTCTTACCGTTTGGCGGCGCAGGATTGGGCTTGGCCCGCCCCGGCGTCCCCCCGGTTTTCAGCGGCCATTGCGGCCCGATCATCGGCTTCAGGATCGGTTGAGTCGGCATTTTGGCGGGCTGAGCGGCAGTCTTCGTTGCTTCAACGCGCTTCTTTTTCGCCGCAGGCTCCGATTTTTCCTTGAAGTAGCCCTTCAACTGCCGCGCGAACCAGGTGAGTCCCGCCACCCACAGTCCCACGATCAGCGCAGTGGAAGTGTCCGTTCCCCCCGCTTTGAGCAGGATGAAGAGCGCCAGAAAAATCACCACCAAAAATCCGTAAAAATATTCCTCGAACAGCCCCTTCGCTTTCGGCGGCGCAATCCTCAGCAGCCGCACACGCTTGATGGGCTTTTTCGAGTAATTAGATTGGGGACTGTTTGGAGACATGGATTACGCGCCCACGCTTCACCGTCATCCAGCAGTGGTCCACACCAAAATAATAAGGAATTTCCCGGTAGTCGGCCACTTCGAATACGGTGATGTCCGCTTGTTTGCCAACTTCCAGGGAGCCAATGTTGTTTTCTCGCCGCAGCGCATAAGCCGCATTGATCGTCGCCGCCGCAATGGCCTCCGACGGCCTTATCCGCAGTTGCGTGCACGCCAGCGACAAAATCATGGGCATGCTCAGTGTCGGGCTCGTTCCCGGGTTGTAGTCTGTTGCGAGCGATACAATCGCTCCCGCATCAATCAGCTCCCGCGCGGGCGCATATTTCTGCAATCCCAGATGAAAATCGCATCCCGGCAGCAGCGTCGCCACCGTCCCCGATTTTCCCAGCGCATGAATATCGCTCTTGTTCACCTGCTCGAGGTGATCGCAGCTCGCTGCCCCAAGCTCCAGGGCCAGTTGCGCCGCACCGGTCCGGGACAATTGTTCCGCATGCAACCGCGGCGCCATTCCGTATTTCTTTCCGGCTTCGAGAATTCGTTTCGATTGCGCCCGCGTGAACGCCCCGCGATCGCAAAACACATCGCAGAATTCCGCCAGCTTTTGGCTCGCCACTTCCGGCATCAGTTTCTCCGTCAACAGCGCGATATATTTTTCCGCCCCGTCCGCCTTTCCCCGGAATTCCCCGGGCACCACGTGCGCCCCCAGGAAGGTGGACACAATTTCCAGTGGCTGTTCCGCCGCTAATTCTTTGTGCAGTCGCAGAATCTTCAGTTCGCTAGCGACATCGAGCCCATACCCGCTCTTCGCTTCGACCGTCGTGGTGCCGTACGCCGCAAACTTTTTCAACGCCGCCGCTGCGCGCTTCTTCAAAGCCTCCGACGTCGCCGCGCGCAGCTTCTTCACTGAATTCAGGATCCCTCCGCCCTTCCGCGCAATCTCTTCGTAGCTCGCCCCTTCAATCTTCAGCTCGTATTCTTCCGCGCGGCTCGCCGCGTGAATCAAGTGGGTGTGCGAATCCACGAATCCCGGCAGCGCCACCCGCCCGCCGAGATCCAATTTCTCCGCCGCGCGCGCCTCCGGCGGCGCTTCGACCTGCGCGCGCGTTCCCACCGCCGCGATCACGCCATCGCGCACCAGCAGCGCGCCATCTTCGATGATCCCTAGGTTGGAAAGGGAATTGCCCCTCCGCGGACCGCGCCCGCGCAAGGTCAAGAGCTGTGATGCCCCGGTAATGAGAAGGGAACCCGGCAAGTCTTACCTATTATGCCGGACGCACAGCAATCCTGCACGCCTGCAAGTAGGACAGGCATTCCTGCCTGTCCCGTTTTTCACGCGCTGGCCGCTTGTCCCTTAAACGCCGGCAAAAACACTTCCTCCACAAAAGTCTCAAACGTAGTCGGCGTCGTATTCTTCGCGGACCGCGGCTCCAGCGGCTTCATGTATCCGTTGTTCAGCGAGGCAGACATCTCGCAAAGCAGCTCCGCCATGTTCCTGGAAATTCCCATCCCCGTCATGGCCTGGATTACCTGCTCATCCGGCAACTGCATGTAAGCAAGGCTCGAATTCCCGATCGCCGTGCCGATAATTTTGGCCGCTTCCGTGTAAGTCACGTCTCGCGGCCCCAGCAATTCCTGCGTGTTCTGCCCCTCGAAGTCCAATCGCAACAGCGCCTCTGCGGCCGCCACGCCAATATCTCGCGTTGCAATCATTGGCACCGGAACATCCGCGCGAACTGGCCCTGCCATCATGCCGAATGATTTGATGATGCCGGTTTGCGCCAGCGTGTTCTCCATGAAGTACCCAGCGCGCAGATGCAGCGCGTTCAGTCCCTTGATTTGCGCCAGCCGCTTTTCCATGTTGTGCAAGCCAATGACCGGCCCCGTCTTATCCGGCTTGTCCGCGCCGACGCTGCTCAGCGTCACCGCACGCGTGACGCCTCCCTTTTCCAGTGCCTTCGCGATCGACTCCGTCACTTGATCTTGATACGTCCGGAAATCCGGATGAGTCATCGCCGGCGGAATCAGAACGTAGACTCCTTCCGCTCCCGCGAACGCCCGGCTCAACACATTCGTATCGAGAACATCCGCTGGAAAAGCGTCTGCGCCTTGGCTCACAAATGGCGCCAACTTCTTGATGTCGCGTCCAATCACGCGGACTTTCTTGCCCTTGTCAAGCAATCTCCGCGCAGCCACCGAACCCGTGTGTCCTGTCGCTCCCAAAATGACGTGCATGGCTCCTCCTCTCACTTCGTGAATTCGATGCAAGTCCAGGCTGGAAAGGGTGCCGCGTGAAAGCGTGATCTTACCAGCAAGCCGTCCAGCTCTATCGCATCGGTACTTTGACGCCCTTTTTCTTGGCGAAATCAATGGCTTCGGGATACCCGGCATCCACATGCCGCACCACGCCCATCCCGGGATCATTCGTAAGCACGCGCTCGATGCGTTTCGCCATCTCTTTTGTTCCATCCGCGACGGTCACCTGTCCCGAATGTTGCGAATAACCAATTCCCACGCCGCCGCCGTTGTGAATCGAAACCCACGACGCGCCGCTCGCCGTATTGATCAGCGCGTTCAGCAGCGGCCAGTCGGCAATCGCGTCCGACCCATCCAGCATCGCTTCCGTCTCGCGAAAGGGAGACGCCACCGACCCGCAATCCAGATGATCGCGCCCCATCACTACCGGCGCCTTCAATTCGCCCTTGGCCACCAGATCATTCAGCGCCAGTCCGAACCTGTCGCGCTCGCCGTAGCCCAGCCAGCAGATGCGCGACGGCAGCCCCTGAAACTTCACCCGCTTCTGCGCCAGCTTGATCCAGCGCGCCAACTGCTCGTTCTGCGGAAAAAGTTCCAGCACTAGTTGATCCGTCCGCGCGATGTCCGAAGCTTCTCCGGAAAGCGCCGCCCACCGGAACGGTCCCTTGCCTTCGCAAAAGATCGGCCGGATGTACGCCGGCACAAATCCTGGAAAGTCGTACGCATTTTTCACGCCTTGTTCGAACGCAAATGTTCGAATGTTGTTCCCGTAATCAAACGTCACCGCGCCCAGCTTCTGCAAATCCAGCATCCCCTGGACGTGCTGCGCCATCGCCGCCATCGAGCGCTTCTTGTATTCTTCGGGATTCTTCTTCCGCAGCTCCAGCGCCACATCCAATGTCATCCCGTTCGGTACGTATCCGCCGATGGGATCGTGCGCGCTCGTCTGGTCCGTCAGCAAATCCGGCACCACGCCGCGCTTCGCCAGCTCCGGAATCAAGTCCGCGCAATTGCCCACCAGCCCGACCGAAGTCGCTTCGCCCTTGCGCACCGCATTTTTCAGAATTCGCAGTGCCTCGTCCAGCGAAGTCACCATCACGTCGCAGTAGCCCGTCTTCAGCCGCTTCTTGATGCGTTCCGGGTCCACGTCAATTCCCAGGAACGCCGCGCCATTCATCGTCGCCGCCAGCGGCTGCGCTCCCCCCATGCCCCCCATGCCGCCGGTCACAACCAGCTTTCCTGCTAGATTCCCGCCGAAATGTTTCTTCGCCGCCGCCGCAAACGTCTCGTACGTTCCTTGCAAAATTCCCTGCGTGCCGATGTAAATCCAGCTCCCCGCGGTCATCTGCCCGTACATCATCAATCCCGCGCGGTCCAGTTCATGGAAGCGGTCCCAATTATTCCAATGTCCCACCAGATTCGAATTGCACAGCAGCACCCGCGGCGCATACTCATGCGTTCGAAACACCGCCACCGGCTTTCCCGATTGCACCAGCAGCGTCTCGTCCGCCTCCAGCGCCTTCAGCGACCGCACAATCGCATGAAAACATTCCCAATTCCGCGCCGCTTTTCCCGTCCCGCCATAAACCACCAGGTCTTGCGGCTTCTCCGCCACCTCCGGATCAAGGTTGTTCAGCAGCATCCGCAGCGCCGCCTCCTGCTGCCACCCTTTGCAGGAAATCTCCGTCCCCCGCGGCGCGCGAAACGGCCCTCTCGACAATCCCGCTTCCGTCGCTGCTCCCGGTAGGGTCACGCTCATGAATTTTCTTCTCCGCCGTTCATCTTAGCTCACACCCCTGCCATTTGCACCCGCACACAGTCTCGCGACCCGCGAAGTCGAGCAACATCCTGACACTAGGCTTCAGCCACAACACCTTATCGATTCGCGCGCGAGATGGTATCCTCGGGCATAGTAGCGATTCGTCTGGAGAAAAGCATGGCACAACTGGATCGCATCACGCAGGACCCTGAAGTCATGGGTGGAAAGCCCTGCATCCGGGGCATGCGCGTGACGGTGGGAATGATTGTGGGCCAGATTGGAGCGGGCCACAGCATCGAGGATGTCCTAACCGAGTACCCCTATCTGGAGCGCGAGGATGTGCTTCAGGCGCTGCGTTACGCCGCTTGGCTCGCAGAAGACCGTGAAGTAACGCTGCCTCGTGCATGAAGCTGCTGGTGGATATGAATCTGTCCCCGAAGTGGGTCGGCCTCTTCCACGATTCGGGATGGCAAGCCGTGCACTGGTCGGCCGTTGGCCAGCCGACTGCGCGTGACTCCGAGATTATGACGTTTGCGGCGGCGAACAACTATGTCGTTGTTACGCACGACCTTGATTTCGGTGCAATCCTTGCCGTCACTCACGGAAAAAAGCCCAGCGTGGTACAAATTCGCAGCGAAGATGTGAGCGCCGAATTCATTGGCAAGCAAACAGTTGCGGCGCTCCGTCACATGCAAGCCGAACTCGAAGCCGGCGCATTATTGACGATAGAAGTCGGTCGCACGCGGCTCCGATTACTACCCGTCCAAACTGAAGAAGAACCCTGAGCGAGGTCCGCCTAGTTTCCCCCCACGAAGGGATGACGCTGCTTCCCGCGCGCCCCGACCTTGTCGGAGGCGCTTTTCATTCCCCTTGGCTCGTCAGATGAGTCAAATAGAACCGTACCTATGGCTAAGCGGCTGCAAGCGATTCTAAGTGATCCGGAATACCGGGAAATTCAGCGTGTGCCGCACTATGAGGCTTGGCTCGCCCCGAACCGCGGGACAACTCCCCTCAGCGCAGCAACGTCTCAAATCCCGCTTGCGCAAAGTGCTGGTCAAGCGTCAACGCCGCTTGAATGTGCTCCGCTTCCATCACCTGAAAGCTCGCGCAATCGGTCAGGCTCCAACTCTTGTCCACAGCTTGCTTGTAGCGTCGCAGCGCGCCCTCGGATTGTCCCGATGTCTGCGGAACGATGATTACATCCCGATTGCAGCGCAGTCTCTGGACCATGCTGCCAACAGCGTGGCGCAACGGACCAGCATCGCTAAAACTGTTCAGGACTTCCGCCAGCACCATTTCGCTGGTCAAAATCCTTGCCGAAGCGAGCTGCTGAGTTACGCTGACGGCCTTCGCATGAATCTGATCCCGCGGATTCACAAAGGCGATCCAATAGCCAGTGTCGGCGAAGACCTGCCTCATTTACCCCTGGCCTGGATGGGGTGAAACACCCTCTGATTTTTGTCTTTCTAGTTTCTAGTTTTTCCTCCACCGCCCTCTAACTCCTTTCCCCTCAGCCTGATAAGTAATCATTGACATACTATACCGATATGCTATAATGGTGTTGTTAAGTCGGCACGATCTCTCTGTGCCCGCGAACCATGTGCGCCCGCCATGAGGTCCTTCTAACTCCTTCAAAACGTTCAGGTCCACTCCAGTTACTTTTCTATAAACAAGATGTGCCCATAACTCCTTTAGAATCCGCACTTCCAACAAGCCTCGCAAGGGCAATAATATACTTGACTAACCAAAGGGAATATGGGATGATTTGGGCCAGTGAGGCAGCCCATGAAACCCCAGACCCTACAGCAAGCGATTCGGTACTTCAGCGATGAGCAGATTTGCATCGACACCGTTGCTCAGCTTCGTTGGCCGGAGGGTCCTGTCTGTCCGAAATGCGAGCACTCTGGGCACTACTATCTCGCAACGCAAAAACGCTGGAAG